>NZ_LMOC01000006.1:23641-736650 GCF_001423465.1 Pseudomonas sp. Leaf129 | reverse complement strand
CGCCGATGGTAGTGTGGGGTTTCCCCATGTGAGAGTAGGTCATCGTCAAGATTCAATTCCGAAACCCCTATCTGCGCAAGCAGGTAGGGGTTTTGTCTTTCTGGCTGATTTTCAGATACTGAGTGTGGAGGGTGCTTGCTCTTGGCTCGGGCGATACCCCATGGCATGGGCGATGCCGTTCCAGTACTGCTCCGTTAGTGTCATGAAATCATAGAAACCGTCTGCCAGCGCTGCGAACTCATCATCGTCGTGACACTCGAGAGTGGCTGTGTGAATCGCCTGTATCTTGTGCTCCTTCTCGGCATTGCCGATATGGACGTAGAAGTACTCGCAATGCTCGTGGAATTCGTCGTTGGAAGCGTAGAGATGCTGGTAGTGCCGCACGCCCTCATACAGGCGGGTGAGCGTGGAAAATGCGAGCCATTCCTGGGCCAACAGTGCGCCCAATGCGCGCTGACAGCCACTTTTCTCAGGCGTGCGGGTGTACAGGGCTTGCTGCTCAGCCACGAACTGGCGAGTGCTTGGCAGGATCAGATCATCGCTCAGCTTTGTCACTGGCGTGTAAGCAACCGCTACTCTGCTCAGGAGATCGGTCAGGAAATTCTCCAGCAAATGAATGTGGGCTTTCTGCGGTTGACCGTAGCCGTATTCGGAGTACAGATTCTTGGCAATCTCGACGCGGGCGCAGAGGTTGTCGGTGTGTACCAGCGACAATGCAAGCATTGTCGAAGTCTGCGAAGTTCTTACCAAATAATTCTTCGCAAACAGCGCCAGTTCATCAAAAGACAGCGGGGCGGCCAGCCAGCGTTCATAAAAGGCGTTATTCAAAGCGCCGTGCTGATGTACAGAGGTAGCGAGCTTGGTGATCTCTTCATAATAACCGGACATGCGCAGCTCCTTGTTTGTAACTTGGTGCTTCGAAGTTGTCGTTTGGTTTTTGATGCTGACTAGGCAGTAGCAGTAGAATCCATGGGCTAGGAGGCTCGCACAACTAAAAATAAATGAATCGGCGATTCACCAGAGGTGTATATGGATATCTCGCAATTAAGGATGCTCACCGCTATCTATAAAGCGGGAAGCATCGTCAAGGCCGCCAAATCGGTGCATTGCGTACCCTCGAACGTGACAGCGCGCATGAAGGCCCTGGAGGCCGAGCTCGGATGCTGTCTATTGAATAGACGAGACAAAGGCGTCGAATTAAGCGCCGCTGGAAAGCACCTGCTGACTCATGCAGAAAAGGTGCTGGAGGCATTTTCCGAAGCGCAGGCGTGTTTCGATGACACCCAAAAGCTCAGCGGTACGCTCAAAGTGGGGGGGATCGATTCTTTTGTCAGTACCCGCTTGGCCGCCATAGTTGCGGCGTTCACGCGTGAGTATCCCCAAGTGGTATTGGAGATCACTACGGGTACATGGCCGGATCTTGTAGAGAGCGTTGTGGAAGGGAGGCTGGATATTGCCATAGTTGCGTTTGCTCCGGTCAATCCGAAGCTCACGACTCATAAGATCACAGGTGAGCGGCCGGTGTTGGTTCATCCGCAGGCGTGGTTGCAGCAGGGCCCCTTGGATCTGAACAACCGAAAGCTTCTGGCATGGCCTGAAGGGTGCCCTTTCCAGGCGGTGGCACTGGCCTGGTGCAAGGCGTCGTTGCAGGGTGTGGAAACAGTGGTGTGTGGGAGCTGGGGCGGCATCATGGCGTGTGTCGAGCAGGGGATAGGCATGGCGGTAGTCCCCAGGGGCGTCTACGACAATCATCGAGCATTTCTGAATGTGATGGCGCGCGACGAGCTGGTATTCCCCAGGGTGGACCATTACCTGTTGACCCATAAACGCGCGAGCGGGCATCCAGTTCGGGAAGGGTTCGCGCAACTGGTGTGCGGTGCATCCGTACCCTCGATTTGAGTGTACGGACCTCTTGAGTGTGGGTGTTCTCTATTCAGGTATTGAAGTCGACGGCTGCGGTTTGCAGCGCCTGGATACGTACACCGAAGCTCTTGATGCTGGATAAGGTCGCGTTATGGTGGTCAATGATCTGCGCAGCATCGGCATGTGGCTTGGACTGCGTAGTGTGAGCATCGCTGATCAAGGTGATTTCATAGCCCAGACCTGCACCGCGGCGGATCGTGGTATCCACACAGAACTCGGTCGCATAGCCGCATACCACAAGGTGCGAAATATCGAACTGCTGCAACAGGGACTGGAGGTCGGTCCGCAGAAACGAGTCGGGGGTAGTTTTGCTGAGGTAGCGATCTGTTTCTGCGGTGACGAGTCGATGATCGAGCGCCCAGGTAGCACTGCCTCGCACGAGAAACTCGCCGTTGGCGAGCTCGTGCTGGACGAAGATTACGGGCACGTTCTGTGCTCTGGCTGCCACTGTGAGTGTGTTGATGCGTTCGATCACATCATGTGCGAAGGCAGGTGCCGGCTCTGCCTGGAACAGGCCTTGTTGTACGTCGATGACGATTAACGCTTTCACAGGGTTCAAGTCCTTTGAATGGGGTAAGAAGCTTTGTGCACGCCCCGGACGCATCGCAGGGCCTGCGACGCTCAGACTAAGCGGTAATGGCTGTTTCTTCCATACGCCTGACCTTACCTGCTGCGACATTTCATGCAGGTGGTTGCATCTGGATCACCACTTTCCCCTTTGCGCGACCATTTCGGACGTGGGCCAGTGCGTCTGCAATCTTCGCGAAGGGATAGACCGTGTCGATCACCGGGGTGATGACACCGCTTTCCACGAGCTGGCTGATGTGTGCGAGTTGCTCGCCGTCCGCGCGCATGAATACGAAATCATAGCTGCAGCCCTGCTGACTGACCTGTTTGCGGATGCGGTAGCTTAACAACCGCATAAGTTGCTTCAGGGGCCAGCCGAGGCCCTGGCTGGCGGCGAACGCCGGGGTCGGGGGGCCGGAGATGGAGATCAACTGGCCGCCGGGCTTCAAGACCATCACCGACTCGCTCAATACGTCCGATCCCAGGCTGTTGAGTACTACATCGTAGTCTTGCAGCTGTCGGGCGAAATCCTGCGCTTTGTAATCGATCACCTGATCGGCGCCCAAGGCCTTCAACCACTCGACATTGGCCGTGCTGGTGGTAGTGGCCACATAGGCGCCCAAGTGTTTGGCCAACTGAATGGCGACCGTACCCACGCCACCTGAGCCTGCGTGGATCAAGACTTTCTGGCCCGGCTTGACCTTGGCGGTTTCGACCAGGACTTGCCAGGCGGTCAAAGTCACCAAGGGTAGAGACGCTGCCTGGACCATGGTCAGGTTCACTGGCTTGGCGGCTACATACGATTGATCGATGGCAATGCGTTCGGCGAAGGTGCCGATACGCGACGGGTGCGGCCGGGCATACACTTCGTCGCCGGGTTTGAAGCGGGTGACATTGGCTCCGACTTCGAGCACCACGCCCGCTACGTCATTACCCAATGCCAGGGGTAGCGTGTACGGCAGGATCAACTTGAATTCGCCGTTGCGAATCTTGATGTCCAGCGCATTGACGCCGGCCGCATGCACGAGTACCAAGACGTCGCTGCCAGCCAAGGTGGGTTCGGGCATTTCGGCTATCTGGCCTACAACACCTTTACCGTAACGATCGATGACGAACGCTTTCATGACTCATTGCCCAACAGTGGCAGGAGTCAGATAGCGCTCGGCCGGCGTTGCCTGGCGCAGATCCGCGAGCAGCAAATAACGACTATCGTTGAGTGCCGTCCAGCGCTCGGCCACATGCAGCGGTGGGATGGTGACGAGCTCGCGACGGTCGTAACCTGCCAGGGCGGCGTCCACCAGATCGCCCACCTCCATGACTTCAGGCAAGGTCGCGATATCGATCCCGGAATGCTGCCAGATCTCGGTGCGTGTGGTTGCGGGCAGCACCGCTTGTACATAGACGCCCTTGGGGCCCAGTTCCGCTTGCAAGCCTTGGGACAGGAACAGCACGAACGCCTTGGTGGCACCATACACGGTCATCTGCATCTCAGGAGCCAGACCCATCACCGAGCCAATGTTGACGATACTGCCATGACCCGCCTGCGCCAGACGTGGAGCGATGGCCGCTGCCAGGCGTGTCACTGCAGTCACATTGAGCGCGAGCAGGCTGTCGAGGGCGCTGGCGCTTTGTTGGGTGAAGCCGCCGGCCTGACCTGCGCCGGCGTTGTTGATCAGGACACCGATGCTGGCATCTTCGGCCAGGCGCTTCTCCACTTGGGCCAGATCTTCGGCGCGGGTCAGGTCCGCTTGCATGAGGGTGATGTTCACACCGTTTTCGTCGCGCAATCTTGCGGCCAGTTTTTCCAGGCGATCGCGGTTGCGTGCGACCAGGACCAGGTCGTGCCCGCGGCGGGCGAAACGTTCGGCGTAGGTGGCGCCGATGCCGGTGGAGGCGCCGGTGATCATTACAGTGGGGAGCGTGTTCATCGGAGGAGATTCCTGACGGCTAGATGGCAGCCCTGCGCTGCGACGAATTTATGATGATGATCGAAATCTAAACCGTCAAGCATTTTGATGTCAGTCGACATCAATGTATACTTGGCGTCAGTCTTCACCTCACAGGCATCGACATGAAGGTCAGCAAGGCACAGGCGCAGGCCAACCGTGCGCACATCGTTGAAACCGCCTCCACCCTGTTTCGCGAGCGGGGTTACGACGGCGTGAGCGTGGCTGATCTGATGGCCGCGGCCGGCTTCACTCACGGCGGTTTCTACAAGCATTTCCGCTCCAAGGCAGACCTCATGAGCGAGGCGGCGGCGTGTGGCTTCGCGCAGATGGAAGCCAGCACGGCTCAGGCCGAACGTGCAGCGCTGATCGAGGGCTACCTGTCGCGCGAGCATCGCGATGCACCTGGTGAGGGCTGCACCCTGGCGGCATTGTCGGCCGATGCCGCCCGCCAGCCTGAAGAGATCAAGGCGGTGTTTGCGCAGGGGATGGAGCGGATCCTGGCCGGTGTGGAGCCTGCTTCGGTCGAGGTAGACGAGGCCACGCGGCAGGCTGCACGGGCCGAGCGAATCAATGCCCTGGCGCACTTGGTCGGCGCACTGATGCTCTCCAGAGCATGTCCGGATGACTCTGCGCTGGCTGATGAGATTCTGGAAAGCTGCCGGGCAACCGCGTTGGCACGTTTGCAGGGGTAGGGCTGCCTTAGCGGCACGTTTTCTGGTCCGAAGCGCACGAGCCTGCTTGGCCCAACCACCAGTGAGCCGTTGCGCCCAGTACGGTGGACATAATAGCCAGTGTCAGGATCACCTTCTGCGTACCAACGGGCGCGGCCAAGAGGGCGACGAGTAAGCCCGCCGCTGGCTGCGACAGGTTATTGAGCAGGGTGATCACTCCCACCGTCTTGCCGAAATCCTGAGGGGGAATGACGCGCTGACGAATGCTGCGCATGTAGACGTTGAACATCTTGTCGAAGCCCACGATCAACAAAAAACCTGATACATAGCCTGCCAGGTTCGGAGTCATTGCGCAGATGAACCCACCTGCAGCGATCAGCACGTATGACACACCGCCCAGTACCCTCAGGGGAATGACGACGCGCGCGAGCAGTACCAGTATGGCGATGGTGGCGACGGCCCCCGCCGCCTGCAGCCAGGCGTAGCTGTCCTTGTCCGCGCTGAAACTTCCGATCACCATGGCCGCCGAAGTAGCCGCCGTCACGCCGACGATCAGGTTCACTCCAACGGCCAACGTGATGATTTTGCGCAATTGCGCTGTGGTACGGATATGCCCAATGGCAACTCGAAAAGGTTGTAGCCACGCGCCTTGACCCTGGTCGAATGGCGCGATATCTATCTGACTGAGCCGTTGCCAGATCAGCATGCTTGCATCGGCCAGCAGAAATACCCCAGCGACACACAGCACAACCCAGTGCCAGGCCCAGACTTCCAGCATCAATGCAGCGACCAATGGGCCCAGGACTAAACCGGTCTGGTCGGCGATTTGCGAGTAGGAGAGGGTCTTGGTGTAGCTGTAGTGGTGGAATACGCGTGGCATCAGTACTTCGCGAGCCATGACGCCTCGGGTTGTCAGTACGCCACACAGCGCCGACAACACCACCAGCCAGGCGATGCCACCGAACAACAGGGACAGAATAACGGCCAGCACACAAAGTAAAACCCGGTAGATCTGGCTGATATGCAGAATTCGGACGGGTGAGAAGCGGTCGCACAATACGCCACAGAAAGGGAAGGCCAAAAACCTGGGCAACGATTCAACAAAGAACGCAAGGCCGGCCCACGCTGCGCTCTGAGTCGCCTGGAAGACCACCAGCGGAACGATGAACAATAGAATCTGGTCCGCGAGGCGTGACAGGAACAATGAGACGAAGAATGCGATGTAGTCCTTTCGCATGATAGGGTCCTTTATGTTTCCAAGCAGGCTCTGAGAGGGGCGAAACACCGTCGTGCATTACACAACCGCTGACATCGGATTGATAGATACAGATAGCGTGGATAAATGGAACAGTCCCGTTGTTTTTGAACAGGCGTCGAATATTTTCTTTACCTGCATGAGTGCCCGCCATGACTGAACCGAACGCTTCCACACTCTTCATGGGCTGGGACGTCGGCGGCTGGAATTGCGACCGGAACCCGGCTAGCCGCGATGCTCTGGTCGTTCTGAATGCTGAGCGCCGGTTAGTCGGTAAGCCTTGGCGGGGCAATCTGCGTCGGACGATCAATGAAGCAAGTTCCACGGAAGAGTTTATCCATGGGCTGTTGAAACTGTGCGCAATAGACACTGCAGTTCATCAAGCGCCCCGCCTGCTCATGGGCATCGACACTCCGCTGGGCTTCTCCCGACCTTTCATCGACCTCATCACCCGTGGCATGGCCGTGCCCACTGTTGGCGAGTCATCCAGCAACCCCTACCTGCACCGGCGTACCGAACATTTTCTGTTCGAACGAGGGCTCTATCCGCTGTCGCCGATCAAGGACATGATCGGCAGCCAGGCAACCAAGGGCATGCATGTGCTGGGGCGATTCGCGCCCATTCGTGAAGCCTGTGGCGTATGGACGGACGGGCGGATGCTGCGGGCGATCGAGGCCTATCCCTCTGCGTGCAAGCGGTCGGCCTGCATCGAGGCCTTGCGAGCGCCTTTCTACGTTGACGGCGCGAGCGTTCCGCGAATATTTGTAGCGGGGCTTGAACATATCGATGCACAGGATGCGCTGACGTGCGCGTTGCTGGCCTGGGCCTTCGAGCATAGACCGCAATGGCTGGCTCAGCCGATGGCGGATATCGATCCGGTGGAGGGGTGGATATTCGTGCCGGAGGATGGGTTGCGAGAGGGAGCTTACTGAACAGGAGTGATGTGCGGCTGTTCATGAACCGCCGCAAAATCTTGCAGCGGTCCTTTTCCTCGCTTAGCGCTGCACGCCTTTGATCTTCTCAAGACGCATCTCGTAGCCCTGACCTGGTTGAGTCACGGTTTCTGTTTCTACTGTCTGTACAACGCGGCCATCGGCGTCTTTGGTAACGGTGACACTTTTACTGTAAGCAGTCTGTACGCAACCGGAAAGGCCGATAACGGCAAGAAGCAGAAATGCGATGTGGGTTTTCATGGTGGATTCCTGTCCAGATATGAAGGGGCGCGGAGCATAGCGTGATATACAGCGATTAGCTATTTCAATTAAACAAGATGACTGCCTCGAAGCGCGTGTTTGCGCGGATCTTCGATGGTAGTTTGAAAGACCCATCCAGGAGGAAACTGAGATGAAAGGAAGCTGCGCATGTGGAACTGTCGGTTACGAGATCGATCAAGTCGATATGCCTATTGTTCACTGCCATTGTGTAACCTGCCGAAAAACGCATGCCGCCTCCTATGTCTCCACGGCCGGCGTGCTTCGGAAGCATTTCAAGTGGACTCAGGGGATAGACGCCCTGAGTGTGTTTGAATCATCCCCCGGGAAAGTCCGCCACTTTTGCTCCCGGTGTGGCTCACATCTTGCCGCCGAGCGCAGTGATTCGGGGGTGATCATAGTACGTGTAGCGACATTGGATGAAGACCCCGGCCAACGGCCTGCCTATCATATTTGGATCGAGCAAGATGTAGCTTGGCTTGATGGGCAAGGGCTGCCCACTTATCAGCAATGGCCGCCAGATCGATAAGGCTAGGTGTGTTGGCATAGGTTGCAGTAGGCGCCTGACATGGTTGGCACCCTTACGTTGGGAGCCTGCCATGCCGTATCAGCTCGTCTCTGCCTATCGCCTTGATAGGCTCTTCCAATTTAGCCTCATCCTCCAGTGCCGTTACCCTCTCGGTGTATTCAGTCATAAGAACCGTGAGGGATTCACTATGAAAATCAGGACCTTATCAGGGTATGCGGTCACTGCATTGGCCATCGGCATGTCTTTGTCGTCCGCGTTTGCCGATACCTTGACCCGCGACAATGGCGCCGCCGTCGGCGATAACCAGAATTCTCAGACCGCTGGACCCAACGGGCCGGCGCTGCTTCAGGACGTTCAGCTGTTGCAGAAACTGCAGCGCTTCGACCGCGAGCGCATTCCAGAGCGCGTGGTGCATGCCCGTGGTACGGGTGTGCATGGCGAGTTCGTCGCTTCCAGCAACATCAGTGAGTTGACCAAGGCCAAGGTGTTTACGCCAGGCACCCATACACCGGTGTTCGTGCGCTTCTCGTCGGTCGTCCACGGCAACCACTCGCCGGAAACGCTGCGCGACCCACGTGGTTTCGCGACCAAGTTCTATACGGCGGACGGCAACTGGGATCTGGTCGGCAATAACTTCCCGACCTTCTTCATTCGTGACGCCATCAAGTTTCCCGACATGGTGCATGCGTTCAAACCCGACCCGCGCACCAACCTCGACGATGATTCCCGTCGTTTCGACTTCTTCTCCCACGTGCCGGAAGCGACCCGCACGCTCACCCTGCTGTACTCAAACGAAGGCACGCCTGCAGGCTATCGCTTCATGGACGGCAATGGCGTGCACGCCTACAAGTTCGTCAACGCCAAAGGCGAAGTGCACTACGTGAAGTTTCACTGGAAGAGCCTGCAAGGTCTGAAGAATCTGGACCCGGAACAAGTCGTGCAAACCCAGGGCAAAGACTACGCGCACATGACCCATGACCTGGTCACCGCAATCAACAAGGGTGATTTCCCGAAGTGGGACTTGTATATCCAGGTGCTCAAACCTGAAGACCTGGCCAAGTTTGCATTCGACCCGCTCGACGCGACCAAGATCTGGCCTGACGTACCGGAGCAGAAGATCGGGCAGATGGTACTGAACAAGAACGTCGATAACTTCTTCCAGGAGACCGAACAGGTCGCCATGGCACCGTCCAACGTAGTGCCGGGGATCGAGCCGTCGGAAGACCGTCTCCTGCAAGGCCGTGTGTTCTCGTACGCCGATACCCAGATGTACCGCCTGGGCGCCAACGGCATGAGCTTGCCGATCAACCGTCCGCGCGTCACCGTCAACAATGGCAACCAGGATGGCGCCTTGAACAGCGGACATACCACCGGTGGGGTGAACTACGAGCCGAGCCGTCTCGCACCGCGCCCAAGTGACGACAGCGCGCGTTACAGCCAAACGGCTTTGAGTGGTACTACTCAGCAGGCGAAGATCCAGCGCGAGCAGAACTTCAAACAGGCGGGCGACTTGTACCGCTCCTATTCGTCCAAGGAGCAGCAGGACCTGATCAACAGCTTCGGCGGTTCTTTGGCTGACACGGATACCGAAAGCAAAAACATCATGCTGTCGTATCTGTACAAGGCCGATCCGGCCTACGGCACAGGCGTGACCAAAGTTGCCAATGGCGATTTGGAAAAGGTCAAACAGTTGGCCGCCAAGCTTCAGGACTGATGCATCCGATCACCGGCCGTGTAACAACGGTCGGTGATCTACAGGAGCAAAATCTCATGCGATATTTCATTCCCTGGATCTGCTCGGCGATGATGCTTTCAACAGCTGCCTTGGCCGATGACACACCACCCCCCGATACCCGCCAGCAACTTCGTGAACTGTACTTCGACGCCGCACGTTCGGGCAGCACCGACCGTTTGGGCGCGTTCATCGAGGCTCATTATGACTTGGACACCCGCGACGAAAGCGGCTACACCGCGCTGATTCTGGCGGCTTATCACGGCCAGACGGCGGCTGTGGAGCAGTTGCTGGCGGCTGGGGCGAATCCGTGTAGCCAGGATAAACGTGGGAATACGGCGCTGATGGGGGCCATTTTCAAAGGTGAAGTGAGCATCGCCCATCGATTGCTCAAGGCAGACTGCGCGACGGATGAGCGAAACAACTCGGGACAGACGGCGGCGATGTATGCGGCGTTGTTTCAGCGCAAGGATATTCTCGAGGCGTTGGCGGCGAAGGGGGCGGATCTGGATGCACGGGATGACAGAGGGAATGATGCACGGTCGTTGGGGGAGGGGCGGTTTAGTTCAGGTCCCTTGCGTTGAGCGCCCGATGGCAAAGAAATGAATAGGTGAATGGGATGGAAGCGGGCAGCGAGAAGCAGACTTTTCCGCTCTTTGGCTCTCAACCATAGCGCGTAAAGTCGTTCCTATCCCGAGTCAAAAGCTGCATTAACTTGGGATGAGTAAACAGCTTCTCTTTACCTACCTGCACTTCCTGCAGAATGCCGATACTCACGAGATCCTTGAGGTAGCGTGAAGCAGCCTGTCGCTGAGCAATCTGCTTGTCGATGACATTACCAATGCGGCAGTAGGGCTGTTCGAAAATCACATCGACCAATTCGCGAGAATAGATTTTTGGCAACTGCTCCCGAACATATTGGCTGGTGTGCTCTGCCAAGCTGCGGATAGCGGTGATTTTCGCCGTGGTCCATTCGGTAGTCTCTTTGACGGCGGTAAGCATGAATCTTATCCACGGCTCCCATGCCTGGTTGCGGGTAACATCGAGCAGCAGACGATAGTAGTCCGCGCGATGGGCAATGATGTAATGGCTGAGGTAGAGAATCGGCAGATTCAACAGCCCCTCCTGGATCAGAAACAGCGTGTTGAGGACGCGCCCTGTGCGGCCGTTACCATCGGTAAAGGGATGGATCGCTTCAAACTGGTAATGCCCGACAGCCATCCGCACCAATGGGTCGAGATCGGTCTCGTAGTGCAGGAAGCGCTCCCAATTCGCAAGCATGTCGCGTATGGGCTCTTCGCCGTCTGGCGGTGTGTAGATAATTTCGCCGGTTCGATCATTCGCCAACTGCACACCGGGCACTCGCCGTATGTCCATGTCCACGCCCTTTAGCGTGCGGCATATCTCTACTGCGGTGTTAGTGGAGAGTGGGCGCTCGGCCAATGACTGAAAGCCCTGATGCAGCGCTTTGCGATAACGCAGTGCTTCCTTCGTAGCAGGGTCTGCATGGTTGGCCGTGTCATGGGCATGCTGAAAGAGCAGATCCGTTGTAGTCACGATGCTTTCTATTTCCGAGCTGTCCTTGGCTTCCAGCAACGGAATGGTGTTTATCAACACGGTCTGATTGGGAATGAGCTCTGCCGCTTGCTTCAACTCGGCCAGGGAGCTACGTGCTTGAATGCAGAGTTTGAGCACCGCACGCGTTTCCAGCTCGACGGCAGGTGGTAATGCCCCAAGCTGGTTATGGGGTTTGTCGGGTCGCCAGACCAGAGAAGAGTCGATCATAAGCGTTGTAGCCTGGGTCTATTTGTGGTGGTTCAACGTAGCGTGCACCTACACGCGCGCCGCTATTGCGTTCCGAGTGTATGCATAAGAGCGGATCATGTCGCTATTTTTGGATTTTAGCGACACGTCCCGCAGTCATGTCGCTGGCAGCGACATGTGCCGGAAACGTGTCGCTGAAACGTGGTTTCATCGACATGATAATCCAGCATGCGTTTGAGAGCATTTTTCAGCGACATGTTGGTAGGCTGAAGGTCCTGCGCAGCTACACAGTCCAAAAACACACTGTTCAGCAGGCGGGTGGCTTACATGAACACCGTGCAGACACCTTCCACCAGCCGACATGCGCCGACAACCTACCTTCATGTGATCGATTTCTTCGCTGTCCAAGATCACTAACAAATCCCGCATCCGCATCCAGCTCTCGTCCTGCCAGTGCAACGGACTCACCAGCCGAAGCTGGAACGGTGCTGGCTGAAGCCGTGAGTACTGCGTTCAGTGCAGAGGTAACAGTGGCCAATGGCTTTGTGTCGGTTTTTTTTCGGTAAATTTTTTCACAAAAAAGGTCGCCCATGGGCGACCTTCGTTTTGCGGGAATCCAGCTTAAATTTCAATCCCAGCTCAACGCCCCACCTGTCTGATACTCAATCACTCGCGTCTCAAAGAAGTTCTTCTCCTTCTTCAAGTCCATGATCTCGCTCATCCATGGGAACGGGTTCGTGGTGCCTGGGTATTCTTCCTTCAAGCCAATCTGCGACAAGCGACGGTTGGCGATGAACTTGAGGTAGTCCTCCATCATCGCTGCGTTCATGCCCAGCACGCCGCGAGGCATGGTGTCGCGGGCGTATTCGATTTCCAGCTGGGTGCCTTGCAGAATCATCTGCGAGGCTTCTTCCTTGAGTTCGGCGTCCCACAGGTGTGGGTTTTCGATCTTGATCTGGTTGATCACGTCGATGCCGAAGTTCAGGTGCATGGATTCGTCGCGCAGGATGTATTGGAACTGCTCGGCGACGCCGGTCATCTTGTTGCGGCGGCCCATGGAGAGGATCTGGGTGAAGCCGCAGTAGAAGAAGATGCCTTCGAGTACGCAGTAGTAGCCGATCAGGTTGCGCAGCAGCTCTTTGTCGGTTTCGACGGTGCCGGTGTTGAATTCCGGGTCGGAGATGGCGCGGGTGTACTTGAGGCCCCAGGCGGCTTTTTTAGCGACCGATGGGATCTCGTGGTACATGTTGAAGATTTCGCCTTCGTCCATGCCCAGTGATTCGATGCAGTACTGGTAGGCGTGGGTGTGGATCGCTTCTTCGAAAGCCTGGCGCAGGATGTACTGGCGGCACTCCGGGTTGGTGATCAGGCGGTACACGGCCAGGGCCAGGTTGTTGGCGACCAGGGAGTCGGCGGTGCTGAAGAAGCCCAGGTTGCGCATGACGATGCGGCGTTCGTCGTCGGTCAGGCCTTCCGGGTTTTTCCAGAGGGCGATGTCGGCGTTCATGTTGACTTCTTGCGGCATCCAGTGGTTTGCGCAGCCATCCAGGTACTTCTGCCAGGCCCAGTCGTACTTGAAGGGGACAAGTTGGTTGAGGTCGGCGCGGCAGTTGATCATGCGCTTTTCGTCGACGGCGACGCGGGCGGCGGAGCCTTCGAGCTCGGCCAGGCCTTCGGCGATGTCGAGTTTGTTCAGGGCGGCCTTGGCGCGGGCTACGGCGGCGGAGTCGCTGGCGTGGGCGGCGCGGGCTTCCTGGGCGGCGGCACCGCCGGCGCTGTCGAGTTTGTCCATGGCAGCTTCGCTGGCGTGGCCGGCGTTGGCGCCTTTGGCGGGTTCGGCTGCGTCTTCTTTGTCGAATTCGTCCCAGCTCAGCATGGGGGAGGCTCCTGCTCGAGGCCGCTCGTGGCGGCTGATGAATTTGGAAATCTGATTACCGGGGTTGCGTGGTGCAACCTGGCGTTACGTGCGTGTTGCGGCGCCGGGTCCAGGCTTTTTCAGCGTGGTGCCACAGCGTGGGCTATCAACGATCCGGTCGGAACGCGCTGAGGGACTCGCTTCGCGGTCGGGCTTCGGTCGATGGACTCGTGCCGGCTTCGATGTCGCGATGGGTCATGTCTCAGGTCCTTGAAGTGGGCGGCGATTATAGGGTTTTTTGCTTGCTCGTGTTCACGTGCGGTCACAAAAAAATCGGTCGAAACTCGTATTTCTCAGGACTGTTGCGTTCACTGCCGGTGTGTAGGCAGTAATAGCCGCAACCTTACGAAAATCGCCTATGTGGTGGTTTTCGTAAGAAGTGGACACAGGATATAGGCTTGAGTTCGGCTTGGAAACCCGACTGGCTGTTCAGAAAATAGCCAGATTTTCCCATGGGTAGTCTCAAGTCCTTGCCCTGCCTGCCTTCCGCGAAATGCAACCCTTCAGGATTTTTTTGTGGTTCTGTGAAGGAGTCGATGAGCGGCAGAGAGGCGAGTGCGACGGTGTTTGTTCACCGCCCATTCGCCTGTTCCAGGCTTGACCGTTATTTACGGGCAGTGATCACCGCCCGCATCGGCGCGGGCAGGCCTTCGACGGTTTTGCTGTGGTCGTCCGGATCGAGGAAGTCACTCAGTGACTGGAACTTCATCCATTCGGTGCCGCGCTGCTCGGCCACGGTAGTGATGCTAACGTCCACGCATTTCACGTCACTGAAGCCGGCGCGGCGCAGCCACAGTTCCAGGGCGGGCACGGAGGGGAGGAACCAGACGTTGCGCATCTGCGCGTAGCGGTCTTCGGGCACCAGGACCTGATGTACGTCGCCGGGGACGACCAAGGTTTCCAGGACCAGTTCGCCGCCTTTGACCAGGCAGTCCT
Organism: Pseudomonas sp. Leaf129; assembly: GCF_001423465.1. Taxonomy (NCBI): domain Bacteria; kingdom Pseudomonadati; phylum Pseudomonadota; class Gammaproteobacteria; order Pseudomonadales; family Pseudomonadaceae; genus Pseudomonas; species Pseudomonas sp. Leaf129. Next base: position 722,198 of record NZ_LMOC01000006.1, on the reverse strand, counting down.
TGAGCGCCAGCAGGTGCTCGATGGGGGAGCGGCGGTGGTAGAACACACCCATGGAAAACACCGTGTCGAAACCTTCGAGGCCGGCGGGCAGGTCTTCCAGGGCGAAGGGCAGGTGCCAGGCGGGCAGGTCGGGCAGATAACGCTGCACCGCCTGGAACTGGCAGAAGAACAGCCAGTTGGGGTCGACGCCGATGACGCTGTCGGCGCCGGCGCCGAGCATGCGCCATTGGTAGTAGCCATTGCCGCAGCCGACGTCGAGAACCCGTTTGCCGCGCAGGTCGAGGTGCGGGGCGACGCGCTCCCATTTCCAGTCCGAGCGCCATTCGGTGTCAACGTGGACGCCGAACAGGTCGAACGGGCCTTTGCGCCAGGGTGACAGGCCCATCAGGGCCGCGCGCATCTGGTCGTGGGTGGAGGCGTTGTCTGCGCAGTCCAGGCGCAGGCCGTTGACCAGGTCGATGTCGCAGGCGGTGACCGGGGGCAGGGCATCGAGGGCGCTCTGCCAGCGTTGCAGGTCGCCGTGACCTTTTTCCATCTTGGTGTCGAGCTGGGCTTGCAGGCCATTGGCCCAGTTGGCCAGCGGGGTGTTGGCCAGGCGGCGGACGAGCGGGGACAGGTCAATCATGGCAGGGCGATCATCGAGGCGAAGTTGAGGCATTGGAACCAGGGCACGACCTTGCTGAAGCCTGCAGCAAGCAGGCGATCGCGGTTTTCTTCGAGGCTGTCGGGTTTCATGACGTTTTCGATGGCGCTGCGTTTCTGCGCTATTTCCAGGTCGCTGTAGCCGTTGGCGCGTTTGAAGGCGATGTGCAGGTCGGTGAGCAGGTCGTGTTGTTGGTCGTCTTCGAAGCGCAGCTTTTCCGAAAGGATCAGTGCGCCGCCGGGCACCAGGGCCTGGTGGATGCGGGTGAGCAGTTCCAGGCGCTGGGCCGGGGGGATGAACTGCAGGGTGAAGTTGAGTGCGATGACCGACGCCGGTTTGAAGTCCAGGGCGAGGATGTCGCCCTCGATGACGGTGACCGGCAGCAGCTCCTGAAACATGGAGTTCTGCGCGTTGAGGTATTCACGACAGCGCTCGACCATGGCCTGGGAGTTGTCGATTGCGATCACCTGGCAGTCTTCGGTGCGCACGTGCCGGCGCAACGCCTGGGTGACGGCGCCCAGCGAACTGCCCAGGTCGTAGAGGGTGGTGTTGGGCTGGGCGAATTGCGCCGCGAGCACGCCGAGGTTTTCCACGATGGTGGGGTAACCGGGCACCGAGCGTTTGATCATGTCCGGGAACACGCGCACCACGTCTTCGTTGAAGGCGAAGTCGGGGACCTGGCTCAGGGGCTGGGCGAATAGGCGGTCGGGCTCTTTGCTCACGGGGCGATCCAGGCGGGTTGCGGGAAAACGGGGCGGCATTTTAGCGGATGTGGGGCGGGGGTGCATTTTTTGTGGGGGGCGGTGTGGTTTTTTGCGCCCTGAGGAGATCCGTAGGAGCGGTCATCGGCCGCGAAAGAATATCGCGGGGTGACAGAGGTACCGAGGTGGCTCGTTCGCGGCCGATGACCGCTCCTACAGGCTACTTGACGGTGATGTCGCAGCTGAAGGTTTCAGCGGGCGGGACCTCGGGGGCCCAGGGTTGTTGCAGCACGAGCATCAGGTGGCCATCACCTGGCGCGCGTGCCTGGAAGCGCCAGGTGGATTGCCCGGCGGCACCGACCACGCCGGTTTCCCGAGCGCTGCTGTAGACCTCCGGGCCCAGGCTGCGCAGGACGCTGGCACCGGGGTTCTGTACCAGCCAGCGGTAGCCGGTGCTGGGGTTGGTGGGCAATTGCAGGGTGATGGTCTGGCCGACGCTGAGGGCAACCGGGCACTGGCTCTGGTTTTCCAGTTCGATGTTATGCCGCGGTTGCTGGGCGCAGGCCGTAAGCAAGGTGAGGCTGGCGGGCAGTATCAGGCGGACGACGGACATGGTGGCTCCGAACGGACGAGGATGGGGCAAGCATAACCCAGTTCATCGAATGTGCAGGAGTCAGGCGCCCGGGCCGCGTTTGAGAAGATTGCGGTGCGTTCGGTGGGGCGGCGGTGGACCCGGACGCGGCTCGCGCCGCTGCTACAGGGGATTGTGGTGTTTGGAGGCGTAGCCACCGCGCGCGCCGCGTCAGGACGCGAGGGGTGTGGCGGATGAGGCCGTTGTAGCAGCGGCGCGAGCCGCGTCGGCGGTAGATAAAGTATGTCTGAGGGGACGCGATGCCCCCTGACGCGGCTTGCGCCGCTGCTACAGGGGGTGGATGGGTTAGAAGAGAATCTTGGCGACGTCGGCAAAACGTTTGGCAAAGTGCACGGTGATGCCCTGCTTTAGGTAATCCGGCAGCTCTTCGAAGTTGCCTCGGTTGGGCTCTGGCAGAATCAATTCCATGATCTTCTGGCGTCGTGCGGCGATGACTTTTTCGCGCACGCCGCCGATTGGCAGGACGTGCCCGGTCAAGGTCAGTTCGCCGGTCATGGCCACGCCTTTCTTCGGCGCCTGATCGCGGGCCAGGGACAGCAGGGCGCTGGCCATGGTCACCCCCGCACTCGGACCGTCCTTGGGCGTGGCGCCCTCAGGCACGTGCAGATGCACGAAGGCTTCGTCGAAGAACTTGGAATCGGCGCCGAACTGCGCAAGGTTGGAGCTGATGTAGCTGTAGGCGATTTCCGCCGACTCCTTCATCACCTCGCCCAGTTGCCCGGTGAGCTTGAAACCGCGGTTCAGGGTATGGATGCGCGTCGCCTCGATCGGCAAGGTCGCGCCACCCATGCTGGTCCAGGCCAACCCGGTAATCACGCCTTTGCCCGACAGCACCTGCTCGCTGCGGAATACCGGCATCCCCAGAGAAGCTTCAAGGTCCTTGGGCACCAGTTTGATCGGCACATCGGGTTTGTCGATCAACTGCACGACTGCCTTGCGCACCAGTTTGCCCAGCTGTTTCTCCAACTGGCGCACGCCGGCCTCGCGGGCATAGCCCTCAATGACGGTGCGTAGGGCGCTGTCGCTGATGGTCAGGCGATTTTTGTCGACACCTGCCTTGGCCAGCTGCTTGGGCCACAGGTGACGCTTGGCGATCGCCATTTTCTCTTCGGTGATGTAGCCGGACAGGCGGATCACTTCCATGCGGTCGAGCAGCGGGCCGGGGATGGAATCCAGGGTGTTGGCGGTGCACACGAAGAGCACCTTGGACAAGTCCAGGCGCAGATCCAGGTAGTGGTCGAGGAAGTCGACGTTCTGTTCCGGGTCCAGGGTTTCCAGCAGTGCCGACGCCGGGTCGCCCTGGAAGCTCTGGCCCATCTTGTCGATTTCGTCGAGCATGATCACTGGGTTCATCACATCGACGTCCTTGAGCGCCTGCACCAGCTTGCCCGGCTGGGCACCGATGTAGGTGCGGCGGTGGCCCTTGATTTCGGCCTCGTCGCGCATGCCGCCCACGCTGAAGCGATAGAACGGTCGGCCCAGGGACTCGGCGATGGACTTGCCGACGCTGGTCTTGCCCACGCCTGGCGGACCGACCAGCAGCACGATGGAACCGCTGATTTCACCTTTGTAGGCGCCCACGGCAAGGAATTCGATGATGCGTGTCTTGATGTCATCCAAGCCGGCGTGGTGCTGGTCGAGCACCTTGCGCGCATGCTTGAGGTCCAGCTTGTCCTTGCCGTAGACACCCCATGGCAGGGCAGTGGCCCAGTCCAGATAGTTGCGTGTGACGGCGTACTCGGGCGAACCGGTTTCCAGAATCGACAGTTTCTGCATTTCCTCGTCGATGCGCTTCTGCGCCGCGGGCGGCAGGGTCTTGTCCTGCAGGCGCTGCTGGAACTGCTCGACGTCGGCACTGCGATCGTCCTTGGTCAGGCCCAGCTCCTGCTGGATGACCTTGAGCTGTTCCTTGAGGAAGAACTCGCGCTGGTGCTCGCCGATCTTCTTGTTCACCTCGGCGGAGATTTCTTTCTGCAGCCGTGCGACTTCGACTTCCTTGCGCAGCATCGGCAGGACTTTTTCCATGCGTCGCAGCATCGGCACGCAGTCGAGCACGCCTTGCAGCTCGTTGCCCGTGGCCGAGGTGAGCGCGGCGGCGAAGTCGGTCAGCGGCGAGGGATCGTTGGGGCTGAAGCGGTTGAGGTAGTTCTTCAGCTCTTCGCTGTACAGCGGGTTGAGCGGCAGCAGCTCCTTGATGGCGTTGATCAGCGCCATGCCGTAGGCCTTGACCTCGTCGGTGGGCTCGATGGGCTGCTGCGGGTATTCGACTTCCACCAGATAGGGCGGGCGGTGATGCTTGAGCCAGGTGCGGATGCGCACGCGCGACAGACCTTGCGCGACGAACTGCAGCTTGCCGTTTTCGCGGCTGGCGTGGTGGATCTTCACCAGGGTGCCGTACAGCGGCAGGCTGGAGGTATCGAAATGACGGTGGTCGTCGGGCGGGGTGTCCATGAAGAACAGCGCCAGCGAGTGGTGTTCGGTGTTGGCGACCAGGTCGAGGGTTTCCGCCCACGGCTCTTCGTTGACGATGACCGGCAGCACCTGCGCGGGGAAGAACGGACGGTTGTGGATCGGGATGACGTAGACCTTGTCCGGCAGGTTCTGCCCAGGCAGGGCCAGTTCGGTGCTGGAGTGGGTCGAGTGCTCGATGTGCTCGTTGTCCAGATGTTCGGACGGATTCTCGTTGGATTCCTGCTGGTCGCTCATGGGGCACCTGCGTCAATGACTATGCTGCTTAGATGGGGCAGGGCACGACTGGTTTCAATGGCGGCACTGAAGCTTTGCGGCGGGCGGCCGATAAGGGTTGTAACCGGGCTTGTAACCGGCGCAGGCCGAACGCGACGGCAGGCAACATTTCCATTCGTCAGGTAGATTTCATGCTCAGGTTAGGCGCCTTGCTCAGCGGTTTGGTCTTCAGTACCTGGGTCGGCGCTGCCTCGTTCGAGGCTCGGATCGTTCAGGCCGATGGCGCACCCCTGGCCGACGCGGTGCTCAGCCTGTCAGGCGGCCCGGCTGCCGCAGGCTCCAGAAAGGCCACGGCGATCATGGACCAGCGTGCGCAGAAGTATCTGCCGCACGTGTTGGCGGTGGCCACGGGCACGTCGGTGTCGTTCCCCAACAACGACAACATCCGCCATCAGGTGTATTCCTTTTCACCGGCCAAGCGCTTCGAATTGCGTCTGTACGAAGGCACGCCGAGCCAGCCGGAGTTGTTCGACAAGCCGGGCGTCGTGGTGCTGGGCTGCAACATTCACGACTGGATGCTGGGCTATGTCTACGTGACCGATGATCCCTGGTTCGCCGTCAGTGATGAACAAGGGCGCGTGCGTTTCGATCAATTGCCTGCGGGCCACTACCAAGTGAGTCTGTGGCATCCGCGCAGTGCAGATGCGCACGTGCAGCAGACAGGAAAACTGGACATGACGACGACGGACATGACGCAGCGCTACACCCTGACGGTCGAAGCGACGGCGGACGACGCGGTGCAGGAACCGGCGACCAGCCCATTCAGTGAGGCATTCAAAAAGGCTGCCGGTGAAGCTGCGCACTAGTTTCCAGGCGCGCATCGCCTGCGTCCTGATCCTGCTGCTGCTGGTAGTGGTCGGGGCGTTGACCGTGGCCGTCAAAGTGGCCACCAATGACGCCGTGCGTGCCCAGGCCCGCGATCAGCTGCAGGTGGGGACGCGGGTGTTCGAGCGCTTGCTGGACATGCGCGGGCGTCGTTTGCGCGACGGCGTACAGTTGCTGGCGGCGGACTTCGGTTTCCGCGATGCGGTGTCCAGCGGCGATTCGGCTACCATCCGTTCGGCCCTGCAGAACCAGGGCGCACGTATCGGTGCCACCGACATGTTCGTGCTGGACATGGACGGCCGGGTCCTGGCCAGTACGGTCGATCAGGTCCCCACCGGCAGCGTGTTTCGCTACGACACGGCGCTGCGCGAACTGCGCCGCAGCAATCAATCGGTACTGTTCGTGCCGTTGCAGGGGTTGCCGCACCTGCTGGTGGAGGCGCCGGTGCTGGCGCCGTTGCCGATCGCACGCGTGGTGATGGGCTTCAGCATGGACGTGGCCCTTGCCCGGGAGCTGAATTCCCTGACCAACCTGCAGGTGTCTTTTCTCAGCAGCGAGGCGGGCAGGGCCGGCGAGCTGGTCAGCACCCAGCCGGCAGAGCTGGCCGCCAGCATCGCCCAGTGGATGCAGATCAATGAATCGGCGGCGCAACGTATTTCCCTGTCCGAACACGAGGAGCGCACCTACCTGAGCCAGCCGTTGCTGCTGGCCAGCAGCGGCGGTGCCGAGGGCGGGCGGGTGATGGCGCTGCTGCAGAGTCCGCTGGACGAAGCCATGCGCCCGTTCATGGCGCTGGACCGCAATATCTTCGGCATTGCCCTGGCGGCATTGCTGGCCTCCCTGGTGGGCGCGCTGTTGCTGGCACGCAGTGTCTCGCTGCCGCTGCAAAGCCTGGCTCGGGCGGCGGGGCGCATTGGCCATGGTGACTACCAGACCGACGTGCCGCTGGACCGTACCGACGAGCTGGGCGTGCTGGCCCAGGCCATCGGCCGTATGCAGGCCGGGATTGCCGAGCGCGAGCAGCGACTGGCGCACAACGCCCTGCACGACGCCCTGACCGGACTGCCCAATCGCGCATTGGCCATGGAGCGGCTGGGCAGCGCGATTGCCGCCGACCGCCCGATCGCGCTGCTGTCCATCGGTATCGACAACCTGCGTGAGCTCAGCGAAAGCGGCGGCCCGACCTTCGTCGACAAGCTGCTCCAGCAAGTCGCGCAGACCCTGCTGGAACTGGTACGGCCCGGCGACACGGTGGCACACCTGATCACTGACGAATTTCTCCTGCTGCTGGAAAACGTCGACAGCGACAGCGCCGTGGCGGTGGCCGACAAACTGCAACAGGTGTTGCTGCAGCCTCATCGTTTCGGCGGGCACGACGTGGCGATCGACTGCCGCATCGGCATCGCCGCCTTTCCCGCCGACGGCTTGAGTGCCGAAGAATTGCTTGCGCGCTCGGCCATTGCCATGCGCGACGCCGCTGACATGCCAGGACGCCTGCAGGTGTATCAGCACGGCCGGGACCTGGCGCACCAGCGCCAGGTGCGCCTGATCCGCGACCTGCGCCGCGCGGCGGCGAATAACGAGTTGTCCCTGCACTACCAGCCCAAGCTGGACCTGCGCGACAAGCAGGTCCGTCAGGCCGAGGCCTTGCTGCGCTGGCAACATCCGCAACTGGGCAACGTCTCGCCCGGTGAGTTCATCGAACTGGCCGAGCGCACCGGCAGTATCCAGACCCTGACCCGCTGGGTCATCGAGGAAGGCATTCGGCAGTTGAGCGAGTGGAATGCTCGCGGCCTGGTCGTGCAACTGTCGCTGAACATTTCCGCGGACGATCTGCTCGGAGCCGATCTGCACGAGCGTGTCCTGCGCCTGCTCGATCTGTACGGCATATCAGCCGAGCAGTTGATCTTCGAGATCACTGAAAGCGCAATCATGCGTGAGCCGGAAAAAGCCTTGAAGGTGCTCAACAGTCTGCGCGACAGCGGTATCAGCCTGTCGGTCGACGACTTCGGCACCGGCTATTCGTCATTGGCCCACCTCAAGCGCTTGCCGGTGCAGGAGCTGAAGATCGACCAGTCGTTCGTGCGTAACCTGGATGAGACCAGCGAGGATGCGGTGATCGTGCGATCCACCATCGAGATGAGCCATAACCTGGGCCTCAAAGTCGTGGCCGAGGGCGTGGAATACGAACACAGCCTGCGTCTGCTGGAGCGCTGGAACTGCGATACCGCCCAAGGCTATCTGATCAGCCGACCTTTGACCGCGGCTGCCTTCGAAGCCTGGATGCAGCCTCCTTTGCCCACCTCGACTGCCGTTGTTCACTGAGGTCATGATGCGAAAAGCCCTGTTGTTGTGCTCGCTGGCCCTGTGTTGGCAGCCTTCTGTTCATGCCAGTGAAGGCCGCCTGCTGGCCACCGGCGGTGCCAGCAGTATCGACGGGGCTGCGGGCGGCGGCATCACGCCTTGGGCGGTGCTGTCCGGTTACGGCGAAGAAGGCGAGTGGGGCGCAACGGCGTTCGCCACGCGCGTGGACCTGCCTGACTACCGGCTGGACGTAGCCGGCATGGCCGCCAGCTATGGGAATCGCATCGAATTTTCCTATGCCCGGCAACGCTTCGACCTGGGCTCGCTGGTGCACAAGCTGGGGCTGCCCGAAGACAGCCTCAGTCAGGATGTGTTTGGCGTGAAGGTGCGCTTGTTCGGCGATCTGATCTACGACCAGCTGCCGCAAGTGGCGCTGGGTCTGGCGTACAAGCGGCAGAAGGATTTTCTCATCCCCAGTCTGGTCGGCGCGCAGCGTGACGAAGATGTCGAGGGCTACCTGACGGCCAGTCGCCTGTTCATGGGCGCGGCGTTCGGCTACAACCTGCTGATCAACGGCGGGGTGCGCTACAGCCGCGCCAATGAACTGGGCCTGCTGGGTTTTGGTGGCGACCGGCGTGACAGCCGCAGCCTGTTGAAAGAAGGGTCGGTGGCCGTGCTGTTCAACCCGCGCTGGGCACTGGGTGTGGAGTACCGGGAGAAGCCGGACAACCTGTCGTTCGCCGGTGAAAGCGATTGGGCGGATGTGTTCCTGGGGTATTTCCCCAACAAGCATCTCGCGATTGTGCTGGCCTATGCGCGGCTGGGTGAAATCGCCACGCTGGATAACCAGAACGGTACCTACCTGTCCGTGCAGGGGAGTTTCTGAGATGCGCCTTTATGTGCTGGGCATGGCCCTGTTGCTGAGTGCCTGCGCGGGCCAACAGCAGCCAGCGCGTGACGACAGCCTGTACCAGGCACTCGGCGGCAAGCCGGGGATCAGCCGGATCGTGGAAGGAATGTTGCTGAACGTGGCCCGGGACGAGCGGATCGTCGCGCATTTTCGCAACGTGAACATCGAATTGTTGCGTCGGCAATTGATCGACAGGTTCTGCGTCGAGGCGGGTGGGCCGTGCACCTACACCGGCGATGACATGGCCGAGGCGCACAAGGGGCAGAACATCAGCCGCAGTGAGTTCAATGCGCTGGTGGAGGATCTGATCAAGGCCATGGAAGCGCAGGGAGTTCCGGTGCCGGCGCAGAATCGGCTGCTGGCCAGGCTGGCGGCGCAGCGGGGGGAGGTGATTGAGAAGTAGGGGGTGTCAGTGAAGCCCTATTCGGGGCCCTATTCGCGGGCAGAGCCCGCTCCCACAGGTTTTGCTTCATACCCAGCTATGTGAGAGCGGGCTCTGCCCGCGAATAGAGCTTCACTGACACTCCACCCCAAAAAAACGGCTCCCGAAGGAGCCGTTTCTCGTCACATCAGCATCACTTGCTTTCAGGCAATGCGAACGCCATCACGTAGTCACCCTGCTTGGTGCCCAGCGAGCCATGCCCGCCGGCAACCACCACCACATACTGACGACCGTCCTTGCCGGTGTAGGTCATCGGGGTGGTCTGCGCGCCCGCTGGCAGGCGGCCTTCCCACAATTGCTTGCCGTTACGGATGTCGTAGGCACGCAGGTACTGGTCAAGCGTACCGCTCAGGAACGACAGGCCGCTGGCGGTGGTGAACGTACCACCCAGGCTTGGCACGCCCATGGTCAACGGGATCGGCACAGGCGAGCTGTCGCGCACGGTACCGTTCTTGTGTTTCCAGATGGTCTGGTGCGTGGTCAGATCGACCGCAGCGACGTAGCCCCAGGCCGGAGCCTGGCACGGCAGGCCCATCGGCGACAGCAGCGCTTCCAGGATCACGCCATAAGGTGCGCCCTTGTTCGGCTGCACGCCTTCGGTTTCGCTCTTGCGACCCGGGCCGCCGGCCACTTCTGCGGCAGGCACCAGCTTGGAGCGGAAAGCCATGTAGCTTGGGTTGACGAAGGCCACCTGGCGTACCGGGTCGACCGACAGGCCACCCCAGTCGAACACACCGAAGTTGCCTGGGTACACCAGAGTGCCCTGCAGCGAAGGCGGTGTGAACGGACCTTCATAGCGCAGCGACTTGAAGTCGATCCGGCACAGCATCTGGTCGAACGGCGTCACGCCCCACATGTCGCGCTCTTGCATCACTGGCGGCATGAAGTTGAGGTCGGACTTGGGTTGGGTCGGCGAGGTGCGGTCGCCTTCCACCGCGCCCTGTGGCACCGGTACTTCGTGGATCGGCACGATCGGCTCGCCGGTCAGGCGGTTCAGCACGTAGATGCTGCCCTGCTTGGTCGAGGCCAGCACGGCAGGCTTCACGCCCTCGGCAGTCTTGAGGTCCATCAGGGTTGGCTGGCCGCCGACGTCCATGTCCCACAGGTCGTGGTGGGTGAACTGGTAGGTCCACTTGACATGGCCGGTGTCGATGTCCAGCGCGGTCAGGCCGGCGCTGTATTTTTCCGACTCTGGGGTACGGTTGCCGCCCCACTGGTCAGGCATCTGGTTGCCCATGGGCAGGTACAGCATGCCGTTCTTTTCGTCGACGCTGAACATGGACCACATGTTCGGCGAGTTGCGGGTGTAGGTCTGGCCAGGGGCAATCGGCGTGGTGTCGTCGGGGTTGCCGCTGTCCCAGTTCCATACCAGGTGACCATCGTGCACGTCGTAGGCGCGGATCACGCCCGAAGGCTCGTCCACCGACACGTTGTCGGTCACGTGACCGCCGATCACGACCAGGTTCTTGGTCACGGCCGGTGGCGAGGTGGAGTAGTAGCCACCAGCAGCGAATTCGCCGATGTTGGCGCGCAGATCGATCTGGCCTTTGTCACCGAAGTCTTCGCACATCTTGCCGGTATCGGCGTTCAGGGCGATCAGACGGGTGTCGGCGGTCGGCACGAAAATGCGTTTCGGGCAGGCAGTCGGCGCAGCGGCAGGTGCGCTGGCGTCGGTGACCGGGCTGGCGGCAGCGTAGGCTGCGTCATCGTGATACGACACGCCACGGCAGGTCATGTGCGCCCAGCCCTTGAAGTTCGGCGCGTTCTGCGTGCTGATCTTCGGGTCGAAACGCCAGATTTCCTTGCCGGTGTCCGGGTCCAGGGCGATGACCTGGCTGTGCGGCGTGCACACGTACAGCATGCCGTTGACCTTGAGCGGAGTGTTTTCCGCAGTGGTCTCGCCCGGATCGTTCGGGCCGGGGATGTCGCCGGTGCGGTAGGTCCAGGCCGGGGTCAGCTTGCTGACGTTGTCCGGGGTGATCTGTGCCAGGGGCGAGTAACGGTCACCGTGGGCACTGCGGCCATAGGAGTTCCAGTCGCCGTCCGGCATGGCCGGCGCGGTGTTCGGCATGTTGGCGGTTTCACGGTCCAGCTCGCCCTTGATTTCACCAGGGTTGGTGAACTGGCTGGCCAGTGCGCAGAGACCGGCCAGGACCACGGCGATGCTCAACGCAGCCGTAGCCTTGGGTGCAGGCTGGCGCAGCAGTGGCTTGCGGAACCAGGGCAGCAGCAGGACCACGCCCAGGGCAAACCACAAGGCCAGGCGTGGCACCAGTTGCCACCAGTCCAGACCCACTTCATACAGCGACCAGATAGTGCTGGCGAACAGTACCGCTGCATACAGACCGATCGCCGAGCGACGGCCTTGAAGCAGCAACACGCCAGTGAAGCCCACGCCGATACCGGCGATCAGGTAGTACAGCGAGCCACCCAGAGTGGCGAGTTTGATACCGCCGGCCAGCAAGGCCAGGCCCATCAGCAGCATTACGATACCCAAGATATTGGGCAGTAGACGCGACCGACGCGGTGCACCGTCAGTGCTCATAGTGAAGAATCTCCATTGTGTTCGTGTGGTTTTTTAATATTCAAATGTCAAGTTTTGATTGTTTACAGATATTGCGAGTCACGTTTAGTTTCAGAATGACGCCTGAATCTTCAGTCCGCTGATCAGTGCATCGTCGATGTGACTGACACCGCCCGGATGACGGATGTATTGCAGGTTCGGTCGCAGTACCAGCCAGTTGGTCATGTGAACCCCGTAATAGAGCTCGGCGCTGTACTCGGTGTCCTGGATCGGCAGGTAGGCGGCATTGTTGTAGTCGCTGACTGCAAGGGTACGGTTATGCCACTCGGCGTTCTTGCGATAGGCCGGATTGACATGAACGCGGGCCACGGCAAAACCGATGTCATCGCGAGCGCGCGCATCGAACAGGCCTTTGTAGACGATGCCGCCTTGCACGTAGTTGTCGATGGCGTTGGTTTTCTTATCGTGCAGGGTGGCATTGGCGAACACGCTCAGGCCGCGCGAGTTGTCGCTGGCGACGCTGGTCAACTGCTGCTGGGCGCCCAGCCAGAAACCGTGGCGGCTGGATGCGCTGCGGTAGTCCTGGCCGGTGATCGCGGCAGGCTGACCGCTGCGGTCCTTGTAGACGTCGTCCGCGTCCGCCGTGCTGTAGTAGTAGCCAGCGCGGTACTCGCCCGGCAGCCCGGCGAGGGTCGGCTTCCAGATCAGCTCGACCGGCAGCATGGCGCCTTCGGTACCGCTGCCGCTGAGTTTGAAGCCGTTGTCATTTTCCAGGTTCGAAGGGTTTTGCTCGAAGATGCCGACCTGGGCGTACAGCTCGGGCGTGATGTTGTATTTGACGCGCAACGCCCACTGGCTCACCGGCCAGTTGTACCAGACACTGCCGACCCAGTTACCCACTTGCGAGCCACAGAACGCCAGGTTCTGGAAGTCGCACGGGAAGCTGTTGAACTCTTCGCCTTCACCGAAGCGACCGGCCTTGATGTCCAGGCGCTGGTCGAAGAACTTCTGCTGGTACCACAGTTGGGTAATGCGCGTGATGTTGCCACGCCCCCAGACTTCCTGAGCCGAAGTGAAACCGCCGACACGCGGATCGTTGATCCGGTCATTGCTGATGTTGTCGCCGTTGCGATCGGTCAACGTGAGCTGAAACTCGGCGTCGTGCCAACCGAGGATCTTCGCCAGGTCCATGTGCACGCCCAGTGCGAACTGGTCGCTGTAGCGTGTGGCGTGGTCATGGTCATAGCCGCCGTGCAGGTTGCTGCCGACTTCGCCGGTGTAGTCGAGCTTGAAGTCGTAACCTTTGGCGGACAGGTCGCCGCGGGTGCCGTTCCAATCGCCGAACATGAAAGGTGACTGGGCATCGAACGCGGGCGTGGCCAAGGCGTCCGGGGCGGCGCTCAGGGTACTCATGGCCATTAAAGCGGTGAACGGCAAAAACGCCCGAGGGCGTGAAAGGGCAGTTGAAGGCATTGGAAAAGAGTTCTTCTGGTAGGTCCGAAGCTGTTCGAGAAGTGCTTCGTTATTTTTCGAAAGTTAAACGTTTCAGTTTGTTGCGGCGGGAGGATATAGATCGAGCACGCGGTTTTAAAGCCGGGTTTGGAAGAGGGTTAGTTGCCGAAACTGCAACAGTGCGACGCTCTGCCGCAGGCGTTGCACGGTATCGGATGATACGACGCGTGGAGAAAACGCTCGATGCCGACCAGCCTGTCGCCCAATAAAAGCTTTGCGCAACTGTGCCCGTTGGTTAAGGTGCGCACCTTCTGCCCCGCCGTTCCTGGAGCCTGGCATGCATGAACCCACACACAACCCCCTGCACGGCGTGACGCTGGAGCAGATCCTCAATGCGCTGGTGGCGCATTACCAATGGGAAGGGTTGGCGCAACGTATCGACATCCGCTGCTTCAAGAGCGATCCGAGCATCAAGTCGAGCCTGACCTTTCTGCGCAAGACGCCTTGGGCGCGGGAAAAGGTCGAGCGGCTCTACGTGCAATTGCAGCACGGCAAGCGTTGATCCGCGCCGAACGCCCTCTGGTCGCGCTCGCGGCGGCCGCCACCTGGTTCGCCTTGGCGTTGCAGTTGTACCTGGTGCTGTGGTCGCGCTGGCAGATCGAAGCGAGTCTGCTCGGGGGGCTGGTGCATTTCTTCAGCTTCTTCACCATCCTCACCAATACCGCCGTGGCCGGTGTATTGACTGCCCATGTGTCGAGAGGCGACTCGCTGTGGCGTCGGCTCTGCCTGCGACCAGCGGTGAGCAGCGGGGTACTGGTCAGCATCGTGGTGGTGGGTGTCGCCTATAGCCTGTTGCTGCGCAACCTGTGGCAGCCCGAGGGCTGGCAATGGCTGGCCAACGAGTTGCTACACGATGTGCTGCCCGTGGCGTTCGTGGTGTATTGGGCGTGTTGCGTGCCAAAAGGCACGCTGCACCTGCGGCACGTGGCGGCCTGGGCGATCTACCCTGTGGTCTACTTCGCCTACCTGTTGCTGCGTGGACACAGCATCGGCGTGTATCCCTATCCGTTTCTGGACGTCTCGAAACTGGGCATGGGCCAGGTATGGCTGAACGCACTGGGAGTGCTGCTGGCCTTCATTGGGTGCTCCGCGCTGGTGCTGGTGATAGACCGCTGCTGGGGACGCGCTGGCGCGCGCTAGGCGCCCGCGCAAGTACCCCTGGCGACAGCCTCACTCGCTGTCGTCACCCTCATGACGCCAGTAGCCGGCGGCCTTGATCTGCTCCTCGCTCAACTTGTGGTCGTCCAGCAGCACGCGCCGCAACTTGCGTGACAGCCCGGCCTCCGTCGCGATCCAGCCATAGACCACACCGTCGGGCAGGCGTACGTCCTTGACGGTCTGCAGCAGGTCGCCCTGGTGCCGGTCGACCCAGATCACGTCGAAGGTCGCCGCGCTGTCGAATGATTGCCGCTCCTGAGGGTTCTCCACTTCGATGACCAAGAGCGCGCGGCGGTTGCCCGGCAGCTCTTCCAGGCGTCGGGCCATGGCCGGGATGGCGGTTTCGTCGCCTATCAACAGGTAGGCATCGAACACATCCGGTACGTGCATCGAACTGCGGGGGCCGCCGATGTGCAGGAATTGCCCTGGCTCGGCCTGGGCCGCCCAGGTGGCCGCGGGACCGTCGCCATGCAGGACGAAGTCGATGTCCAGCTCGCCAGCCGCAAGGTCGATGCGCCGCGGGGTGTAGTCGCGCATCTCGGGCTTGGCGCCTTCGGGCGTGGGCGCACCGAGCACCATGGTGTCGAGCGCCGCCTGCTGCTCCGGGGTGGTGGCGAACATCAGCTTGATGTGGTCATCGCAGCCTTCGCTGACGAAACCGGCCAGCTCCGGACCGCCGAGGGTGATGCGGCGCATGCGCGGGGTCAGTTGCGCCACGCGCAGCACCTGCAGGCGGCGACGTTTGATCTCGTGCATGACGCGCTGAATACCGAACGGATTTTCTGCCTTCATTGCGAGGGGCTCCTGGGCCGATAGGGGGCTATCGATATAGCTTATTACGCGGCCACACGAGAGTCGATGAATTCGCAGCCCCGTTCAACGCGCCGCCTGCAAGGGCGCATTGCACTGTGTATGAGCCCCCGGCTGCAGGTAGGGCGTCAGGATCGGCGCCATGCCCTTGAGCACCTGCACCGGCAGCGCCGAGGTGAAGCGGAAGCCCTCGGCGGCCTTGCCCGGCACGAAGGCGGTCAGGGTGCCGAAATGGTTTTCGCCGATGAAGAATACGAAGGTCGCGGTACGGTTGATCGCCTTGGAGCTGATCACCCGGCCTCCGGCGCCGAAGCTTGCGATGCGGTTGTCCCCTGTGCCGGTCTTGCCGCCCACCACCAGCGCAGTGCCGTCATCGCTCTTGAAACTGCCCGACACGCGCCGCGCGGTGCCGGCATCCACCACCTGCGACAAGGCTTCGCGCATGGCTGCCGCGACCTCGGCAGGCAGGACCCGCTTGCCACGGTCCGGGTCACTGATCACCCGTGTGTCATAGGGGGTGTCGGCGGCGAAATGCAGGGTGTCGATGCGCACGGTGGGCAGCTTGATGCCGTCGTTCTGAATGATGCCGATCAGCTCGGCCAACGCTGCAGGACGGTCACCCGAACTGCCGATGGCGGTTGCCAGCGAGGGTACCAGATGATCGAACGGATAGCCCACGCGCTGCCAGCGCTGGTGAATATCGGTAAAGGCTTCGATCTCCAGCATGGTGCGGATGCGGTTATCGCGGGCGCGCTTGTGGCGGCTGTTGAACAGCCAGCCGTAGACTTCCTGACGCTCGAACCGGCTGGTCGCACTCGCTTCGCCGAAAGTCGCCTCCGGGTGATTGAGCAGGTAGCCCAACAGCCACAGGTCCAGTGGATGGACTTTGGCGATATAGCCTTGATCCGGCAGGTTGTAGCGGCCAGGGCCATAGCTGACGTACATCTCGTTCAGGCGCTTGTCGGTGACGCTGTCGCTCTTGCTGTGCTCGCGCACGAAGCGATCGAAGGATGCCTGCGTCGCGTTGGGGTAGAGGTAGCGGTGCACCGCGGCCAGGCGCTGCGGGGTCGGGCGCATGCCGTCGAGAAAGGTTTCCAGGCGTTGCTCGGTGCTCTTGCGCTGGTACTTCTTCCAGAACCGCTTGAGGAATTCGGTGCCTTCGCGGTCGGCGAAGCGTGCCAGGTATTCCTGCCGACGCGGATCGTCATCGTCCTTGAGCAACTGGCCGCTGTTGCCCGGCGCCGAGTAGGTGCTGTAGCGCACCAGGTCGCGCATCAGGCGAATGAAGGGCAGGTTGATGGACTCCTGCAGCGCTTCCTTGAGCGTGGGAATACGGCCGTTGTCCTCGCGGCGAAAGTTGCCGAAGGTATGAATCCCGCCGCCGGTGAAGAAGCTTTCGGCCGGGCTTGCCGAATACTTGCGCTCCAGGGCTGCGGCGAGCAGCGTCCGTGCGTCCATGCCCGGGTTCTGGATCAAGGTATCGAGCACCCAGCGCGACAGCCGATCGGCGTCCTCGATCTTCACCTGGCGCAGTTGCGCAGGCGTCTGCCCGGCATAGCGTTCATGCAGTTCGTGGATGATTTCCAGGTAGGTGGTCAGCACACGCATTTTGGCGGTCGAGCCCAGCTCCAGCTTGCTGCCTTCGTTGATGTCGAATGGCTGGTCGGTGTTGTCGGTCTGTACCCGCACGCGCGAGCCGTCAGCCGTGCGCTCGAAGAGGGTGAAGCTGTAGCTGACTTCACGGGTGCTCGCCGGGGTCAGCAGGCGCTCGCCGATCAGGCCGATCTGCTGGGCGAAGGCCGGGTCGGCGAGTTGGCGCAGGTAGTCGCTGGCCTGTTTCTGCAGGTCGGCATTGAGGGTCGTGGTGGCTGAAAGATCCAGACGGTCGAGGTCGTACAGCGGCCGGTCGAGCATGGACGACAGGCGATTGCGCACTACGCTGATGCCCTTGTTCGACTCGTTGGGTTGCCAGGTCGGCTCCTGCACCCAGTCGCGGTAGATGACCTGGCTGGCCAGCGCGGCGGCTGCCAGGGTCGGATCGACGATGCCATTGGCGGCGAGCAGGCGAATGTGACTGTCGGTCAGCTCGACGAGGTCGTCATGGCCCTTGTTGAGAAAGTACGACGGCCGACGCTGGGCGATCATCAGCGACAGCACCTGACGCAGGGCCAGGCCGCGCGCGGCCTCGCTGGCAGGGTCGGTGGTGGTGCTGGCAAGCGCGCGGTTGACCTGCTCGAAATCGGCGCCGTACCAGACTCGCAAGCCTTCGGCCATGCCATGCACCTCGCCGTGGCCGGGCACCGCCGACAGCGGCACGCTGTTGAGGTAGTCACGCACGATGCGCTGACGCGCCTCCAGCGTCTGCGGACCGCCTTGATAGGCCCTCACACTGGCCGAAATCATCTGGCGGATCTTCTCCGGCCCCGAGCCGGTCAGGCCGTCGGGCGAATGGCGGTACTTTTCTAATTGCGTGGCGAGGGTACTGCCACCGGCCGATTGTCCAGGCAGCGCGAACATCCGCGCCACTTGCGACCAGGCCGCCTTGGCGAAACGCGGCCAATCCACAGCCGGGTTGAGCAGCGGTTCGGGGCTGTCGAGCAGGCCGCGGTTTTCGACGAACAGCAGGCTGTCGACCATCACCGGTGGTATCTGGGCGAATTCGGTGTAGAGCTGCTGCGGGTAGCGATACAGGTACAACGGATCGCCCCGGCAATCGGTGATCACCAGCCCGGCCTGGGATTTTTCCTGGTAGGGCACGAACAGGTCATGCCCGGCGTAGCTCATCAAGGCCGGCGAGAACTGGGTCTGCCGTTCAATCACGTAGTTGCGCTTGAGCAGGCGCGGCAGGAAGTCACCCAGTGCGCTGTAGCCCAGACGCTTGTCGAACGGGCCGGCGCCTGGGTAGACGATGGCCTGGCTCGGTCCCGGCCGCACCTCATAGGTCAGCGAGTTCGCCCAGCGACTGAACTCGCGCGCCTGCAGACGCGAGGTGCGCATCTCGGCATACATCGCGTACGCCAGCGCGGCGATCGTGATCACGACCAACAGCCAGAACAGACGCCGCCACAGGTGACGTTGACGTGGGCTATCTGGCAATGGCGACGGATCAGGACGGGTAGCGTTGGCTGCAGTCTTGTCAGGTTCGGTTTGCCACAGGACGCCCATAGATATTCACACCGGTCACGGAAAATTCATCGCACCTGAAGCAAGTCTAGACGCTAGAGCGGTCGCGTGAAAAAAATGTGAAAACCAATGTATCGAATCGTGTGAGAAGGTTTTGCGTGAACAAGCGGGCCCGGGCAGGCCCGCAGGGGTATTCAGCGCAGCATGTCCTTGACCAGCCGGTCCTGCTCGATCAGCTCCCGCTGCCGAGCGTCGATGCGCGAAGCGAGCTGGAAGTTGTCCGCAGCTCGGCGCTTGGCCAGGTCCAGTTGCTGGATAGCCTGGTCGAACTCGCCGACCAGTGCGAAAAACTCGGCGCGCGCCTGATGCAGGCCGATGATATTGCCATTCTGCCCGCGGGTTTCGGCCACCAGGTACCACACGTCCGGGTCGTCCGAACGGGTCTTGAGCAGGTTTTCCAGCGCTCTCTCTGCATCGGCCATGCGGTTCTGCTTGAGCAGTACATCGACCCGCTTCTGGTTGATCGGGTAGTTGCCCGGGTACTGCGTCAGCAGCCGGTCGATGCGCTGTTGGGCGTCGGGAATGCGGTTGTTGGTAATGTCCAGGTCGACCTGCGCCAGGTTGACGGTGATGTCGTCCGGCTGCTTGGCCAACAGCAGCTTGAGGTTTTCACGCGCCTCGTTCAGCTGCCCTGCTTTGATCTGGGCCAATGCCAGACCGTAGCGCGCAGGCAGCGCGTTGGGGTTGTCATCCAATTGCGCGCGAAAGCGTTTGGCCGCGAGCCCCGGCGTTTCCTCGTAGTACAGCTGCACTCGGGCACGCATCAGCTGGTACCACAGGCTGTCTTCCTTGCCCCCTGGGGCGGCCTGCTCGGCGCGGTTGCGGGTGTCGGCGATACGCGATTCGCTGACCGGGTGGGTCAGGAGAAATTCCGGCGGCCGGGCATCGAAACGATACTGGCGCATCAGCCGTTCGAACATGGTCGGCATGTTGCGGGGATCGTACCCGGCCTTTTCCATGTTGATGATGCCGATGCGGTCGGCCTCCTGCTCGTTCTGCCGAGAGAAGCGCCGTTGCTCCTGAATGGCCGCCGCCTGGCTGCCGGCAATCGCCGCGATGCCAGCATCCCCGGCACCCGAGGCGGCAATCACGATACCGGCCAGCAACGCCGCCATCATCGGCAATTGCATGCGCTGCTGAGCCTCGACGCCCCGGGCGAAGTGGCGTTGCGACAAGTGCGCCAGTTCGTGGGCCAGCACGCCGATGTACTCGCCCTCGGTTTCGGCATTGAAGAACAACCCGCCGTTGACCCCGACGATGCCCCCCGGCGCTGCAAAGGCGTTGAGCTCCTTGCTGTCGATCAGAATGAATTCCAGGCGCCGATCGTTCAGTTGGCTGGTCTCGGAGAGGCGATACACGCTGGTCTCGACGAAGTCCTTGAGCAACGGGTCATTGAGCTGCTTGACCTGGCCGCGCAACAGGCTCAGCCAGGCACGACCCAATTGATGCTCCTGCTGGGGCGAGACGATCGCCGAGCTGGCGTCGCCAAGCGAGGGCAGGTCGCTGGCGTGGCCGGGTAGCGCCAGCAGGCAGGCGAGGGTCAGCAGGGTAGGGCGCAGAAAGGGCATGCACTGAGCTCGGCAGATGAAAGGCCCTACTGTAGCCGCCCCATTCGGCGACCACCAGAGGCGGCAACCTTGGGTTATTCTGTCGCGCCGCAGTCTGCCGGGATTCACCGCAGCGCCACGGCACCCTTTGGCTGGAGAAGATATCGATGAACGATGTGCCCGAATGTGACGTCGAGCTGGACACCAGCGGTCTTAATTGCCCGTTGCCATTGCTCAAGGCCAAGCTGGAACTCAACCGCATGGCCAGTGGTACGGTACTGAAGGTGATCGCCACCGACGCCGGCTCGCAGCGCGACTTCCGTTTGTTTGCCACCTTGGCAGGTCATGCGCTGTTACACGAAAAGGCGCTGGACGGGGTCTACTCGTATTGGTTGCGCAAGGCCTGAGCCACCACCCTGGTAGCTGGGTCATTCAAGGGAATTTCAATGTTCAAAGTGCTACGCGACTGGATCCAGCGTTACTTTTCCGATGAGGAGGCCGTCATTCTGGCGGTGCTGCTGGTGCTGGCGTTCACCGCCGTTCTGACCTTGGGCGGGATGCTGGCACCCGTGCTGGCGGGGATGGTGCTGGCGTTCCTCATGCAAGGCCTGGTCAACATTCTGGAGCGCCTGCGGGTGCCCTCTGGCGTGGCCGTCGGCGCGGTGTTCGCGCTGTTCATGGGCGCGCTGGCGCTGTTCATGCTGGTGCTCGTGCCGCTGCTCTGGCACCAAGTGATCACCCTGTTCAACGAGCTGCCCGGCATGCTCGGCAAATGGCAGTCGCTGCTGTTGCTGCTACCCGAGCGCTATCCGCACCTGGTCAGCGACGAGCAGGTGTTGCAGGCCATCGAAGCGGCCCGCGGCGAGATCGGCAAATTCGGCCAGTGGGCACTGACCTTTTCTCTGTCCAGCCTGCCTCTGCTGGTCAACGTCATGATCTATTTCGTACTGGTGCCCATCCTAGTGTTCTTCTTCCTCAAGGACCGGGTGATGATCGGCCGCTGGGTCAGCGGTTACCTGCCGCGCGAGCGTGCGCTGCTGACTCGCGTGGCGCAGGAAATGAACCGGCAGATCGCCAATTACATCCGCGGCAAGGTCATCGAGATCTTCATCTGCGGCGTGGTGACCTACATCGCCTTCGTCGCACTGGGGCTGAACTACGCCGCTCTGCTGGCACTGCTGGTGGGGTTGTCGGTGGTGGTGCCCTACGTGGGGGCAGTGGTGGTGACGGTCCCGGTCACGCTGATCGCGCTGTTTCAGTGGGGCTGGGGTGACCAGTTCATCTACCTGATGGTGGTGTACGGCATCATCCAGACCCTGGATGGCAACGTGCTGGTGCCGTTGCTGTTCTCCGAGGCGGTGAACCTGCACCCGGTGGCGATCATCTGCGCGGTGCTGTTGTTCGGCGGGTTGTGGGGATTCTGGGGCATCTTCTTCGCCATTCCCCTGGCGACCCTGTTCAAGGCCGTGCTGGATGCCTGGCCAAGGCAGGAGCCTACCGTCGCGCCGATGCTCTGAAGACTGCAGTGCGTTCTTCGCGGCCACTGACCGCTCCTACGGGTGATCCTGTCTGTAGGAGCGGTCAGCGGCCGCGAAGGGGCCACCGCCGATATCAACCCTTGCTCAACGCCTGGGCCGCCTCCAGCACACTCTGCACATGCCCCGGCACCTTCACGCCACGCCATTCCTGGCGCAATACGCCGTCCCGATCGATCAGGAAGGTGCTGCGGTCCACGCCCAGGTACTCCTTGCCATACAGCTTCTTCAGCTTGATCACATCGAACAGCTGGCACAGCGACTCGTCCTTGTCGCTGATCAGCTCGAAGGTGAAGCCCTGCTTGGCCTTGAAGTTCTCGTGGGACTTGAGCCCGTCGCGCGACACACCGAACACCTCGGTGTCGGCGGCCTTGAACTGCTCGAGCAGGTCGCGGAAGTCCTGGCCCTGAGTGGTGCAGCCCGGCGTGCTGTCCTTGGGGTAGAAATAGACCACCACCTGGCGGCCCTTGAGCTCGCTCAGGCTAACGGTCTGGCCGCCAGTGGCCTGGGCTTGGAAATCGGCAACAGGTTCATTGAGAGCGACAGCCATCGGTCAATCCTTACATGGGGTTCTGTGGACGCCAGGGTTCGATCAGCGCATCCAGGTTCAGCGCATCGGCGAAGTCCAGGAACTGGTCGCGCAACCAGCTGATCTGCACACCGGCAGGCAGCGTCACGGTGAACGTGGCATTGAGCATGGTGCCACCGGTCTGCGGCGCTTGGTAGGTGTCGCAGGTCAGGTTCTCGAGCTCGACGTTGTGGTCGATGAAGAACTGGCACAGCTCGTTGATGATGTCGGAACGATACGCCGAACTGACATAGGCCACGTAAGGCAGCGCCTGCGGGCGGCTGTCCAGAGTGGCGCTGCGCACCAGGCTGACGGTGAAGTCGTGCTTCTTGGCCAGCGAGCTCAAGCCGGTTTCCAGGCGCGCCAGGGCGTCCCAGTTACCCGATACCTGCAGAACCAGGGCGCTGTATTCGCCATGACGGGTCAGGCGCGAGGTGGACACCGAGCAGCGGGCGTCGTGGGCCGCGCGGCACAGTACATTGGTCAGTTCCATGGGGTTGCGGCCCAGGGCGCTGATGACGAGGAATTGTTCGCGAACTGTGGGGGTGGACATGCAGCATTCCTAAAGCGATGAGCGGTCGGCAGCTTGAAGGGGCCGGATGACTGGTTCAAGGCCTGCGCCGTACCTCGTGCGAACCTGCGCTGACTGCCCGGCAACGCCCGCAGATACGGGGTGACACCAGGTGACAAGGCTCAGGGACGGGGTTCGAAGCGCCGTTACGGCAGGCGATGACCAGGCAAGAAAGGCAACCCCTGCCGATCAAAGTCTGAAAGGGTATAGAAAAGCGGCGCGAAGGGGAATGCTCGCGGCGTGGTACTTCGCTTGTGCAAGGTGGTTGGCGCCAGTACCATTACCGCTCTCTTTTTCCGGCAGGAGCGGTTGCATGATTGCGGGCAGTATGGTGGCACTGGTCACACCCATGGACGCCCAAGGGCGTCTGGACTGGGACAGCCTGAGCAAGCTGGTGGACTTCCATCTGCAGGAGGGCACCCATGCCATCGTCGCCGTCGGCACCACCGGCGAGTCGGCGACCCTTGATTACGAAGAGCACATCAAGGTCATCGAGCACGTGGTCAAGCAGGTGAACGGGCGTATCCCGGTCATTGCCGGCACCGGTGCCAATTCCACCCGCGAGGCCGTCGAGCTGACCCGCAATGCCAAGCGCGCCGGCGCCGATGCCTGCCTGCTGGTGACCCCGTACTACAACAAGCCGACCCAGGAAGGCCTGTACCAGCATTTCAAGCACGTCGCCGAAACCGTCGACATCCCGCAGATCCTCTACAACGTTCCCGGTCGCACCGCCTGCGACATGCTGGCCGACACCGTCGTGCGGCTGTCCAAGGTGCAGAACATCATCGGCATCAAGGAAGCCACCGGCAACCTCGAGCGCGCCAAGGACATCATCAGCCGTGTCGACAGCGATTTCCTCGTGCTGTCCGGTGACGATCCGACAGCCGTCGAGCTGATTCTGCTGGGCGGCAAGGGCAATATTTCGGTCACTGCCAACGTCGCCCCGCGCGCCATGGCCGACCTGTGCAACGCGGCGTTGAACGGCGAGGCGGAACTGGCTCGCGCCATCAACGACAAGCTGATGCCGCTGCACAAGAACCTGTTCCTGGAAGCCAACCCGATTCCGGTCAAATGGGCGTTGCACGAAATGGGCTTGATGCCCGAAGGCATTCGCCTGCCGCTCACCTGGTTGAGCGCCACCTGTCATGAACCGCTGCGGCAGGCCCTGCGCCAGTCCGGCGTCCTGGTTTAATTGAGGAAGTAAGACGCATGAAGCGATTGGCTGGCCTTTCTGCCCTTGCCTTGGTCATTTCGAGCACCAGCGGTTGCGGGTGGCTCTGGGGCGAAAACGGTTATTTCCGCGATCGTGGCAATGATTACCTCGAGGCGACCCAAACCGCCCCGATGCAACTGCCGCCCGGCGTGCAAACCGACAAGCGTCTGGATCCGCTGCTGCCGATCCCGCGCAACGTCGCCGACGACAACGCCAAGGCGTCCGAATTCGAAGTACCGCGTCCACTGCCCTTGCAGGTGGCGGCCCAGGCCAGCGACTTCTCGCTGCAGCGCAGCGGTGAAAACCGCTGGATCCTGGCCCAGCGCGCGCCTGCCGAAGTCTGGCCGATCGCGCACCAGTTCTTCGAGGACAACGGTTTCCGCATCGCCGAAGACCGCCCGCAGACCGGTGAATTCACCACCACCTGGCAGCGCTTCGACGAGCTCTCCGCCTCCATGGCGCAGCGCCTGAGCGGCGCGACCACCTCCGGTGAAAGCGAAACCCGCGTGCGCGTGCGCATCGAGCCAGGCGTGCAACGCAACAGCAGCGAAATCTACGTAGTCAGCGTCGAGCGTCCGGGTGGCAGCACCAGCGAGCCCGATTTCCCCGCACGTTCGGTGAACACTGGCCTGGATTCGATTCTGGTCGACCAGATGCTCGCCAGCATGACCCGCGACTCGGAACGCGGCGGCTCGGTGTCTCTGGTTGCCGCGCGTGATTTCGACGCGCCCAGCCGTGTAGCCATGAGCGAAGACGGCAGCGGCAACCCGGTGCTCAACGTCGGCGCCGACCTGGACCGTGCCTGGTCCAGCGTGGGCCGTGCCCTTGAACAGGGCCAGTGGCGCATCGAAGACATCAACCGCAGCCTGGGCCTGTACTACATCAACCTCGCCGAGTCCGCCCAGCGCGCCGACGACAAGCCCGGCTTCTTCAGCCGCGTGTTCGGCAATGCGCCGAGCAAGGAAGAAATCGAAGCCCGCGCCGAGCGTTACCAGGTGCGCCTGAGCAAGGTGGGCGACACCGTTCAGGTCACCGTCGAGAAGAACATCAACACCGTGGCCCCGGCAGACGTTGCCCGCCGCGTGTTGGGTGTGATTCAAGACAACCTGGGCTAAGCGATGCGTTTTGCCGTTCTCGGAAGCGGTAGCCAAGGGAATGGCACGCTGGTCAGCAGCGAAGACACTCACGTGCTGGTCGACTGCGGTTTCTCCCTGCGCGAAACCGAACGTCGGCTGGCCCGTCTGGGCCTGAGCGCCGCGCAATTGAGCGCCGTGCTGGTGACCCACGAACATGCCGACCACGTGCATGGCGTGGAGCTGCTGGCGCGGCGTCATGGCGTGCCCGTCTACATGAGCCAGGGCACCGAGCGCGGTCTGCGCAAGCCGGTGCCGGTGCGCAGCCATGTGCGCTGTGGCGACGTGCTGGACGTCGGGGCGTTGCACATCGAAGTGGTCTCCGTGGCCCACGATGCTCTGGAACCCACCCAGTACGTATTCACCGACGGCAAGCGCCGCTTCGGTCTGCTGACCGACCTGGGCTCCCATTGCGCAAGGGTTCGCGACCACTATCAGGGCCTGGACGCCTTGATGATCGAAAGCAACCATTGCCGCGACATGCTCGCCCGTGGGCACTACCCTTATTTCCTCAAGCAGCGCGTCGGCGGTGACTGGGGTCATCTGAACAATCACCAGGCTGCCGGCCTGGTGGAACAGTTGGGCTGGAAGAACCTGCAACACCTGGTGCTGGCCCATCTGAGCAGCAAGAACAACCTGCCGCAGCTGGCTCGGCAATGCTTCGTCGACACCCTGGGGTGCGACGCGGACTGGCTGCAAGTGGCCGATCAAGATTCAGGGCTCGACTGGCGCCACATCGCCTAGCGTCCCAAAGGGGCGCCTAGCCCATACTTTTAGCAAGCGGAGCCCATCATGGAAAAACGTGAAGAACTCTACCGCGGCAAAGCCAAGTCGGTGTACAAGACCGACGACGCTGACCGCTTGATCCTGCTGTTCCGCAACGACACCTCGGCGTTCGATGGCAAGCGCATCGAACAGCTCGACCGCAAGGGCATGGTGAACAACAAGTTCAACGCCTTCATCATGCAGAAGCTGGAAGCGGCGGGCATCCCGACTCAATTCGACAAGCTGCTGGCCGACAACGAAGTGCTGGTCAAGAAGCTCGACATGATTCCGGTCGAATGCGTGGTGCGCAACTACGCCGCCGGCAGCTTGGTCAAGCGTCTGGGCGTCGAAGAGGGCATGAAGCTGAACCCGTACACCTTCGAGCTGTTCCTCAAGGACGACGCCAAGGGTGACCCGTTCATCAACGAATCCCACGTCGTGGCCTTCGGCTGGGGCACCGCCGAGCAACTGGCGAAGATGAAAGAGCTGTCGCTCAAGGTCAACGACGTGCTGACCAAGCTCTTCGACGACGCCGGCCTGCTGCTGGTCGACTTCAAGCTCGAATTCGGCGTGTTCAGCGACGGCTCCATCGTCCTGGGCGACGAATTCAGCCCTGACGGCTGCCGCCTGTGGGACAAGGACACCCGCAAGAAAATGGACAAGGACCGCTTCCGCCAGGGTCTGGGCGACGTCATCGAAGCCTACGAAGAAGTGGCCAACCGCCTGGGCGTGCCGCTGTAACACCGCTGTAGACGCGCAAGCGCCTGAATTCGCAAATTATTTTGCATCAGGGGCTTCGCGTTTGGCGCAGACGCTGGTATGATTCGCGCCGTTGGAGAGATGCCAGAGTGGCCGAATGGGACGGATTCGAAATCCGTTGTACCTTCACCGGTACCTAGGGTTCGAATCCCTATCTCTCCGCCATCATTTGGAAAGCCCCGAGTGCTCATAGCCTCGGGGTTTTTTTGTTTCTGCATTGTACGTAATGATTGTACGTAAATCCCTTCCTGAGCTTTTCTGTGAGCGGCCCTGTAAGGCTGCTAGAGGCTTGCTATTAGCAACCCTTCCTCCTAGGTTGACTTACCAGCCTACTCGCCTTGTACGATTCTACAGCCGCTCCTGTGCTATAGATAATATGTGGGTCGTTAGTCATGGTAGTACATTCATAAAGGCATTCGAAAAACGCTCAATTATCTCACGCTAAACCACATGAAAGTATGAGTTATTTGGCTTCGCTATGGCTCTTGGCTGTCGGGAAGCGTCCAATTTCCGGGGCTGTTGCTTAGCAAAGGTTTGATTGCGACCCAGTTTGAGGTTTACCGCACTACTAATGCATAATCATGCTCAAAACCGGTCCCCGATTCGAAGTTCTACCCTTCAACGCAGGCCAGTAATGACGCAGGCTCCAGCATTTGTTAGTCAGTGGTGTAGAAGAACGCTTGAATTTGCAAGTATAGGAGGGGGACTCCGAGTGAGAGTGTTCATCTGCAGGGCGGTCAGTGTGTGAGTGAGACAAGTGAAGAGAAGACAAAAATAAAGTATCTGACAGTCCTTCGTGGTTACCAGTGGTCATACCAACATTCAGTCTTCTACGATGATCCAGAACGAAGCCTCGGGTTATTGAAAGAAATGGTTTCGTTTAAGCAAATGCTTCGTAGGCGGTGTCCTGATCAACCATTCCTGATTCGGGTACAGGCACTGAAGAAGGGTGCTGTCCATCAGGCGTTTCTCTCGATCATCACCACAGCTAAGGTGGATGACCTAGTGGAGATCGCGAACAAGACGTTCCCTGCGAAAATGAATGTCGTTGGTCGTCGTCTCTCAGCTGAGAGGCTGTCCCAGCAGGCAGGCGTTATTGAAGAAGCCAAGCCGCATGATCTATCTAAGCTGTTCGACAAGTCTGGGATCAATCGGTGGACATTGCTGAACAAGTATCATCTAGCTGATGTGGATGATGCGTTTTGATTGAAGGATGGTTAGAGTATGGCCCAGTGTGGCGTTCCGTCAGTCCCATAGCGTAGGTCATCGAGGAGCTGTGATGGGTGAGGAAAACAAGGTCAAGGAAACGGTTGAGGCTGTCACAGGGCTCGTCCAAGCCATCCCAATTTATCAGGACTTGGCTCAGCCTGCTGTGAAGCAAGTAGGCAAGGCACTTGAAACTGTAGGGAAGGCGATTAATGTCGCTCTTGCCCCTGTAGGAGCACTGGTTTGGGGTTATGAGAAATGCCAAGACTTCATATCCACCAAGGTGGCAGATCGCCTCAAGGATATTCCACCAGAAGACATCATTACACCAAAGCCAAATGTGGCAGGTCCAGCTATTGAGGCTCTAAGGTACACGGGCCACGAGGAAGTCCTTAGCGACCTGTATGCAAATTTGCTTGCATCCTCAATGGACAGAAAAACAGCCTCAGGGGCTCATCCTGCATTTGTTGAGATTATCAAGCAACTCACGCCAGATGAGGCGAAGCTTGTAAAACTCTTCACAGCGGATCGGGCATACGCGCTGTTGAGTCTTCGCTCGAGCTACCGGGTGGAGGACGAGATACACAGAGGGGGGAATGAGGTTCTGGTCAATTTCTCTTTGCTAGGAGTTGAAGCTGGCGTTGAGTTCCCACATTTGACGCCTGCTTATCTCGATAATTTGTGCCGTTTGGGTCTGGCTGAGATACCTGGGATGGGTTATGAGTACACGGCAAAGGGAGTTTATGAGCCTTTGGAAAATCATCCGGATGTATTGTTCACGAAGCAGCAGATTGAGCTCGATCCTGCAAGGGTGTGCGAGATGATGCGGGGAGGGCTTCGAGTGACGACGCTAGGAAAGCAGTTTGCTCAAGTGTGCGTCTTGCGAGCACAGTGAAGCTAGTTTCTAACCTTCCGCCGAGTTTTAGCGTCGTATGTTTACCGACGTGAAGCCTCGATTTTCATCCTGCATTACCATGGGCTTGTAGTGGTCAACTGATCCCGGACACTAAATTGAGTTTTTCCTCAGCGACCGCAGGCGCTAACCCTTTGTTGAACTGATGCGGTCGCCGCCGGTTGTATCGCTCCATCAGGAACCGGCCAATATCCTGTTGCGCTAGCGAAGCGCTCATATAGCCCACCGTCGGTATCCATTCAGTTTTCAGGCTGCGAAATAGCCGTTCCATGGGCGCATTGTCATGGCAGTTACTGCGCCGACTCATGCTCTGTGTGAAGCGGTATCGCCATAGTCTTTGGCGGAAACTTCGGCTGCCATATTGGCTGCCCTGGTCGCTGTGAAGCAATACGTTTTGCGGCCTGCCACGCTGCTCGTAAGCCATGTCCAGTGCCTTGATTACCAGGTCGGCGTCGGGCTTGGGTGACAACGCCCAACCCACAACACGGCGGGCGTAAAGGTCGATGACAGCCGCCAGATAGTGCCATCGGCCTCCAGCCCAGACGTAGGTGATGTCACCGCACCAGACCTTGTTTGGGGATGCGACGCTGAATCCTCGATCAAGCACGTTCGGAATATCAGGTCGCTCCACGGTCGCTTTTTATAGGCGTGCGAACCGGGCTGGTTGCTGATCAGGTTCATCTCGCGCATCAACTTGCAGTACCTTGAATCGCCCGATCTGCATGCCGTCCTCTTTCATCATCAGCATGATGCTCCGGCTGCCCGCAGCGCTTCGGCTTTGCGTAAACAGCTCGTTCACGCGGCTGCACAAAACCACCCGTTCGGCATTCTGATACCGACGTTTCCGGCAGTACGCGTAGTAGCAAGATCGGGTTACTTTAAATACCGAGCACAACAGATCAATCGGCTCTTGAGCCCGCAATTGATCGATTAACGCGAACGCTCGTGTTCCTCGGCCATCAAGAGCGCGGTGGCCTTTTTTAAAATCGATTTCTCTCGTTCCAGGCGGTTGATTCGGGCTTCCAGTTCCTGGATTTTCTGCTGCTCGGGTGTCAGCGCTTTGCTAGTCGGCGTGGCACCGCCTCGTTCCTGCTGGAGCTGGTTGACCCACCGGCGCAAGGCCGACTCTACCAACCCAAGCGACTGGGCTGCATCAGCGTGGCTGTAGCCCTGGTCAAGCACCAAGCTGGCAGCTTCGCGCTTGAATTCGGGGGTGAAGGTACGTCGTTGTCTGCTCATCGAACACCTCTGTGTGGCGAGCATTCTCGCCTAAATGAGTGTTCGGGGTTAGTAGACCACTACAGTTGCACGAGGGGCGCTCGACGTAAATCTTGACACAATCTAATCGACCAAAAAGTTGCGACCCCCTTGATCTGGCAGTAAGTTCGATCTCCCCACACCAAGGAGGGTGTGACAAACAGGCGGTAACCTTAACCCCGGGCAAGTTACGCCCAACCTAATTGGCGTAGCCTGCGCCCGAGACTTTGACGTTCAGGGAGAACCGATAAATGCAAAAAACTTCAAGCCCGCTGCTGTCCATTATCACCGACCGCTCCAAACTTGCTGGGCTTTTGACGATTCTTCTGCCCGTGCTGCTCGTCACCCTCGACAACACTATCCTTAACTTCGCTCTACCCAAAATCGCCGGCGCCCTAGGCCCTTCGGCTGCCGAACAGCTATGGGTAATCGATGCCTATTCATTAGTGCTCGCTGGCCTTTTGATCACCATGGGCAGCGCTGGTGATCGCGTAGGCTACCGGCGTCTGTTGTGTGTGGGATGCACTGGTTTCGCCGTTGTCTCGGTTGCCATTGTGTTCTCTCAACAGGCCTGGCACCTAATCGCTGGCCGTGCAGTATTAGGGTTGTTTGGCGCGATGATCTTACCTGCGACGCTCGCCCTGATCCGCACCGCCTTCGACGACCGAGAAGAAAGGCGCCTTGCCGTCGCGGCATGGGCGACTTGCCTGACATTGGGTGCGGCGGCTGGACCACTGCTCGGTGGTGTGCTGCTCCAATTCTTGAGTTGGCAGTCGGTGTTTCTTGTTGCAGTACCGTTCCTGCTACCGGTGTTGCTGCTTTCACCAATGATTCCAGAGTCCCAAAGGCAGGCCGGGGTGATGATCGATTATCCGAGCATTCTGTTGAGTCTAGGGGCTATGACGGGCGTGATGCTTTCTCTCAAGCATTTGGCCACGGTGGGTGTAGATGCCTACGCAACTGTGGGAATGCTGATGGGTCTTCTCATGGGGATCGCTTTCGTCCAACGGCAGCTGCAGTTGCAAGAGCCCCTACTCGATCTACGCCTGTTTGACTCGAGCACATTCTGCGTGTCTATCACCGTCAATCTCGTCAGCCTGGGGGCGTTGATAGGGTTCCTCTTTTTCGCTACCCAGCTGTTGCAGCTGGTCTTGGTTCTGCAACCCATTGCCGCAAGCTTGATACTGCTACCTGGTCAAGTCTGTGCAGTGGCCGCAGGTATCGCTATCGTACCGATTGCACAACGGGTGGCGCCGAACATAGTCATTCCAGGTTGCTTGTGTTTGGCAGCGAGTGCGTTTGCGGTAATGGCGTTATTTACAGCGACGGCGATGAGCGTAGCAGCGGCTTTTATACTGCTCAATGCTGCAGTTGCAGCGATTACCAGCGTTTCCAACGACCTTGTACTGAGCGCAGTGCCCGCTGACAAGGCAGGGAGCGCGTCTTCTGTGAGCGAGACGGCGTATGAGGTCGGCGTGGTGTTGGGGACAACTTTAGTGGGAGGGGCCGTGGCGGCTTGGTATCGATTGAGTCTGGTTTTGCCCGAGGAGCTAAAGGACACAACGGCTGCTATTACGGCGACGTTGGGAGGTGCTCATTCACTTGCGCAGGATTTACCTGCCGAAGTTGGACTGGTGTTGACTGAAGCCGCGAACACCGCTTTCAGTGTAGCAGTAGCAATCGCCAGTGGTCTGGTCGCGGGAGTGATCGTTTTGTTTGCCATATATGCCCGTCATGGCTTACGCAAGGTGTGACGGCCTGAATTGATTCTTGGGCTGGGTGTTGTCGACCTCAAGCATCAACCAACTGGGTCCCAGGGAATGAGGGATATTGAAATGCTTTGTTATGGCGGTGGAACTTGGATGGTATCCGCCTAGCATGGCTAGCCGCTGAGTTTCTATGAGGCCATGATGTAATAATAAACTGGGATACTGCAAGGTTTAGGCTACTTGGGTAACCTGGGTTTAAGACATACAAACTCGTACTTAATCGTTGCGGCGTAGTTCGTCTATCAGTAAGTTGCGAATTCGCAAGTAAAGGAGGTTGTGAAATGGCGCCGTCTAGACGTGACGCAGAATTTGTTGATTGGTGGCTCGATGTCAACACACGCTTCGGCAACTGCGTAACGTCCGATGATCTTTTTGCGCAAGTGGAACAGGAGATTCGGGCGTTGGATTTCGACTGTTTCGCGTACGGATATCGAAGGCCTGTTCCTTTCAATCAGATCGAAGGATGCGTTAAGGGAAGTTATCCCGCAGAGTGGCTGTCGTACTATGAGGAGAGACGTTACGGGGAGATTGATCCGTCAGTGATTATGGCTCGAGAAATAGGATTTGTGATCTGGGCCGACCACAGGGAAATGATGGGTTCTCCAATTTTTTGTGAGGCAAGGGAGTGGGGTTTGAACATCGGTGCGACCTTCATGATGCGTGGCAGAGATCAGACTGTGCATGCGATAGGTGTTTCACGCCGTAGTGGATCAGTGTCTGCAAACGAAGCGCTGCTACTACGATTGAAAATTAGCAATATCTTGGCATTATTGGAGGACTACATCCATCCAGTGGATATAATCACCGCGTCGAATATAAAGTTGAGCTGCAGGGAGCTCGAAGTTCTGAGATGGATCGGTGATGGAAAATGCTCACAAGATGTTTCTTGCATTTTAGGTATTTCTGAGAACACTGTGAATTTTCACGTCAAGGGAATTCAACGGAAATTTGGATCAAGTAACAGAGTGCTAGCAGCGGCATATGCTGCCGCATTGGGATTAATCTAAGTGCAGCAAAATAAATCTACGCTATGACTGACTATTGCGACCGGGTCTGCAGCGATAATCCGACCTAGAAGCTGCCCTGTCGACCTAGCAAACCTACTTTTTTTAGTAGTTGTGAGCTCTTTTTGGTTGTTCTAAATTCTACCCTGTTGCACGAGAATAGATAGCCACAGGGGATACTCTCAATGTACCGGTTTGAGTGTAAACAATATATCCAATTGGATGAGGGCGTGATTCAAGATTTAGGGAGATTTAGGGACAGGATATTCATTGGCAGGCTCAAGTGGAGCATCGGCGATACGCAAGAAAATGCAGGTGTGGAATTAGACCAATTTGACGTGCCGAATACTTACTACGTAATTGCTCGGGATGCTAGCGGGAATATCGTTGGATGTACTCGATTATTGCCTACCGTGAAGCCTTTTCTGTTGGGGGATATTTTTCCCGAACTATGTGGCGAGGGCGTGCCTCGAAATCAACACACATGGGAGATATCCCGCGGC
The DNA here is from genome assembly GCF_001423465.1 of Pseudomonas sp. Leaf129. NCBI lineage: Bacteria > Pseudomonadati > Pseudomonadota > Gammaproteobacteria > Pseudomonadales > Pseudomonadaceae > Pseudomonas > Pseudomonas sp. Leaf129. The sequence goes on along the minus strand of NZ_LMOC01000006.1, from coordinate 689,046 downwards.
GCAGCATTGAATATCAACAAGGGTCGCTTGGCGGCAGAACTGTTCGATCTTTCACTTCGATTCGCACTGGCACAGGGTGCTCTAAATGTTGTTGCTGTGGTGACCTGCAGCCTTGAACGCTACTTTAAGCTACGAGGGTTCGACTGTGTTCGATTGGGTACGGCGGTGAATTATGGGCGCGATCTGCTAGTCGCCCTGAGCTTCTCCACCGAACAGTTTTAGTTTAAAGCTAGAAGTAGATAATTCTGAAGCAATTTTTGAACATGCTTATTAGTTCAATTAGCTTGTGCCTTTGCGTAGGCTGCATGTTTTTAAAGTGATTGCTACTATGATTTGATAGCTTGGAGGCGGGGATGATTTACGATGTAGTAGTTGTTGGAAGTGGAGCTATAGGCGGCTCGATTGCGTTTGAGTTGGCTAGCCGAGGCTTGAAAGTATGCAGAGTGGGAGAAACTTTTCGTACTAATGCTGCTTCAAAGGCTGCCGGCGCTATGAACGGATGCTTTGGTGAGGTCACTGCAGGCCTGATGGCCAGTGAGCATGGCCGCCTTAAGTTACAGATGGATATTCAGGCGAAAGGAATGTGGGATGCGTGGTCGGAACGACTTACTAATGCTTCAGGGGACACGAGACCACTCTTCGCTGCGCATGGAACGCATGTGATCCTTAATTCCGCCGGTATGGCCGACATTGACAGCGTCAACTATGCTGCGATTGTGCAGGCACTGGATGACCATGGTGAGCCCTCGACAGTATTGAATCCATCTGAACTTGACTGGATTAAAGCCAATGACTTGGTACGGCTACTACAGGCGCTTCTAATCGCTAACGAACATGCCCTGAATTCTCACGTGCTGCTTGAAAAACTTGATAAGGCGTTGCTTTCGTCGAGCGGAGAGGTTGTCGAAGCGAATGTCCGCACGTTAGTGACAGAGCAGCGTGCTATCTCTGGAGTAGAGCTAGAGAGTGGAGAAGTAATATCCGGCAAGCAGGTCGTAGTAGCCGCTGGAGTTCATTCTCTTGGACTGTTTGATAGCTTGCATGATGTAAAAGACCTTATTCCACCTGTGTTCGCCGGCTACGGTGTATCGATATTAGTCAAAGTCAAACGAGGGCACACCGTTCCCTCCACGGTCATTCGCACTCCTAATAGGGCTTTCGCCTGCGGCCTGCATTGTGTGCCGCGCTCACCTGAACTGCTCTATCTAGGAGCAACCAACATTTTGGCTGAAGAGCCCCGTTCTCATGCATCGGTTTCCGACGTACAGTTTCTCCTTGACTGCGCGGTCGATCAGTTAAACCTAGACCTGCACGATGCGGAAATTATGAGTATTCAGGTCGGTAATAGGCCTATACCGGCTGATGGTTTCCCACTGATTGGCCCATGCGGCTATAAGGGGCTGTGGATGGCTACAGGCACTTACCGGGATGGTCTGCACCAGTCTCCGCTGTTAGCTAACTGGATGGCTGATCAGATACTAGGTATTGCTAATGATATAGATCTATCCCGCTTCACCCCTATGCGTAAGCCGTTACAAGGTATTTCACGAAGCATGACTGTTGTGGAAACAGTTAAGCAGATGTTTGCTACAGGTTATGAGTATCGTTGGAATATCAAGCCGTACTGGCTGCCGCTGTTAGATAAGGGCATGACCAATAACTACGAAGATTTAATCAATTCTCTGCATCCAGAATTCACTCCCCCGCCTGAACTTGTCGCGTTCGCTTATCTGTATCCCTCGATGTATGACCGTCTCGCCCGCTATTACGGAGCATGGTCATGAGTACAGAGCTAGAACAGGAGCGTGCATGCGCGCTGGCAGCATTGCTCAAAGCGGGTGTCTGGGATGCTGAGGGTGATCTACAAGCTCTGGTTGAACAAAATTTTCCAAGTACTGAGGTGCTAAGCGACCGAGCAGTCAAAACATTTCGGCAAGACGTTTCCGAACGCTGCTTGCGGATTCCGCTAGGGCATATTCTCGGTTACGCCGACTTCGCAGGTATCCGCTTCGTAGTGGGTAGTGGGGTATTTGTTCCCCGGCGGCAGAGCATGGCTATTGTGCAGTGGGTGGAAAAAAAGCTAAACCTGGATAGGACATCAAAAGTTTACGACCTGTGTGCCGGGGTAGGGGCGATTGGCTTATCTATAAGTTCTCGGTTAGGAGTTGGCGTGGTGTGTGTCGATAAAGATCCCACGGCGCTAGCCTATCTACAACGCAATTTTTACCGACTTGGCGCCTCAAAATATGGTGCCATATATAAGTCAGCAGATATTATGAATCTTGCGGAATTTCAAGCCGCCGCCGGTACTGTCGATGTCGTAGTTTCCAATCCGCCATATGTTCCTGAAGGCACGACATTGGAGCCTGAGTGGAGTGAGAACCATCCCCCTGGTTCTATCTTCGCACCTGATGAGGGCAAAGGTCTGATTGAAGCGTCGGCAAGTGTAGCCAGCCTGCTACTCAAACCTGGTGGTACGTTTTTACTTGAGCATAGTGAAGTGCAATCTTTTCAAGTAAGTATGATTCTAGATGGTGCTGGATTCAACACGGTGCGCACCTTATTGAGCGAAGAGTTTAGCGACGCCACAGGGCCGTCTGTAATCACCGTTGGAGTTAGAGCATGAAAAAAATTACAGGAGATTCAAAGAGTAATACTAATGTTCGTAGAGATACCTGGATGAACATTCGAGAGCGACGTACAAGTGACGTAACGACCACGGCTTCTGGAACAGGCGTTACAGCCTTTGAAGTAGTTTCTCGCAAGGGAAAAGTACTCATGTTGGCAGATGGGACCAGCTGTACCGAGTTCATATCATGTTCGTATCTTGGATTGGAAAGCCACCCGGCATTAGTCGGAGCAGCTCAATCGGCTTTAGAGCGCATAGGAGTTCATCTATCTGCCAGTCGGAGCGCGATGAGCCCTTCATATCTGCGAGAGCTCGAGCAATTGCTAAGTGATATCTATGGAGGCTGCAGCATTACTGTCTTCACCTCAACAAGTAATGTGCATCTTGGTGTCCTACCTCTCTTGGGTAGTGGAAGGATGGAAGGCTATCCCACAAAGCGCGCCGTTAAGTGGCTAGTTGATCGCACAGCTCATGCGTCGATGCAGATCCTCCGCGGGGTAATGTCTCAGTTCGGAAACGTCGATCGTGTGGATACTCGAGATCTAACAGGGTTGAAGACAGCGTTGGCAACGTGTGTCAGAGATCACATTACGCCTGTCCTGCTTATTGATGGAGTGGGCTCCATGTCAGGGTTGCTCCCGGTGAATGAGCTCAGCGATCTTCTGGCAACCGCTGGGGGTTACCTTTATGTCGATGACGCACATGGCATCTCCATCACGGGGCGTCATGGTGCAGGTTATGCGTTCGAAGCACTCGGGTACTGCCTACGTCCAAATACGCTGATTGCTGGCTCGCTGAGCAAGGCATTTGGCGGCGCAGGTGGTTTCATAGTTCTAAACGCAGATTATAACTCGGCGCAGCTACGCGCTCTCGCTAATCCGCTAGTATTCGGACACACCGTGTCGGTACCACTTTTGGCTGCCAATGTCGCTTCAGCTCGGCTCCATCTCTCCTCGGATATAGTTGAGTTACAGAATGCCTTGTGGGCAAACGTTCGTCGTTTCGATGGACAAATGGAACACAAATTAATGAACGATTCTCTACCTGCGCCTATTCGTGGTGCGTTGTTCCACACTGAAAAACAGGGCGTTACCGCAGCTAGCAACTTGCGGGATGCTGGTCTTGTGGTATTTCCGGTCTTCTATCCAATTGTTGAAACCGGTAAGGCAATGCTGAGGTTCGCTTTTTCGTCGCTTCACACTCCAAGTCAGATAGATGCTTTGGCCCATCAAATCACTAGTCAACTTTACCACGCTGAGCTTTGAATAGGGTAAGGAGTTCCCATGTCCACAGATAGCGATACAGATCTATCACGCGCCAGTCTGGTACTTTCACCTTACCGCGAGCAGATTGACCAGCTAAATCATATACTTGTGGATCTTTTGGCGAAGAGGATGGAAATCTGTCGGGGGGTCGCGAGGGTCAAGTGTGCTAATAATATCGCCATGATGCAGCCGCAGCGCGTGACATCAACTTTGGATCAGATGAAATTGCTAGCTCCTTCGCGGCAACTTAGGCCTGAGTATCTAGCGGAAATCTTTAACATCATTATTGAGGAGACTTGTGAAGAAGAACGGCGCTTAATGGACGCGATTTCGAATTCAAAAAAGGAGGGTTAACTGTGAAAATTTTGATCGTGGATAATTTTGATTCCTTCACCAATAATATTTCTCAATACCTTTATGAAGCGTCTGGTGAGCATCCAACGGTCTTGCCCAATACTGTTACTTTTGAGTGCCTAGAGCTTGATAAATACGATGCAGTAGTTCTATCTCCAGGGCCAGGGCATCCAGCACGCGAAGCGGATTTCGGCATCTGCCGTCAAGTATTGGCTCGCAGCAAATTACCGATACTAGGCGTATGTCTTGGTCATCAGGGAATCAATTGCTTCTATGGCGGAACGGTTGATCATGCGCCGAAGCCTGTACATGGTTACCGAGCGCGTATTAGCCACTCGGGCACAGATCTCTTTGAAGGTGTTCCCCAGTACTTTGAAGCAGTTCGATATCATTCATTGGTCTGCACTGATATACCATCCTGTCTTGAGGTCACGGCAAGTTCAGCATGTGGGTTAGTGATGGGGATTGCCCATCGTGATCTGCCGATCTGGGGAGTGCAGTTTCACCCCGAGTCAATTGAATCAGAATATGGTATTAAGATATTTAGAAATTTTGTTCAGATGGCAAAAACATATGCCATAGACTGTGAGGACTCCGAAGGAAGTACCGTTCAAGCCGCAATTCAGAAGGTTGGCGGCCCTGCGCACTTGTTCGTCACTTTCGAGCGTCTAGCGCAGAGAGTATCTTGTGCGGAGCTTTTTACCGCTAATTTTCCTGACAGTAAACCGGTGTTTTGGCTTGACTGTGAATTATCTAGTAACTCGCAATCGCACTACTCGTTGATGGGTAACTGTGGTGCTGATTGTGCTTTGATTTTCAGTTATGATGTCAAAAACAGAGTTCTATCCATCCATGGCCCTGCAGGATCCGCGACAGTCACAGGTGATTTCTTCAGCTTGATGGAGAAGTTTACCAATTTGCTTACGGTCGAAACGCCACGCCAACTTCCTTTTCCTTTCAAAGGCGGGCTGGTTGGCTACCTCGGCTATGAACTAAAAGCCTTGGTCGGTACAAGCAACTCACATGAGTCGGAATTGCCAGACGCCATATTCTATCTTCCTCAGAATATTCTTGTGATTGATCATGCTGAAGAAGTTACTTACTCATGCCATCTATGGGGACGAAATCCTGTAGTGCTTGCTTCTAATTCAACGACCCCGTTGAATAAGTTAAAGTACTCACCAGGGCCCGTTGAAGAATCTAAGCTTTCGTTGGCGGATAGTTCAGCCGCGTATATGGCAAAGGTTAATGAGTGTCTTCAGCAAATAATCAATGGAGAGTCATATGAGATCTGTCTAACCAATCGAGCCCAGGTTAAGTGTAAAGTGTCTCCCATCAGCTGTTATTTAAGAATGCGGCGTATCAGTCCGGTTCCATATGGCGCTTACATTAATACCGGCGCGTTCTGGATTTTGAGCGCATCACCTGAGACGTTTCTCACCATTCAGCCTTCTGGCCGTATTACCTCAAGACCTATTAAGGGGACTCGGCCTAGAGGTCAAACGCCTGAGACAGACGCCATGCAAAAACAAAGCCTTGCTTCCTCGGCTAAAGATCGCGCAGAAAATCTGATGATCGTTGACCTTGTGCGCCACGATTTAAATAGCGTTTGCGTGCCTGGCTCCGTCAGGGTTCCCCAGGCCTTCGATATCATGAGCTACTCCTCCGTTCATCAACTGGTTTCCACTGTAGAGGGTAGGCTGCGCATGGGGGTTACACCCTTCGCAGCAATCAAAGCATGTTTTCCAGGTGGTTCAATGACGGGCGCGCCAAAGCTCCGTACCATGGAGATTATCGACCAGCTTGAGACGTCCGCGAGAGGTATCTACTCTGGAGCTCTGGGTTGGATAGGACTGGACGGTTATACGGATCTAAGTATTGTCATTCGGACCGCGGTGATTAAGGATGGAATTGCTTGTTTTGGGATTGGTGGTGCTATCGTCGCAGACTCTGTTCCTTGCGAAGAAATGGAGGAAACGTTAGTCAAGGCGAGTGTGCCTTTCCATAGCATCACAGGGCAGGAGTAACAACTTGAATAATGTTCTGATATTGGGCGGCGCGGGAAGGGTGGGGCAATTCATGGCTAAGATTTTAGAGCCTCACACCAGCGCTATAACTATAGCCGATCTTGTAGCGCCACCGCCGCAGTATCGCCACTACCTTCTGAGCGCGCTGGACGTGGTTGAACATAGATCGGATATATTGCAGGAAAACACAACAATTGTTTTTGCATTGGCTGAGGACTTGGCGATCGCAACACTCGAAAGTCTTTCCCGAAAACATTCTCCAGTCGAAGTCATCATAAATACTTGCTCAATTCAAGAGGCATTTCATGCGAAGACCGCGGTGTTGTTTCCAGGCGTAGTTTCAGTAGGAGTAAATTTTATGTTCTCCCCAGATCTTGACTGCCGTGGTCGGAGTGTAGCGGTGTGCGAGTACCGTCAGAGCAAGGCAGGAGAGTTACTTGAGACAATACTTTCGCACAATGAAATGGAGGTTGCCAAGGTGGCGCCTGCTGAGCATGACGAACTAATGGCTGTATGCCAAAGCCTGCCTCATGCTGCGATTCTAGCCTTTGCTTTAGCACTGCAGCGATCAGGATTTGACATAGAAACATTGAACGCTCTGTCCCCTCCGCCTATGAAAGCTATGTTGAGTATGGTTGCTAGGGTTCTCCGGAATTCGCCTGAGACGTATTGGGATATCCAAAAATATAACGCCGGCGCTCAGCAGCAGCGTGATCAGATGATTTCAAGCCTAGGGCTGCTCACTGATTTAAGTCTAGAGAATAGCAGTAACAACTTTTCTGATGAGTTGTGTAAAGTAAGGCAGTATCTGGGTAAGCATCTCCAGATCTATACTGACGCGAGCGCGCAGTTTCTCGATGTTCTCAATCGTACTCGGATCATCAGTTGAGCTATCGATTTATAGGGCGCCATAACCGCTGCTGCATTTATTGCCAGCATAGAAGGCAACCTGCAACACTAGTCCTTCAATATCGCACTTGATACTCAGTGAGACTCGCCCAGCAGGTGGCTAAGGTTTTACTTGCGGTAATGTTCCAGTCATCGACGGCGTTATTTCGCCAGTTATCGCTGTCGGAAGGCCGTAGATTTTTTTTGCTTGCGCTTTTTCTATGCAAGGGGCTGCGGTGTCCGTCGGTTTAAATGATTAGCGGTAGACGCTGACCTTCTCTTCTTAGCGGTTGGTGTTATTGCTATTAGGATGATGAAAGTTTGTAGATCACTAGATCTTGATGCACCTCCTAATAAACACCTCCAGCTTGCCCGGCTCAGATCGATGCCTGGGGTGACACAAAACGACCTCGTCGCTACCCTGCACTAACCCTCAGGGCCTGCACGTAGGTTACGTGACGCTGATTTGAGATTGACTAGCCCGGCCATCCACAGCACTATTTGCCCATGATCTACATACGCCAAATGAACATGATGTATCCCTCCATGACCGCCGCTGGCGGGCCATGAGGCCATACGTGCTTAGCATTTGACGTATGACCCCAAGCCCCGCCAGAGATGGACGGGGCTTTTTAGTTCTCCGTCCGAACAAGGTTAACGGAGAGTGAAATGTTCGAGATTAGACGCGCCAACCACAGTGATTCCCAGACAGCATTCACCATTCGTCTTCTAGCGATCCGGCATCAATGCATTGGAGCCTATTCCGAGGCGCAGCTATTGGCTTGGACGGCCGGTGCGGCAGAGGATGGATATTACTCCCTGATGGAAAAGCATTTCTATCTAGGCTGTATTGAGGGAGAGCCTGTGGCGACTGGAATGCTTGACTTTGAGAACGGTGAAATCGGCGCGATCTTTGTGCATCCTGGCTATGTGCATCGAGGTATCGGTAGGAAGGTTTTGGATCATCTCGAATGTCTGGCACGAAATTTGGGCCTGAAAGAAGTCAAGCTAGATGCTACTTTGAATGCAGCTGACTTTTACCGACGTTATGGTTTCACTGGTGAGGAAACTGCGATTTACCATTCTCCTTCGGGGCTTCAGTTGGCGTGTGTCCCTATGGTGAAACGGCTGATACTGGTCTGAATGGATGCTCAGAGCTTGGGGCGGAAAATGATACTATCGTAGTTTTCTGAAGAATCGACTTTCAAGTTTCTAAGGCAGAGTGCGCTTACGCGATGGAGTTATGAATAACCTGAGGCGGCACGTGGAGCTTGCCGTCGGTTCATAATCCACCTTAGGTGGTGTTTTCTTTCGAGTGTGTCACGAGAAAAACGCCTACCCGACTGGATTACAATAGTTATACGAAACCTCACTTGCACTGGCCTTTGCCAAACTGGACACCAACCCTTCGTAGGAAAAAGTATGAAGCGCTGTGGCCATGAAACTGCTCGCCGGTATCGCCTGGTTAAGCGCGCTATTCATCCCGGGTCTGATGGGATTTATGGAGCGCTTACGATTTCCAGAGCTGAATGATCCAGTCCCTGCTATTCGTGTCCCCAAGCCTCACCAGCCCCCCGGAAAAAGCGCGGCACACTTATTGCTCTGCTAACAATAAATTCATAGATAGCTAGCAAAGTCAGGGCCTCGAATCATGATCGCTACCTCTTCTCATGCTGTGATCTGCACGCCTCACGCCCAAGCCAGTGCCGCAGGGATGCAGATCCTCGATGCGGGTGGCACGGCCATTGATGCCATGCTGGCAGCCAGTGCCATGCTGGCCGTGGTGTTCCCGCACATGACCGGCCTGGGTGGGGATGCCCTCTGGATGATCCACGACACCCGGGTCCGCACCATCGTGGGGATCGGGCAGGCCGGGCAGCGGTTGCCCGACGGCGGAGTCATCGGTTTGAGAGGTCCATCGTCGGTCGCCACCACGGCGGGTGCGCTGGCGAGTTGGCAGACGGCGGCGACTATCAGCCGGCAGGAGTGGGGCTCCCATTTGGGTTGGGCCGACCTGTTGCAGGACGCCGCAAGCGTGGCGGAGGCGGGCACGCCTGTTTCACAGTCCCAGCTGTTTTGGCAGACACTGCGGCAGCCACTCATCGAGCAGTTGCCGGACCTGCACGGTGTCTGCAAGACCGATGGGCGCTGGTTGCGCGCAGGCGATACGCTGCGTCAGCCGGCGCTTGCCAACACCCTGCGGCATCTGGCCAGGTACGGTGTCGAGGATTTCTATCAGGGCGAGTTGGCTCACGCGTTCGGGGCGGCGTTCGATCGGCTCGGTTGTGGCTTGACCCAGGCCGACCTGGCGGCCACGCACGCACCGCTGGTGGCCCCTGTTTCGGTGCCTTACCGGCAGGGCCGACTCTACAATGTCGCACCGCCGTGCCAGGGTCTATACACCCTGCAAGCCATGGCCGCACTGCAGCATAAGCCACTCGCGCAGGTCGGCAATGGCAGCGCGCTTTACTACCACTATCTGGTCGAAGCCATCAAACAAGGTCTGCTGCGCCGCAACGCGCAATTGTGCGATCCGCTGAGCACCGCTTGGGATTTCGCCGCCAGTCTCGATGAGCGGCACGTTCAGGGGTATGCCGATGCCATCGACGACCAGCGTGCAGCGCCGTGGAACGAGCCGGGACGCCCGGCCGATACGGTCTGGATGGCTGCGACCGATGCCCAGGGCCGGACGGCCTGCCTCATCCAGAGCCTGTTTCACGACTTCGGCTCGGGCTGTATTCTGGGCGACACCGGGGTGCTGTGGCAGAACCGTGCTGCGGGTTTCAACGCCAATCCCGAACACGTCAATGGCTGGGCCCCCGGCAAGCGTCCCGCGCACACGCTCAACCCATCCTGTTACCTGGCCGACGATGGTCGCCGCTGGTTCTTCGGCACTCAGGGAGGCGATGGTCAACCGCAGACGCAGATGGTCCTGGCGACGCAGCTCATCGACTATCAGCAGCCTATCGATCAGGCCTTGGGCTTCCCCCGCTTTTTGCTGGGCCGCAGTTTTTTCGACAGCACCGACAACCTCAAACTCGAAGGCGACATGAGCGCCGCGAGCATCGAAGGCCTGGCGGCGCTGGGTCATGGGGTGGAAATCATACCGGCGCAGAGCCCAATGACGGGCCATGCCGGTATCATCGCCATCGATGCCCAGGGGCGGCGCAGTGCCATGCATGATCCGCGAGGCGAGGGTACGGCACTTGGTCAGGCAGACTGAAGGTTGAACGGGTATTTGCCGGATACTAGCCATCTCGTGTATAGGCATGAGGCTTTCTAGACAACAGAGGAAACGATGGGGTTGAGTACCGTCACTGCCAAACAGCTTGAGGTGCAGCGTATCGTCGATGCGCTGTTCAAGGCTATTGCCCACCATCGCCTGCCGCCTGGCACTCGGTTGGTCGAAGCCCACATCGTCGAAACCTTGCAGGCCAACCGCAACCATGTGCAAGTCGCCCTGCAGCGGTTGGCGATGCAGAAAGTAGTGACCATCGAAGCCAATCGGGGCGCCATGGTGGCCCAGCCCACCGCCAAGGAAGCGCGGGATATCTTCAGCGCCCGTCGCGCCATCGAACGGGCGATCGTCGAGGCCATTACCCCGGCCTTGATGCGCAAGCACCGCCAGCGCATTGCCAGCCATATGAACAACGAGCGCAAAGCCACCAGCGATACCGATCGACGCGCCATCGTTCGCGAGCTGAGTGAATTTCACCTCATGCTCGGCGAGATCAGTGGAAACGTCGTGCTCAGCGATATCCTGGGCAATCTGATGGTGCGCAGCTCATTGATCGTGGCGCTGTACCAGCGTAACGATGTGCCGTCATGCGCGTCGGACGAACATCAGCAGATCATCACCGCGCTGGAACAGGGCGATAACGCGGGGGCCGTACGGGTCATGCTGGAGCACCTGGACGAACTGGAAGGGCAGTTGGCGCTGGAAGAGCGAGCCTTGGAGGAGTTCAACCTCAAGCAGGCGCTGAGTGGCTGACGAGCAGGCTTGCCCGTTCAATCATGGCCTCAGCAACGTCCCGACCGGTCGACTGAATGTTTGCCTGCCACCCTTGAAGCCCATCACTGGGGCGCTTATCTCGGCGATCACCGCTGCGGGCGACGGCGCGTCGAACACGATGAAGTCGGCGCGGCAGCCCGGTAGCAGGCCGTAATGTTTCAGCCTGAGCAGGCGTGCCGATTCGCTGGATACCCAGGCCAGGCACTGCAGCAATTGCGGCACTGTGCCCATCTGGCTGACGTTGGCGAAAAGGTTGGCCTGACGCACCAGCGAAGCATCGCCATAGGGCGTAAAGGGGTTGCCGACATTGTTGGTGGACACCGAACACGTCACGCCGCAGGCGTGCAGATGCGCCAGCGGTGCCAGCCCCCGAGGTTTGTTGTGGAACACGTCGCGACCCATCAGGAACAGGTCGGTGCTGGGCAGGCAGGTCACCTGAACGCCCGCTTCGGCCAGCTCCAGTGCGAGCACCGTCAGTGACTCCTGGGGCAAGGCGGACAGCTTGGTCACATGGCCGATGGTCACGCGTCCGCCCCAACCATGCAGCCGAGTGCAGCGCGCGACTTCCATGACGGTCAGGCCTTCGGGGTTCAAATCGAAATCCAGATGCAGGTCCAGGTCGCAGTCGTAGCGTGTGGCCAGTTCGAATAGCCGCTGGATCTGCCCCAGCGGGTCGCTGTCCATATACGGGCACCCACCCAGGACCGTTGCACCGCTTTCCAGCGCCTGGCACAACAGTGCCTCGGTCCCTGGGTTGTTGAGCATTCCTTCCTGCGGAAACACACACAGTTCCAGGGTGATCGCCCATGCATAGTCGGCCTGCAAACGGCGAATGGCATGGAAACCGGTCAAGCCGATCTGCGGATCAAGCTCCACATGAGTGCGCATGTGCGTGGTGCCTTGCACGATGGCCTTGTCCAGCACCTGCGCGCCGCGCCTATACACATCGTCTTCGGTAAACCCGGCTTTGGCCGCTCGGGTTTGGGCCACCGCTTCCGCCAGCGTACCTTCCTGAAGATGGCATCGCTGCATGATGCAGGCTTTGTCCAAGTGAATGTGGGTTTCGATCAGGCCGGGCATGACGAGCTGCCCATGCAAATCGAGGGTTTCCCGCGGGCTTGCGTCAGCGCTCAAGGCTTCGACGAAATAGCCGTTCTCGACCTGCAGTTCGCTCAGGTGGTTATCGGCGCCAAGCCGCACATTGATGATCTTCATCGCCTTCATGCACTGACACCTTCGCCCAGGTAGGCCGCAGCCAGGTCTTTGTCTTCGCGTAATTGAGCGGCGCTGCCGGTTTTCACGATGGTCCCGGTTTCCAGCACATACGCACGATCTGCCACTTGCAGCGCCAGGTTGGCCATCTGGTCCACCAGCAGAATGGTCACGCCCTCGTCACGCAGGGCAGCCAGCGCGTCGTAAAGCTCGCCGATCATGGCGGGCGACAGGCCCAGGGAGGGTTCGTCGAGCAACAGGATTTTCGGCTTCGCCATCAGGCCGCGACCCACGGCGACCATTTGCTGTTCACCACCGGACAGCAGGCCGGCCGGGTTGTCGATGCGATCGCGCAGGCGAGGGAAGCGCTTGAGGATGGCCTCGATTTCAGCGTCGGTATCGAAGGCTTCGCGGCGTGAGTAACCGCCCAGTAGCAAATTGTCGCGCACGCTCAGGTAAGGGAAGACCTGACGGCCTTCGGGCACCAGTGCCAGGCCCTGTGCGGCAATCAGGCTGGCGCTGGTCTGTTCGATATTTTCGTTGTCGAGCAGGATGCTGCCGCTGCTGGCGCGATGCAGGCCGGCCAGGCATTGCAGAATGCTCGATTTGCCAGCGCCGTTCGCGCCGAGAATGGCCACCAGCTCGCCAGGATTGACCAGCAGATTGACCTTGTTGACTACGGCGGACGCGCCGTAGTCAATGACCAGATCCTTGACGTACAGACGCGCATCGCGGCTACCGGCCCATGGTTGTGCACGCGCGGTGGCCTGATAGTCGGTGCCGCCCAGATAGGCCGCGATCACTTGCGGATTCTGGCGTATTTCAGACGGCGGCCCCGAGGCGATCGGCTTGCCAGCGTCAAGCACCAGTAAATGCTCGGACACCGACATGACCAGCGTCATGTCGTGCTCGACCAGAATGACCGTGAGGCCGAAGTCCGCCAGCTTGCGCAGCAGTGTCGCCAGATCGTCGGTGTCGCGACGACTGAGGCCTGCCGCAGGTTCATCCAGCAGCAATACCGCCGGTGCGGTCGCCAGCGCCCGGGCTATTTCCACCAAACGACGGTCTACGTGAGGCAAATCTTCGGCGGGAATATTCACCTCGCCGCGGTAGCCCACCAATGCCAGCAGATCCAGCGCCAGGCTGCGTTGTGTGTCCAGGGCGCGGCTGAATGGCAGACCCAGGCGTCCCATCTGCATTGCCACCAGCAGGTTGTCGAGTACGGACATTTCGCCGAACAGCAAGGTGGTCTGGTAAGTACGGGCGATGCCGGCCCTGGCGGTTTTCCAGGCGGGTAGGCCGGCCAGCGGTTGCTGCAATTCGATCTGGCCGCTGTCTGGTGCGTAGAATCCACTGATCATATTCAGAACGGTGGTTTTGCCCGCGCCGTTGGGGCCGATGATGCTGGTGATACTGCCAGCGGGTGCCTGCAGGCTGACGTGTTGCGCGGCCTGCACACCACCGAAGCGAATGCCGATATCGGAAACCCGCAACCCCGAGGACGGGCCACGGCTGCGTAGATGCGCGGCCATGCGTGCTTGATCGATGGACGTCGGCGGCAGCAAGCGCACCGGTTTGATCAGGCGTCGGGCAAGGGCGCCCAGCAGTCCGTTGGGCGCGATCCACAACACGATGAGCAGGAGCAGGGAGAAGATCAACAGCCGGTATTCGGCAAAATCCGAGAGCAGTTCCGGGACCAGCACGATCAACACTGCGCCGATCAGCGGCCCGAACAGCATGCCACTGCCGCCCACGATCACGGCCAGAACGAACAGGATGGATTGGGAGAAGGGAAAGGATTCCGGGTTGATGAACATCAGCAATGGCGCGAGCAAACCGCCTGCCAGCCCGGTCAGGGCCGCGGACAATGCGAACGCCAGGGTCTTGCTGATCACCGGATTGAAGCCCAGCGAGCGTGCCGCGATTTCCGAGGTTTTCACCGCACGCATGGCCTTGCCCCAGCCGCTCTGGCTCAGGCGTCGATAGAACAGCAGCGCGCCGATCATCAGCGCGGCGGCCAGCAGGGCGAGCAGGATCGCCGGATCCAGGCCGGCGAACTCCGGTAACGGGATACCCATCAAGCCGTTGGAGCCTCCGGTCACGTCCCGCCATTCGATCAAGCCGTGATGCACCACGAACGCAAAGGCGATGGTGATCATCGCCAGGTAAGGGCCGCTGACCCGAAGCGCGGGGATCGCCAGCAGCGCGCCAATCAGACCCGCCACCGCACCGGCCATTGGCAGGGCCAGCCACAGCGTCCATCCGGCCATGCTCAAGAGTGCCGATACATAGGCGCCTATCGCGTAGAACGCGATATGTCCGAAAGAAATCTGTCCGCTCAGGCCAATCAGGATATTGAGGCCGACGCCGACCACTGCCGCCAGGGCGCAGAGGGTGAAAACCAGTAACGAGTAGCTGTCGAGCGCGAACGCCATGACGCCGCAGACCACAGCGAGCAAGGCGATGAACGCTGGAGCGACCAGGGTTTTGAGGTTGTTCATACTTTCACCAATACCCGGCTGCCGAACAGGCCGTTAGGCCGAATCGCCAGCGCCAGAATGACCAGCGCAAACGTGAATATCTGGGTGAATGCCGAGCCGAAGTACAGGGTGATCAACGCCTCGGCCAGGCCGAACAGCAATCCGGCGGCGAACACACCGCCCGCGCTGCCGATGCCACCGAGAATCGCCACCGCAAAGGCTTTCAATCCGAACAACATGCCCATTTCCGCGTTGACGCTGAACAGTGGCGCAATCAACAGGCCCGCCACCGCCGCGAAGACGGTCGACAGCGCAAAGGCGATGGCGACCACACGATTGACGTTGATGCCCATCAGCATCGCGGCGCGCGGATTTTGCACGCAGGCTTCCAATACCTTGCCCAGTCGGGTGTAACGCCGTACCAGGTACAGCGCCAGGGCGACAGCCGCGCCTGCCAGTGGAATCAACAGCTGCAGAGCGCTGATATGGCTGCCGAACAGCTCGACATTCAGGTTCACCAAGCGGCTCTCGAACTGCCGAGGTTCCTTGCCGAAGGTAAACAGCGCAAGGTTGTCCACCAGAATCCCGCCCGCCACCGTTGCCATCAGCCAGGCCTGCGAACCACGGCTGTGGAAGGGCCGCACCAGGTAGCGCTCGATCACCAAGCCATACAAGGCACAGAGGATCAGTGTCAGTGGCACGCCCAGCCACAATGGCCAGCCCCAGTTGATGCAAAACAAGTAGCCGAGCACCGCACCCACCATCATGGCGCTGCCCTGGGCAAAGTTGACGGTGCGCGATACGACGTAGGTGAGGTGAAAACCCAATGCCAACAAAGCGTACATGCTGCCCAGGCCGAGCCCGGTGATAACGGCGGCGGTGAACATCGCTTACTCCTGAGGCTTGAGCGGTACGATCTGGTCGTTGACGAAGTGGGTGAAGATATAGTCGTCAGGGCCCAGGGCATCATGCTTGGATGGGCTGAACGGCTGCTTGTAGTGCTTGATCAAGCCGTCATAGTCCGTGACTGCGTAGAAACCGTCGCGCACGGCAGGGCCCTGCGTGGTGCCGGCCTTTTCGATGGCTTGAGCGGCGAGATGCAGCGCGTCGTACGCATTGGCGATGCCGACTGCCGGGGTGACGTCGGCCACGGTCTTGATCTGCGGGTAGGCCGTCTTCAATGCGGCCAGCAATGCATCGCCCTTGGCACCGTTGTGTTCCGTGAACACGTAGGTCTGAATGAAATGGACCTTGGACGCGTTCGGCCCCGCCAGTTCGCCGAAACGACCACCCGCCGGCCCCCAGTGAGAAACCACAGGCACGTCCCAGCCCATGCGGTCCAGGGATTTGACCACCTGTGCCGAAGGACCCACGTTGCCCACCATCAGCAGAGTGTCCGCACCGGCGTTTTTCAGGCGAGTCAGTTGCGGAACCACGTCCAGGTCGCTGTCCTGAATGCGCTCGACACCGGCATTGGCCAGGCTGCGTTTTTCCAGGGCGCGCTTGAAACCTGCCTCGTTGGATTCCCCCCAGGGATTATTGATGAGGATCATGCCCGGCTTTTTCATGCCGTTGTCGACCCCGTATTGCACCAGGGCCTCGTCCACCAGCTCATCGACGGCAGAGACCCGGAACACGTAGTTGTCTGCCGCACCGTTTTCGGTGATTTTCGTACCCGCGGCCCAGATGCCCATGAACGGTACTTTCAGCTGATTGGCCAGCGGCACGATAGCCAGAGAGACCGGCGTGTCCAAGCCGCCGAACAGCACGGTGACCTTCTCGCGCTGGACCAGTTCGCGCGCGGCGAGCATCCCCTTGGACGGGTTGCTTTCATCATCTCGACGCACCAGCTCCAACTGACGGCCAAGCACGCCGCCGCTGGCATTGACCTCATTGATGGCCATGGTGAGGCCGCGGGTCAGGGCTTCCCCGGACTTGGCCGATTGGCCCGAAAGGGCGGCTACCAAACCGACTTTGATCGGCGGTTCGACCGCTTGCGCGCCTTGGATCATCGCCAGGTTGAGCGTGGCTGCCGCAGCCACGGGGAACAGCAGACGTTGCAGGTTTGGAAGCCAGGTGGCCATGGTTTACTCTCCTGATTGCTAGCATTTGCATATTTATTGCTAGCAAGTAGGATGCCAGTCGCTGGATCCACAAAAATGGCTGATATGTCCGTGAATACCGCGGTCTGCGCGCCAAAATAAAGCGTTTCGCACCAAGCGGATGCATCCGCCATCAGCGGACTTACCTTGATTCAGGAGTTATGACGATGATCGAGATGAACAAAGACGTACAGATTGTTAGCAGTTTCCTCGAAGCCTCGATGGCTCCGGATCCGGTCCGCGCCGCGACGTTCATGAGTGAGGATGTGCAGATCACCTTTACCGGCGGACGGGTGATGCCCGATCCCCGGGCAATCACTGCGTTCAACGGTTCACGTTACGCGTGGGTCAAGAAAGCCATGGGTAATTTCGACTGGATGGACCGTGGTGATCACACCGTGGTGTATTCAAACGGAACGCTTTATGGCGAATGGGCTGATGGCCGCAGTTTCTCGGGCAACCGTTACCTGGATCGATTCGAGGTGCGTAATGGCAAGATAGTCCGCATGAACGTCTGGAATGACAGTGCCGAATGGCTGCTGACGCCAGAAATTGCCAAGGCCTGAAAAACGACCTGGCAAACCTCCGGCCCGAGTGTCTGCCCCCCCGTATCTATGGGCAAAGTGAGCCGTTGCGTTCCGGCTCGCTAACCCGTGCTTTCGCCAAAAAAGCTGCGCAGCAGAAACCCTGTAAGAAAAATCTGAAAATCCCCCCTTCGCCTATCATCCCACCCCGTCCACTGCCAACCTCCCGCATCCCTACCTGAGACCCGAGCCGGAGAGCTGCATGGACGTCGCCTTGTGCACCATCAACAACACCGTTTACGACATCGCCGGATTCGAGGCGCTGAGCCCCAAGTGCATTGGTGTCATGCGGCGCAATCTGTTGTGTCCGCGTTGCATGGGGCCAGGGTTCTATCGCAAGGCGGCGCGCAGTGGACAGGCCTCCTGCTTCGGTGCCCGGCCCCATGCCGAGTTCTGCGACATGGGCGGGCCGCAGAGTGCGTCGTACCGCGGTGACACGCTGGAGCAGGACGATGTGGTCAACCGGGGCGAACGCATCGAGGTGGACTTTGCCTTTGGCGCACCGTTGCATCATCACGCCGTGGAGGAGGGCGCAGAGGCCACCTATGGCGCAGGCCGGCAGAGTGGCGGGCATGCCGCACAAAGAACCCAGACCCGTCATCGGCGCTTGAGCACGTTGCTGAAGAACCTGATCCTGAGTGAGGACTTTCGTCGTTCGGAGCAGTTGATCTCGGTGGAAAGCGGGCTGTTCAAGGTCCGCGATTTCTTCGTGCCGTTCGCCCATGCCGAGTGTGATGAGCTGGAGCGCATGCGCGGTTATTGGGGCTTGATCTCCGATGCGGCGCAGTCGGGCGATCAGCCGCCGAGCCTGTGGCTCAACACCGGCGGGCGGCAGGACTTGAGCGTGGTGGTCGACAGTTCGCTGGCCGATGATTTCACCCAGCGCTTTCCCATTCACGACCTCGAGGACCTGGCCGGTGCCTACGTGCTGGTGTTTGGATGCGTGCGTGTGTCGAAGAATGCCAAGAAGTACATCGCGGTCCACGATATCTCGCGTATAACGCTCAACAAGACGCCTTGATGTCGCGCCGGATCTACACGACCGGCGCAGTTGGTTCGATTGTGAAGGAGTGATGCATGTTGTTGGAGTACGGTGCTATCACCGTGATGTTCCCCATTGCGCTGGTGATTGCCGGTTGGTTGTGGTTCAGCTGCGCCCGCGCCGCATGTGCCGTGTGGTTGCTGACGGTGCTGTGCGCCTACGCCCTGGTCGGCGCCAGCAAGATTCTGTTCAAGGGCTGGGGCATCGGCCTGCCGTCGTTGAACATTGCCGTGTTCAGTGGCCATGCGATGAATGCGTGTTTGATGATGCCGGTGCTGGCGAGTGTGCTCGCGCGGCAGATCCACCGACGGATGCGATGGCCAGCGGCGCTGGCGGGTCTTGGCTTTGGGGTCTGGTTCGCGGCAACGCTGGTGGGCAATGTGATCCACCCGATGGCGGAGGCCATCATGGGTGCGGTGATCGGCGGGAGTGCCGCGTTCGCGTTTCTTCTGGTGTTGGAACGTTGGAACCTGCGGCGTCTCGGGCTGGCTGCGCTGGTGCCTGGGTTGATGCTGATCGTGCTCGCTGCCAGTGCGCCAAAATTTACCGCCGAGCATTGGCTCGATCAGGTGGCCACATCCTTGTCCGGGGCGACCAAACCGTTTCGCCATGCGGACCTGAAGCGCGAATCCTCGGCGCTGTGAGGACTGTGGAAGCGGCGCGCCTGCGCCGCCTCCCATGCTCGCACTAGCCCAGCTGCTGGACGATCTTGTCCTTGATCAGCAGACGTTTTTCCTTGAGCTTCTTGACCTCGTCGTCCGGCGCGGCGCGGTCTTCGGCCTTGACCACGTCGGCGTCGCTGACGTGGTATTCGGTGAGTAGCTGGCTGAGTCGATCATCGCTCTTGGCGCGGGTTTCGACCTCTTCCTTGCTCAGTTTCAGGTCAGCGAACAGGTTGTGTTTTACCGGCATCTCAACACCTCTGGTCAGTGTGGATAGAATGGCGGGCCATCGAAAACGACCCCATGCCTAGGTTCGACCCACAACGAGGGGCGGATCGTTCAATGCATGTGCCCGCAACAGGTACTCTCAGGATTGGCGACCGCAGGCACGGATGGATGTCCCCGTGGAAGCAGGGCCGATATATACTGCGCGCCATTATTCGTGGGAGAGGCTTGTGGCCATCGATATTCACTGGATTCGCGACGATGCCAGCCTGGCTGAGCATTGCGCCCACTGGCAGCGCCTGCCGTACGTCGCCCTCGACACCGAATTCATGCGGGTCGACACCTTCTACCCGATCGCCGGACTGCTGCAGATCGGCGACGGCGCCAGCGCTTTTCTGATCGACCCCTTGTCGATCACCCAATGGCAACCGCTGACTCAACTGCTGGAAAACCCTGCGGTGATCAAGGTGCTGCACGCCTGCAGCGAAGACCTGGAAGTTTTGTTGCGCCTGACCGGCAGCCTGCCGGCCCCGCTGTTCGACACCCAATTGGCGGCGGCCTACCTCAACCTTGGTTTCTCCATGGGTTACTCGCGCCTGGTTCAGGAAGTGCTGGGCATCGAGCTGCCCAAGGGCGAGACCCGTTCGGATTGGCTGCAGCGACCGTTGTCCGATACCCAGGTCAGCTATGCCGCCGAAGATGCCGTGCACCTGGCCGAAGTATTCGAGAAGCTGCGTCCGCAGTTGTCCGAGAACAAGTACGCCTGGGTCCTTGAAGACGGCGCGGAACTGGTTGCCCAGCTGCGCCGCGAAGTGAACCCCGACGAGCTGTACCGTGACGCCAAGCTGGCGTGGAAGTTGTCGCGCGCACAGTTGGCGGTGCTGCGCGAGTTATGCGCCTGGCGCGAGCGCGAGGCCCGTGCGCGCAACCTGCCACGCAACCGCATCGTGCGTGAGCAGTCGCTGTGGCCATTGGCCAAGCTGCAACCGGACAACCTGCAGACCCTGGCCAAGATCGAAGACATGCATCCGCGTACCGTCCGCCAGGATGGCGAGCAGATTCTGGAGTTGATCAAGACCGGTGCCAGCGTTCCGCCTGAGCAGTGGCCGGCGGCGCTGCCCGAGCCTTTGCCCATCGAAAGCTCGGCCGTGCTCAAGCAACTGCGCGCCATCGGCCAACGCGAAGCGGAGCGCCTGAACATGGCACCCGAGCTGATGCTGCGCAAGAAAACCCTTGAGGCCTTGCTCAAGACCGGCTACCCCGATGGCCCTTATCAATTGCCCGATTCGCTGCGTGGATGGCGACGCGAGCGCATGGGGCAGGCCCTGCTCGACAGCCTGGCCAACGCTGGAGACCCGTCATGAAACGCATCTGCTCGATCTATCGCAGCCCGCGCAAGAACGAAATGTACCTCTATGTGCTCAAGAGCGACGCGTTGGAGCGCGTGCCCGAAGGCCTGCTGGGGGTGTTCGGCAAGCCGGTGCACGCCTTCGACCTGGTATTGAGCCCCGAGCGCGCCCTGGCGCGTGAAGATATCAATCTGGTGCTGGAACACCTGGACACCCAGGGCTACCACCTGCAGATGCCGCCCGCCGAAGACGAGTACATCGAGCATCTTCCCGAAGAACTGCTGCGCCGCAACGACCCCATCTGATCATCCCTATCTGCTGCCGCCCTGCTGAAACAGGGTCGGCCAGCTGTCTTGACCAAGGTTTCGCAATGACCCGCGTTCTGATCGCCGAACACGATTACGCCGTTTACGCCAGGTTGCTCGGCGCAGCTGCTCCTCATTTGAATGTACAGACCAGCGGCGATCCGGCCGAACTGGCGAGGTTGGCGGCAGACTGCCCGGTGTGGCTCGGCCAGCCGGACCTGTTCGTCAACCTGTTGCGCACCGGCGCGACCCCGCAATGGGCGCAGTCGACCTGGGCGGGGATTACGCCGCTATTGAAGGAAGGCTTGCCGCGCGGCTATCGCCTGACCCGTGCGGTGGGTATTTTCGGTCAGGTCATGGCCGAGTACATGCTGACGTACATGCTCGGCCATGAACGCGAGGTGCTGGCGCGACTGGTCAGCCAGGTCGAGCGCAAATGGGATCCGCGTCCCGGCTCGAGCCTGGCCGGGCGTAGCGTGCTGATCGTCGGTGTCGGCGAGATTGGCCAGGCGGTGGCGAGTTTCCTGCAACCCTTCGGTGTCGCCCTCAATGGGGTCGCGAGCAGTGCAAGAACGCTGGCGCCTTTCGCCGAAGTGGCGCCGCTCGCCGAGCTCGGGCGACTGGTGGCGCAGGCCGACTATGTCATCAATCTGCTGCCCGACACCCCGCAGACCCACGATCTGTTCGATGCGGCGATGTTCAAGCGTTTCAAGCCCGAAGCACTGTTCATCAACGCCGGACGCGGCGTGGCGGTGGTGGACGCGGATCTGGTGGAAGCGCTCAAGGAAGGGCACCTGGCCGGTGCGGTCATCGACGTCTGTCGGCAGGAGCCGTTGCCGGTCAAGCATCCCTTCTGGACCGCGTGGGGCTTGCTGCTCACCGGCCACAGCGCAGC
This sequence comes from Pseudomonas sp. Leaf129, assembly GCF_001423465.1. Taxonomy (NCBI): domain Bacteria; kingdom Pseudomonadati; phylum Pseudomonadota; class Gammaproteobacteria; order Pseudomonadales; family Pseudomonadaceae; genus Pseudomonas; species Pseudomonas sp. Leaf129. The sequence continues at coordinate 667,015 of NZ_LMOC01000006.1, read as the reverse complement.
ACCGACCTCGCCGTCGGCCATGGTTGAGCTGTTCGTCGAGAACCTGCAGGCGTGGCAGGACGGCAAGCCGCAACGCGGCGAAGTGGATTTCGCTCGCGGCTATTGAGTTGCGAAGATGGGGAAGCAGGGTCGGCGGCGGATGGCGCGCCGACCCTTCGGATCACAGCGTGAAGTCGCCTTCGGCCACCAGTTGGCTCAGAGGCAGACGCGGGCTCGGCAGCTCGCGGCCTTGCAGGTATTCGGCCAGGGTGGCCTTGTCGCCCAGCTTGCCGATGGCCACGGCGGCGTGCAGCGCGTATTCGGCGGGGACTTTCAGCTCTTCACGGGTCTTGTCCTGGTCGAAACCGGCCATGCCGTGGGTGTGCCAGCCGCTGATGCTGGCTTGCAGCGCCAGGTGAGCCCAAGCCGAACCGGTGTCGAAGGTGTGCCACAGCGCGGGCGATTCCTCGGTCGCGCCGGGTGCGGTGAAGGTGGTCTTCGAGGCGATGATCACGATCGCCGACGAATGCTGCGCCCAGGAGCGGTTGAATTCATTGAGCAGGCCCAGGTAACGCTCCCAGTTCGGCGTGCCACGGCGCGCGTAGAGAAAGCGCCAAGGTTGCGAGTTGTAGGCCGAAGCGGCCCAGCGAGCGGCTTCGAAGAAGCTGAGCAGGGTGTCCTGTTCGATCTCGACCGGCTCGAACGCACGGGGCGACCAGCGATTGATGAATTGCTCGTGGATGGCGTAGTCGGCGATGCGGGGATTGGCGCTCATGGCATTCCTGAATGAGAGAGTGATGGATGACAGGGGCAAAACCTACTGCGAATCGATCGCGCCTGACAAGTGAAGCTTGACCGATAGTCGCCAAGGCTTGGCCCGCGCGCCGCAGCGCACTAGACTGGCGGCCCTTTCAGGTACCGCCCATGCCTGAACCGTCAATTTCGTACAGGACACTCGGTAACATGGCCGCCATCGTCGAACCCTTCTGGATGCGCAAGACGCTCGACCAACTCGATCAGGTCGAGTGGGAGTCGCTGTGCGACGGGTGCGGCCTGTGCTGTCTGCAGAAGCTCGAGGACGAAGACGACGAGAGCGTCTACTACACCCGCGTGGCGTGCAAGATGCTGGACCTCAAGACCTGCCAGTGCAGCGATTACCCAAGGCGCAAGCTCGAAGTGCCTGACTGTATCCAGCTGACGCCGGGCCAGGCCGACCAGTTCAAGTGGCTGCCGCCTACCTGCGGCTACCGCCTGGTCAGCCAGGGGCAGGACTTGCCGCTGTGGCATCATCTGGTCTGTGGTGATCGCGAACAGGTGCACAAACAGCGTATTTCGCAGTCTGGAAAAATGGTCAGCGAGAAAGATGTCGATGAAGACGACTGGGAAGACTATCTGATTTTTCGGGCGGGCTGATCGAGCGCAGGGCTCGTTTGGCGAGGGTCGATTCACGCGGGTGAAACGCATCCCCGCAGCGTGCAGGGATGCGCCTGATACCGGACGCTTAGACCTTGGGGGTCACAGCCGGATCTTCACCGGTCACGGTCGCCGTGTCGGTGGCCGAATCGGCATTCTTCTTCAGATTCAGCAGGTCTTCGCCAGCGCGCTCGATCTTGCTGCGGATCTCTTCCAGATCGCTACGACCTTTTTCGGCCAGCGACTTGGCTGCGCAGTGACCGCTCCAACCGCGTGCCAGGGCGGCGCCGCCGATGGCCACCTGGATCAGGCCGAAGATCCCGCCGCGGCGCAGACCCTTGCCGATCGTGACGACGCCTACCAGCAGCGAGCCGGCACGTTCCCAACCCTTGACGTTATGGTAGTCGGGCTGAGTAACGGATTTGATGACGTCCACGGTTTTGCTGTCGCTCATGGTGAATCTCCTGATAGGGCAGTGATAACAAGCTGACTGCCAAATCGTCACGCTGTTCCATCGGCTTATTTGAATTTGGGCCCGGAACGCGTGTTGTTGCCCTTGGCCAGTCGATCGTAGAGCACGACGTTGACCGTGGCCGCCAGGTTCATGCAGCCGCTGGTGGGAATGTAGATGGTGTCTTCGCACCAGTCGCGCACGCTCTGGTCGAGGCTGCCGTCTTCGGGGCCGAAAATGTAGATGGCACGGTCCGGGTGGGTGTACTCGGGCAGCGGGCGTGCGCCGTCGACCAGTTCCACGGCCACGGGCGTGCAGCCCAGGGGGATGATCTTCTGCAGGTCGTCGATGCCGATGAGCGGGATGTCGTAGTGAACCCGCTTGGTGTCGGTGACGAAATCCCGCGCACGCTCGTAGCGCTTGCCGGTGTAGAACACCGAATTGACCCCGTAGCAACCGGCGGCGCGCATCACCGAGCCGACGTTTTCCGGGGATTTGGGGTTGAACAACCCGATGCAGCTGTACCGTTTGTTGGCCACGTGCTCGCTCAGTCTTTTTTCATCAATCCGGCCAGGGCCGCGAAGGGGTTGTGGGTCGCCTTGGCGATGGTCGGGCTGCTGGTCGAGCCTTCGGCGTAGTACTGCTGGTCGGTGTAGCGCGAGTGCTCGTTGTCGTGGCAGTACAGGCACAGCAGTTCCCAGTTGGAGCCGTCCTGGGGGTTGTTGTCGTGGTTATGGTCGCGGTGGTGCACGGTCAGCTCGCTCAGGCGCTTGCCGGCGAACTCGCGGGCGCAACGGCCGCATACATGGGGGTACATGCGCAGGGCCTTGTCGCGGTAGCCGCTTTCGCGCTCGCGCTGGGTATCGGCCAGAATGCGATCGAGCTTGGCGGTGTGGGGTGTGGACGAACTCATGGGGTTCACCTCGGATAATGACGGTCGTGCACTATATTAACGGTTTCCCTCGTCCGTAGGAGCGGTGCTTGGCCGCGAAAAGGGCGGCGCATCCCATGACCGCTCCTGCATCAGGCTGTGATGTATACTGCGCGCCGGTTTTTTGAGGTGCCGCCCCATGAGTACAGAAGATCCCCGTTTCGCCGGTATTGCCCGCCTGTATGGTCTGGAGGGCATGCAGCGCCTGCGTGATGCGCACGTGGCCATCGTGGGTGTGGGCGGCGTCGGCTCCTGGGCGGCGGAAGCGATTGCCCGCACCGGGGTGGGCGAGATCTCGCTGTTCGACCTGGACGACGTCTGCGTCAGCAACGCCAACCGTCAGTTGCATGCGCTCGACAGCACCGTGGGCAAGCCCAAGGTCGAGGTGATGGCCGAGCGGCTGCGCGGCATCAACCCCGGTTGTACCGTGCACGCGGTGGCTGATTTCGTCACCCGCGACACCATGGCTGAATACATCACGCCGAACATCGATTGCGTGATCGACTGCATCGACAGCGTGAATGCCAAGGCCGCGCTGATCGCCTGGTGCAAGCGGCGCAAGATCCAGATCATCACCACGGGCGGCGCCGGCGGGCAGATCGATCCGACCCTGATTCAAGTGTGCGACCTGAACCGGACGTTCAACGATCCGCTGGCGTCCAAGGTGCGCTCGACACTGCGTCGCGACTATGGCTTTTCGCGCACGGTCACCCGTCACTACAGCGTACCCTGCGTGTTCTCCACCGAGCAGCTGCGCTATCCCAAGGCCGATGGCAGCATTTGTCTGCAGAAGAGTTTCGTCGGTGACGGGGTGAAACTGGACTGCGCGGGGGGCTTTGGCGCCGTGATGATGGTGACGGCGACTTTCGGCATGGTGGCGGCGACCAAGGCGGTCGACAAGATCGTCGCCGGAGTGCGGCGGCCGGCGGACCGGGTCAAGGCGGGAGTCTGAGGGAAGGGCTGCTCACCCGACCAACAGGTTCACGCCAGTTCGCTCATCCGCTTCAATACCGCGTTCAGCCCATTGCTGCGCGAAGGTGACAGCTGGCGGCCCAGGCCCAGTTGCTCGAACCAGGCGTTAAGATTCAACTCACGCAACGCTTGGGAATCGAGCCCCTGAACCCGCACCAGCAGCAGCGCCAGCAAGCCGCGGATCATTCGGGCATCGCTGGCCGCCTTGAAGTGCCAGTGCTCGCCCTGCCGCTCCGCCACCAGCCACACCACGCTCTCACAGCCGTGCACGCGATTGGCCTCCACTTTCTGCTCGTCGCTCAGCGGTTCCAGGCGTTCGCCCCACTGCATCAGCAACCGCGCGCGTTGCTCCCACCCGGCGGCCTGGGTGAACACCTCCAGTGCTTCTTGCGCCTGTGGACTCATCGTCATACGAGTATCTCCAGCGACTTGTCCAACGCGTCGAAAAACCGCTGCAAATCCCCTGAGTCGTTGTACAGGCCAAGGGAAACACGAATGGCGCCCGACAAACCCAGGTGCTTCATCAGCGGCATGGCGCAGTGATGTCCAGCCCGCACGGCGATGCCCTGATCGGTCAACAGGTGCGCCAGGTCGGCGTTGTGCACGCCCTCCACGACAAAGCTGGCCAACGCCACCTGCGGTGCGCCGAGCAGTTGAACGCCACTGCGCGCGCGCAACCCTGCCAGCAGTTGTGCATGCAGGGCTGCCTCGTGTTCGGCGACCGCCTGCGCATCCAGGCCGCTCAGGTAATCCAGAGTCGCGCCCAGGCCGATGACGCTGGCGATAGGCGGTGTGCCTGCCTCATGGCCCAAGGGCGCGGGATGAAAGCTGGCGCTCTGGTAGTCGGCCTGGTGCACCATCTCGCCGCCGAACTGCCAGTGCGCGAGCTTCTGCAACGCCTCGCGGCGTCCATACAACACGCCGACGCCGTCCGGGCCGTACAGTTTGTGGCTGGAAAACACATAGAAGTCGCACTGCATGTGTTCCACATCATGGCGTCCGTGCACCACGCCCTGGGCGCCATCCACCACCGTGATCGCACCCTGAGCCCGAGCCAGGGTCAGCAGCTCCGGTAGCGGTTGCCACGCACCGAACACATTGGACAACTGACTCACTGCCAATACCCGAGTACGTGGGCCGATGATCTGTGCGGCCGCTTGCAGATCAACCACGCCGCTGGCTTCCAGTGGCAGAACCCGCAACGACAGGCCACGACGCTTGGCCAGTTGCTGCCAGGGCAGCAGGTTGGCGTGGTGCTCGGCGGCGCTGATCACCAGTTCATCGCCTGGCTGAAACTGCTCGGCCAGGCCATACGCCAGCAGGTTCAGGGCACTGGTTGCACCGTGGGTGAAAACGATCTGCTCCGCACTGCTTGCATTGAGCCACTGCGCGACCTTCTCGCGGCTGGCTTCGAACGCACGCGTGGCCAAGGAGCCAGGCAGATGCTGCGCGCGATGCACATTGGCCGCACCCTGCGCGTAGTACTGGCCGATGGCGTCGATCAGGGCGTGTGGTTTCTGCGTGGTGGCAGCGCTGTCCAGGTAGGTCTGCTGCTGGTGTTGCAAGGCGGCGATGGCTGGGAAGTCAGAGCGCCAGGGGGAGGCGTGGAACATGGTCGAAGACCCCGGGCAAGAGGCCCGGCAGAGATGCCGGGCCCGATATCGCCACTTAGTTGTGAGCGTGCAGCGCTTCGTTGAGTTCGATGGCCGACTTGTGGCTCTTGCACTCCACGGCGCCGGTGACCGAATTGCGACGGAACAGCAGGTCGGGCTGGCCCGCCAGGTCGCGCGCCTTCAAGGTCTTGACCAGTTGGTTCTGCTCGTCGAGCAGGGCCACCTTGGTGCCCGCCGTGATGTACAGGCCGGCTTCGACGGTGTTGCGGTCGCCCAACGGGATGCCGATACCGGCATTGGCGCCGATCAGGCAGCCTTCACCGACCTTGATCACGATGTTGCCACCACCGGACAGGGTGCCCATGGTCGAGCAGCCGCCGCCCAGGTCCGAGCCCTTGCCGACGAACACACCGGCCGAAACCCGGCCTTCGATCATGCCCGGGCCCTGGGTGCCGGCGTTGAAGTTGACGAAGCCCTCGTGCATGACGGTGGTGCCTTCGCCGATGTAGGCGCCCAGTCGCACGCGCGCGCTGTCGGCGATGCGCACACCGGCCGGCACGACGTAGTCGGTCATCTTCGGGAACTTGTCCACCGAGAACACTTCCAGCAACTCGCCCTTTAGGCGCGCTTCCAGCTGACGCTCGCCCAGTTCGGCCAGATCGACCGCGCCCTGGCTGGTCCAGGCGACATTGGGCAGCAACGGGAAAATGCCGGCCAGGTTCAGACCGTGCGGCTGGGCCAGACGGTGCGACAGCAGGTGCAGCTTCAGGTACGCCTCGGGCGTGGAGGTCAGCGCGGCGTCTTCGGCCAGCAGGGTCGCGACCAGTGGCTTGTGGCTCTCGGCCAGGCGAGTGAGCAGGGCAGCCTGGGCCGGGTCGACGTGCTTGAGCGCCTCGGCCAGCTGCGAAGCCTGGGTGTTACTGAAGGTGATGGCCTGGTTGCCGCCGGTGTAGTTCAACAGGGGTGCAATGGCGTCGACCAGCGCGGCAGACGGGTTGGTCAAGGGCTGGGCGTAGAACACTTCCAGCCAGGTGCCTTGACGGTTTTGCGTGCCGACGCCGAAGGCCAGGCTGAACAGAGAATGGGACATGGAATTACCTCGTGCAGAATGAGTGCGGGCCCGTGTCAAGCAAGGGCCGCTGCGTAGATGTCGGGCTTGAAGCCGATCACGGTCTTGTCGCCAAGCTGCAACACCGGGCGCTTGATCATCGACGGCTGGGCGAGCATCAGCTCGATGGCACGGGCCTGGTCGATGTCAGCCTTCTGTTCGTCGGCAAGCTTGCGGAAGGTGGTACCGGCCTTGTTCAGCACGATCTGCCAGCCGTGCTCGTCGCACCAGCGGGCCAGGTGCTCGCGGTCGATGCCAGCGGTCTTGTAGTCATGGAAGGCGTATTGCACCTGGTGCTCGTCGAGCCAGGTGCGGGCCTTCTTCATCGTGTCGCAGGCTTTGATGCCGTAGAGAATATGCGTCATTGATCTAGGAGGGGCTACGAATGCGCCCCACTGCCTCCCGAAAACGAATCGGGGAATTATGCGGCATCGACTGTGACAGCGCCATGCTTGCGTGGACTGGGCTTGACGGGATTGCTGAACTGCGACATCCCGGTCGCGTCCAAACCTGTTGCAAACCGTTACCATGGCTGCTGCCTGTCGATTCAAAGGAAATCCTGCCCCATGCAAACCGCCTACACCGTGCTGATCCTGTTGATGCTGGTCGGCGTTTCGCGGTTGTTCGCCCGCGTCATTCCCTTGCCATTGCCACTGCTGCAGATCGCCGCCGGGGCCATCCTCGCCTGGCCGACCCTGGGCCTGCACGTTGCGCTGGAACCCGAGCTGTTCCTGTTTCTGTTCCTGCCGCCACTGCTGTTTTCCGATGGTTGGCGCATTCCCAAGCGCGATCTCTGGCATTACCGCGGCCCTGTGCTGATGCTGGCGGTGGGCTTGGTACTGTTCACGGTACTGGGGGCGGGATACTTCATTCACTGGCTGCTGCCCGACATTCCGCTGCCGGTGGCCTTCGCCCTGGCGGCGGTACTGTCGCCGACCGACGCCGTGGCGGTGTCGGCGATTGCCCAGGACCGCTTGCCGACCCCGCTGATGCGCATCCTTCAGGGCGAAGCGCTGATGAACGATGCCTCGGGCCTGGTGACCTTCAAGTTCGCCCTGGCGGCAGCGATCACCGGCGTGTTCTCGCTGGCCGATGCTAGTGTCACGTTCGTCCTGGTGGCGGTCGGCGGCCTGGCATTGGGCGTGCTGCTGAGCTGGGTGGTGGGGCGCCTGCGGGTCTGGATGATCGCGCGCGGCTGGGACGATCCGGCGACCCATGTGGTGTTCATGCTGTTGCTGCCGTTTGCCGCCTATGTGCTGGCCGAGCGCCTGGGTGCCTCGGGCATCCTCAGCGCGGTGGCTGCCGGCATGATGCAGAGCTGGCTGGACCTGCTGCCCCGGCAGACCCGCACGCGCATCCTCAACCGCAGCGTCTGGGCGCTTCTGGAATTTGCCTTCAACGGCTTGATCTTCCTCCTGCTCGGCTTGCAGTTGCCGGACATCGTCAAGGCAGTGCTGAGCCACGAGCCGACGTTGTGGCCTGCGTTGTCGTGGCGCTGTCTGGAGGTGCTGGCGATCTTCGGCGTCTTGCTGGTGCTGCGTTTCGTCTGGGTGCAAAGCACTTGGCGCGCGATGACGTGGATACGCCGCCTGCGCGGCAAGGCCACCATCACGCGGCTGCCCGATGCCCGCTCCTGCGCCCTGCTGACCCTGGGCGGTGTGCGCGGCGCGGTAACCCTGGCGGGCGTCATGTCGGTGCCGCTGTTGATGGCACCCGGTCAGGACTTCCCCCAGCGGGACCTGCTCATCTTTATCGCGGCCGGTGTCATCCTGTTGTCGCTGGTCGTGGCCTGCATCGCCTTGCCGCTGTTGCTGCGCGGCGTGGCCACCAGTGATGATCAGGGCGCTCACCAGGAAGTGCGGGATGCCTGGCGCCACACCGCCGAGTCGGCCATTCGCTCGCTCGAAGAGGAAGATCCGACGCAAAAAGCCACCGAGCAGGACGCCAGTCAGGCGGCCTTGGCGACCGAGCTCAAGGCGCGGATCATGTCCGAGTACCGCCAGCAGTTGGACGCATTCGAGGATTCTGCCGAGGCTCAGGCGCTGGCGCGGCAAATGGATCAGCTCGAACGCCACTTGCGGATCAAGGCACTGCGCGCGCAGCGCCTGGCACTCTATGAAATGCGCCGCGAACGCCGGATCGGCGACGATGCCGTGCGCGAGGTGCTGGCCGAGCTGGACATGAGCGAGGCCAACCTTGGCCACGGGCGCTGAGCCTTGGCCGCGGGCTTGAAAGCGCTCTGCGGCGGGCCGCCAATAGAGCTCCCGCAGAACGAGCGCCGCGCTGGATGATCAGCGCTGCGCGTCTGTGGAGGAAGCTAACCCAACGGCACCTGTGGGAATCTCGACGACAAACACGGTGCCCGCTTCAGCGCTCGAGGTGACGTCCACATGCCCCTGACAGGCGCATGAAGACGGATCCGTTGTCATGAAGCCCCTGATGGCACCCCGGTGTACGGATTAAACCATTAATGCGCCGGTGGGTGTTCCGCAACCACGCCAGCGATCTTGAGGAGCCTGTTGAATCATGCTGAGTGCAGAGCTGAAGGCGTTCTACACCGTCGCCCTTTTGGGTAGTGTCACCCAGGCAGCCAAGAAGCTTGGCTTGAGCCAGCCGACGGTCACTACGCAGATTCGGCAGCTGGAAAGCCGCTACGCGGTCGAGTTGTTCTATCGAGGCGGGCGTCGTCTGACCGTCAGCGATGAGGGGGCTAGGCTGTTGCCCAAGGTGAAAGTCCTGCTTCAGCATGAAGCCGATATCGAGTTCCACCTGCGAAACTGCGGCCAGGGCAGGGGGGCACTCAGAATAGGTGCGACAGCGCCTTATTACATACTCGATCTGGTCAAGACATTTCGCGAACGTTTGCCCCACATCGACGTGTCAGTGGAAATAGGCAACTCTCAGGACGTCCTCGAGGCGCTGGAAGAGTACCGAGTAGACCTGGCGGCGTCCTCGCAATGGCTGGAGGATCCGCGTTTGATGCACCTGGTGCTGGGCACCGATCCCTTGGTGCTGGCCGTCCACAAGCAGCACCCGCTGGCCATGCATGATTGCGTGCCGCCCAGCGCGCTGGCCGGACAATGCCTGTTGATGCGTGAGCACGGTTCCACCACCCGAACGTTGACCGAGACCTTCTTGACCACCCATCAGGTTCGCCCTGTTATCGAACTGGAAATCGGCAGCCGCGAATCCATTCGCGAGGCCGTTCTGCGCAATATCGGTGTGAGTCTCATTGCCCGCCAGGAGGTACCCGTCAATCCGGATCTGCGAATCATCGCGGTAGAGGGCGCGCCGCAGATCGCCGAGTATCTGTATTGCCTCAAGGATCGCAGGCAGGCACGTTTGCCCGCCGCCTTTCTCGACGTCGCTCGCGACAGTCTTGAGCGGTAGATGCTTAACAAATTTGCCGATATGACTATCGCCAGCTTTTGGCTATCTGCCACATCGCCGTCGCAATAGCACCCTAGCATTGCCTCATCGACACGAATGCCGCGTTGCACACGCGGCTCGTGCTCCATTTGATGAGGTGCATCCATGCTCTGTTCCCTTCCCACCGCTGAAGCCTCCCCGAGCGTACAGGTTCGGATCGCTGACTTGCAGAAGAGCTTCGGCGCCTTCAAGGCATTGGATAATGTGTCATTGGCCGTCTCGCCTGGCGAGCTGGTCTGCCTGCTGGGGCCATCGGGGTGTGGCAAAACCACCTTGCTGCGATGCATCGCCGGATTGGAGCGCCAGAACCGGGGCACTATCTATCTGGGGGGCAGGGATGTATCCAATCTACCGCCCCAGGCCCGGGACTACGGCATTGTGTTCCAGTCGTATGCCTTGTTTCCGAATCTCAACGTCGAGCAGAACATCGGCTATGGGCTCACCGGCAGCGCCCGTGACATCGTTCGTCAGCGGGTTGGCGACATGCTTGAGCTGGTAGGGCTGACCGGAAGCGAGAAGAAGTATCCCGGCCAGCTGTCCGGCGGTCAGCAGCAGCGCGTGGCACTGGCTCGCGCACTGGCACCCGCACCGTCGTTGCTGCTGCTGGATGAGCCCATGTCGGCGCTTGATGCGCAGGTGCGCGAACACCTGTGTATGGAGTTGCGCAGCCTGCAGCAGCGCCTGGGCATCACCACGTTGATGGTCACGCACAATCAGGAAGAAGCCATGCTGATGGCTGATCGGATTGCGGTGATGAACCAGGGATGCATCGAGCAGTACGCCAGCCCGCAATCGATCTATGAACATCCGCAGACGCCATTCGTGGCCAATTTTGTTGGCCAGGGCAACTGGTTGAGTTTCGAAGGCAATGGCAGCGGTCACGCGCAAGTCGGGGCACTGCAGTTGCGACTGGCCGGTGGAGTCGCGCCTCGCGCCGCTGGGCGACTTTTTTGTCGTCCCGAGGCAATCTGCGTGAATCCTCTGCAGGGGGAGGAAAACCTTTTCGCTGCGCAGATGAGGGACGTGACCTTCCTTGGCAACAGATGCCGAGTGAGTTTCGAATTCGACGCATTGCCGGGTCAATCACTGACCGCCGAAATCAGTGCGCGTCAGTTGCCATCTCCGGGGACGCGCAATATCCAGGTAGCCCTGCCTCCAAGTAGCCTGCAGGTGTTTGCCTAATATGCTTGACGTGAACATGCCGGTTGGCGACCGGGTCCAGATCCGCCGGATCGAACGCTCCGGTTGGGCCGACCGATTATTCGTATTCGGCGGGAAAGTACTGTTTCTCGTCGTTCTGGCGATGGCGCTGCTTCTGCCCCTGCTGGCGATCTTCTGGCGCGGCTTCAGCAACGATATGGGGCAGGGCGGCGGATTTGCCGCAGCTCGGCAATTGCTGGCCAGCGAGCATTTCCATTGGTTGCTGGGCAACAGCCTGCGTGTCTCCTTGACTGTCGCGATCATTGTGGTGCCTCTGGCCTATGTGTTCGCCTACGCGCTGCAACGCACGTTGATTCCCGCCAAGGGCCTGTGGCGCGCAATATCCCTGCTGCCGCTGTTGGCGCCATCGATGCTGCCCGCCATTGCGTTGATCTACCTGTTCGGTAACCAGGGACTGCTGCGCGGCCTTTTTGCAGACAATATCTATGGTTTTTGGGGCATCGTGATCGGCGAGGTGATCTACACGTTTCCCCACGCGCTGATGATTCTGCTTTCGGCCCTCTCGCTGAGTGACGCGCGTCTGTTCGACGCGGCATCGAGCATGGGTGCAAGCGCCTGGCGGTCTTTCCACAGCATCACCTGGCCCGCCTCTCGACAAGCCGTGTTTGCCGCGTTCTGCCTGGTCTTCACGCTGACCATCACCGACTTCGGCGTGCCGGTGATTGTCGGTGGCGACTATCAGGTGTTGGCCATCGAGGCCTACAAGGCTGTGGTGGGGCAGCAACAATTCGGTCGTGGAGCTCTCATCGGTATGGTCTTGCTGGTGCCCGCGCTGATCAGCTTTTCCATGGATGCCTGGTTGCGCCGGCGCCAACGTTCGTTCATGAGTGGCCGCGCGCAGGTATTCATGCCACAGCCTTCGACATGGCGAGATGGCGGTTATCTGGTGATCGTCGTACTCATCTGCACAGCACTGCTGGCCGTATTGGGGATGGCGGTGTTTTCCTCTCTGGTCAAGTTCTGGCCCTACAACCTGTCGTTGTCGCTCAAGCACTACCTGTTCAATGAAAACGCAGGCGGTGGATGGCTGGCCTATCGCAACAGCCTGGTACTGGCGAGCTGCAGTGCGGTGATCGGCAGCGCGTTGATCTTCACCGGTGCCTATCTGATGGAGAAAACCCGTGGGCAGGCTGGCCTTGATCTGGCCCTGCGCATACTCACCTTCATACCCATGGCCGTGCCGGGGCTGGTGCTCGGACTTGGCTATGTCTTTTTCTTCAATCTGCCCGACAACCCGTTGCACCGCCTATACGGGAGCATGGCGTTGCTGGTGATCTGCACCATTGCCCATTACCTGACCACGGCGCACATGACCGCGACCACTGCCTTGCGCCAGTTGGACACCGAGTTCGAAGCGGCGGCGCTTTCGCTCAAGGTCCCTTTGCATCGGCACTACCTGCGGGTCACCTTGCCGATTTGCCTACCTGCAGTGCTGGACATCGTCCGTTACTTGTTCGTCTCGGCGATGACCACCGTTTCCGCAGCCATTTTCCTGTACTCGCCAGACAGCATTCTCGCTGCCGTGGCAGTACTCAACATGGACGACGCAGGCAATGTCGGCGGCGCAGCCGCCATGTCGACGCTGATTCTGTTCACCTCGGCGGCCGTTTCACTGTTGCTCGCCTGGACGTCTCGAGGGCTGTTGCGACGTTCACAAGCCTGGCGCCAGAGCACCCCATCCCACTGATCTGCGGAGACCCTGATGCACTATCGATCCCCCATACGGCTGCAGGCGGCCATTCTCGACTGGGCTGGCACCGTCGTCGATTTCGGCTCGTTCGCGCCTACTCGAATCTTTGTCGAGGCCTTCGCCACATTCGATATCGAGCTGAGCCTCGAAGAAGCCCGTGGCCCCATGGGCATGGGCAAGTGGGACCACATCCGCAGCCTGTGCAACCAGCCACAGATCGCTGCGCGTTTCGAGCGACGACCCAGCGATGCCGACGTGACAGCCATCTACGAGCGGTTCATGCCGTTGCAGATCGCCAATGTCGGCAAGCACAGCGCCCTCATTCCCGGGGCACTCGCCGCAATCGAGCACCTGCGCCAGACCGGACTTAAAATCGGTACCACTTCGGGATATCCCCGGCAGGTGATGGATCATGTCGTGGCCATGGCCGCCGTGGCCGGCTATCGGCCCGATCATGTGGTCGCGGCCGATGACCTGCTCACTGGGCGACCTGGCCCAGCTCAGGCGCTGGCCAATGTGATCGCGCTGGGCATCGGTGACGTCGCCGCCTGTGTGAAAGTCGATGACACCCTGCCGGGTATTCTCGAAGGCCGCAGTGCCGGAATGTGGACGGTCGGGCTGCGCTTCTCCGGTAATTTCCTCGGTCTGGATTACCCGGCCTTCGAGGCGCTCACCCCCTCCGAGCTCGAGCAGCATCGACAGCGCATCGATGCGCTGTTCACCCCGGCACGCCCGCATTACTTGGCAGACACCATCGCTGATCTGCCAGCGCTCATCGATGAAATCAACCTACGTATGACCCGGGGTGAAACACCCTGCAGTCCATGACCAAGCGTCTGACTGATCGACAACTTCTTCGCGAACCTCTCAGGATCACTTCATGTTCAAGCCCCTCGCCCTTGCCGCAGTGCTCGCAGGCTTCAGCCTCCACGTTCAGGCCGCCACGGAACTTACGGTGTATACCGCCCTGGAAGCCGAGCAACTGCAGACCTACGAAAAAGCTTTCGAGAAAGCCAACCCGGATATCGATATCAAATGGGTGAGGGACTCGACCGGAATCATCACGGCCAAGCTGCTCGCGGAAAAGGCCCGTCCGCAAGCTGATGCCGTTTGGGGGCTGGCAGCCTCGAGTCTGGCCATCCTCGATCAACAAGGCCTACTCGACGCCTACGCGCCCAAGGATCTGCCCAAGATTGGCGCCCAGTACCGTGATCCGGCCAACCCGCCGGCGTGGGTCGGCATGGATGTCTGGGCCGCCACCCTTTGCTTCAACACCATCGAAGCCGAGAAGCAGAACCTGCCGCGCCCTGTCAGTTGGCAAGACCTGACCAACCCGGTCTATCGCGGCAAGATCGTGATGCCCAACCCGGCCTCGTCCGGTACCGGGTTCCTGGACGTAAGCGCCTGGCTGCAGACTTTTGGCGAAGCGCAGGGCTGGGCCTACATGGACGATTTGCATCGCAACATCGGTCAGTACGTCCACTCCGGTTCCAAGCCTTGCAAGATGGCTGCAGCGGGCGAGTTCCCTATCGGTATTTCGTTCGAGTACCCCGCAGTACAGCTCAAACGCCAAGGGGCTCCGCTGGATATCATCCTGCCCAAAGAGGGCCTGGGCTGGGAGATCGAGGCAACAGCCGTGATCAAGGGCACCGCTCACCCCGAGGCTGCCAAGCGTCTGGCTGACTTCTCGGCGAGTGCCGCGGGCATGGCGCTGTACCAGGAAAACTTTGCAGTGCTGGCCCAGGCAGGCTTGGCCAAGCCGCCCACCGAGCTACCGGCCGACTATGAGCAGCGCCTGATCAAGAATGACTTCGCCTGGGCCTCGAGAGAGCGCGACAACATTCTGGCCGAGTGGCGCAAACGCTACGACGGTAAATCGGCCAAGCAATAGGGAGGAGGTTGAAATGGATCGGTTTGCAAGCGACCTGCTGGTGGTAGGCGCGGGGATTCTCGGGCTTTCCCACGCCTATGCGGCTGCCAGGCGAGGACTGAAGGTGCGTGTGTTCGAGCGTTCAGCCACTCCCGTGGGCGCCTCGGTACGCAACTTCGGCCAAGCGTTGGTCACCGGGCAACCGCCCGGCGTCATGCTCGAATTGGCCAAAGCCAGCCGCGGGCTCTGGGCCAATTGGAGCGTAGCCGCAGGCTTCGAGCTCAAGCGCAATGGCTCGTTGCTGTTCGCGCGCACCGAAGCGGAAGAAACACTGCTCGCCGCCTTTTGCGCCGGGCGAGCCCAGCAACACGATTATCGGGTAGAACTGTTGAGCCGCGCACAACTAAGCGATTTGTATGGCGGTCGATTCAACCATCATCGAGCTGCCTTGCACGGCTTCGATGATCAGCAGCTGTATTCCCGCGAGGCCATACCGAAACTGATCGGCTATCTGCAGCGCGAACTGGGCGTCGAGTTTCATTTTTCGACCTTGGTCAGCGGAGTCGAACCTGGGCACCTGCAGAGCACTGCCGGTAGCTTTCGCGGTCGGCAGGTGGTGGTGTGTTCAGGGCATGACTATCTGACGCTGCTGGCCGAGCCCATGGCGGCACTGAATCCCAGGGTGTGCCGCTTGCAGATGCTGAGGGGGCGGCCCGACTCAAATCTGGATCTTCAGCATTCTGTACTGACCGGACTGAGCTGTGTTCATTACGCAGCCTTTGCAGATCTGCCTGAGGCCGCCGCCGTGCGCGCCGAAATCCAACGCAATTATCCTCATCTGGAAGAACACGGCATTCACCTGCTGGTCAGCCCCACACCGTATGGGGATCTGATCATCGGTGATTCCCATGATTACGCCACGGACGCTTCACCGTTCAACTCCGAGCAGGTGGACCAGTGGATGCTGGCGCTCGCAGAGGACACCCTGGGTTGCAAGATCCAAGTCATGGAACGCTGGCAAGGTGTCTATGGCGCCAAGGGACCGAATCCCTTTTCGCGGTTGGACATCGCGCCGGGGTTGAGTGCAACGCTGATGCACAGTGGGGTCGGCATGAGTGTCGGCCCAGCGTTGGGGGAACAGGCAGTGACCGCCATGTTCGGCGCACCCGACTGAACCCTGTAAAGCACGCAGGATGGGCCGCACGCCTTGGGCGTCAATTGGTCCGCCGAGCGGGAACCTCTCAGGGATTGATCACACAGCCCAGACTGGGTTACTGTATAAACATACAGTAACCCATGTGAGGTCATACCCCATGCGCAGATTATCCAAACTGTGGACGGCCGTTGGTAGCGCCATACCTGTGGTGGTTGGCTCGGCGCTCGGTGGGTTGGGGTTGGTCGACCTCAACCTGATGCTGGCAATCGCGCTCATACCCCAGGTGATTTTCCTCGTCATCGGTGAGTGGTCCGATTTCGAGCGGACCTCTCGCCAACAGGTGTGGGTGGAGCAGGAATACGAACAGCTTCCACGCTACGTCGTGCGCCGACAGCACTTGACCAACGCTGCGGCTATGAACGAAGCGCTGGTCGAGTTCGACCTCGATCAAGCCAGCCTCGGCCGGGCCCGCTAGGCGACCACCTCAGGATATATGCGCCGCACGAACTTGCGGTCGCGGCGGCTCAAAGTGTGATTGATGCCCACTTCCCAGTCGCCCACGGTCTGCTCCTGCAGCACCGAGTAATGCATGATCGAGGTACGGTCATACGCCGTGCCCTTGGCCAGTGCCTTGTCGATCTTGTCCAGCAGGTTGATGTCGACGGTCTGCTGATCGATGCCCTTGGCTGCAAAATACGCATACAGCTTGGGGACGTCCCACGGAATATCCGCGTTGGGGTGTTGATGTTCGTGCAGCAGCCCCAGCACGTGACCGAACTCGTGCAGCACGGTTCGCCCGAACATTGGATCATCTGGCTTGATGCCCAGGGCCATGGTCGCATCCATCGGGCTGGCCAGCAGCGCATCGGTGCCGACTTGGCTGTAGTTGTCTTCGCCACCGGTATAGATGCGGATGTCGGCGAACGGGCTGTCGACGAAGTCGAACTTCAGGTTGGCCCAGCACAGCCACTGCCGTGACACTTTCTCGATGGCCGCTTGGTGCTCACGTGGGGTGTCGTTGAAAAAGCCGATGGTCAACGTGCGGCCGGGTGCCCAGAATTTCGAGAACTGGCCCAGAGCGCGTTTTGAACGTCCGGAGGAAGAGGCGCTCAACGCATTGGTCGGGCGCTCGGCCAGGGCCACGCGGCGGGAAGCCTCGATGTCGAAGGCAGGAAGGGGTTTGTAGAACAGTAGATCGCACATCATCAAGGGCTCCTGAAAAAGAGCCACCGATGATGGCGATCAAACGCCCGGCAAAAGCGTAGCTATGTGTTATCGACGCTCGATAAACTGGCGAATGCGCTGAGCGGCTTCGACACACTCGCTCAACGGTGCGACCAGCGCCATGCGTACGCGTCCGGCACCCGGGTTGAGTCCATCGACTTCGCGGGACAGGTAGGATCCGGGCACCACCGTGACATGCTCCTGCTCGAACAGCTCGCGGCAGAATTGGGCATCGTCCATCGGCACCTTGGCCCAAAGGTAGAAGCTGCCGTCGGGGCGCTTGACGTCCAGTACCGGCGTCAGGATGTCCAGCACGGCATCGAATTTTTCCCGGTACAGATCGCGGTTGGCCCGTACGTGAGCTTCGTCCTGCCAGGCGGCGATGCTGGCTAGTTGAGTTTGTACGGGCATGGCGCAGCCATGATAGGTGCGGTACAGCAGGAATGCCTTGAGGATATCCGCATCGCCCGCCACAAAACCCGAGCGCAGGCCCGGCAGGTTGGAGCGCTTGGACAGGCTGTGGAACACCACGCAACGCTTGAAATCACTGCGACCCAGCTCGGCGCAGGCCGTCAGCAGACCGGGCGGCGGTGCGTCTTCGTCGAAGTACAGCTCGCTGTAGCACTCGTCCGCGGCGATCACGAAGTCGTACTCGTCGGCCAGGGCAATGAGTTTCTTCAGGGTCGCCAACGGCACCAGGGCACCGGTCGGGTTGCCGGGCGAGCACAGGAACAGGATCTGGCAGCGCTGCCAGACATCGGCCGAGACCGCGTCGAAATCCGGGTTGAAGCCGTTCTGGTCCAGGCAGGGCAGGTAGTGCGGCTTGGTGCCCGCCAGCAGCGCTGCGCCCTCGTAGATCTGATAGAACGGATTGGGGCTGACCACCAGCCCGTCGATGTCGCGCTGGGCAACGGTCTGGGTGAAGGCGAACAGCGCCTCACGGGTGCCATTGACCGGCAGTACGTGGCGCGCCGGATCGAGCCAACCCGCCGGGACCTGAAAGCGCCGCTCGCACCACTGCGCAATGGCTTCGCGCAGGGCCGGGATGCCCTGGGTGGTGGGGTACACGGCCATCTGGTCGAGGTTGTCGGCCAGTGCCTGCTTCACGAAGGCCGGCGAGCTGTGCTTGGGTTCACCGATGGACAGGGCGATCGCACGCTTATCCGCGGCGGCGGTTACGCCACTGAGCAAAGCACGCAACTTCTCGAAAGGGTAGGGCTGCAGCTGGTTCAACGCATGGTTCATATCAAATGCTCAAACGGGACAGCTCGACGCCGGGCGCCTGGCTGACACTGAGTTGGTCGACGATGGTGGCCTGCAACCGACTGCACAGCTGCGGGTCGGACAGGGGCAGATTGTGCGCATCGGTAATGAAGAAGACGTCCTCCACGCGTTCGCCCAGTGTGGACACCTTGGCGTTCTGCAACGACAAATCGAACTCCAGGAAAATCTTGCCGATGCGGGCCAGCAGGCCAGGCCTGTCAGGCGCGCTCAGTTCCAGGATGGTGACCGGGCGCTGGGCATCGTTCTGGATGGTCACCTGTGGCGGGAAAGCGAAGTGCTTGAGTTGACGCGGCACGCGGCGATGGATGATGTTGGGGTAGTCATCGGGATTGCGCAGCGCATCGCTCAGGCCCTGGCGAATCTGCGCGACGCGGCGCGGGTCGTTGCCGATCGAGCCGCCGTCGTTGTCCAGCACGATGTAGGTGTCGAGGGTGAACTGGCTGCTGGAAGTGATGATGCGTGCGTCGTGGATGTTCAGGTTGAGCTGGTCCATGGCCGCGACCGTCACCGCGAAGAAGTCGTGCTGGTCGGGCGCATAGATAAAGATCTGCGTGCCGCCCTCGAACTCGCGCTGGGTGGTTTCCTTGATCAGCACCAACGGGTCGCCGTTGGCGGGCTGCTGGAGGATGGCGTCCGTATGCCAAGCCACGTCGCCGGCGTTATGGCGCAGGAAATAGTCGTCGCCCAACTGCGACCAGAGCTGCTCGATGTCGTCCTGATCGGTGCCGCCGCGTACCAGTATCTCCAGGGCTGCGCTCTGCGTGCGACGAATCTGCTCCTCACGGTCCAGCGGGTTTTCCAGACCCCGACGCAGCGCGCGCTTGGTCTCGGTATAAAGCTGGCGCAACAGGCTGGCCCGCCAGGAATTCCACAAGCTGGGGTTGGTCGCGTTGATGTCGGCCACGGTCAGCACGTAGAGATAGTCCAGGTGCACCTCGTCGCCGACCTGCTGGGCGAAATCGTGGATGACCTGCGGGTCGGAGAGGTCCTTGCGCTGCGCGGTGGTCGACATCACCAGATGGTTCTGCACCAGCCAGACGATCAGGCGACTGTCCCAGGCCGGCAACTGGTGACGCTGGCAGAAGTGCTCGGCATCCACTGCACCCAGCTCGGAGTGGTCGCCGTTACGCCCCTTGCCGATGTCGTGGTACAGCCCGGCCAGGTAGATCAGCTCCGGCTTGGGCAGGCGGCCCATGACCTTGCTGGCCAGTGGGAATTTCTCCGAAACCTGGGTGTACTGCAGCTTGCGCAGGTGCTTGATCAGGTTGAGCGTGTGCGCATCCACCGTATAAATGTGGAACAGGTCGTGTTGCATCTGCCCAACGATATGGCCGAACTCGGGCAGGTAGCGGCCGAGGATGCCGTAGCGGTTCATTCGGCGCAGGTTGCGGTGAATGCCCACTTCGCACTTGAACAGCTCGATGAACAGGCTGGTGTTGCGAATATCGTTGCGGAACGTATCGTCGATCAGGTGGCGGTGCTCACGCAGCAGGCGGATGGTGTCCGCGCGTACGCCCTTGATCTCCGGGTTCTGCGCCATCAGCACGAAGATTTCCAGCATCGCGAACGGAGTGCGCTTGAACACCTGGGTGTGAGTCGCCTCGATATAGCCATCATGCAGCTGGAAGCGCGAGTTGATCGGTACCGTGGAGCCGGCATCGGGGTCACCGAGAATCACTTCCTCGAAATGCTGGATGATCAGGTCGCTGAGCTCGGCGATGCTCATGACCACGCGGTAATACTTCTGCATGAACCGCTCGATCGCCAGCTTCGCGTCGCTGTCCTTGTAACCCAGCAGGCCGGCGATGGAACGCTGGTGATCGAACAGCAAGCGGTCTTCGGCACGCCCGGCGAGCATGTGCAGGGCATAGCGGACCTTCCACAGGAACTCCTGGGAAGAGGCCAGCAGGTTGTTTTCGCTTTCCACCAGGAAACCTTCCCCGGCCAGCGCGTGCAGGTTCAGCGTGCCGAACTGGCGGCGCGCCACCCACAGCAGGGTCTGGATATCGCGCAGGCCGCCGGGGGAGCCCTTGACGTTGGGCTCCAGGTTGTACTCGGTGTCGTTGTACTTGTGATGACGGGCGGACTGTTCGGCGCGCTTGGCCAGGAAGAACTCGCGGCTGGGCCACATGCGCTCGGTGCTGGTGACCTCGAGCATGCGCTTGCGCAGCCGCTCGGGCCCGGCGATGGTGCGGCTTTCCATCAGGTTGGTGATGACCGTGATGTCGGCACGCGCCTGCTCGGCGCACTCATCGATGGAGCGCACGCTCTGGCCCACTTCCAGGCCAATGTCCCACAACAAGGTGAGAAAGCGCTCGATCGAATCGCGAAAAACCTCGTAGTCGGGGCTTTCGAGCAGGATCATCAGGTCGATGTCGGAGTAGGGGTGCAGTTCGCCGCGACCGTAGCCGCCCACGGCGACCAGGGCGATGTCGGCATCCTCGCTCCAGTCGAACTGGTTCCACGCCCGTTCCAGGATATTGTCGACGAACCAGGCACGGTCTTCGATCAGCCGACGAATGTCGCGGCCGTTGCGAAAGCGCTCGTCGAGCACGTCGTGAGCCTGGCGAATCGCCTTCTTGAAAGCCGCGATGGGGCTTGCCTTCAATGCCAGTTCGGCCTGGAACTGGCCGCGATCGAACAACTCCGGATCCACCTGCGGCATGTCGTATTCCTGAAGAGATTAGTGGCCTGAACGGTTCGCCTGCCTGCGCGGCATCAAGCCGAAGCGCGGGCGATGGTGTCGTCGCTGCGCAAGGTGAAGATCTCGTAGCCGGTAGCCGTCACCACCAGGGTGTGCTCCCACTGCGCCGACAGCTTGCGGTCCTTGGTGATCGCCGTCCAGCCATCACCCAGCACCTTGGTGTCAGCCTTGCCCTGGTTGATCATTGGCTCGATGGTAAAGGTCATGCCTTCCTTGAGCTCCATGCCGGTACCGGCGCGCCCGTAGTGCAGCACCTGCGGTTCTTCGTGAAACACCTTGCCGATGCCGTGGCCGCAGAATTCGCGGACCACGGAAAAACCGTTCTTCTCGGCGTGCTTCTGGATGACTTCGCCGATGTCGCCCAGGCGGCATCCTGGCTTGACCAACTCGATGGCCTTGTACAGGCATTCCTGGGTCACTTGCGACAGACGCTCGGCCCATACTGGCACGGTGCCGACGTGGAACATGCGGCTGGTGTCGCCGTGGTAGCCATCCTTGATCACGGTGACGTCGATGTTCAGCACGTCACCGTTCTTGAGCGGCTTGTCGTTGGGGATGCCGTGGCAGACCACATGGTTGATCGAGGTGCAGATCGACTTGGGGTAGCCTTTATAGTTGAGCGGGGCAGGGATCGCCTGCTGCTCGTTGACGATATAGTCGTGGCACAGGCGGTCGAGCTCTTCGGTGGTGACACCGGACTTGACGTGAGGCGCGATCATCTCCAGCACCTCGGCCGCCAGGCGGCCGGCAATTCGCATCTTCTCGATGTCTTCGGGGGTCTTGATGGTCACGGTCATTCGGGGCTCTCTGAGCGCTTGCGCGCATTCGCAGGCTGGAAATCGAGGCGATTCTACCAGAGCCACCGCGGACTGCCGCGCGGCGCTGACGACGCCTCTATATAAGAGGTGATGGGCGCCATTGTCGCGCGAATCCGGCAGCGGCGCAAAAGCCGTTGTGCATCGACGCTATTTCAGGTTTCTATATCGAGGCGGCTATGGTATAAAATGCGCCGCTTTCCGGGGATGCCCCGGGAGCAACCAAACCCACACACGTGTCGACACGATGACCTGGGTGCCGGTGGTTCTGCCACGGGTTGGTCATTGGGATACGTGGAGGCTTAACCCGACTTATCAAGGAACTATCATGTCCCAAGTCAACATGCGCGATATGCTGAAGGCCGGTGTGCACTTCGGTCACCAAACCCGTTACTGGAATCCGAAAATGGGTAAGTACATTTTCGGCGCGCGTAACAAGATCCACATCATCAACCTCGAAAAAACCCTGCCGATGTTCAACGAAGCGCTGACCTTCGTAGAGCGCCTGGCCCAGGGCAAGAACAAGATCCTGTTCGTCGGTACCAAGCGTTCCGCCGGCAAGATCGTGGCCGAGGAAGCAGCACGTTGCGGCTCGCCGTACGTCGATCATCGCTGGTTGGGCGGCATGCTGACCAACTTCAAGACCATCCGTGCTTCGATCAAGCGTCTGCGCGACCTGGAAACCCAGGCCGAAGATGGCACCTTCACCAAGCTGACCAAGAAAGAAGCTTTGATGCGCACCCGTGATCTGGAAAAACTGGATCGCAGCCTGGGTGGTATCAAGGACATGGGCGGCCTGCCTGACGCACTGTTCGTCATCGACGTCGACCACGAGCGCATCGCGATCACCGAAGCCAACAAGCTGGGTATCCCGGTCATCGGCGTCGTCGACACCAACAGCAGCCCTGAAGGCGTTGACTACATCATCCCAGGCAACGATGACGCCATCCGCGCCATCCAGCTGTACATGGGTTCGATGGCTGACGCGGTCATCCGTGGTCGCAACCACGTGGCTGGCGGTACTGAAGAGTACGTTCAGGACGCACCTGCCGCAGCGGTAGAAGGCTGAGTCTAGACGCCCAGCGTTTACTCGGTACGCAAAAAGGGGGCTAGGCCCCCTTTTTGCCACCTCGAGAACCATTGCCGGCATCGTCATCGCTCGAATTGTAAAGAGCCGCTGGCAAGGTCAAGAATTGAGCGCCCGTTAACGGGTGGAATGGTTAGACACCTATCCAAGAGGAATTTGAAATGGCAGAGATTACTGCAGCGTTGGTCAAAGAACTGCGCGAGCGTACCGGCGAAGGCATGATGGATTGCAAAAAGGCCTTGACCAAGGCCGGCGGCGACATCGAAAAAGCCATCGACGACATGCGTGCTTCCGGTGCCATCAAGGCCGCCAAGAAAGCCGGCAACATTGCTGCCGAAGGCGCTATCGCCGTCAAGGTTGCCGCTGACAACAAGTCCGCAGTCATCCTGGAAGTCAACTCGCAGACCGACTTCCTGGCTCTGCAGGACGACTTCAAGAACTTCGTCGCCGCCAGCGTTGAAAAGGCTTTCGCCGACAAGCTGACCGACGCAGCTCCACTGATCGCCGCTCAAGAGCCGGCTCGTGAAGCGCTGGTTGCCAAGGTTGGCGAAAACGTCAACATCCGCCGCCTGGTGCGTGTAGAAGGCGACGTGGTCGATGCCTACCTGCACGGCAACAAGATCGGCGTTATCGTCGCCCTGAACGGCGGCAACGCCGAACTGGCTCGCGACATCGCCATGCACGTGGCTGCCAGCAACCCGGAATTCCTGCTGCCATCGCAGGTTTCGGCCGAAGCGATCGAGCGTGAGAAGGGCGTCTTCATGAGCCTGAACGAAGACAAGATCAAGGGCAAGCCAGCCGAAATCGTCGAGAAGATGGTTGCTGGTCGTATCAGCAAGTTCCTCGCCGAAGCCAGCCTGGTCGAGCAGGCGTTCGTCAAGAACCCTGAAGTCAAGGTCGGTGACCTGGCCAAGAAAGCCGGTGCTGAAATCGTTTCGTTCACCTACTTCAAGGTAGGCGAAGGCATCGAGAAGCCTGTCGACAACTTCGCTGACGAAGTTGCCGCACAAGTGGCCGCTGCCAGCAAGCAATAAGACGGATTCGTCCTGTTGCCCCAAAGAGGCTGCCCGCTCACGCGCGCAGCCTCTTTTTCAAAGTTGGCACCCGGATTTAGCCGCTTACAAGGCGCAGGTCCGGTGGTACTGTCGCAGTGCCGCAAGCTAGAGTTAGGCGCGCCGTACACCGGCCCGTCCAGAATTTATTAAACGCCGCAGGAGAGACACGCAATGGCTCAGCAGGTGAGTGGTCGTCAACCTCGCTATAAACGCATTTTGCTCAAACTTAGCGGCGAGGCCCTGATGGGCTCCGAAGACTTCGGGATCGACCCGAAAGTGCTGGACCGCATGGCCCTCGAAGTAGGCCAACTGGTTGGCATCGGCGTTCAGGTAGGCCTGGTCATCGGCGGGGGTAACCTGTTCCGCGGTGCCGCCCTCAGCGCGGCCGGCATGGACCGTGTCACCGGCGACCACATGGGCATGCTGGCCACGGTCATGAACGCCCTGGCGATGCGCGATGCGCTGGAGCGCTCCAACATTGCCGCCATCGTCATGTCGGCCATCTCGATGGTCGGCGTGACCGACCATTACGATCGTCGCAAGGGTATTCGTCACCTCAACTCCGGCGATGTGGTAATTTTCGCCGCCGGTACCGGCAACCCGTTCTTCACCACCGACTCCGCAGCGTGCCTGCGCGCCATCGAGATCGATGCCGACGTGGTCCTCAAGGCGACCAAGGTGGACGGTGTCTACACGGCCGATCCGTTCAAGGATCCGCATGCTGAGAAATTCGACCGCCTGACGTACGATGAAGTACTGGATCGCAAACTGGGCGTGATGGACCTGACCGCCATCTGCCTGTGCCGTGACCACAAGATGCCGTTGCGGGTATTCAACATGAACAAGCCTGGCGCTCTGCTGAACATCGTAGTGGGCGGCGCCGAAGGAACTCTGATCGAGGAAGGCGAAGTATGATCAACGAAATCAAGAAGGATGCGCAGGCGCGCATGCAGAAATCCCTGGAGTCGCTGCAGCACGCGTTCGGTCGTATCCGTACCGGCAAGGCGCACCCAAGCATCCTGGAAGGCGTCCAGGTTCCCTACTACGGTGCCGACACCCCGATCAACCAGGTCGCCAGCATCACCGTGAAGGACTCGCGTACCCTGCAGGTCGTTGCGTTCGAGCGCAACATGCTCGCTGCGGTCGACAAGGCCATCGGTGCTGCCGGCCTCAACCTCAACCCGACCAACCTGGGCGAGCTGCTGCTGATCTCCATGCCGGCGCTGACTGAAGAGACCCGCAAGGGCTTCACCAAGCAGGCCCGCGACGCTGCCGAAGATGCCCGCGTGGCCGTGCGCAACATCCGTCGTGATGCCTTGAGCCAGTACAAGGATCTGGTCAAGGAAAAGGAAATCAGCGAAGACGAAGAACGTCGTGCCGCCGATGATATCCAGAAGCTGACCGACAAGTTCGTCGCGGACATCGAAACGGCCGTGAAGCAGAAAGAAGCGGACCTGATGGCCGTTTAAGGAATTAGTCCGTCTCATGGAAAAGACCAAGTTGGCTGTACCTTCCACGGTACCGCGGCATGTTGCGATCATCATGGATGGCAACAATCGCTGGGCCAAGAAACGTTTGTTGCCCGGTGTCGCTGGGCACAAGGCCGGTGTGGATGCCGTGCGCGCGGTCATCGAGGTGTGTGCCGAGGCCAAGGTCGAGGTACTGACCTTGTTCGCCTTTTCCAGCGAGAACTGGCAGCGCCCGGCCGACGAGGTCGGGGCGTTGATGGAGTTGTTCTTCAGCGCGTTGCGTCGCGAAGCGCGTCGGCTGAACGACAACCGCATCAGCCTGCGGATCATCGGTGACCGCTCGCGGTTCCACCCCGAACTGCAGGCGGCCATGCGTGAAGCCGAAGCGGCCACTGCCGGCAACGACCGCTTTGTCCTGCAGATCGCCGCCAACTACGGCGGTCAGTGGGACATCGCTCAGGCGGCCCAGCGTCTCGCGCGGGAAGTCCAGGCCGGTCACCTGAAACCGGAAGACATCACCCCCGATCTGCTGCAGACCTGCCTGGCCACAGGCGACCTGCCCTTGCCGGACCTGTGCATCCGCACCGGCGGCGAGCATCGCATCAGCAACTTCCTGCTATGGCAGCTGGCGTATGCCGAGCTGTATTTTTCCGACCTGTTCTGGCCGGATTTCAAACACGAAGCCATGCGCACGGCGCTGGCCGATTTCGCTTCGCGCCAGCGCCGGTTCGGTAAAACGAGCGAGCAGGTCGAAGCCGGAGCCCGTGCTTAATGCTTAAACAACGCATCATCACTGCGCTGATCCTGCTGCCGATTGCCCTGTGCGGTTTTTTCCTGCTCGAAGGAGCAGGCTTCGCCCTGTTCATCGGCGTGGTGGTCACCCTGGGTGCCTGGGAGTGGGCGCGCCTGGCCGGCTTCGAAAAGCAGTCCGCGCGCATCGCCTTCGCGGCGGTGGTTGCGGGCCTGTTGTTCTTCCTTTACCTGACGCCAGGTCTGGCGCCGTTCGTGCTCGGCGCCGCAGTGCTGTGGTGGTGTCTGGCCACTTTTCTGGTGCTGACGTACCCGCGCACCAGCGAGCATTGGGCCAGCCTTGCCTGCAAGCTGCTCATCGGCCTGCTGATTCTGCTGCCTGCCTGGCAAGGCCTGGTGTTGCTCAAGGGTTGGCCACTGGGCAACTGGCTGATCATGACTGTCATGGTGTTGGTCTGGGGTGCCGACATCGGCGCCTACTTCACCGGCAAGGCTCTGGGCAAGCGCAAGCTGGCACCTCAGGTCAGTCCTGGCAAAAGCTGGGAAGGTTTCTACGGTGGTCTGGTGACCAGCCTGTTGATCACCTTGGCCATTGGCCTGGTGCGTGACTGGGGCGTGGGCCAGATGCTCGCGGGCCTGCTCGGCGCCGCGATCGTGGTGGCCATTTCGGTCGTGGGTGACCTCACCGAAAGCATGTTCAAGCGTCGTTCCGGCATCAAGGACAGCAGCAACCTGCTGCCCGGCCATGGCGGCGTGCTCGATCGCATCGACAGCCTGACCGCAGCGGTACCGGTGTTCGCCGTACTGCTGTGGGCCGCTGGCTGGGGCGTGATGTGAGCGGCGTGCAGCGTATTACCGTACTGGGTGCGACCGGCTCCATTGGTCTGAGCACGCTCGACGTCATCGCCCGGCATCCGGACCGCTATGCCGCATTCGCCCTGACCGGCTTCTCGCGCATGGACGAACTGTTGGCGCTGTGCCTGGTGCACCGTCCGGTGTTCGCCGTGGTGCCCACTGCGGCGCGTGCCAGCCACTTGCAGCAAGCGCTTCTTCAAGCTGGGTCTCGCACTGAAGTGTTGGTAGGCGAGGAGGGCTTGTGCCAGGTGGCGGCGGCGCCGGAAGTGGATGCGGTCATGGCTGCCATCGTCGGCGCAGCCGGCCTGCGCCCCACGCTGGCCGCCGTCCGTGCGGGCAAGAAAGTGCTGCTGGCCAACAAGGAAGCGCTGGTCATGTCAGGCGCCTTGTTCATGCAGGCCGTGCGCGACAGCGGCGCGGTCGTGCTGCCGATCGACAGTGAACACAACGCGATTTTCCAGTGCATGCCCGGTGACTTCGAGCGTGGCCTGAGCAACGTCGGTGTGCGCCGGATTCTGCTGACCGCATCGGGCGGTCCGTTTCGGCAGACCCCCCTTGAGCAGTTGGAACAGGTCACCCCAGAGCAGGCTTGCGCCCATCCGAACTGGTCGATGGGGCGCAAGATCTCCGTCGATTCGGCGAGCATGATGAACAAGGGGCTGGAGCTGATCGAGGCCTGCTGGCTGTTCGATGCGCGTCCAGCCCAGATCGAGGTCGTGGTCCATCCGCAGAGCGTGATCCATTCCCTGGTCGATTATGTCGACGGCTCGGTGCTGGCGCAGTTGGGCAACCCCGACATGCGCACGCCAATCGCCCATGCCATGGCCTGGCCTGAACGTGTGGACTCCGGCGTGGCACCTCTGGACCTGTTCGCCATCGCCCGGCTGGATTTCGAGGCGCCGGACGAGCAGCGGTTTCCCTGCCTGCGTCTTGCGCGGCAGGCGGCGGAGGCGGGCGACAGCGCCCCGGCCATGCTCAACGCGGCGAACGAGATTGCGGTGGCGGCGTTCCTCGAGCGTCGCATACGCTATCCGCAGATCCCGCGTATGATCGAAGACGTCTTGAACCAGGAGCCTGTCGTTGCGCTGGATACGCTCGACACGGTGTTCGCCGCGGACGCCCGCGCGCGGGATCTGGCCCAGCAGTGGTTGAGCCAGCACGGGAACTGACACCCGTATGGCCGTCGTTCGGAGAGAGTTATGAGTGCGCTCTACATGATTATCGGCACCCTGGTGGCCTTGGGGGTGCTGGTTACCTTTCACGAGTTCGGCCACTTCTGGGTCGCACGGCGCTGTGGCGTCAAGGTGCTGCGTTTTTCGGTAGGCTTCGGCACACCGCTGCTGCGCTGGCACGACCGCCAGGGCACCGAGTTCGTCGTTGCGGCCATTCCCTTGGGCGGCTACGTCAAGATGCTCGACGAGCGTGAGGGTGAGGTGCCGGTCGACCAGGCTGACCAGTCCTTCAATCGCAAGAGCGTGCGTCAGCGCATCGCCATCGTCGCTGCCGGACCGGCGGCCAACTTTCTTCTGGCCCTGGTGTTCTTCTGGCTGCTGGCAATGCTGGGTACCCAGCAACTCAAGCCGGTGGTCGGATCGGTCGATCCGGGCAGCATTGCAGCAACCGCCGGTCTGATGGCGGGCGAAGAAATTGTTGCGGTAGATGGCGAGAGCACTGCAGGTTGGGCAGCGGTGAACCTGCAGATGGTCCGTCGACTGGGTGAAACCGGATCCTTGCAACTGACCGTGCGCGAGCCGGGCTCAGATGCCCAGGCTACCCGTTCGCTGGCGCTGAGCCAGTGGCTGCAGGGTTCCGACGAGCCCGATCCGATCCGCTCGCTGGGCATCCGTCCGTGGCGCCCAGCGCTGGAGCCGATCCTGGCCGAACTCGATCCGAACGGTCCGGCCCAATCCGCTGGGCTGCGCAACGGGGACCGTCTGTTGGCACTGGACGGCCAGCCACTGGGCGATTGGCAGCAGGTCGTGGACCTGGTGCGCCAGCGCCCGGACAGTCGAATCGTATTGCGCGTTGAGCGTGACAATGCCCAACTGGACGTACCGGTAAACCTGGTCTCAAAGGGCGAGGGTAAAGCCACGGGGTACCTGGGCGCCGGGGTGAAACCGGTCGAGTGGCCACCACAGATGCTGCGCGAAGTCAGCTACGGGCCGCTCGATGCCGTGGTCGAAGGCGCCAGGCGTACCTGGACCATGAGCGTGCTGACCCTTGATTCGCTGAAGAAAATGCTGTTCGGCGAGCTGTCGGTAAAAAACTTGAGTGGACCGATAACCATTGCTAAAGTGGCGGGCGCTTCGGCCCAGTCGGGTTTTGGGGATTTCCTGAATTTCCTTGCCTACCTGAGCATAAGCCTCGGAGTTCTCAATTTGCTGCCCATTCCAGTACTGGATGGGGGGCATCTGCTGTTCTATCTGATCGAATGGGTGCGTGGTCGCCCAGTGTCCGATCGGGTACAGGGTTGGGGAATCCAGATCGGCATCAGTCTGGTGGTTGGGGTCATGTTGCTTGCCCTGATAAACGATCTGGGTCGACTGTAACGCTTCGCTCGTTCGCGAACCTGCCGCTTTTGCGGCAGTTTGTTTATTGCCAGTTGGAATAAGAAAGGACTTCATGAAACGTCTGCTGCTAACTGCGGCTCTTGCCGTACTGATGATCGCTGAAGTTCACGCCGCGTCCTTCACCATCTCCGATATTCGTGTCAACGGTCTGCAGCGGGTTTCCGCCGGCAGCGTGTTTGGCGCGTTGCCGTTGAACGTAGGTGACCAGGCCGACGACGGTCGCCTGGTGGAATCGACCCGTGCACTCTTTAAAACCGGGTTCTTCCAGGATATCCAACTGGGCCGGGACGGTAATGTCCTGGTGATCACCGTGGTCGAACGACCTTCGGTGGCCAGTATCGACATCGAAGGCAACAAGGCCATCTCCACCGAAGACCTGATGAAGGGCCTCAAGCAGTCCGGCCTGGCCGAAGGCGAGATCTTCCAGCGTGCGACCCTCGAAGGCGTGCGCAACGAGTTGCAGCGCCAGTACGTCGCCCAGGGTCGCTACTCGGCGTCGGTCGACACCGAAGTGGTCACCCAGCCGCGCAACCGCGTGGCCCTGAAGATCAACATCAACGAAGGCACGGTCGCGGCCATCCAGCACATCAACGTGGTGGGCAACTCGGTGTTCCCCGAGGAAGACCTGACCGACCTGTTCGAACTCAAGACGTCCAACTGGCTGTCGTTCTTCCGCAACGACGACAAGTACGCACGCGAAAAGCTGTCCGGTGACCTGGAGCGTCTGCGTTCCTACTACCTGGACCGCGGCTACATCAACATGGACATCGCGTCCACCCAGGTATCGATCACCCCGGACAAGAAGCACGTCTACATCACCGTCAACGTCAACGAAGGTGAAAAGTACACCGTTCGCGACGTCAAGCTCAGCGGTGACCTGAAAGTGCCTGAAGATCAGGTCCAGCAGCTGATGCTGGTGAAGAAGGGCCAGGTGTTCTCGCGCAAGGTCATGACCTCGACTTCCGAGTTGATCACCCGCCGCCTGGGTAACGACGGCTACACCTTCGCCAACGTCAACGGCGTGCCTCAGCCGCACGACGAAGACCACACCGTCGACATCACCTTCGTGGTCGATCCGGGCAAGCGTGCCTACGTCAACCGCATCAACTTCCGTGGCAACACCAAGTCGGAAGACGAAGTGCTGCGTCGCGAGATGCGCCAGATGGAAGGCGGCTGGGCCTCGACCTACCTGATCGACCAATCCAAGACCCGCCTCGAGCGCCTCGGCTTCTTCAAGGAAGTGAACGTCGAGACCCCGGCCGTGCCCGGTACCGATGACCAGGTCGACGTCAACTATGCCGTGGAAGAGCAGGCGTCGGGTTCCATCACCGCCAGCGTCGGCTTCGCCCAGAGCGCCGGTCTGATCCTGGGTGGTTCGATCAGCCAGAACAACTTCCTGGGTACCGGTAACCGCGTGTCGATCGGCTTGACCCGCAGCGAGTACCAGAGCCGCTACAACTTCAGCTACACCGACCCCTACTACACGCCGGACGGCGTCAGCCTGGGCTACAACGCGTTCTACCGCACCACCGACTATGACGACCTCGACGTCGACGTGGCCAGCTACGCGGTGGACAGCCTGGGCGCCGGCATGAACTTCGGCTACCCGATCAGTGAAACCTCGCGCCTGACCTTTGGCCTGAGCGTGCAGAACGACAAGATCAAGACCGGTAAATACACCGTTGAAGAGATTTTCGACTTCATCGAGAAGGAAGGTGAGAACTTCACCAACTTCAAGGCTTCGGCCGGCTGGTCTTCGTCAACGCTGAACAAGGGTGTGCTGCCGACCCGCGGTGCCTCGCAAAGCCTGACCGGTGAAGTCACCATTCCGGGCAGCGACCTGTCGTTCTTCAAGATCGACTATCGCAACCAGGCGTTCGTGCCGGTCACCGAAAACTACACCATGCGCTTCCACACCGAGCTGGGTTACGGTGACGGCTATGGTTCTACGGACGGCCTGCCGTTCTACGAGAACTACTACGCAGGTGGTTTCAACTCGGTACGTGGCTTCAAGGACAGTACGCTTGGCCCGCGCAGTACACCTAGCCAGGAAAACTTTCGTCGCGGCACACTCGCAGATCCGGACCAGGATCCACTGGCCTTCGGTGGCAACGTACAGATCACCGGTGGTGCCGAAGTCCTGTTTCCGCTGCCGTTCGTGAAGGATCAGCGCTCATTGCGTACTTCCCTGTTCGTCGACGTTGGTAACGTATTCGATACCAACTGCAACGACAGCAAAACCGCAACCGGTGAAACCGTCCGCTGCAACGACATCGACATCGCCAACATGGCCGTCTCTGCCGGTTTGGGTGTGACCTGGATCACCGCCCTGGGCCCGTTGAGCTTCAGTCTGGCAATGCCGGTCAAGAAACCTGACAACGCCGAAACCCAAGTCTTCCAATTCTCTCTGGGTCAGACCTTCTAAGGTCTGCTCCTTGGCAACAACAACGGATTTTGTAGGAGTTTATTGTGCGCAAGTTGACTCAAATGGTTGTTCTGGCCGCGACCCTCGCCGCCTCACTGGGTGCCACTCCGGCTTTCGCTGACATGAAAATTGCCGTTCTGAACTATCAGATGGCACTGCTCGAGTCTGACGCGGCCAAGAAGTATGCCGTCGATGCCGAGAAGAAATTCGGTCCGCAGTTGAGCAAGCTCAAGACCCTGGAAAGCAGTGCCAAGAGCATTCAGGACCGCCTGGTCGCCGGTGGCGACAAGATGGCTCAGCCTGAGCGCGAGCGCCTGGAACTCGAATTCAAGCAGAAAGCCCGCGACTTCCAGTTCCAGTCCAAGGAACTGAACGAAGCCAAGGCCGTTGCCGATCGCGAAATGCTCAAGCAGCTCAAGCCCAAGCTTGATGGCGCCGTCGAAGAAGTCATCAAGAAAGGTGCCTTCGACCTGGTGCTGGAGCGCGGTGCGGTGATTGATGTCAAACCTCAGTTCGACATCACTCGCCAGGTCATCGAGCGCATGAATCAGTCGCGCTGATATGACAGCGACCATGAAGCTCGGTCAACTGGCCGAGTTCCTGGGCGCCACGGTCAGTGGCGACCCGGAGAAGATCATCACTGGGCTGGCCACCTTGCAGGAGGCCGGCCCAGCTCAGCTGAGCTTTCTGGCCAATCCGCAGTACCGCAAGTTTCTGCCCGACAGCCACGCCGGGGCCGTACTGCTCAAGGCCGCTGACGCCGAAGGGTTCAAGGGCGACGCGCTGATCGTTCCCGACCCATATCTGGCCTATGCGCGCATCTCCCACTTGTTCGATCCCAAGCCCCGCGCCAGCACTGGTGTGCACCCTACTGCGGTCATCGCTGCCGATGCCCAGGTCGATGCTGCTGCCAGTGTCGGGCCGTTCGCGGTCGTGGAGAGCGGAGCCAGGATCGCGGCCGGTGTGACCGTCGGTGCGCACTGTTTCATCGGTGCACGCTGCGAGATCGGCGAGGGCGGCTGGTTGGCGCCCCGGGTCACGCTCTATCACGACGTGCGCATCGGTAAGCGAGTAGTCATCCAATCCGGTGCCGTGCTGGGTGGCGAGGGCTTCGGCTTTGCCAACGAGAAAGGCGTTTGGCAGAAGATCGCCCAGATCGGCGGCGTTAGCATCGGCGACGACTGCGAGATCGGTGTAAATACCGCCATCGACCGTGGTGCACTGGCCGATACCGTGATCGGCAATGGCGTGAAGCTCGATAACCAGATCCAGATTGCCCACAACGTGCAGATTGGCGACAACACCGCCATGGCAGCCTGCGTTGGCATTTCGGGAAGCAGCAAGATCGGCAAGAATTGCATGCTCGCAGGCGGTGTAGGCCTGGTCGGGCACATCGAGATCTGCGATGGGGTATTCATCACTGGCATGACCATGGTGACCCATTCGATCACCGAGCCGGGTGCCTATTCCTCGGGTACGGCGATGCAGCCGGCAGCCGAGTGGCGCAAGAGCGCTGCGCGATTGCGGCATCTGGATGACATGGCTCGGCGCCTCAAGCAGGTGGAAAAGCATGTCGAGGCAGTGACCCAAGGCGGTAAAGCGTCATCTGATGGCTGATACCTTTTCCATATCAAGTGTGCCCAGCCGCTAGACTGCCCCTTGATTTGCAATAGGAGTGTCGCGCGTCAGCCGCGCGCTCCCTATCTTTACTACAGGCTTCCCCCCGAAATGATGGACATCAACGAGATTCGCGAATACCTGCCGCACCGCTATCCCTTCCTGTTGGTGGATCGGGTCGTGGAGCTGGACGTCGAAAGCCAGAGCATTCGCGCCTACAAGAATGTCAGCATCAACGAGCCGTTCTTCAATGGTCACTTTCCCGCGCACCCGATCATGCCGGGCGTGCTGATCATCGAGGCCATGGCCCAGGCCGCCGGTATTCTCGGTTTCAAGATGCTCGACGTGAAACCGGCCGACGGCACGCTGTACTACTTCGTGGGTTCGGACAAGCTGCGTTTCCGCCAGCCTGTGCTGCCGGGTGATCAGTTGATCCTGGAAGCCAAGTTCATCAGTTGCAAGCGCCAGATCTGGAAGTTCGACTGCAAGGCTTCGGTCGATGGCAAGCCGGTCTGCTCGGCCGAGATCATCTGTGCGGAACGCAAGCTATGAGTTTGATTGACCCTCGCGCCATCATCGATCCGTCCGCCGTATTGGCAGATGGCGTCGAAGTCGGCCCTTGGTCGATCGTTGGTGCGGGCGTGGAAATTGGCGAAGGCACCGTGATCGGGCCTCACGTCATTCTCAAGGGGCCGACCCGCATCGGCAGGCACAATCGCATCTACCAGTTTTCCTCGATCGGGGAAGACACGCCGGACCTCAAGTACAAAGGCGAGGAAACCCGCCTGGTCATCGGTGACCACAACGTGATCCGCGAAGGTGTGACCATCCACCGTGGCACCGTGCAGGACCGCGCCGAAACCACCTTGGGCGACCATAACCTGATCATGGCCTACGCCCATATCGGGCACGACAGCGTGATCGGCAACCACTGCATTCTGGTCAACAACACGGCCCTGGCTGGCCATGTGCATGTTCACGACTGGGCGATCCTCTCCGGCTTCACCTTGGTTCACCAGTACTGCCACATTGGCGCCCACAGCTTTTCGGGCATGGGTACCGCCATCGGCAAGGATGTGCCGGCCTATGTCACGGTGTTCGGCAACCCGGCCGAAGCTCGCAGCATGAATTTCGAAGGCATGCGCCGCCGCGGTTTCAGCGACGAAGCGATCCACGCGCTGCGCCGTGCCTACAAGACGGTTTATCGTCGTGGCCTGACCGTCGAGCAGGCCCTGCTCGATCTGGAAGAACCTGCGCGGCTGCACCCTGAAGTCGACGTGTTCCTCAAGTCGATCCAGTCCTCGACTCGCGGCATCACCCGCTGATGTCTTACCCCGCACCGCTGACCGTGGCACTGGTGGCAGGCGAAGCCAGTGGCGATATCCTGGGTTCCGGGCTGATGCGTGCGCTCAAGGCGCGCCATCCGTATGTCCAGTTCATCGGTGTCGGCGGCCCGCTGATGGAAGCCGAAGGACTGGTCAGTCGCTTCCCGATGGAGCGCCTAGCAGTGATGGGCCTGGTCGAAGTGCTGGGTCGTCTGCGCGAACTGCTGGCGCGGCGCAAGCAGCTGATTGCCGAGCTGATTGCCTGCAAGCCGGACGTGTTCATCGGCATCGACGCACCCGACTTCACCCTGAACATCGAACTCAAGCTGCGCCAGGCCGGGATCAAGACCGTGCACTACGTGAGCCCCTCGGTCTGGGCATGGCGGCAGAAGCGTGTATTGAAGATTCGCCAGGGTTGCGACCTTATGCTCACGTTGCTGCCCTTCGAGGCTCGCTTCTACGAGGAGCAGGGCGTGCCGGTGCGTTTCGTCGGTCACCCGTTGGCCGATACCATCGCCCTGCAGGCGGACCGTAGCCAGGCCCGCACCCAGCTGGGCCTGGCCGGCGAGTTCCCGCTGGTGGCCTTGATGCCCGGCAGTCGTGGTGGGGAAGTCGGCCGCTTGGGCGAGTTGTTCCTCGACAGTGCCCAGTTGCTGTTGCAGTCGAAACCGGATGCACGCTTCGTGATTCCCTGTGCCAACCCACAGCGGCGGGCGCAACTGGAGCAGATGCTTGCGGGCCGCACGCTGCCGGTGACCTTGCTCGACGGCGACTCGCACACGGCGCTGGCTGCCTGTGACGCGGTATTGATCGCTTCCGGTACGGCCACTTTGGAAGCTTTGCTGTACAAGCGCCCGATGGTGGTTGCGTATCGACTGGCGCCCCTGACGTACTGGATTCTCAAGCGCATGGTCAAGAGCCCCTACGTGTCGTTGCCCAACCTCCTGGCCCAGCGCATGCTGGTGCCCGAGCTGCTGCAGGATGACGCTACGCCCCAGGCGCTGGTCGAGCGCTTGCTGCCGCTGCTGGCCGGTGGCGAGGAGCAGACCAGCGGTTTCGACGCGATTCACCGCACGCTGCGCCGCGACGCCTCCAACCAGGCGGCCGACGCCGTGCTGCAACTGATAGGCAGGAACGATGGCTAAGCCTCTACAGACAAGCAGGCAACTGCAAATGGGCCTGGATTTCGATCTGGTCGAAGAGTTGGTCGCCGGTGTCGATGAGGTCGGCCGTGGCCCGTTGTGTGGCGCGGTGGTGACGGCGGCGGTGATCCTCGATCCGCGTCGGCCGATCCTGGGCCTCAACGATTCGAAGAAACTCACCGAAGCGCGTCGCGAATTGCTCTACGACGAAATCTGCGAGAAAGCGCTGGCCTGGTGTATCGCCCGTGCCGAGGTCGAAGAGATCGACCGCCTGAACATTCTGCACGCGACCATGCTGGCCATGCAGCGGGCGGTACAGGGCCTGAGCATCACGCCAAAACTGGCGCTGATCGATGGCAATCGCTGCCCGCAACTGGATGTGCCAAGCGCCCCGGTGATCCAGGGCGACGCGAAGGTCCCGGCCATCGCCGCTGCTTCGATCCTGGCCAAGGTCAGTCGCGACCGGGAAATGTCCGCGTTCGAATTGATCTACCCGGGCTACGGCATGGGCGGGCACAAGGGCTACCCCACGCCGGTGCATCTGGAAGCCTTGGCGCGGCTGGGTCCGACGCCCATTCATCGGCGATCGTTCGCACCGGTCCGCGCGGCGTGGCAGGCTCGCGAAAGCATCGATCAAACCCCCGCCTGGGTCTAGCAGGCTGATGTTTTGATCAGGGCCCGGTACAATCCGGGCCTTGTCGTTTTACCCGTCACCATAGGATCAACATGTCGGTTTCCTTCGTTCATCTTCGCCTGCACACCGAATACTCGCTGGTCGACGGCCTGGTGCGGATCAAGCCGCTGGTCAAGGCGCTGGCCGGCATGAATATGCCAGCGGTGGCGGTGACCGACCAGAACAACATGTGTTCGCTGGTGAAGTTCTACAAGGCGGCCATGGGCGCCGGCATCAAGCCGATCTGTGGTGCTGACCTGTGGCTGGCCAATCGCGACCCCGACGGGCCCCTGAGCCGCATCAGCCTGCTGGCGATGAACGCGGTCGGCTATCGCAACATCACCGAGCTGATTTCCCGCGGTTTCATCGATGGCCAGCGCAATGGCCAGGTGATCGTCGAGCGGCAATGGGTCGCCGAAGCCAGCGAAGGGGTGATCTGCCTGTCGGCGGCCAAGGAGGGCGAGATCGGCATGGCCCTGTTGGGCGGCTACCCGGGCGATGCCGACAACCTGCTGCGCGAGTGGATGGCGGTGTTCCCCGAGCGCTTCTACGTCGAGGTGCAGCGGACCAACCGCACCAACGACGAAGAGTACCTGCACGCCGCCGTCGCTCTGGCCGACCGCCTGGGCGCCCCCCTGGTCGCCACTAACGATGTACGCTTCATCAAGCAGGAAGACTTCGAGGCCCACGAGACGCGCGTGTGCATTGGTGAAGGCCGGGCGCTGGACGACCCGCGCCGCAACAAGAACTACAGCGACCAGCAGTACCTCAAAAGCGCCGAGGAGATGGCCGAGCTGTTCAGCGACCTGCCCGAGGCGCTGGAAAACACCGTCGAGATCGCCAAGCGGTGCAACATCGATGTCAAGCTGGGCAAGCACTTCCTGCCCGATTACCCGATCCCCGATGGCATGACCATCGATGAATATTTCCGCAAGGTCTCGTTCGACGGCCTGGAAGAGCGCCTGGCCGTGCTGCTGCCCAAGGACACCACCGAGAACTACGAAGCGCGCCGGCAGGTGTATGTCGACCGGCTGAATTTCGAGCTCGACATCATCATCCAGATGGGCTTTCCCGGTTACTTCCTGATCGTGATGGATTTCATCCAGTGGGCGAAGAACAACGGCGTGCCGGTGGGCCCGGGCCGGGGGTCGGGCGCAGGCTCTCTGGTGGCTTATGTACAAAAGATCACCGACCTTGATCCACTGGAATACGACCTGCTGTTCGAACGCTTCCTCAACCCCGAGCGGGTGTCCATGCCCGACTTCGACGTCGACTTCTGCATGGACGGTCGCGACCGGGTCATCGACTACGTGGCCGACAAGTACGGCCGCAACGCGGTCAGCCAGATCATCACCTTCGGCTCCATGGCGGCCAAGGCGGTGGTGCGCGACGTGGCGCGGGTACAGGGCAAATCCTACGGACTGGCTGATCGCCTGTCCAAGATGATCCCCTTCGAAGTCGGCATGACCCTGGAAAAGGCCTACGAGCAGGAAGAAATCCTGCGCGATTTCATCAAGATCGATGAAGAGGCGGCAGAAATCTGGGAAATGGCGCGCAAGCTCGAAGGCGTGGTGCGTAACGTCGGCAAGCACGCCGGGGGTGTGGTGATCGCGCCGACCAAGCTGACCGACTTCGCGCCGATCTACTGCGACGAGGCCGGTGACGGCCTGGTGACCCAGTTCGACAAGGATGACGTTGAAGCGGCCGGCCTGGTCAAGTTCGACTTCCTCGGCCTGCGTACCCTGACCATCATCGACTGGGCGCTGAAGACCATCAACCGCGACCGGGCCAAGGTCAACGAGGCGCCGCTGGACATCGCCTTCATTCCGCTCGACGACAAGCCGACCTACCAGTTGCTGCAGAAGGCCGAGACCACTGCCGTCTTCCAGCTCGAATCTCGCGGCATGAAGGAGCTGATCAAGAAGCTCAAGCCCGACTGCCTGGAAGACCTCATTGCACTGGTGGCGTTGTTCCGGCCAGGCCCGCTGCAATCGGGCATGGTGGACGACTTCATCAACCGCAAGCACGGTCGCGCCGAGCTGGCCTACCCGCATTCGGACTACCAGTACGAAGGTCTGAAACCGGTGCTGGCGCCCACCTACGGCATCATCCTGTATCAGGAACAGGTGATGCAGATCGCTCAGGTGATGGCAGGCTACACCCTCGGCGGCGCCGACATGTTGCGTCGCGCCATGGGCAAGAAGAAACCCGAAGAGATGGCCAAACAGCGTGGCGGCTTCATCGAAGGCTGTGCCACCAACAACATCGACCCGGACCTGGCGGGCAACATCTTCGACCTGGTGGAAAAATTCGCCGGCTACGGTTTCAACAAGTCCCACTCCGCCGCCTATGGCCTGGTGTCCTACCAGACCGCCTGGCTCAAGGCTCACTACCCGGCGCCGTTCATGGCCGCAGTGCTCTCGGCGGATATGCACAACACCGACAAGGTCGTGACCTTGATCGAAGAAGTGCGCACCATGAAGCTGCGCCTGGACGCGCCGGACGTGAACAACTCCGAGTTCAAGTTCACGGTCAACGACGATGGCCGCATCGTCTATGGGCTGGGCGCGATCAAAGGCGTGGGCGAGGGACCGGTGGAGGCGATCATCGAAGCCCGTCAGGCCGGCCCGTTCAAGGACCTGTTCGACTTCTGCGAGCGCGTCGATCTCAAGCGCATCAACAAACGCACACTCGACGGTCTGATCCGCAGCGGTGCGATTGATCGCCTGGGCCCGTATTTCCACGATGAGCCCAAAGCCTACCAAGCCAACATCGACCGCAATCGCGCGGTACTGTTGTCGGCCATGGAGGGCGCGATCAAGGCGGCGGAGCAGACCGCACGCACCCACGACAGCGGCCACGACGACCTCTTCGGCGGTGTGTTCGTCGAAGCGGACGCCGATGTCTATGCCGACCATCGCAAGGCCAAGGAGCTGACCCTCAAGGAGCGGCTGCGCGGCGAGAAGGAAACTCTGGGGCTGTACCTCACCGGGCACCCGATCGACGAATACGAAGGCGAGATCCGCCGCTTCGCTCGGCAGCGCATCATCGACCTCAAGCCTTCGCGCGAAACCCAGACCGTGGCCGGCATGGTCATCGCGTTGCGGGTGATGAAGAACAAGAAGGGCGACAAGATGGGCTTCATCACCCTCGACGACCGCTCGGCGCGCATCGAGGCCTCACTGTTCGCCGATGCCTTCATGTCCGCGCAATCGCTGTTGCAGACCGACGCGATGGTGGTGGTGGAAGGGGAGGTCAGCAACGATGACTTCTCCGGTGGCCTGCGCCTGCGCGTCAAGCGCGTGATGAGCATGGAAGATGCGCGCACCAACCTGGCCGAAAGCTTGCGTCTGAAGGTGCACGCCGACGGGCTGGGTGGCGATCGGCTCGACTGGCTAGGCGAATTGTGCCGTCAGCACCGCGGCGCCTGCCCGATCACCATGGAATACACCAGCAACGACGCCAAGGCGACGCTGCAGTTCGGCGAAGGCTGGCGGATCGACCCGGCCGACAGCTTGATTCAAGCGTTGCGTGACCAGTTCGGTCGCGAGAACGTCTTTCTGCAATATCGTTGAACTTGACCGTTGAGCTGGCCCCCGCGGGCCGGGCTCGACCACAATTAATAAACTCGACCTGAACGCGCCGTTTCCTTTAAGGTATGGCGCCAAACGGATCAACCGGCCGGCCGCTTGGCCGTCGACCCAAGACGGATGCCTATGAACCCGAATTTTCTTGATTTCGAACAGCCGATCGCTGACCTGCAAGCCAAGATCGAAGAGCTGCGCCTGGTAGGCAACGACAATTCGTTGAACATCGGCGACGAGATCTCTCGCCTGCAAGACAAGAGCAGCACGCTGACCGAAAGCATCTTCGGCAACCTGACCAGCTGGCAGATTGCCCGGCTGGCGCGTCACCCGCGCCGCCCGTACACCCTGGACTACATTCAGCACATCTTCACCGAGTTCGATGAGCTGCACGGCGACCGTCATTTCTCCGACGACGCCGCCATCGTCGGCGGTGTCGCTCGTCTCGACGAGCAGCCGGTGATGATCATCGGCCACCAGAAAGGCCGCGAAGTGCGCGAGAAGGTCCGTCGCAACTTCGGCATGCCGCGTCCGGAAGGCTACCGCAAGGCGTGCCGCCTGATGGAAATGGCCGAGCGCTTCAAGATGCCGATCCTCACCTTCATCGACACGCCGGGCGCGTACCCGGGCATCGATGCCGAAGAGCGCAACCAGAGCGAAGCGATCGCCTGGAACCTGCGCGTGATGGCACGCCTGAAAACACCGATCATCGCCACGGTGATCGGTGAAGGCGGTTCGGGTGGTGCATTGGCCATCGGTGTCTGCGATCAACTGAACATGTTGCAGTATTCGACCTATGCGGTGATTTCGCCGGAAGGTTGCGCGTCGATTCTGTGGAAGACGGCCGAAAAGGCGCCGGATGCCGCCGAAGCCATGGGCATCACGGCCGAGCGCTTGAACCACCTGGGCATTGTCGACAAGGTGATCGACGAGCCACTGGGTGGCGCCCATCGCGATCCGGTCGCCGCCTCGGCCCTGATCCGCGCCGAGCTGACCAGCCAACTGGACATGCTCAAGGGTTTCGACACCGAGACGTTGCTCAGCCGCCGGTATGACCGGTTGATGAGCTACGGGTTGTAAGGTTCGAGACCGAGGCGCGCCCTTCGCGGGCAGAGCCCGCTCCCACAAGTATGGGTTCACTCCGTCCACTGTGGGAGCGGGCTCTGCCCGC
Organism: Pseudomonas sp. Leaf129; assembly: GCF_001423465.1. Lineage (NCBI taxonomy): Bacteria > Pseudomonadati > Pseudomonadota > Gammaproteobacteria > Pseudomonadales > Pseudomonadaceae > Pseudomonas > Pseudomonas sp. Leaf129. The sequence goes on along the minus strand of NZ_LMOC01000006.1, from coordinate 625,432 downwards.
GAAGGGCGCACCGCCGATTCAAGGCCCAGCCCCGATCCGTGTGGGAGCGGGGCGGGCGGCTGAGTCCTCTGCCCGCGAAGGGAGCACCGCTCATACCTCGCCTTGCCCAGTGAGGGCCGCACCTTATGCGTGAATCCTCAGTCTTGATGCAACGATTACAGGCCCGGTTGCAACCCTACCTCTCAGCCCCTGCCTGGTACGTTGCCTTCTCCGGTGGCCTCGACTCCACTGTCCTGCTGCACCTGTTGGCCGGTCTGCCCCAGCGTCCGCCGCTGACTGCTCTTCATATCCATCACGGTCTGCAATCGGTCGCCGATACCTGGCCCGCACACTGCCAATCCCTGTGCGATCAGCTCGGTGTGCCGTTGCGCATTATCCGGGTGCAGGTCGAGAACGGCCCCAGCCTGGAACAAGCCGCGCGCCAGGCGCGCTACCGTGCTTTCGATGCGGTGCTCGGAGTCGGCGATGTCCTGTTCGCCGCCCAGCACCAGGATGATCAGGCAGAAACCCTGCTGTTTCGTCTGCTGCGCGGCGCGGGCGTGCGGGGACTTGCGGCGATGCCACATCAGCGACCGCAAGGGCAGGGGATCTTGGCCAGGCCGCTGCTCGATGAGCCTCGCAGCGAACTGGTCGCGTACGCTCGTGCCGAGGGCCTGGACTGGATCGACGACCCCTCCAACACCGATACCCGTTTTTCGCGCAATTACCTGCGCCGAGACGTGCTGCCCATGATCACGGCGCGCTGGCCCCAGGCGGCCGGCAGCATTGCCAGGGCCGCGGCCCATCTGGGCGAGGCAGCGCAGTTGCTGGAGGAACTGGCCGAAGCGGACCTGGAGCCTGCGCGCGTGTCGGTCGAGCATTCCTGGCTGTCCGTACCGAGCCTGGCCCTGGCGCCGCTGCAAGCGCTGTCCAACAGCCGTCAGCGCAATGCTCTGCAGTTCTGGCTGGCACGCCTGACGCGCCTGCCCGACACCCAGCACTGGGTCGGATGGACATCCTTGCGCGACGCCGATGCCGCAGCCACGCCCGTCTGGCGACTGACCGACGGCGAGCTGCACAGGGCCCACGGACGGATCTGGTGGGTCAGTGGCCAATGGTCGCAGGCTCAGCCTGCGGTCCAAACATGGCCGCGTCTTGAGCAGGCCTTGCAACTGCCGGGTAACGGTGAGGTGCGATGGCAGGGCAGTCCGCCGTCCGGTCAGGCGCAGATTCGCTACCGCCAGGGCGGCGAAGGCCTGCGGTTGCCCGCTCGCGGGCAGCGAGACCTCAAACGCCTGCTCAATGAAAGCCGCCTGCCAGGCTTCGTGCGTGATCGCCTGCCCCTGCTGTTCGTCGACGACCATTTGGTGGCCGTGGCCAACCTGCCGCTGTCCAGTGTCGATGGCCACCTGTTGTGGTCGCCGCCGACCGGCGAGCAGAGTTTGAGATGAAAGGGGGAATCCGGTAGACTACGCTCCCTTCTTGATACAGCTTCTGTGAGCCCACCGGATTCACGGACGTTGCCGATTGCCAAACCGTTTTTGGCCGTCGGGGGCTTCGGCCTTCCTTCGCTTTCCCCGGCGGCTTCTGCCGCTTTAACGCAGACTTCTAGGGTTTTTCATGACGCGCTACATCTTCGTCACGGGCGGTGTTGTTTCTTCATTGGGGAAAGGCATTGCCTCGGCTTCATTGGCGGCCATCCTGGAGGCGCGGGGGCTCAAAGTCACCATGCTCAAGCTTGACCCGTACATCAACGTCGACCCGGGCACCATGAGCCCGTTCCAGCACGGTGAAGTGTTCGTCACCCACGACGGCGCCGAGACCGACCTGGACCTGGGGCACTACGAGCGGTTCATCCGCACGACCATGACCCAGAACAATAACTTCACCACCGGCCGCGTCTACGAGCACGTGTTGCGCAAGGAGCGTCGTGGTGACTACCTGGGCGCGACCATCCAGGTCATCCCGCACATCACCGACGAGATCAAGCGCCGCATCATCAAGGGCGCCGGCGATGCCGACGTGGCCATGGTCGAGATCGGCGGCACCGTGGGCGACATCGAATCGCAACCGTTCCTGGAGGCGATCCGCCAGCTGCGCTTCGAAGTCGGCGCCAAGCGCGCGATGCTGATGCACCTGACGCTGGTCCCGTACATCGCCACTGCCGGCGAGACCAAGACCAAGCCGACCCAGCATTCGGTCAAGGAGCTGCGCTCCATCGGCCTGCAGCCCGATGTGCTGGTGTGCCGCTCCGATCACCCGATCGACACCTCGTCGCGTCGCAAGATCGCGCAGTTCACCAACGTCGAAGAGCGCGCGGTCATCGCCCTGGAAGACGCCGACACCATCTACAAGATCCCGGGCATCCTGCACTCCCAGGGCCTGGACGATTTCGTCGTCGAGCGCTTCGGTCTGCAGTGCGGCAGCGCCGACCTCTCCGAGTGGGACGCGGTGGTCGATGCCAAGCTGAATCCGGAACACGAAGTGACCATCGCCATGGTCGGCAAGTACATGGAACTGCTCGATGCCTACAAGTCGCTGATCGAAGCGATGAGCCATGCCGGTATCAGCAATCGCACCAAGGTCAACCTGCGCTACATCGACTCCGAAGACATCGAGAATCAGGGCACTGCGCTGCTCGAAGGCGTGGACGCCATCCTGGTTCCCGGCGGCTTCGGTCTGCGCGGTGTGGAAGGCAAGATCACCGCCGTGCAGTACGCCCGCGAGAACAAGGTGCCGTACCTGGGCATCTGCCTGGGCATGCAGGTGGCCGTCATCGAATTCGCTCGTAACGTGATGGGCTGGAAAGACGCCAACTCCACCGAATTCGATCGCGCCAGCGGCCACCCGGTGGTCGGTCTGATCACCGAGTGGGAAGACGCCACCGGTGCCGTGGAAACCCGTACCGAAGCTTCCGATCTGGGCGGCACCATGCGCCTGGGTGCGCAGGACTGCCAGCTGATCAGCGGTTCCAAGGTGCACGATTGCTACGCCCGCGATGTGATCGTCGAGCGTCATCGTCATCGCTACGAAGTGAACAACAACCTGCTGCCGCAACTGGTCGACGCCGGCCTGGTGGTTTCCGGTCGTTCGGGTGATGGTGCGCTGGTCGAAGTGGTCGAGTCCAAGGATCACCCATGGTTCGTGGCCTGCCAGTTCCACCCCGAGTTCACCTCGACGCCGCGTGACGGTCACCCGCTGTTCAGCGGTTTCGTCAAGGCTGCATTGGCTCAACATCAGAAGAAGGCCTGATCCTCATGGCGCAGAAGATCATCCGCGTTGGCGACATCGAGATCGCCAACGACAAGCCATTCGTCCTGTTCGGCGGCATGAACGTGCTGGAATCGCGCGACATGGCCCTCAAGGTCTGTGAAGAATACGTGCGCGTGACCGACAAGCTCGGCATTCCCTACGTGTTCAAGGCCAGCTTCGACAAGGCCAACCGTTCTTCCGTGACCTCCTACCGCGGCCCCGGCCTGGAAGAGGGCATGCGCATCTTCGAAGAGATCAAGCAGACCTTCAATGTGCCGCTGATCACCGACGTCCATGAGCCTGCGCAGGCCGCCGTGGTCGCCGAAGTCTGCGACATCATTCAGCTGCCGGCCTTCCTGTCGCGCCAGACCGACCTGGTGGTCGCCATGGCCAAGACCGGTGCGGTCATCAACATCAAGAAGGCCCAGTTCTTGGCTCCGCAGGAAATGAAGCACATCCTGACCAAGTGCGAGGAAGCCGGTAACGATCAGTTGATCCTCTGCGAGCGTGGTTCGAGCTTCGGTTACAACAACCTGGTGGTGGACATGCTCGGCTTCGGCATCATGAAGTCGTTCCAATACCCGGTGTTCTTCGACGTCACCCATGCCCTGCAGATGCCGGGCGGTCGCAGCGACTCGGCCGGTGGGCGCCGTGCCCAGGTCACCGACCTGGCCAAGGCCGGCTTGAGCCAGGGCCTGGCAGGTCTGTTCCTGGAAGCCCATCCGGACCCGGACAACGCCAAGTGCGACGGTCCGTGCGCACTGCGTCTGGACAAGCTGGAGCCGTTCCTGGCCCAGCTCAAGGCGCTCGACGAACTGGTCAAAGGTTTCCCGGCGATCGAAACGGCCTGATTGCGGTAAAGTAGTGCCCGATTTGTTGTGGTGAACCCTTCGCGGGCAGAGACCCACTCCCACATCGATTCCTTGTGGGAGCGGGGCGGGCGGCGAGCCCTCTGCCCGCGAATGGGCCACCAAGACCCCCGCTGCGTCGTTCTCGTCTACTTTGGAGTGTTCATAACAATGGCAAAAATCGTCGACATCAAAGGTCGTGAAGTTCTCGACTCCCGTGGCAACCCTACCGTGGAAGCCGACGTGCTTCTGGAAAACGGCATCATCGGCACTGCCTGTGCACCGTCGGGCGCGTCCACCGGCTCGCGTGAAGCGCTGGAGCTGCGCGATGGCGACAAGAGCCGCTACCTGGGCAAGGGTGTTCTGAAAGCCGTGGCCAACATCAATGGCCCGATTCGCGATGCGCTGCTGGGCAAGGACCCGGTTGACCAGAAGGCACTGGACCACGCCATGATTGCCCTGGACGGAACCGAGAACAAGGCATCGCTGGGCGCCAACGCCATCCTCGCCGTGTCCCTGGCTGCCGCCAAGGCTGCCGCGCAGGACCAGGACCTGCCCCTCTACGCGCACATCGCCAACCTCAATGGCACCCCGGGCGTCTACTCCATGCCCGTGCCGATGATGAACATCATCAACGGTGGCGAGCACGCCGATAACAATGTCGACATCCAGGAATTCATGGTCCAGCCCGTTGGCGCCAAGACCTTTTCCGACGCCCTGCGCATGGGCACCGAAATCTTCCACCACCTCAAGGCGGTACTGAAGGCTCGCGGCCTGAGCACTGCGGTAGGTGACGAAGGTGGCTTCGCCCCTGACCTGGCCTCCAACGAAGACGCTCTGAGCGCCATTGCCGAAGCCGTCGAGAAGGCCGGCTACAAACTGGGCACCGACGTGACCCTGGCACTGGACTGCGCTGCCAGCGAATTCTTCGAAAACGGCACCTACGATCTGGCCGGTGAAGGCCACAAGTTCGACGCCGAAGGTTTCGCCGAATACCTCAAGGGCCTCACCGAGCGCTACCCGATCATCTCCATCGAAGACGGCCTGGACGAGTCCGACTGGGCTGGCTGGAAGATCCTCACCGACAAGATCGGCGAGAAAGTTCAGCTGGTAGGTGACGACCTGTTCGTGACCAACACCAAGATCCTCAAGGAAGGCATCGACAAGAAGATCGCCAACTCGATCCTGATCAAGTTCAACCAGATCGGCACCTTGACCGAAACCCTGGAAGCTATCCAGATGGCCAAGGCCGCAGGTTACACCGCGGTGATCTCGCACCGCTCCGGCGAAACCGAGGATTCGACCATTGCCGACCTGGCCGTGGGTACCGCTGCCGGGCAGATCAAGACCGGCTCGCTGTGCCGCTCCGACCGCGTTTCCAAGTACAACCAACTGCTGCGTATCGAAGAGCAATTGGGCGCCAAGGCGATCTACCGTGGTCGCGACGAGTTTCGCGGCTAAGCAATAGATGGTAGAAAGACGACATGCGGAGCCTGGCGGATGCCAGGCTTCGTGCTATCTGGTCGCAGAGTTGAAGTTTTTTACCACTGGGTAATGTGATGCGCAGTCCTTATTGGTTGTTTCTCGTCTTGCTTCTGCTCCTGGGTGGTTTGCAGTATCGCCTGTGGGTCGGAAACGGAAGTCTCAAGCAGGTAGCCGAGCTGAAACAGCAGATCGCCGAACAGCACGCCGAGAACGAGCGGCTGCTGGAACGCAATCGCGTGATGGACGCTGAAGTACTCGAATTGAAAAAGGGCATGGAGACCGTGGAAGAACGCGCTCGCCATGAACTGGGCATGGTCAAGGAGGGTGAAACCCTCTACCAGTTGGCCCAATGAAGACCTCGCTGCCAGCCTTCTGGGCAGTGATTCCCGCTGCGGGCGTAGGTGCGCGCATGGCGGCAGACCGTCCCAAGCAATACCTGAGCCTGGGCGGTCGTACCATTCTGGAACACAGCATCGATTGTTTCCTCGGGCATCCACAGCTCAAGGGCGTGATCGTCAGCCTCGCTGCCGATGATCCGTTCTGGCCCGAACTGCCCAGCGCGCGCAACGAATTGATCCAGCGGGTGGCCGGCGGCCGCGAGCGCGCCGATTCGGTGCTCAACGCGTTGCTGCATTTGCATGCCCAGGGTGCGGACGAAGGCGATTGGGTGCTGGTGCACGATGCGGCGCGTCCCAACCTGTCCCGCGCCGATCTGGACAAGCTGCTAGCCGAACTCGCCGACGACAGCGTGGGCGGGCTGCTGGCCGTACCGGCGCGGGACACGCTCAAGCGTGCCGATGCGACGGGGCGCGTTCAGCACACCGTGGATCGCAGCACGATCTGGCAGGCGTTCACGCCGCAGATGTTCCGCCTGGGCGCCCTGCATCGAGCACTGGCCGACAGCCTGGTGGCCGGCGTGGCCATCACCGACGAAGCCTCGGCCATCGAATGGGCCGGGTTTGCGCCGAAACTGGTCGAAGGCCGGGCGGACAACCTCAAGGTCACCCGACCGGAAGATCTCGAGTGGTTGCGTCAGCGTTGGGCCATGCGCGGCTGAGGCGCGCGCTGGCCTGGTTCGCGGCCGATGACCGCTTCTACAGATATTCCGGCCTCTCACTCAACCCTGTCCGCAGATAGTCCACCAGCTTTCTGACCTTCGGCGACAGGTGACGCTGTTGCGGATAAAGCCCCCATACCGCCGTATTGGGCGGCTGGTGGGCGTCCAGCAGCGATACCAGCGCACCGCTGCGCAGATGTTCGAGCACATAGTAGTCGGGCAACTGGCACAGCCCTACACCCTGCAACGCTGCTTCGAGCACCGCCTGACCGCTGTTGCAGCGCCAATTGCCTTGTACCCGCTGCGCCTGCTCCTTGCCATCGACCTGCAACGGCCAGATATCCGAGCTGCCCACCAGGCAATTGTGCCGCGCCAGTTCCGACACGCTGTGCGGACGGCCGTATCGCGCCAGGTACAAGGGTGAGGCGCAGAGGAACATCCGCCGTGGGGCCAGTCGTGTCGCTACCAGCCGTGAGTCTTGCAGGCGTCCCAGCCGGATGGCCAGATCCAGGCCCTCGTGCAGCAGGTCCAAGGTGCGGTTGCTCAGTTCGATGTCCACGCGCAGTTGCGGGTACAGCCCCATGAAGCGCGTGACCAACGGCACGATGAAGCGCTCGCCGTAGGCCACGGCACAGGTCAGGCGCAGCAGCCCCTTGGGTTCCCCGGTCAGATCGCTCATGGCACGCCAGGCTTCGTCGCGGCCATCCTGCAGGCGTTGGCAATGTTGCAGGAATGTCTGGCCCGCCTCGGTCAGCGCCACGCGCCGCGTGCTGCGGTAGAGCAGGCGCGTCTGCAGGCGTTCTTCCAACCGCGCGATCTGGCGGCTGACATGGGACGACGATACGCCCAGGCGCTGGGCCGCAGCGCTGAAATGAGCGCACTCGGCCACTGCGACGAACTCGTCGATCCCCTCCCAGCGGTTGTCACTCATCCGATTATCCCTGTACAGCATCAATGTTTTGCCGAAGGGGTGATTATTCCGTATTAGTCGATGAATTACACTGTGGTTAGTCCCGTTCATTTCAGGAGCAGCATTGATGATCAAGTCCCGCGCCGCCGTTGCATTCGAAGCCAACAAGCCGTTGGAAATCGTCGAGATCGACGTGGCCATGCCCAAGGCCGGTGAAGTCCTGCTGCGCGTGGTCGCGTCCGGCGTCTGCCACACCGACGCGTACACCCTGTCGGGCGCGGATCCGGAAGGTATCTTCCCGTCGGTACTGGGCCATGAAGGTGGCGCGATCGTCGAAGCCGTGGGCGAGGGCGTCACCTCGGTTGCGGTGGGTGATCACGTCATTCCGCTGTACACACCCGAGTGCCGTCAGTGCAAGTTCTGCAAGTCGGGCAAGACCAACCTCTGCCAGGCCATCCGCGCCACCCAGGGCAAGGGCCTGATGCCTGATGGCACCACGCGCTTCTCGTACAACGGCAAGGAACTGTTCCACTACATGGGGACTTCGACGTTCTCCGAGTACACCGTGCTGCCGGAGATCTCGGTGGCCAAGATCGACAAGCAGGCGCCCCTGGAAAAGGTCTGCCTGCTGGGCTGCGGCGTCACTACCGGTATCGGCGCGGTGCTCAACACGGCCAAGGTCAAGCCAGGCGACACCGTGGCCGTGTTTGGTCTGGGTGGCATCGGCTTGTCGGCCATCATCGGTGCGGTCAAGGCCAAGGCCGGTCGCATCATCGCCATCGACATCAACCCGAGCAAATTCGAGATCGCCCGTCAGCTGGGTGCCACCGACTGCATCAATCCCAAGGAATATGATCGTCCGATTCAGGAAGTCATCGTCGACCTCACCGACGGCGGCGTGGATTTTTCCTTCGAGTGCATCGGCAACGTGCAACTGATGCGTGCAGCCCTCGAATGCTGCCACAAGGGCTGGGGCGAATCGGTGATCATCGGTGTGGCAGGCGCCGGCCAGGAAATCGCCACGCGGCCATTCCAGCTGGTCACCGGTCGGGTCTGGCGCGGTTCGGCGTTCGGCGGCGTGCGCGGCCGGACCGAGTTGCCCAGCTATGTCGAAATGGCCGAGACCGGCGAAATCCCGTTGGACACCTTCATCACCCACACCATGGGCCTGGAAGACATCAACAAGGCCTTCGACCTGATGCACGAAGGCAAGAGCATCCGCTCGGTCATCCACTTCTGAGGTCTGCCATGAGCCTGGAAAACCTGTCGTGTCAGAAGAGCTTCGGCGGCTGGCACAAGCGTTACAAGCATCGTTCCAAAACGTTGAATTGCGACATGACCTTCGCCGTGTACCTGCCGCCGCAGGCCGAGGAGGGCGGCAAGTTGCCCGTGCTGTACTGGCTGTCGGGGCTGACCTGCACCGACGAGAACTTCATGCAGAAGGCCGGTGGCCTCAAGCTGGCCGCGGAACTGGGCCTGATCATCGTGGCGCCCGACACCAGCCCTCGCGGTGCCGAGGTGCCGGATGATCCGGAGAAGGCCTGGGATTTCGGTCTGGGTGCCGGGTTCTATCTGAACGCCACCGAACAGCCGTGGGCGCAGCACTACCGCATGCACGACTACGTGGTGCATGAGTTGCCTGACCTTGTGGAAGCGCACTTTCCCGCGTCGGACAAACGCTCGATCAGCGGCCACTCGATGGGCGGCCACGGTGCGCTGGTCTGCGCGCTGCGCAACCCAGGGCGCTACCGATCGATCTCGGCGTTTTCGCCCATCAGCAATCCGATGGATTGCCCGTGGGGGCAGAAAGCGTTTTCCCACTATCTGGGGGAAGAGCGCTCGCGCTGGCGCGAATGGGACGCCAGCGTGCTGATTGCCGATGCGGCGGAACATCTGCCGTTGCTGGTGGATCAGGGCGATCGCGACGACTTCCTCGAGAACCAGCTCAAGCCGCAGGCCTTGAGCCAGGCGGCAAAGGCTGCAGGCTATGCACTGACGCTGCGCATGCAGCCGGGCTATGACCACAGCTATTACTTCATCGCCAGCTTCATCGATGACCATTTGCGGCATCATGCCAAGGCCTTGGGGTGACTGGACGGGCCCTTTCGCGGGCAGAGGGCTCGCCGTCCGCCCCGCTCCTACAAGAGATGCAGTGGTCCTCAGAGCGGCGCGATCCCTGTGGGAGCGGGCTCTGCCCGCGAAAGGGCCATCACTATCATCGACAGATGTTTTGATCCGCCCAACCTGTGCCAAAGCAGGTAGAATCACGCCCTGACTCAATCAGGGCGTTTTTTCTATGCGTATTGGCCACGGCTACGACGTGCACCGATTCGCCGAGGGTGACTTCATTACCCTGGGCGGCGTGCGAATCCCTCACAAGTTCGGCCTGCTGGCTCATTCCGACGGCGATGTCGTGCTGCACGCCTTGAGCGATGCTTTGCTCGGCGCCGCTGCGCTGGGCGACATCGGCAAGCACTTTCCGGACACCGATCCGCAGTTCAAGGGCGCGGACAGCCGTGTGCTGCTGCGTCATGTGGTGTCGGTAGTGGCACAGAAAGGCTGGAAAGTCGGGAACGTCGACGCAACCATCGTGGCCCAGGCACCCAAGATGGCGCCGCACATCGAAACCATGCGGGAACGGATCGCCGCCGATCTGGGCGTGGAGCTGGACCAGGTCAACGTCAAGGCGACCACCACCGAGAAGCTGGGCTTCGCCGGGCGCGAGGAAGGTATCGCCGTGCATGCGGTCGCCTTGTTGCTGCGCGCATGACCGAACTCGAACTGCTCGGCCCGCGAGCTTCAGGCGACAGCCTGGGCAGCGCCGTACTCAAGGCCAGCGCCGAAGATTTCCAGGTCGATGAAGTGCTGGACATCCCCTTGTCCGGTCAGGGCGAGCACCTCTGGCTATGGGTCGAAAAACGCAACCTCAATACCGAAGAAGCGGCCCGCCGCCTGGCCAAGGCCGCTGGCGTACCGCTGCGCACCGTCAGCTACGCAGGCCTGAAGGACCGCCAGGCGCTGACCCGGCAGTGGTTCAGCCTGCATCTGCCTGGCAAGGCCGATCCGGACCTGAGTGCTGCGCAGAACGACACCTTGGTCATCCTCAAGCACGCCCGGCACTCGCGCAAATTGCAGCGCGGCGCCCACTCGGCCAACGGCTTCACCGTTCGCTTGACCGCGCTCAAGGCCGATCGCACAGCACTCGATGCGCGCCTTGAAGAAATCCGGCAGGCCGGCGTACCGAATTATTTCGGCACCCAGCGCTTCGGTTTTCAGGGCGGCAACCTGCACGACGCTCGGCAGTACGCCGAACGCCAGGCGCTGCCCGAGCAACGCAACGTGCGTTCGCGCCTGCTCTCCACGGCGCGCAGTTTTCTGTTCAACCAGATACTCGCCGCGCGTGTTGCTGACGGTACCTGGAACCGAGCCCAGGTCGGTGATTTGCTGGCCTTCACCGACAGCCGCAGTTTCTTTGTGGCCGGTGAAGCCGAGTGCAGCGACCCGCGACTGGACATCCTCGACCTGCACCCCACCGCAGCGCTGTGGGGCGAGGGCGCTTCGGCCGCCGGCGGCCATTGCGCCGACCTGGAAAACACCGTGGCCGGTCAGCATCCATCTCTCTGCGCCTGGCTCGCCCGGGCCGGTCTGGAGCAGGAGCGACGCATTCTGCGGCTGCCCATTGGCGAGCTGACGTGGCATTATCCCGAGCCTGACATCCTGCAGTTGCACTTCGTCCTGCCGGCCGGTTGCTTCGCCACTGTCGTGGTGCGCGAACTCGTCGATCTGGTGCCGACAGGGCAGACGGAAAGTCCATGCGTATTCTGATTTCCAACGATGATGGGGTCACCGCCCCCGGCCTCGCCGCGCTTCACGACGTGTTGCAGGGCTACGCCCAGTGCACGGTGATCGCCCCCGACCAGGACCGCAGCGGCGCCAGTAGTTCGCTCACGCTGGATCGGCCGCTGCACCCGCAGACCTTGCCGAACGGCTTCATCAGCGTCAACGGCACGCCCACCGACTGCGTGCACCTGGGCCTCAACGGCCTGTTGCCCTTCGAGCCGGATCTGGTGGTTTCAGGCATCAATCTGGGCGCCAACCTGGGCGACGACGTGCTGTATTCGGGCACTGTGGCCGCCGCCCTTGAAGGGCGCTTCCTGGGGCACACCTCGTTTGCCTTCTCGTTGCTGTCGCGTCAGTCCGAGCACCTGCCGACCGCTGCGTACTACGCGCGCAAGCTCATCGAGGCCCGTGACCAGTTGAATCTGCCGCCGCGTACCGTGCTCAACGTGAACATTCCCAACCTGCCGATCGACCGCATTCGCGGCATGGTCCTGACCCGTCTGGGCCATCGGGCCCGAGCCGCCGCACCGATCCGCATGGTCGACCCGCGCGGCAAGCCTGGCTACTGGATCGCGGTAGCCGGTGATGCCGAGGACGGCGGTCCTGGTACCGATTTCCATGCGGTGATGCAGGGCTACGTGTCGGTCACCCCGCTGCAACTGGACCGTACCTTCAACCAGGCCTTCGAACAGGTTCAAGGCTGGCTCGAGGGGCTCGCTTGATGCGTAATAGAGACAATCAGCACCACGGCATCGGCATGACCTCGCAACGCACCCGCGAGCGCCTGATCCAGCGGTTGTGCGACGAAGGCCTGGCCAATACCCAGGTGCTCGAAGTGCTGCGCCGCACGCCTCGCCACCTGTTCGTCGACGAAGCCCTTGCCCACCGCGCCTATGAAGACACGGCGCTGCCCATCGGCCACAACCAGACCATTTCCCAGCCCTATATGGTCGCGCGCATGAGCGAGCTGTTGCTCGCGGCGGGTCCCTTGGACAAGGTCATGGAGATCGGCACGGGTTCGGGCTATCAGACAGCCGTATTGGCCCAACTGGTCGAGCGGGTATTCTCCGTGGAGCGGATCAAGGTCCTGCAGGATCGCGCCAAGGAGCGCCTGCAGGCCCTCGATCAACGCAATGTGGTGTTCCGCTGGGGCGATGGCTGGGAGGGCTGGCCTGCGCTGGCGCCGTACAACGGCATCATCGTGACCGCCGTGGCAACCGATGTTCCGCAAGCCTTGCTCGATCAACTCGCGCTCGGTGGTCGGCTGGTGATTCCGGTAGGCTCCGGCGACGTCCAGCAATTGATGCTGATCGTACGCGAAGAGCACGGCTTCTCCCGGCATGTCCTGGAGGCGGTACGTTTCGTGCCGTTGCTCAACGGTCCGTTGGCGTGATCGGTGTGACCGTGCGGAGTGAATTCTGCTGCCCGCCGCCTGTCTGACAGCGGGTCGTGGCGCAGGTACGGCCAGAGCCTGCATCCAGGCGCGTCGAAGGCGAGCAGTGAAGTTGGATATTTTTTTGTCACCACAACAAAGGAGCGGCGGGTGAGCCTCACAATCATTGGGCAGCGTGCAGGTAGTTCGAGCTTCAAGCTCCTGATGCTCGGGGTTGCGGTCGCAGCCTTTCTGTCCGGCTGTTCCAGCACCTCCAGCCAGGTCAGCGTGGTCGATCGCAACAATGCAGCCAAGGCGGCACAGCGCCAGCCCGTGACCACCGGCCAATACGCGGTCAAGCGCGGCGACACATTGTTTTCCATCGCCTTCCGCTATGGTTGGGATTACAAGGCTCTGGCCGCGCGCAACAATATTCCCGTGCCCTATACCATTCGCCCCGGTCAGGTGATTCGCTTCGACGGTAGCTCGGGCACGCCAGCGACCACCGTGGTCACCACCCAGAGTGGCGCCTCGGCGTCGTCCTCGAGCCGTACCACCGTCACTCGCCGACCGTTGACCACGGCGCCGACCACGACCACCAGCAGCGCTGCCATCCCCGTGCCTTCGCCCACGCCGGTACCCGCTGGCGAGCGCATACAGGGTGGTTGGGCATGGCCAGCCAACGGTGTTCTGATCGGCAAATTCGCTTCAAACGGTAGTTTGAATAAAGGAATTGATATCGCCGGTGATTTGGGACAGCCTGTTTTTGCTGCGTCTGATGGTGCTGTGGTTTACGCCGGGAGTGGATTGAGGGGCTACGGCGAGTTGGTCATCATCAAACACAGTGATACCTACGTCAGTGCCTACGGTCACAACCGCAGGTTGTTGGTTCGGGAGGGTCAGCAGGTCAAGGTCGGTCAGACAATTGCCGAAATGGGTTCAACGGGGACGGACCGGGTGAAGCTGCATTTTGAGATTCGCCGCCAGGGCAAGCCCGTAGATCCGCTGCAGTTCCTGCCACGTCGTTGATTTGCACTGCCAGCCTGTTCCTTCACGTAGTGGGGACGGGCTCAAGCGCTGCCATGGAGATTGGCGCCGCTGGAGCTTGAGGTCGAACTCAGCAAAGGACTATAACAATGGCTCTCAGCAAAGAAGCGCCGGGGTTTGACATCGACGATGAGGTGCTCCTTATGGAACCCGGCATCGTATTGGATGTGATGTCGGACGAAGAACCTGCTGCACCCGCGGTTCGCACCAAGGCCCGCAGTTCCACATCGCTCAAACAGCACAAGTACATCGATTACACACGGGCGCTCGACGCGACCCAGTTGTATTTGAATGAAATCGGCTTTTCGCCTCTGCTTTCACCCGAAGAAGAGGTGCACTTCGCACGGCTTTCCCAGAGCGGCTGCCCAGCCGGTCGCAAGCGCATGATCGAAAGCAACCTGCGCCTGGTCGTGAAGATAGCCCGTCGCTACGTCAATCGCGGCCTGTCCTTGCTCGACCTTATCGAGGAGGGCAACCTGGGGCTGATTCGTGCGGTCGAGAAATTCGACCCCGAGCGCGGCTTCCGCTTCTCGACCTATGCCACCTGGTGGATCCGGCAGACCATCGAACGGGCGATCATGAATCAGACCCGCACCATCCGCCTGCCGATTCACGTGGTCAAGGAACTCAACGTGTACCTGCGCGCCGCGCGCGAGCTCACGCAGAAGCTCGACCACGAACCGTCCCCCGAAGAAATCGCAAATCTGCTGGAAAAGCCCGTGGGCGAGGTCAAGCGCATGCTTGGGCTCAACGAACGTGTGTCTTCGGTGGACGTATCGCTGGGGCCGGATTCGGACAAGACCCTGCTCGACACCCTGACCGACGACCGGCCCACCGACCCGTGCGAGCTGCTGCAGGATGACGATCTGTCACAGAGCATCGACCAGTGGCTGTCCGAGCTGACCGACAAGCAGCGCGAAGTGGTGGTGCGCCGTTTCGGCCTGCGCGGGCACGAGAGCAGCACGCTGGAGGATGTCGGTCTGGAGATCGGCCTGACCCGCGAACGCGTACGCCAGATCCAGGTGGAAGGCCTCAAACGATTGCGCGAGATACTCGAGAAGAACGGGCTGTCCAGTGAGTCGCTGTTTCAATAGGCTCGCCGACATGGCCAACGACTACGCCCCTTTCGCAGGGGCGTTTTTATTGGTCGCTGTAATGTTGCAGGTGATTGTCAGTATTTCTGGCGACGTTATGTAAGCCTTTGGCTATAAAGCGAGTCAAAGTTCCGTAATTTGAAATCCCGCAGGTTGCAACTGTCTGTTCCGCTGCAACTTATTCAATAATCTGACAACAAAGTCAGCTTCCCGCGAGAATCAGCCGCAGTTGTCTTAACTCCTGGATACGTTAATATCAAGGCGTGTTCAGGGACGACACAGGTGCTCAGGATCGAGTGCCCAAAAGGGATATCGCAGTGACGCGATTCATCAGGACGATGACAGGGATAAAAGGGACAGGGAAAGGTGGGCGGCTCATTACCGCCCCTTTTTTTTGTCTTTTTTTTGGGTGGGAAGCAAACCACCAGCCGCTCGAACGGGCGTCACCTCAGTGATTGCGGCCGAACGGGGCTGGCGCGGGGCAGCAGGTGCGACTTAGCGCTCCAGATCCTTGATCTTGCCTTTGACGCCGTCGAATTCTTCGGCTTCAGGCAGTGCATCCTTCTTCTCGGTAATGTTGGGCCAGACTTCGGCCAACTCCACGTTCAGCTGGATGAACTCCTGCATGTCTTCGGGCACCTCATCTTCCGAGAAGATGGCTTGGGCCGGGCATTCTGGCTCGCACAGTGCGCAGTCGATGCACTCATCCGGGTGAATCACCAGGAAATTCGGGCCTTCGTAGAAGCAGTCCACCGGACAGACTTCCACGCAGTCGGTGTACTTGCACTTGATGCAGTTGTCGGTGACGACGAAGGTCATTTCTATTTCTCTCCTCAGGCGGCGGCAGCGAAGCCCTTCACAGGGCCGCTTGGTTTGGGACAGG
This sequence comes from Pseudomonas sp. Leaf129, assembly GCF_001423465.1. Lineage (NCBI taxonomy): Bacteria > Pseudomonadati > Pseudomonadota > Gammaproteobacteria > Pseudomonadales > Pseudomonadaceae > Pseudomonas > Pseudomonas sp. Leaf129. Next base: position 609,665 of record NZ_LMOC01000006.1, on the reverse strand, counting down.
CAGCCGCAGACCAGGCTAATAGCCGTTGGCATTCCCAAACCGCGCGGGATTCTAGCAGCTTGTAGGAATAAGCGTTAGACCCGGTTCTTCAGTGCATAGAGCAATTCCAGCGCTTGGCGCGGGGTCAGTCCATCGATATCGGTCTTGGCAAGCTGCTCCAGTACCGGGTGTGGCAGGCTCGCGAACAGGTCGGCCTGATGCGGCGCAGCGGTCTTGCCAGGCGCGGCCGTCGGGGCCTCGTGGGGCAGGCTGGTGGTTTCCAGACGGCTCAGGTGCTCCTTGGCCCGCTGGATCACCGCGCCTGGCACGCCGGCCAACTGCGCTACCGCCAGACCATAACTCTGGCTGGCGGGACCGGCGAGCACATGGTGCAGAAAAACGATGCGTTCGTTGTGTTCGGTAGCGCTCAGGTGCACGTTCGCCACCAGTGGCTGGCTCTCCGGCAGCACCGTCAGCTCGAAGTAATGAGTGGCGAACAGCGTGTAGGCGCGCAGTTCGGCCAGGCATTCGGCGGCAGCCCAGGCCAGCGACAGGCCATCGAAGGTGCTGGTGCCGCGACCGACTTCGTCCATCAGCACCAGGCTGCGCTCGGTGGCGTTGTGCAGGATGTTCGCGGTCTCGCTCATTTCCACCATGAAGGTCGACCGACCGCCGGCCAGATCGTCACTCGAACCGATTCGGGTGAAGATGCGGTCGACCAGCGACAACTCGCAACTGGCCGCCGGCACGAAGCTGCCGATGTGCGCCAGCAACACGATCAAGGCGGTCTGCCGCATGTAGGTGGACTTACCGCCCATGTTCGGACCGGTGATCACCAGCATGCGAGTGCTGTCGTCCAGGCTCAGGTCGTTGGCCACGAACGGCGTGGTCAACACCTGCTCGACAACCGGATGGCGACCCTGGCCGATGCGCAGGCACGGCTCCTCCACGAAGCGCGGACGATTGAGGTCCAGGTTCAGGGCGCGCTCGGCCAGGTTGCTCAGCACATCGAGTTCGGCCAGCGCTGCTGCAGTGTCCTGCAAGGGTGGCAAATGGCCGATGAGGTTTTCCAGCAGTGCTTCGTACAACGACTTCTCGCGCGCCAGGGCGCGACTCTTGGCCGACAGCGCCTTGTCTTCGAAGGCCTTGAGCTCTGGAGTGATGAAGCGCTCGGCGCCCTTGAGCGTCTGCCGCCGGATGTAGTCCGCCGGTGCCTGCTCGGCTTGCTTGCTGGGCAGTTCGATGAAGTACCCGTGCACACGGTTGTAGCCCACCTTCAAGTGGGACAGGCCGGTACGCGCCTTTTCGCGCGCTTCGAGATCGATCAGGAACTGCCCGGCGTTCTCGCTGAGCGACAGCAGTTCGTCCAGCTCGCTGTCGTAACCGGTCTTCAGCACACCGCCGTCGCGGATCACCGCAGGCGGGTTGTCGACGATCGCCTTGGCCAGCAGATCGGCCAGCTCTGGATAGGTCCCGGCGATGGCCGCCAGCTGCGCCAGATGCGGCGCATCGAGTTCGGCCATCGCCACCTGCAGCTCGGGCAGCGCGGCCAGGGCGTCACGCAACCGCGCCAGGTCCCGCGGCCGGGCATTGCGCAACCCGATCCGCGCGAGGATTCGCTCGATGTCGCCGATTTCCTTGAGCTGGGGCTGCAGACTTTCGAAGCGGTAACCTTCCAGCAGGCAGCTGATCGAGCCCTGGCGTGCCTGCAGCACCTTGAGGTCACGCAGTGGGCGATTGAGCCAGCGCGTCAGCAGACGGCTGCCCATCGCGGTCTGGCAGCGGTCGATGACCGATTGCAGGGTATTGTCGCGCCCACCGGCCAGGTTGGTGTCCAACTCCAGGTTGCGACGGCTGGCACCGTCCAGCACCACCGTGTCATCCAGGCGTTCGTGACGCAGGCTGCGCAGATGGGGCAGGGCAGTGCGCTGGGTTTCCTTGGCATAGCCGAGCAGGCAACCGGCGGCGCCGATGGCCAGGGTCAACTTCTCGCAACCGAAGCCCTTGAGGTCCTGGGTGGCGAACTGTTGACACAGACTCTTGTGCGCGGTGTCGCGCTCGAAGTCCCATGGGGCGCGGCGGCGAGAGCCCTTGCGCTTCTCGGCCGGCAGCCCCTGGGGCCAGTCATCGGGAATCAGCAACTCGACCGGATTGATCCGCTCAAGCTCCGCCAGCAGGTTTTCCCAGCCCGCCAGCTCCATGACCATGAAGCTGCCGCTGGTGATGTCCAATACCGCCAGACCGAACAGACGTTCGTCGCCCAGTACGGCCGCGATGAGGTTGTCGCGACGCTCGTCGAGCAGCGCTTCGTCGCTGACCGTGCCCGGGGTGATGATGCGAACCACTTGCCGCTCGACCGGCCCCTTGCTCGTCGCCGGGTCGCCGATCTGCTCGCAGATCACCACCGATTCGCCCAGCTTGACCAGCTTGGCCAGGTAACCCTCGGCCGCATGGTAGGGAATACCGCACATGGGGATCGACTGCCCCGCCGACTGCCCGCGGGCAGTCAGGGTGATGTCGAGCAGTTTGGCCGCTTTCTTCGCGTCTTCGTAGAAGATTTCGTAGAAATCGCCCATGCGGTAGAACATCAGCTGTTCAGGATGCTGGTTCTTCAGCTTCCAGTACTGTTGCATCATCGGGGTGTGGTTAGAAAAATCGGACATTCAAGGACTTAGCTCGCGGGTGTCTTGGGGGACGTAAGGCAGGTTGCCAATAGTACAGGGATTTTTTTTGCGATGTAGGACGTTGGCAGCGCAGACGCAGTCGCACGAATGTCCGTCGGCTCGGTCGTATTCAGGCAGGCCACGGCGACTTTTGACCTGCATGGCGCGAGGGCGTAGCCTCGTTGGCCGCCTCATCAAGGAGCTGCTATGGACGCCTCGACCTCACTCTCTGCCGACCTCGGTGAGCGCCTGCTTGCCCTCGGCGCCCAGGTCACTACGGCGGAGTCCTGCACAGGCGGTGGCATTGCCGAAGCCATCACACGAATCGCCGGCAGCTCGGCATGGTTCGAAGCGGGTTACATCACCTATTCCAATGCGCAGAAAACCGCCCAGTTACAGGTTCCGACCGAGCTGTTCGAACAGGTCGGTGCCGTCAGCCGCGAGGTAGTCGAAGCCATGGTGCGCGGTGCTCAGCAGCACAGCAGAGCACGCTTCGCCGTGGCGGTCAGTGGCGTCGCCGGTCCTGGCGGTGGCTCGGCGGAGAAGCCGGTGGGCACGGTGTGGCTGGCCTGGGCCGACGGCACTCGGGTGTTCAGCCGGCGCGAGCAATTTGCCGGCGACCGCGACGCCGTGCGCCGGCAAACCGTGGTCGCTGCCCTTCAGGGTTTGTTACACCTTGCCGCTGGAGAAAAACCGTTTCCGGGGTAGGCGAGGGGCGTGGTATGTGGAATAATACTGGCTACTTATACAGGTGTTCTGGCCGTCAGGCCTTATTGATTACGTGAGGACTTCAATGGACGACAACAAGAAGCGTGCCTTGGCTGCGGCCCTGGGTCAGATCGAACGTCAATTCGGTAAGGGCGCCGTCATGCGCATGGGTGACCACGATCGCCAAGCGATCCCGGCCATCTCTACCGGTTCGCTCGGTCTGGATATCGCGCTGGGTATCGGCGGTCTGCCAAAAGGCCGGATCGTCGAGATCTACGGCCCGGAATCGTCGGGTAAGACCACGCTGACGCTTTCGGTCATCGCCCAGGCTCAGAAGGCCGGTGCAACCTGCGCCTTCGTCGACGCCGAGCACGCGCTGGATCCCGAATACGCCGGCAAGCTGGGCGTCAACGTCGACGACCTGCTGGTCTCCCAGCCGGACACCGGCGAGCAAGCGCTGGAAATCACCGACATGCTGGTGCGCTCCAACGCGGTCGACGTGATCATCGTCGACTCCGTGGCCGCACTGGTACCCAAGGCCGAGATCGAAGGCGAGATGGGCGACATGCACGTGGGTCTGCAGGCACGCCTGATGTCCCAGGCGCTGCGCAAGATCACCGGTAACATCAAGAACGCCAACTGCCTGGTCATCTTCATCAACCAGATCCGCATGAAGATCGGCGTGATGTTCGGCAGCCCGGAAACCACCACCGGTGGTAACGCGCTGAAGTTCTACGCCTCGGTTCGCCTGGACATCCGCCGTACCGGCGCAGTCAAGGAAGGCGACGAAGTGGTTGGCAGCGAAACCCGCGTCAAGGTCGTCAAGAACAAGGTGGCACCGCCATTCCGTCAGGCCGAGTTCCAGATCCTGTACGGCAAGGGCATCTACCTGAACGGCGAAATCGTCGACCTGGGTGTGGCCAATGGTCTGCTGGAGAAGTCGGGCGCCTGGTACAGCTATCAGGGCAGCAAGATCGGTCAGGGCAAGGCCAACTCGGCCAAGTTCCTGCAAGACAACCCGGAAATCAAGGCCACTCTCGAGAAGCAGATCCGCGACAAACTGCTGACCGGTGGTACCGACAAGGCGGCAGCAGACAAGGCATCGGCGGCGACTGCACCCGCTGCAGACACGGCTGAAGCAGAAGCTGATTTCTGATTAGCCCATGCCACCTGTCGTACTGGATACACCCGTCGCCGTGCGACGGTCTGCCATGGACCTGCTCGCACGTCGCGAGCACGGTCGAGTCGAGCTGACGCGCAAATTGCGTCAGCGCGGCGCCTCTCCCGAAATGATCGACACCGAGCTTGATCGTCTCACCGACGAAGGCTTGTTGTCCGAAGCGCGTTATCTGGAAAGCTTCATTCGCTACCGAGCCAACTCGGGCTATGGGCCTGCGCGGATACGCGAAGACCTGACCCAGCGCGGTCTGCAGCGGGCTGATGTCGAGCAGGCACTTCGTCAAAGCGGATTCGATTGGGGGGTACAGCTGCGTGATGTCTGGGAGCGCAAGTTCGCTGCCAGGCTTCCCATTGAAGCCAAGGAGCGGGCTCAGCAGACACGCTTTCTGGCGTATCGGGGCTACCCGATGGAGCTGATTTCCCGTCTACTCAACGGCAAGGATCTGGACTGATCCTTGCCGTTGAGTCAGCGGTGCTCGTCGAGGAGCACCGTTACTTTTCTCAGAGTATTACTTGCCGCAATCCTTGGCGGTGTAGGACTGAGTGCCGATGGTGCGATTGGTCTTGTATTCGGTGAAGTCGTAGCGCATCACGGCGCCCTGTGCCATCAGGTTGCGGAATCCCTTGTTGCGACACACGCTGGCACCCAGCTGCAGGTACACGGTTTTGGGATCACGGCGCATCTCTTCGGCCTGGCTTTCGCGAACGCTCAGATGGTTGATCAACTGGTTGCCTTCGACGGTGAAACCTTGATCGAGGATGTCCTCGTTGATTGCGCGCGGCGTACCCACACTGCTTTGCTGAGCGACTTTCTGCAGGTTTTTCGACAGCTCCATCTCCTTCAACGAGGCAGCGTGGGCGGCCAGCGGCAGGGCAAGCAGCAAGGCGAAGGATGGGGCGATAAAGCGCAGCATGAAACACTCCTGGGCAAAAAGCCGGGCAAGACAAGTGGGCGTATGACCTGTCGATGGTACAGGCGTTCACCCACCTCTGAGGGTAGGCGGATTATACGGTGCGACACGTCCGCTCACCATCGGCATCGCTGCCAGGGTCAGCTCTGCTAGAATCCGCGCCCCAGTTCCCAGCGTGATCTGCAATGAGCCATGCCGTTTTCCGTCTGCGCAGCGAGCGTCTGGCGCGCAGTACCCAGCCATTTACCGCAAGGGGTTCGCGTGCGCCGCGCTGCCCGCGTTGCCGGGTCATTCCCCAGTACTGTCTGTGCGCCTGGCGCCCCAGCGTCGCTGCGCAGTCGGCCATGTGTCTACTGATGCATGACGTCGAACCCATGAAGCCCAGCAATACCGGTTGGCTGATCGCGGACGTGATCGCCGACACCCATGCCTTCATGTGGTCGCGGGTGGGTGTCGACCCACAGTTGCTGGCGCTGCTGGCCGACCCACAGTGGCAACCCTACCTGGTCTTTCCCGGAGAATTCGTCGAGCCGCAGCGGGTGACGAACAGCGTGACTCCCCAGCCCGGCCGGCGTCCGCTGTTCATCCTGCTGGACGCCACCTGGACCGAAGCGCGAAAGATGTTCCGCAAGAGCCCCTATCTGGCATCGCTGCCGGTGCTGAGCCTGGCGCCTGAGCAACTGTCGCGCTACACCTTGCGCCGTTCCAAGCGTGATGATCACTTCTGCACGGCCGAGGTGGCCGCGCTGTGTCTGGAGTTGGCCGGGGACGAGGCGGCAGCGCGAGTGCTGGATGCCTATCTGGACGTGTTCAGTGCACACTACCTGGCGGCGAAATTTCAGGAGCCCGTCGACGAGACGGATGCGGGGCATCGGTTCCTGGCCGACTACCTATAATTCCGGGCACTGTGTCGAATCCGAGTCGACTCTGGCCGTGGAGTCGCTTGACCACCATGAGCGGGGTCGGCATTCTTGGCGCCGAATCGGGCGGTACTGTCCGAGCGGCTTCATTTCCTGGAATCCTGTGATCGATGGCCACTTACGAAATCCTGATCGCCGACGACCATCCGCTGTTCCGCAGTGCGCTGCACCAGGCCTTGACCATGGGACTGGGCGCGGACGTACGTCTGGTCGAGGTGGCGAGCATTGCCGAGCTCGAGGGGCGTCTCGATGAAAAGGCCGACTGGGACCTGGTGCTGCTGGATCTCAACATGCCAGGCGCCTATGGCTTCTCGGGACTGGTCTTGCTGCGTGGCCAGTACCCGCAGATCCCGGTGGTGATGGTCTCGGCCCAGGAAGACGCCTGGGTCATGGTGCGCTCGCGTGAATTTGGCGCCAGTGGTTTCATCCCCAAGTCGAGTCCGCTGGAAACCATCCAGGCCGCCGTGCGTGATGTGCTGGATGGGGAGGTGTGGTGGCCGCCGCAGGCGTTCGAGGCGGTCAGCGTCTCGGCTGAAGCCAAGGCTGCCAGCGAAGGACTGGCCAGCTTGACGCCGCAACAGTTCCGGGTGCTCACCATGGTCTGCGAAGGGCTGCTGAACAAGCAGATCGCCTACGAGCTGGGCGTGTCGGAAGCCACGATCAAGGCCCATGTGACGGCGATCTTCCGCAAGCTGGGCGTGCGGACTCGCACCCAGGCCGCCTTGCTGTTGCAACAACTGGAGTCCACCTCCGCGAACTGAGCTGTACCGTCACCTCTTTCAATGCCGAACGTTTCAGTGTCGGCCGTTTTCCCTTTCCGGATCGTCGCGCATGTCACCTTTCAAGGGCCAGACCGGCCTCAAACGTATTCTCAACGCCACCGGCTACTCCTTTGACGGCCTGCGCGCCGCGTTCACCGGCGAAGCAGCGTTCCGCCAACTGGTACTGCTCAACGTCGTGCTGGTGCCCGTAAGCTTTTTGCTGCAGGTCAGCCGCGTTGAGCGGGCGGTGCTCATTGCCGTGTGTCTGCTGGCGTTGATCGTGGAGTTACTCAACTCGGCGATCGAGGCGGCCATCGACCGCATCTCGCTGGAGCGTCACCCGTTGTCGAAGAATGCCAAGGACATGGGCAGCGCCGCCCAGTTCGTCGCGCTGACCATGATCGTGCTGGTGTGGGCAGTGATTCTGCTGTGACCGGCGCCTGAGGTCAGGCGATGTCGGGCAGCACGATTTCGTCGCTGCGCTGGGCGCCGGCGGTGAAGGCGCGGCACAGTTCGAGAAACTCGCGCATCGCTGACGTCTGGTATTTGCGTTTGTGCCAGATGAAGTAGAACTGTCGCGCCAGATCCAGTTCGGGCGTATGCACCGGCACCAGGCTGCCGCGCCGAAAGGCGTCGCGCAAGGCCAGTCGCGAGATGCAGCCGATGCCCAGCCCGGACTCCACGGCACGCTTGATCGCTTCGGTGTGTTCCAGTTCGAGGCGGATGTTGAGTGCCAGGCGATGGTGGCGCATGGCTTGGTCGAAGGTCAGGCGCGTGCCCGAGCCTTGTTCGCGCAGAATCCACGCCTCCTGGGTCAGCAGCGCTAGGCTGGCGCTGGATACGCGAGCCAATGGGTGACGCGGTGCGCAGAACACCACCAGTTCGTCTTCGACCCAGGGCTGCACCTCGATGTCGGGATGACTGCAGTCGCCTTCGATCAAGCCCAGATCGATTTCGTAATGGGCGACTTGCTGGACGATGTTGGCGGTGTTCTGTACGTGCAGTTTCACCTGACTTTCCGGGTGCACCTGCATGAAGCGGCCGATCAGCAAAGTGGCCAGGTAGTTGCCGATGGTCAAGGTCGCGCCCACCGCCAGCGAGCCGAATCCGGACTTGCCGTTGAGCAGGTCTTCGATTTCCTTGGCCTGGTCGAGCAGGGCCACGGCCTGGGGCAGCAATTGATGGCCCAGGGCGTTGAGACTCAGGCGCTTGCCGGCGCGGTCGAACAGCTGACAGCTCGATTGCCGCTCAAGCTCGGTGATGGAGGTGCTGGTCGCCGATTGCGACAGCGACAGCAGGTTGGCAGCGCGCGACACGCTTTCCTGCTGGGCCACGGTGACGAAGACTTGCAATTGGCGGAGTGTGAATCGCATATCTATATAACCGATTACCCATATCTCAATAATCCATTTAACAGATATTGTCGATCCCCGTAAACTACTGCGCACTCGCGCCCCTGTCAGGCGTACGCTTTTTCTAGGAGCCCCGTACATGAGCAACATGAACCACGAACGTGTACTCAGTGTTCATCACTGGAATGACACCCTGTTTAGCTTCAAGTGCACCCGCGATCCGGGCCTGCGCTTCGAGAATGGGCAGTTCGTGATGATCGGCCTGCAGCAGCCCAACGGCCGCCCGCTTATGCGCGCCTACTCGATCGCCAGCCCGAACTGGGAAGAGCATCTGGAGTTCTTCAGCATCAAGGTGCCTGACGGCCCGCTGACCTCGCAGCTGCAGCACCTCAAGGAAGGCGACGAGATCATCATCAGCAAGAAGCCCACCGGCACCCTGGTCCTCGACGACCTGAAGCCGGGCAAGCACCTCTACCTGCTGAGCACCGGCACTGGCCTGGCGCCGTTCATGAGCGTCATCCAGGACCCGGAAACCTACGAGCGCTTCGAGAAGGTCATTCTCTGCCACGGCGTGCGTTACGTGAACGAGGTCGCCTACCGCGAGTTCATCACCGAGCACCTGCCGCAGAACGAGTTCTTCGGTGAAGCCCTGCGCGACAAGCTGATCTACTACCCCACCGTGACGCGCGAGCCGTTCGAGAACGAAGGCCGCCTGACCGACCTGATGCGCAGCGGCAAGCTGTTCAGTGACATCGGCCTGCCGCCGATCAACCCGCAGGACGACCGGGCCATGCTGTGCGGCAGCCCGAGCATGCTCGACGAGACCAGCGAAGTGCTCAACAGCTTCGGCCTGACCGTTTCGCCACGCATGCGTGAGCCGGGTGACTACCTGATCGAGCGCGCCTTCGTCGAGAAGTAAGCGGCTGAGCAGCATCCTGAAAAAACCGCCATAGGGCGGTTTTTTTGTGGCCTGTGAAAAGGTCTAGGGCAACACCACTTCCAGCACACGAATCAGGTCGGGTTGCGGATAATGCCAACGCACGTCCACATCCCAGAACCGCGCACCGTACTCGCGCTCCGGCGCGGGTTTCTGGTACGCCGGACGCGGATCCTGGGCCAGGCACTGTTCGATCAGTTCGACCAAGGGCTGCTGCAGGCGAGCGGCATGCGTTCGGGCCTGCGCCAGACCGGCCTCCTGCCACTGCACGGCAATGAGCGCGGGCGCGGCGCTGGCGATCGCATTGACGGCGCCAGGCACGTTATCGGCATAGGGCACGTAGGGCTTGATGTCCAGCACGGGCGTGCCGTCCAGCAAATCGATACCGGACAGGTGCAAGCGCGAGCCTTCGATCTTGTCCAGGCGCACCACTGACTGGCCGATGCCGTTGGGCCGATGGGTAGCGCGGGTGGCGAAGACGCCGATCGACTGGTTGCCCCCCAGCCGTGGTGGACGAACCTTCAAACGTGGCTTGTCTTCCAGAGCCTCATGGAACAGGAACAGCAGCCACACATGGCTGACCTCTTCCAGCCCCTGCACAGCCTCGCCCTGATCGAACGGTGGCAGCAGCTCAAGCACACCACGCGCGGCCGGCGCCAGTTGGGGCTGGCGCGGGATGGCGAATTTTTCCTTGAAACAGGAGCGGACAAAACCGATGGGTTCGACGCTATAGGCCATGGGGCTTAACCGCGGACTCGCAGGGTCAGGCCCTTGAGGAAGTTGCGCAGCAACTGGTCGCCACAGGGACGGTAGTTGTTGTGACCGAACTTGCGAAACAGGGCGCTCAGCTCGGGCTTGGACACCGGAAAGTCCACCGACTTGAGCACGGCGTGCATGTCGTCTTCCTTGAGCTCGAAGGCCACGCGCAGTTTCTTCAACACGATGTTGTTGGTCACTGGTAGCTCGACCGGCTGAGCGGGGCGGTTCTCGTCACGACCACGGCGATAGATCACCAGGCCATCGAGAAAGTGCGCCAGGACCGCGTCCGGGCAATGCACGAAGCCTTCTTCCTCGTCCTTTTTGGTGTAGGCGATGACGTCGGCCTTGCTGATCTCCAGTCCGCCCAGGGCAGTGATGTCAGCCACCTTGCCATCGCTGATGTCGAGCATGTAGCGCACGCTGCGCAGTACATCGTTGTGAATCATGGTGTAGGTCCTGGTTGAACGACACTGCCCAGGCAGCGCCGGAAAAAGAGAGGGTTCAGAATTTTTCCTTGCTCGTCAGGTAGCGCCACTGGCCCAGCGGCAGCTTGCCCATCGACACCCCACCGACACGGATGCGGCGGATCGAGACGATGGTCAGGCCGACACTGGCGCACAGTTGCTGCAATACGCCCGGTGCAGGGTTCTTCAGGGCGAAGCGCAGGCGTGTCTCGTTCTGCCAGCTGGCCTTGACCGCCGGCAGTGCCTTGCCTTTGTACAGCGCGCCGTGATTGAGGCGATTGAGGCCGTGGGGGCTCATTTCGCCCGTCACTTCCACGACGTATTCCTGTTCGATCTTGGCCGCGTCGGCGGTCAGCTTGCGCAGGGTCTTCCAGTCCTGGGTGAAAATCTGCAGGCCACTGGCGTTAGCCGGCAGCTCGGCCGCGCAGCTCAGGCGCAGGAAGTGGCCCTTGAGCGGGCGTTTGCCGAAGGCGTGCTCGCTGGACAAGGTCTGCGCGTCAAGGGTGGCCAGCGCCTCTTCGGCGCTCTGTCCCGGCGCCTGGTGCAGCAACAGGGTGACCGGTTCCGGCGCTTCGGCTTTGGCCTGCGGGTCGAGCTCGACCTTCTGCGTGTCCACCTTGAACTGCGGTTCGTCGACCACCACGCCGTCAACGGACACCCAGCCGCCTTCGATGAAGAGTTCAGCCTCGCGGCGGGAACACCCGACCAGTTCGATGAGGCGTTTGGAGAGACGAATGGGTTCAGACATGACTGCGGCCGTAGCTGGGAAAGGGCGCTAGTGTAACTGTCTGGCGGCGGTTAAGCCCGCGCAGATTACCCAGCGACCGGCAACGGGAGTGGGCGCGACGGCGAACCGGTTCGGTCGCCGCCTGCTTGCACGGTGGGTCAGAGCGCCTGGAGTCAGGCCAGTTCGGCCCACAAATCGTATTCGTCGGCGTCGACGATGGTGCACCAGACCTTGTCGCCCGGCTTGAGGTGAGTGGCATCGTCGATGAACACGTTACCGTCGATTTCCGGCGCATCGAAGAAGCAGCGGCCGACAGCGCCCTGTTCCTCGACCTCATCGATCAGCACTTCCACACGCTTGCCGATGCGCATCTGCAGGCGTGCCGCACTGATCGCCTGCTGGTGCGCCATGAAGCGGTCCCAACGGTCCTGCTTCACGTCGTCCGCAACGATGTCGGCGTCCAGCAGGTTGGCCGGCGCGCCTTCGACCGGCGAGTACTGGAAGCAGCCGACGCGGTCCAGCTGGGCCTCGCTCAGCCAGTCCAGCAGGTACTGGAAGTCTTCTTCGGTCTCGCCTGGGAAGCCGACGATGAAGGTCGAACGGATGATCAGATCCGGGCACTGCTCGCGCCATTTTTTGATGCGCGCCAGGGTCTTGTCTTCGAAGGCCGGGCGCTTCATCGCCTTGAGCACTTTCGGGCTGGCATGCTGGAACGGGATGTCCAGGTACGGCAGGATCTTGCCGGCGGCCATCAGCGGAATGATGTCGTCGACGTTGGGGTAGGGGTACACGTAGTGCAGGCGGACCCAGACGCCCAGGCTGCTCAGCGCTTCGCACAGTTCGAGCATGCGCGTCTTGACCGGGCGACCGTTCCAGAAATCGGTCTTGTACTTGACGTCCACGCCGTAGGCGCTGGTGTCCTGGGAGATGACCAGCACTTCCTTGACCCCGGCCTTGACCAGGCGCTCGGCCTCGCTCAGGACATCGCCCACCGGGCGGCTGACCAGCTTGCCGCGCATCGAGGGAATGATGCAGAAGCTACAGCTGTGGTTGCAGCCTTCGGAAATCTTCAGGTAGGCATAGTGACGCGGCGTGAGCTTGATGCCCTGCGGCGGTACCAGGTCGATCAGCGGGTTGTGGTCCTGACGCGGTGGCACCACTTCATGCACGGCGTTGACCACCTGCTCGTATTGCTGAGGGCCGGTGACCGACAGCACGCTGGGATGCACCTTGCGAATGGCATTCTCTTCGACGCCCATGCAGCCGGTGACGATGACCTTGCCGTTTTCCTTGAGCGCCTCGCCGATCACTTCCAGCGACTCGGCCTTGGCGGTGTCGATGAAGCCACAGGTGTTGACCACCACGACGTCGGCGTCTTCATAGGTCGGTACCACTTGGTAACCTTCCATGCGCAACTGAGTCAGGATGCGCTCGGAATCGACCAGGGCCTTGGGGCAACCCAGCGAGACGAAGCCGACCTTTGGAGCGGCCGACGAAGGAGTGGTGGACATGGCTAACCTCGGTATCGATAGGGCCTCGTGGGCCGCACAGGCGGGCGCTGGGTACGCCTCTGATCAAAAAGTGCGCAATTCTAGCGATGGCGAGGTCTCTTGACCAGCATTATGCGAGGAATTACGACGAGTGCTGCGCTATGCTTCGCCGCGTCGCGCCACATGGCGTTACAAATCAAGGTCGCAGGAGTAGTCGATGGTTCAGGCAAGTAGTGACGGCAATGGTGGGCATTCGACAGCCCGCCCGATCGGCATGCTGGTGGCAGCGGTCGGCGTCGTATATGGCGACATCGGCACCAGTCCGCTGTACACCCTCAAGGAGGTCTTTTCCGGGGGCTACGGCGTACCCATTTCCCACGATGGCGTGCTGGGCATCCTCTCGTTGATCTTCTGGTCGCTGATCTGGGTGGTCTCGATCAAATACATGCTGTTCGTGCTGCGCGCCGACAACCAGGGCGAGGGCGGCATCATGGCCCTGACAGCACTGGCGACCCGTGCCACTTCAGCACTGCCCAGGCTGCGCGCGTTGATGGTGGTGTGCGGATTGGCCGGTGCGGCGCTGTTCTACGGCGACAGCATGATCACTCCGGCCGTCTCGGTACTTTCGGCGATCGAGGGCATGGAGCTGGCCTTCGATGGCCTGGAGCGCTGGGTAGTGCCGATGGCCCTGGTGGTGCTGGTGGCCTTGTTCCTGATCCAGAAACACGGCACCCAGCGCATAGGCAAGCTGTTCGGGCCGGTGATGGTGATGTGGTTTCTGGTGCTGGGGCTGCTCGGCGCGTACGGCGTGTACCAGCACCCCGAGGTGCTCAAGGCGTTGAATCCGGTGTGGGCAGTGCGCTTTTTCATCGTTCATCCCGGCATGGGCGTGGCGATCCTCGGAGCCGTGGTGCTGGCATTGACCGGTGCCGAAGCGCTGTACGCCGACATGGGCCATTTCGGCCGCAAGCCGATCGCTCGCGCCTGGTTCATCCTGGTATTGCCCGCTCTGGTGCTGAACTACTTCGGTCAGGGTGGCCTGCTGCTGGAGAACCCCGAAGCGGCGCGCAACCCGTTCTTCCTGCTGGCGCCGGGCTGGGCCCTGGTGCCCTTGGTGGCATTGTCCACCCTGGCCACCGTGATCGCTTCGCAGGCGGTGATTTCCGGCGCCTTTTCCCTGACCCAGCAGGCCATTCAGCTGGGCTATATTCCGCGCATGCACATTCAGCACACGTCGAGCAGCGAGCAGGGGCAGATCTACATCGGCGCCGTGAACTGGGCACTAATGGTCGGCGTGGTGCTATTGGTGATCGGCTTCGAATCCTCCGGCGCTCTGGCTTCGGCCTACGGTGTGGCGGTCACGGGCACCATGCTGATGACGACCATTCTGGTCTCGGCGGTGATGCTGCTGTTGTGGAAATGGCCGCCGGTGCTGGCGGTGCCGGTGCTGATCGGCTGCCTGCTGGTGGATGGCCTGTTCTTCGCCGCCAACGTGCCGAAGATCATCCAGGGCGGTGCCTTTCCGGTGCTGGCGGGGACCGTGCTGTTCATCCTCATGACCACCTGGAAGCGCGGCAAGCAACTGCTGGTCGAGCGGATCGACGAGGGCGGACTGCCGCTGCCGATCTTCATCGGCAGCATCAGCGTGCAGCCACCGCATCGCGTCCAAGGCACGGCGGTGTTCCTGACCGCGCGCTCCGATGCCGTACCCCATGCGCTGTTGCATAACCTGCTGCACAACCAGGTGCTGCATGAACAAGTGGTGCTGTTGACGGTGGTCAACGAGGACACGCCGCGGGTGCCAATGGGCCGTCGATTCGAAGTGCAAAGCTATGGTGAGGGGTTCTTCAGGGTGATTCTGCACTACGGCTTCATGGATGAACCGGACGTACCGGGTGCCTTGGCCCTCTGTGATCTGCCGGACCTGGACTTCAGCCCGATGCGCACCACCTATTTCCTCAGTCGCGAAACGGTGATCCCCTCCAAGCTGGCCGGCATGGCGCGTTGGCGCGAGCAGTTGTTCGCCTTCATGCTGAAGAACGCCAACGGCAACCTGCGCTTCTTCAAGCTGCCAGTGAATCGGGTGATCGAGCTAGGCACGCAGGTGGAGATGTAGGGAGAGGCAGCGGCAGGGCATGCCCATTGCTGACTCGACTCCCCTGCAGGAGCGAGCAGTGCCCGCGAAGAGGCCCTACCTGACCCCCACAAAAAAGCCCCGGCACCTGTTGTCCGGGGCTTTGTTTTTAGAGCCGGATCAGTTCGAGCCGGTACGCTTGTCGATCTGCTGCACCAGACGCTTGGCCAGCGCCGGGTAGTTCTCGTCGAAGTGATGCCCGCCTGGCAGCTTCATTTTCTCACCCACTGCGGTGGCTTCGGTGCAGCCGCTTTCATCGGCCTCTTCCTCACCATAAACGCAGACTACCTTGGCGGCCGGCAGCTTGGCCATTTCCGGGCCGGTAGGTGCCTCCTTGCCCGCATTGCCCAGCCATCCCTCGACCTCGATCTCGAAGCTGCCACTGCGCGCGAAGGCCAGCAGGATGATCGCGCTGACGCTGTTCTGCTCCTCGGCGGGCAGCCGGTTGTAAATGGCTGGCAGCACGTCGGCACCGAACGAATAGCCGGTCAGCACGAAGCGCTTCGCGCCCCATTTCTGTCGGTAGTAATGCATCAGTTCGACCAGATCGTCGGCGCTTTGCTCGGGTGTCTTGTGCTCCCAATAATAGCGCAGGGTGTCGATCCCTACCGTCGGGTAACCCATGGTCGCCATGTCCCCGGCCACCGCCTTGTCGAGGTCGCGCCAGCCGCCGTCGCCGGAAAGGAACAGGCTGACGGTGTCGTTGCTCTGCGTTGCGGGCACCTCGACCACCGGAATGGCCAGGTGGGTACCTTCATCGCCGACCAGAATATCGGTGACCTGATTCTTCAACACCTGCGGCAGCTTCACGTCGTAATCGCTGATGACGGTCTGGGCATTGGGTTGGTCGCGCACGAACGCGGCGCTGGCGTCGTCGGGGTTGTCGTTCCAGGCCACCATCCATTGACCATGCTCGGCCTTCTTCGGCAACTCCGGTACACAGCCGTCGGGCTTCTCCACGCTCAGATCCACCGACACGGCCTGGGCCTTGTCGTTGTCCTGCGTGGCCAGCCAGCGCCAGGCCAGCGAGGCGCCCGGACCGATCCCCGCCACCAGATCCGGTTTGGCGTCGAGGCGCTCGATGGCGGCATTCAAGGCGGCTTGCTGCGCGCTGCAGTCGGTTTCCGGCAGGATCACCTGGACGATGTGCGCGGAGGCGTCCCGGCTCAAGTCCAGCAACTGCTTGTCGGTCAGGGCTTCGGCGGCGGGCAGTGCGATCGCCACCCGGGACTTGGTCCGCGTACCGGGGACGACATCGCGAGCTTCGCTGCCGTTGCTCAGGCGTTGTACGCTGAGCTGGGCAGCCGGGACAGGGCGAGTGGCCCACCAGTAGTAGCCGGCAGCTGCCAGCAGCATTACCACGATCAAGGCGAACAACTTGCGCCAGTAACGTCGAATCATCAGCGTTTCACCAATCCTGTCAGGCCACCTGCAATGAGGGCGGCGGTATCGGCCAGTGCCACCAGCGGATCAAGGCCCGCCGGCACGGCCATGTAGCGAGGCTCCCAGGTAGGCTGGAACTTGTCCTTGAACCGGCGCAGGCCCTGGAAGTTGTACAGCTGCTCGCCACGATTGAACACCATCGAGCCAAGGCGCTGGGTCAGGGGAGCACCGCGTCGCGGTTGCAGACCGGACAGCGGCACCATGCCCAGACTGAAGCGCCCGTAGCCGTGTTTCTTGTAGTGCTGGATCAAGCCTACCATCATGAACTCCATGGTCAGCTTGGGCGCCTGGGGATGCGCACGCATCAGGTCCAGGCTGGCCAGCTCCTTGCTGTCGGTTTCCAGCAGGTTGGCGAACGCCACGGGCTTGCCTTCGAAATGGACGATCGCGATGCGGAAATGGTTCAGGTATTCCGGACTGAAGCGGCCCAGGGAAAAACCCTTCTCCCGTACGTTCTTGCCCGTGAGCCAGGCATCGGAAATGACCTTGAGCTCGTCCAGCGGCGCCTGTCCCGGTTCGTAGATCTCCAGTGACAGACCGTCGCGGGTGCCGCGGTTCCAGGTGTAGCGCAGGTCCTTCATCTCCTTGCCCTTGGCTTCCAGATCGAAAGCGTACAAGTCGACCCGGGCTTCTTCGCCCAGCTTGATCGCGGTCAGGCCGATGTCCATGTAGAACGGCAGGTTCTCGGCCCGGACCTGATAGAACACCGGGCGCGCGTGGTGAAAGTCGCAGAGGTCGCGGAACTGCCAGATCATTTCGGCGCGCGGCTGGGTCGGGCCGATGGGGTCGTACAGCGCAACCAAGCTGCGCCCGCGGCGGGCATACATCAGAAAGGCTTCATCCTTGGGGTGGAACAGCAGCGCCTTGTCGCCGGTCAGGGCCAGGCCACCATCGGGCTGGTGAGACGCCTTGAGAATGGTCGCGGCGCGCTGCAGTTCCTCGGGTGTGGGCAGATGGATCACCGGGCGCGCGGTGCGCAGCAGCCAGGTCAGCGCAACCACGATCAACAACACTGCGCTGCCCAGGGCCGAACGCAGGCCGCGAGGTGCATCGGCATCCAACGCAAACTGCCACCACAGCTTGGTGCTGTAGGGTACGTCCTGGTAGGCGAAGAACAGCAACCAGATCGATGCACCCACCACGCACACGCTGGCGATCAGGTACAGCGGGGAGAACGGCAACTCCAGCAGTCGGCTGGGCCGGTAGAAGGAGCGCTTGAAGACGGCGAGCAGCAGTGCGGTCATGCACAGCAGCGAGGCCTCTTCCCAGTCGAAGCCCTTGAGCAGCGACAGCACGGCACCTACCAGCAGCAGCACCATGGTCAATACCCACGCGGCCGACAGGCGACGGCGCAACCCCTGTGCCAGCAGCAGGCACAGCACGCCCACCAGACTGGCACCCAGGTGCGAAGCATCGATCAGGCGGTGGGGGATCAGAAAGCCGAGGTCCTGCAGGCGCGTATCGATCTCTGGGGTCGCACCGGAGAACAGCAGCACGACGCCGGACAGGAACACCAGCACCGCCAGGATCGGAGCGGCAAGCCCGGAGGCCACGCGAATGGCCTGCTGGGCGAAGAACAGACGGCGCGCTTCGTTGGCCAGCAGCAGCACGCACGCCACCAGCATCGGCAGCACGACATAGATCAGGCGATACAGCAGCAGCGCCGCTGCCAGGGGCGCGGCGCCCAGGGTGTCGGCGAACGCTGCGAGCAGAATCGCCTCGAAGACCCCGACACCGCCAGGTACGTGGCTGAGCACACCGGCGGCCAGGGCCAGCAGGTAGATCAGCACGAAGGCACCGAACGGCGGAGCCTCGGGCAGCAACAGATAGAGCACGGTGGCGGCTGCCACCACGTCCAGTGCGGTGATGACCAGTTGCAGCAGGGTCAGGCGCGCACTCGGCAAGCGCAGGGTGCGGCGTCCGGCACGGACCAGCAGGTTATCGGCCAGCGGCTGCTCGGCAAGACGACGTCGATAGACGCCCAGCACCAGCAGGGCAGTCAGTAGCAGCACGATCGCGGCGATGGTTCCCAGCAGCCCTTGCGAAAGCCCCAGGGCCAGCGAAGCGGCGGGCAGGCTGCTCAGGGTGGCCACGGCGGCAAGCGGCGGCAATGCACAGCCCAGCGAAAGGCTGGCGAACAAGGTCATGCGCGCGACTTCGCCCGCGCCTACGCCCAGTCGCGAGTACAGCCGGTAACGAACCGAACCGCCGGACAGCATCGACAAGCCGATGGCGTTGCCGATGGCGAATGAGGTAAAGCCCCCCAGGGCCAAGGTGCGTGCCGGGAGAGCCACATTGGCATAGCGGCTGGCGGACCATTCATAGCCCAGCAGAATGATGAAGCCGCAGACCATGGCCAGCAAGGCTCCGCCCAGTGCGGCGGGCGGCGTGGCCAGTACCGAGTCGTGCAGCGCGTAGATGTCCAGTTCGCTGAGCAGATGCCGACAGGCGAGCAGGGCGATGGCAAACAGCAACAGGGTAACGGCCAGCCCCACCGGCTGCCGGTAGCGGCTCAGCAGATCCAGCCAGCGAGCGCGCTCGGGCTTTATCGGGCCGGCGGCAGCGGCAGGTGGGAGTTCCATAGCGGTTGAGTCGGGCAAGTCAGAGCGCATCAATCACCTCTTGGATTGTGCGCAACAGGATGCCGGGATCCCGTCAAAGTACCAATCCCTGTGGAAAAAATAATTCGCGCCATTCTAACGCCTGTGCGCCATGGGTGACCGGCGCCTGGCCAACTGTAAAGCAATTTTCACATTGCTCGCGCGCAGCCTTCGTTAGGTGGCTATGGGCTTTTTCGAGCGCATACGAAAAAGGCCACCCGTTTATAGAGTGGCCCTTCCGATGTTTGGTTGCGGGAGCCGGATTTGAACCGACGACCTTCGGGTTATGAGCCCGACGAGCTACCAGACTGCTCCATCCCGCGTCTGTGGAGGCGCATTCTACAGATACCTGGCAGGCTGTCAACGCATTAGATGCATTAAGCTTCAAATCAGCCCGGATATCTGAGCGGCAGGCAAGAAAAAGCCCCCGGCGCGTTGGCGGCGGGGGCTGATTCACACGCAATGATTACACCAGCGGCTTGGGCTCGTCCTGAGTACCCTGCGCGCTGTCGGCTGCGCTCGATACTTCAGTTTCAGGCTTGAGCGCGGCGAGCTTCGCTGCTTCCTCGGCTTCGCGCTTGCGACGACGCACTTCGCGAGGATCGTTGGGCGCACGGCCGTTGCTCGGCAGCACCGGTGCCGGTTCGGCTTCCTTGAGCGGCTCGGGTTGTGCAACCACCACAGGCTCGCTCGCAGGCGCAGGTTCGGCAACCGGCGCGATGACCGGTTCGACCGTCACAGGCTCGACGGCGGCAGGTTCGACCGAGACTGGCTCGACAGGCGACGGCTCCACAGCAGCAGGTTCGCTGATCTGGTGCAGGGCAGGCTCGGCAGGCAACGAAGGCACTTCTTCTGCGGCTGGCACGGCGCGCGGCTGGAACGCAGGCTCGTTGACCTGTGCTGGATCGACGACCACCGGTGCGTCCACTTCGACATCGGTGCCTGGCTGGCTGATCGGCTCTGGCGTAGTGTCGAACGGAGGCGTTACTTCCACCGGTTCCGCGACGTCCTGCTGCACCGGCTCGTGGGTCTCGGCAGGCTTGGCTGCTTCGACGACGGGCTGTTGCTCGACCACAGGTGCAGCGCTTTCGTTGGCAGGCGCAGCCCAGGTGTCGGGTGCCGAGACCGTTGCAGGGCGTTCGACTTCGGCAGGGCTATCTGCCTGGACAGGGGTGGCAACCGGTGTGTCGACGGCGGCTTCGGCAGTCGGCGCAGTGGCGACGATTTCCGGCGCGGCCAGGCTTTCGCCTTCGGCGTTGGCTTCCTGGGTAGCGGCAGGTTGCACGCTGCGATTGGCCTGTTCGGCCTGCTCGTGGGCCTGGGCTTCGGCAGAAGCGCTGATGGCGTTTTCCGCGACCGCTGCAGTCACGGCAACGCTGGCTGCAAGGGCTGCACCGTTGGAATCGCCTTCGGTCGTCGACTCGTTGGACTCTTCCGAGCCTTCGATCACGTCGCCGTTGGCATCGCGTTGACGTTCGCGACGGTTGCTGCGGCGACGCTGACCACGGGAGCGGCGACGCGGACGATCGCCGTCGTTGCCTTCCTGGTTGTCGTCCTGCAGCAGCTCTTCGTTGTTGAGCACGTCTTCGGTGGTGTCGGCGTCGGTTTCGGATGCCTGTTCCGGATGCGCTGCGCGCTCTTCGCGGGCAACGCGAGGCTGACGTTCTTCACGGGCCGGACGTTCCTCGCGTGGTGCGCGTTCTTCACGGGCTGGGCGCTCTTCACGCGGTGCACGTTCCTCACGAGGAGCGCGCTCTTCGCGGGTCACGCGCTCTTCACGTGGAGCACGCTCTTCGCGGGCGGGGCGTTCTTCGCGAGCGGTCGGTGCGTCCAGAGGCTCACGCAGTTCACGTACCCGTGGTGCGTCGTCGCCACCATTGCGTGGACGGCGGTCCTCACGTGGGGCGCGCGGCTGGCGCTCTTCACGCGGTGCGCGGGCAGGGCGTTCTTCGCGTGCTGCGGGTGTATCTTCGCGGGCGGCGCGGTCTTCACGCGGTGCGCGTTCTTCGCGCGGCTTGCGTTCTTCGTCGCGGCGATTGCTGCTGCGGTTGCGGCTCTGCTGACGACCGTTGCGACGCTCTTCGCGTGCTGGGCGCTCGGGAGTGGTGGTGGCAGGCTTCTCGACGACCACCGGAGCGGCAGGCGTTTCCTTGGTGGCGAACAGGCTGACCAGGGACTTGACCAGACCCTTGAACAGGCTTGGCTCGGCGATCTGTGGAGCCGGTGCGGGCGCAGCTACCGCAACGGGCGCTGCTTCTTCGGCGGCAACCGGAGCGGCAGTGCGGGTCGGCGCGGTTTTCACCGCCGCTTCCTGGCGAACCAGGGTGCGGGTCGCGGCCACTGGTTGTACTTCTTCCACTTCGGCGGCGGCGATTTCGTAGCTGGACTGGCTGTTCTGCGCTTCCGGGCTGTCGTCGCGCAGGCGCTGCACTTCGAAGTGCGGCGTTTCCAGGTGATCGTTCGGCAGGATCACGATGCGGGCGCGGGTGCGCAGCTCGATCTTGGTGATCGAATTGCGTTTTTCGTTGAGCAGGAAGGCAGCGACTGGAATCGGCACCTGGGCGCGGACTTCGGCAGTGCGGTCCTTCAGGGCTTCTTCTTCGATCAGGCGCAGGATGGCCAGCGACAGCGATTCGACGTCACGGATGATCCCGGTGCCGCTGCAGCGTGGGCAGACGATGCCGCTGCTTTCGCCCAGCGAAGGGCGCAGGCGCTGACGGGACATTTCCAGCAGGCCGAAACGGGAGATACGACCCACCTGGACACGAGCGCGGTCGGCTTCCAGCGATTCACGGACCTTGTCTTCCACGGCGCGCTGGTTCTTGGCCGGAGTCATGTCGATGAAGTCGATGACGATCAGGCCGCCGATGTCGCGCAAGCGCAGCTGACGAGCGATCTCTTCGGCGGCTTCGAGGTTGGTCTGCAGGGCGGTTTCTTCGATGTCGCTGCCCTTGGTGGCGCGCGCCGAGTTGATGTCGATGGACACCAGTGCTTCGGTCGGGTCGATGACGATCGAGCCACCGGAAGGCAGTTCGACCACGCGCTGGAAAGCGGTTTCGATCTGGCTTTCGATCTGGAAGCGGTTGAACAGGGGGACGCTGTCTTCGTACAGCTTGATCTTGCTGGCGTACTGCGGCATCACCTGGCGGATGAAGGTCAGGGCTTCGTCCTGGGCTTCGACGCTATCGATCAGCACTTCGCCGATGTCCTGGCGCAGGTAGTCGCGGATGGCGCGGATGATGACGTTGCTTTCCTGGTAGATCAGGAATGGCGCGGAGCGGTCCAGGGAGGCTTCCTTGATCGCGGTCCACAGTTGCAGCAGGTAGTCCAGGTCCCACTGCATCTCTTCGCTGCTGCGGCCCAGGCCGGCAGTGCGGACGATCAGGCCCATGTCGGCAGGAGCCACCAGGCCATTGAGTGCTTCGCGCAGCTCGTTGCGCTCTTCGCCTTCGATGCGACGGGAGATGCCGCCGGCCCGTGGGTTGTTGGGCATCAGCACCAGATAACGACCGGCCAGGCTGATGAACGTGGTCAGGGCTGCGCCCTTGTTGCCGCGCTCTTCCTTCTCGACCTGGACGATGACTTCCTGGCCTTCGCTCAGGACTTCCTTGATGTTGACGCGGCCTTCAGGGTTTTTCTTGAAGTATTCGCGGGAGATTTCCTTGAGGGGCAGGAAGCCGTGGCGTTCCGAGCCGAAGTCGACGAAGGCGGCCTCAAGGCTGGGTTCGATGCGAGTGATGCGGCCTTTATAGATGTTGGCCTTCTTCTGCTCGCGGGCGCCGGACTCGATGTCCAGGTCGTAGAGGCGCTGGCCGTCTACCAGGGCAACACGCAACTCTTCGGGTTGAGTTGCGTTAATCAGCATTCTTTTCATGTAGTACCGTCGGTTTCCGGGCTGCCGGAAACGGCGTTCGGCACACACGACTTCTCACGGTCGGTGTCAGGTGCGTCAACAGGGCCTAGGCCACTGCAGTGTCCAGCGATATCTGCCCAACAGGGGCGGAACCGCGACGACGCGTCCTGCTTGCTGTGGTGTCAAAAGCACTCAGTCAGGAGGAGGAATCAATCGTCTGGCGTGGACGCCCTTGAGCGTCTTGTTCAAGACCGGCATGGCAGAAGTGCCTGAGGCTGCTTCCTGCCGTGACGCGGTACTACACGGTCCGACGGTTGTGCATCTCCACCCTACACGTATCCCTGATAATTCGGGTGCTGCCGTGCGCTGAATCCGCAACGGGTTGGCAATATCGCGAACTTCAATTCGTAAAGTTCGCCCTGTATGACTAAGGCGTTGGGTTTCCGAAGCTTGTGCCTGAACTGGGTGAGAGCGACTGCGAAGCGGGAGTGGCGTCGAACAAAGGCAGGAAGGTGTCCGGTATGCCGGGGTTCCTGGGCTTTCATCGGCCTTCTCGCACCTGCGCGGGCGTTGCCCTCAAATACTCCGTAACTGGCAAAAGCCCCGTAGGACGGCCTCGCGTCCTCGAGAATTGCGTTGGTCAGGGCTGGTTCATAACCGCTTGTCCGCTGCCCAGCCGCTTATGGCGGCGTTCGCGACTATAGCAGCAATCATTAAGTGCTTCAAATCCATAAAAAATTGTTATGATCGCGGCCATGACGACTACTACTCCCCCAACCTCCGGCGTTCAGCTGATCGAGGTTGCGCCGGAACTTGCCGGCCAACGCATAGACAACTTCCTCATCACGGCGCTCAAGGGCGTGCCCAAAACCTTGATCTATCGCATCCTGCGCAAGGGCGAAGTGCGAGTGAACAAAGGGCGCATCAAGCCGGAATACAAGCTGCAGGCTGGCGACATCGTGCGCGTGCCGCCGGTGCGCCTGCCCGAGCGCGACGCGCCGGTGCCGGTGGCGCAAGGGCTGCTGCAGCGCCTCGAGGACGCCATCGTCTACGAAGACAAGGCACTGATCGTGCTGAACAAGCCGGCAGGCATTGCCGTGCACGGCGGCAGTGGCCTGAGCTTCGGTGTGATCGAAGCCTTTCGCCAGTTGCGTCCCGATGCCAAGGAGCTCGAGCTGGTGCATCGCCTGGACCGGGACACCTCCGGCCTGTTGATGATCGCCAAGAAGCGCAGCATGCTGCGCCACCTGCACGCGGCGCTGCGTGGCGACGGTGTCGACAAACGCTACATGGCCCTGGTTCGAGGGCATTGGGCGACTGCCAAGAAACAGGTCAATGCGCCTTTGCTCAAGAGTAACCTGCGCTCCGGCGAGCGCATGGTCGAGATCAACGAAGAAGGCAAGGAAGCGCTGACCCTGTTCAAGGTGCTGCGTCGCTTCGGCGACTTCGCGACCATCGTCGAAGCACGCCCCATCACCGGGCGCACCCATCAGATCCGTGTGCATGCCCTGCACGCCGGTCACGAGATCGCGGGCGATACCAAGTACGGCGACGAGAACTTTTCCAAGGAGATTCGCGACCTGGGCGGCAAGCGGCTGTTCCTGCATGCCTACGCGCTGACCGTGCCGCTGCCCGATGGCGGCGAGCTGAAGGTCGAGGCGCCGGTTGACGAGGTCTGGGCCAAGACCGTGGAGCGACTGAGTGCAAGCTGATTACAAACTGCTGATTTTCGACTGGGATGGCACCCTGTGCGACTCCATTGGCCGGATCGTCGAGGCCATGCACGCCGCAGCGGCGGCATCGGGGTATCCGCCCTGCAGTGACGAGGCGGTCAAGGGCATCATCGGCCTGGCCTTGCCGGAAGCCATCAGCGTGTTGTATCCCCAGCTCGACGACGTACAGGTGATGGCTATGCGCGATCACTATGCCGATGCCTACATGGCCCTGGACGCTAGCCCTTCCTTGTTGTATCCCGGGGTCCGCGAGGCCTTGCTCGGGTTTCGCGAGCAGGGTTACCGCCTTGCGGTGGCCACCGGCAAGGCGCGCCGAGGGCTGGACCGTGTGCTCAAGGCCCACGGCTGGGAGGACTTTTTCGACATCACCCGGGCGGCCGATGAAACCCGCGGCAAGCCTCATCCTCTGATGCTCGAGCAGATCATGAGCCATTGTGAGGTGGGGCCTGAGCGTTCGCTGATGGTCGGCGATGCCTCGTTCGATCTATTGATGGCCCGCAATGCCGGCATGCACAGCGTCGCAGTGGGTTATGGCGCCTTGCCGCTGGACGTGCTGCGGCAATACGAACCGCAGCTGTGTATCGAGTCGTTCGATCAACTGCCGCAGTGGCTGGACAGTCGCCGCGCCGGTGCGCGTGGCCTTGAGCAAGGAGTAGAGAATGTCTGACCAATGGAAAGCGCCGCGCAGCGAAGAAGAAAGCGCTCCGATCGGCGACGAGAAGAGCTGGCGATTGCTGGAAAAGACTCTGCTGGCCAGTGTTCAGGAGCAGCGCCGCGCACGCCGCTGGGGCATATTCTTCAAGTTCTTGACCTTTATTTACCTGTTCGGCGCGATCTTGCTGTTTTCGCCGTTGCTGGACATGGAAAAGGCCGCCACCAGTGGTGCATCCGGATACACCGCCGTGATCGACGTTCGCGGTGTGATTGCCGACAAGGAAGCGGCGAGCGCGGACAACATCGTCGGCAGCCTGCGCAGCGCCTTCGAAGACACCAAGGTGAAAGGCGTGATCCTGCGCATCAACAGCCCTGGCGGCAGCCCGGTGCAATCCGGCTACGTATACGACGAGATCCGTCGCCTGCGCGGTGAGCACCCGGACATCAAGGTCTATGCAGTGATCGCCGACCTGGGCGCCTCCGGTGCCTATTACATTGCCAGCGCGGCTGATCAGATCTATGCGGACAAATCCAGCCTGGTCGGCTCCATCGGTGTGACCGCGGCCGGCTACGGCTTCGTCGGCACCATGGAAAAGCTGGGCGTGGAGCGACGCGCCTATACCTCGGGTGAGCACAAGGCCTTCCTGGATCCGTTCCAACCGCAGCGCGCCGATGAGACCGAGTTCTGGAAGGGCGTTCTGGCCACGACCCATCGACAGTTCATCGACAGCGTGAAGGCCGGGCGTGGCGATCGACTCAAGGACAAGGAACATCCGGAGCTGTTTTCCGGGCTGATCTGGTCGGGCGAGCAGGCGCTGCAACTGGGCCTGGTCGATGCCTTGGGCAGTAGCAGTATGGTTGCCCGTGACGTGATCGGCGCCAAGGATATGGTCGACTTCACCGTGAAGGAGTCGCCGCTGGACCGTTTCTCGAAAAAGCTGGGTGCCAGCGTTGCCGACCAGATCGCCATGTGGATGGGGTTTCAGGGGCCGAGTCTGCGCTGAGGTCATGCGGGGCGGTCAAGGGCCCTTTCGCGGGCCCTCTGCCCGCGAAGGCGACCGTGATCGCCCTGCAGGACTCAAGGGATTTGCACACCTTCTTTGAGCAGCATGTCCACCAGGCGAATCAGTGGCAGGCCGACCAGGCTGGTGGCGTCCGGGCCTTCGGTGCTCTGGAACAGGCTCACGCCCAGCCCTTCGGCCTTGAAGCTGCCGGCGCAGTCATAGGGCTTTTCCGCCAGCAGGTAGCGCTCGATGGCTACGGTCGAGAGCCGGCGCATGTTCACCGTGAACGGCACCACATCGACCTGGCACTCGCCGCTGTCCACATTCAATAGCGCAAGACCGGTGAGAAACGTGACGGATGCACCGCTGGCAGCGACCAACTGTTCGCGCGCACGTTCGAAGTCCAGCGGCTTGCCCAGGATCCTCTCGCCCAGCACCGCGACCTGATCCGAACCAATGATCAGATGCCCTGGGTGGGCGGCCGACAGTGCCCTGGCCTTTTGCTCCGCAAGGCGTTTGACCAAGGCGCACGCCGGCTCGTCTGGCAGGTGGCTTTCATCGATATCGGGCGAGGCGCAGGTGAACGGCAGACGCAGCCGCGACAGCAGTTCGCGGCGGTAGGGCGAGCTTGAAGCGAGTAGCAGGGCGGGCATGGCAGGCTCCTGTGGATGAACGGCCACTCTATCACGCACCCAGGTCCGAATTTCCTTTGACAGGCGAGGGGGGCGTCCCTAGAATGCTGCGCCTATGTTGAATGACCCGATTCCACCTCACGTTGACCCGCGCAAATTGGCAGATCGTGGCGTAACCCTTGAAGGTTCGCTGCAGTTGGCCGATTTGGAGAGACTCTGCGACCCGCTTTCCGACAACGTCGGTACGGTGCAGGCCAAATTCATCTTCGAACGAGACGAACGCAAGGCCGTGGTCATCCACAGCTGCCTGGACGTCGAAGTCAAGATGGTTTGCCAGCGTTGTCTTGAGCTGGTAACCCTGCCGATCCACAGCGAATGCAGTTACGCCGTGGTGAAGGAGGGTGCGAACACCCAGTCGTTACCGAAAGGTTATGACGTGCTGGAACTGGGCGAAGATCCATTGGATCTGCAGGCGCTGGTCGAGGAGGAGCTGTTGCTCGCCTTGCCCATCGTGCCTGCTCATCATCCGGAAGAATGCCAGCAGCCGGCGGGAGCAGATGATCCCGATCCGAGCGAGGACGAGGTAACGCGGTCCAACCCGTTCAGTGTATTGGCGCAGTTAAAGCGTGACCCAAACGTTTAGGAGTTAATCAATTATGGCTGTTCAGCAGAACAAAAAATCCCGCTCTGCCCGTGACATGCGCCGTTCGCACGACGCACTCGAGGCAAGCACCCTGTCGGTCGAAAAGACCACCGGTGAAGTGCACCTGCGTCACCACGTATCGCCAGAAGGCGTATACCGTGGCCGTAAAGTGATCGACAAGGGCGCTGACGAGTAAATCTTGTCCGCTCAGTCCGTCGCGATTGATGCAATGGGCGGGGACTTCGGTCCCCGCAGCATTGTTCAGGCCAGCCTTGCCTGCCTGTCCGCTACGCCCTCGCTGCACCTGACCCTCGTCGGTCATCCTCAACTCCTTGAAGAACTGATTGCCAGCCAGCCGGCGGTGGATCGCTCACGCCTGCACGTCGCTGCCGCCAGCGAAGTGGTCGGCATGGACGAGCGTCCGTCACAGGCGTTGCGCGGCAAGCCCGATTCCTCGATGCGTGTGGCGCTCCAATTGCTGCGCGACGAGCAGGTCCAGGCCGTGGTCAGCGCGGGCAACACCGGGGCCTTGATGGCGCTGTCCAGGCACCTGCTCAAGACCTTGCCCGGTATCGACCGCCCCGCGATGATGGCCGCCATCCCCACGCGGGGAGGCTACTGCCAGTTGCTCGATCTGGGCGCCAATGTCGATTGCAGCGCCGAGCATCTGTATCAGTTCGCTGTGATGGGGTCGGTGGCCGCTCAAGCGCTGGGTGTCGAACGGCCACGGGTGGCGCTGCTCAACGTCGGTACCGAGGACATCAAGGGCAACCAGCAGGTCAAGCTGGCGGCGACTCTGCTGCGCAAGGCTCAGGGCTTGAACTACACCGGCTTCATCGAAGGCGACGGGGTGTTCCGAGGCGAGGCCGATGTGGTGGTGTGCGACGGTTTCGTTGGCAATATTCTGCTCAAGTCCAACGAGGGGCTGGCCGGGATGTTTGCCGAACGCGTTCAGGCGCTGTTCCAGAGCAGCCTGATGGCGCGGGCCGTGGGCGCCCTGGCCATGCCGCTGCTCAAGCGCTTGCAGGCCGATCTGGCGCCGGCGCGCTACAACGGCGCCAGTTTCCTCGGCCTGCAGGGTATCGTGGTCAAGAGCCACGGCGCCGCGGGCGTGGAGGGCTTGCAGTGCGCGATAGACCGTGCACGCGACGAGATTCGTGAAAACCTGCCCCAGCGCCTGCACGGGCGGTTGGCGCAGATGCTGCTTTAGGCATGCCTGGCCCCCAGTGCTTGAATGTGACCACGGGCGGGCATAGGTTATCCAACTCTGAGTTCAGCGCGCCGGGTACGCTTCCGGCGTCGAAATTTTCGGCAACAAGATCACACAAGGGCTTGTTCAATGTCTGCATCCCTCGCATTCGTTTTTCCGGGGCAAGGTTCCCAGTCGCTCGGCATGCTGGCCGAACTGGGCGAACAGTATCCTCTGGTCATGGACACTTTCAAGGAGGCGTCCGACGCCCTGGGTTATGACCTCTGGGCGCTGGTCCAGCAAGGCCCGGTCGAAAGCCTCAACCAGACCGACAAGACGCAACCTGCCATCCTCGCTGCCTCCATCGCGCTTTGGCGCCTGTGGCTGGCCGAGGGTGGCGAGCGTCCGGCCTATGTCGCCGGCCACAGCCTGGGCGAATACAGCGCGCTGGTTGCCGCTGGCTGCCTGTCGCTGGCCGATGCGGTCAAGCTGGTAGAGCGTCGTGGCCAACTGATGCAGGAAGCCGTGCCGGCCGGGCAGGGCGCCATGGCGGCCATTCTCGGCCTGGAAGACGCCGATGTGCTGGCTGCTTGCGCCGAAGCTGCGCAGGGTGAAGTCGTCAGTGCAGTCAACTTCAATTCCCCGGGCCAGGTAGTGATTGCCGGTGCCGCACAGGCCGTTGCCCGTGCCATCGAACTGTGCAAGGCCAAGGGCGCCAAGCGCGCCATGCCATTGCCGGTCAGCGTGCCGTCGCACTGTGCGTTGATGAAGCCGGCTGCCGAACGCTTCGCCGAATCGATCAACGCCATCGACTGGCAGGCGCCGCAGATCCCGGTCGTACAGAACGTCAGTGCCGGCGTACCGGCCGATCTCGAAACCCTCAAGCGCGACCTGCTCGAGCAGCTGTACAAACCGGTGCGCTGGGTCGAAACCGTGCAGTACCTGGCAGCCCAGGGTGCACCACGTCTGGTCGAGTGCGGTCCGGGCAAGGTCCTGGCCGGCCTCAACAAGCGCTGCGCCGATGGCGTGAGCACCGAAAACCTGAACACCCCCGAAGCTTTCGCTGCCGCTCGCGCGGCGCAAGCCTGATCAAGGAGAACTTGCATGAGCCTGCAAGGTAAAGTTGCACTGGTCACTGGCGCAAGCCGTGGCATTGGCCAGGCGATCGCCCTGGAACTGGGTCGCATGGGCGCCACCGTCATCGGTACCGCCACCTCCGAGAGCGGCGCCGCGCGCATTGCCGCAACGCTCAAGGAGCATGGTATCGAAGGTACCGGCCTGGAACTCAACGTGTGCAGCGACGAATCGGTGGCCGCCACCCTGGCCAAGATTCAGGAGCAGTTCGGCGCGCCGGCGATTCTGGTCAACAACGCCGGTATCACCCGCGACAACCTGATGCTGCGCATGAAAGACGACGAATGGCATGATGTGGTCGATACCAACCTCAACAGCTTGTTCCGCCTGTCCAAGGCCGTACTGCGTGGCATGACCAAGGCACGTTGGGGCCGGATCATCAGCATCGGCTCGGTTGTGGGTGCAATGGGCAACGTCGGCCAAGTAAACTACGCCGCAGCCAAGGCCGGTCTCGAAGGCTTCAGCCGTGCCCTGGCCCGTGAAGTGGGTTCGCGCGCGATCACCGTGAACTCGGTGGCGCCTGGCTTCATCGACACCGACATGACCCGCGAGCTGCCTGAAGCGCAGCGGGAATCCCTGCAGGTGCAGATTCCGCTGGGTCGTTTGGGGCAGGCCGACGAAATCGCCAAAGTGGTCGGTTTTCTGGCTTCCGACGGTGCAGCCTACGTGACCGGCGCTACAATTCCGGTGAACGGCGGCATGTACATGTAACGAAAATTGTGACGGATGGCTTCAAAAAAATGTCTTACCCGGCATCCAAAATCCGTTATAAAGCTGCATCCGAATTCTAGGTGGCGGGCTCGCGTAGGGTCGCAGTGACGCTTTCAGTTTGAAAAGCCGAGCTTCTTCTATAAACTTACGTACCGGCCAGCCGCCTGACATATGTCCATTAGGAGTGAAAACAAGGTATGAGCACCATCGAAGAACGCGTCAAGAAGATCGTCGCCGAGCAACTGGGCGTCAAAGCGGAGGAGGTCACCAACTCTTCTTCCTTCGTTGAAGATCTGGGTGCCGATTCCCTGGACACCGTTGAGCTGGTGATGGCTCTGGAAGAGGAATTCGAAACCGAGATTCCTGACGAAGAAGCCGAGAAAATCACCACCGTTCAAGCTGCCATCGATTACGTCACTGCCCACCAGGCGTAACGTTTTGTAATCGCCGTTGCTTGTCATGGAAAAACCGCACTGCCTTCGTTGGCGTGCGGTTTTTTCTTTAGACGGCCGCGCGTTGATGTTTCCAGAATAAGGAGAGTGCTGTGTCGCGTAGACGCGTCGTGGTCACAGGTATGGGCATGCTGTCACCGCTGGGCACCGACGTGCCGAGCAGTTGGCAGGGCATCCTGGCCGGCCGCAGTGGCATAGGTCCTATCGAGCATACGGATCTATCGGCCTATTCGACCCGTTTCGGCGGCTCGGTGAAGGGGTTCGAGGTCGAGCAATACCTCTCGGTCAAGGAGGCACGCAAGCTCGACTTGTTCATTCAATACGGCCTGGCGGCGGGTTTCCAGGCGGTACGCAACGCCGGTCTCGAAGTCACCGACGCCAATCGCGAGCGTATCGGCGTGGCCATGGGTTCGGGCATTGGTGGCCTGACCAATATCGAAGAAACCTGCCGCATCATGCATGACAGCGGACCGCGCCGGATATCGCCCTTCTTCGTGCCTGGCTCGATCATCAACATGATTTCCGGTTTCCTGTCGATCCACCT
The DNA here is from genome assembly GCF_001423465.1 of Pseudomonas sp. Leaf129. Taxonomy (NCBI): domain Bacteria; kingdom Pseudomonadati; phylum Pseudomonadota; class Gammaproteobacteria; order Pseudomonadales; family Pseudomonadaceae; genus Pseudomonas; species Pseudomonas sp. Leaf129. Next base: position 578,089 of record NZ_LMOC01000006.1, on the reverse strand, counting down.
CGGCGCTCAGGGGCCCAACTACGCGATCGCCACGGCCTGCACCACCGGCACCCATTGCATCGGCATGGCCGCGCGCAACATCGCGTATGGCGAAGCTGACGTGATGATCGCCGGCGGCGCTGAAATGGCCGCATGCGGCTTGGGCATGGGCGGCTTCGGCGCGGCCCGTGCGTTGTCCACGCGCAACGACGAGCCCACCCGTGCCAGTCGTCCGTGGGACAAGGGCCGTGACGGTTTCGTGTTGTCCGACGGTGCTGGCGCGCTGGTACTCGAAGAACTCGAGCATGCGCAGGCGCGCGGCGCGACCATCTATGCCGAACTGATCGGTTTCGGCACCAGCGGCGATGCGTTCCACATGACCTCGCCGCCCGAAGACGGCGCCGGCGCGGCGCGCTGCATGGCCAACGCCCTGCGCGATGCCGGCATCACGCCCGACCAGGTGCAATACATCAATGCCCATGGCACCTCGACCTCGGCGGGCGACCTGGCCGAAGTCAGTGCCATCAAGACCGTGTTCGGTGAGCATGCCTACAAGCTCGCAGTCAGCTCCACCAAGTCGATGACCGGGCACCTGCTCGGCGCCGCAGGTGCGGTCGAGGCGATTTTCAGTGTGCTGGCGATCAACAGCCAGATGGCGCCGCCCACCATCAACCTCGACGAGCCTGACGAAGGCTGCGATCTGGACTTCGTGCCCCATACCGCACGCAGCATGCCGATCGATGTGGTGCTGAGCAACTCGTTCGGGTTCGGTGGCACCAACGGTTCGCTGGTCTTCCGGCGCTTCGCCGGTTGATGCAGGCCTGGCTCGACGGGCAGCCATGCGATGCGCTGGGCCTGAAGAGTCGGGGCCTGGCCTACGGTGACGGTGTATTCGAAACCGTCGCCGTGCGCGGTGGCCAGGCGGTACTTCTCGAGCGTCATCTGACGCGCGTTGCGCTGGGCTGCCAGCGTCTGGCCATCCTGATCGACTCGGATGTGCTGCGCGACGAAGTTGTCCGCTATGCCGCAGCGCTGGAGAAGGGCGTGCTCAAGCTGATCGTCACCCGTGGCGACAGTGCCCGAGGTTACGCGCCCGATCCGCAGGCCGGTGCGCGACGTATTCTGCAAGGCGGTCCAAGCCCCGCCTATCCTCAGATCAACGGCGCGCAGGGCGTGGAACTCTACCCCTGCAGTACGCGCCTGGCCGAGCAGCCATTGCTGGCGGGACTCAAACACCTCAATCGCCTGGAGCAGGTCCTGGCACGCGCCGAATGGAGCGACCCGAGCTTCGCTGAAGGTTTGATGCTGGACATGTCCGGGCGCTTGGTCGAAGGGGTCTACAGCAATCTGTTTCTGGTCATCGACGGGGTGCTGCACACGCCTTCCCTGCAGCGCTGTGGCGTGGCCGGGGTGATGCGTGCCGAACTGCTGGAGCAGGCCGCAAGCCTGGGTCTGGAGGTTGTCGTGGACGACCTGTGGCCAGCGGACCTGGCACGGGCCGAGGAAGTCTTCGTGTGCAATAGCGTCTACGGCGTGTGGCCTGTGCGCGCATTCACGTCACTGAGGTGGCCGGCGGGTCCGCTCACCCGTAAACTGCAAGGCATTGCCCACGCGCTATTGGATGCCTGATTTGTGAAGCGTAAATTTCTGCTGTTGCTGGAGACGCTCATCGTGGTTGCCGTACTGGCAGCGGGCGTGGCGGCCTGGAAAGTCGACAGCGCCTTGAACCAGCCGCTGGCCGTCACTCAAGAACAATTGCTCGATGTACCCAACCGCGCAACCCCCGGCGGCACGATCCTGCGCATGGAGGCGGCGGGTACCCTGCGGGATGCCTTCTGGCTGCGCCTGTATTGGCGCTTCAACCGCGCCGGGCAGCCGCTGCATACCGGCGAATATCGCCTGACGCCGGGCATGACCGTGAACGAGCTGTTCAATGTCTGGCAGCGCGGCGAAGTGGTGCAGTACAGCCTGACCCTGGTCGAGGGCTGGAATTTCCGTCAGGTGCGCGCCGCGTTGGCGCGCCAGGAAAAGCTCGAGCAGACCTTGGGAGGCCTCAGTGACAGTGAAGTCATGGCGCGCATCGGCCACCCCAAGGTGTTTCCCGAAGGCCGGTTTTTCCCCGACACCTACAAGTACGTGCGTGGCATGAGCGATGTCGAGCTGCTGCAGCAGGCCTACGGGCGACTGGAAGAGGTGCTGGCCAGCGAATGGGCCGAGCGCGCCGCCAGCGCACCGTACAGCGAACCCTATCAGGCGCTGATCATGGCTTCTCTGGTGGAGAAGGAAACAGGTGTGCCCCAGGAGCGTGGCGAGATCGCCGGCGTCTTCGTGCGCCGCCTCAAGGCGGGCATGTTGCTGCAGACCGACCCGACCGTGATCTACGGCATGGGCGAACGCTACAACGGCAAGCTGACCCGCGCCGACCTGCGCGAGCCGACGGCCTACAACACTTACGTGATCGCCGGAATGCCGCCTACACCCATCGCCATGGTGGGCCGCGAAGCGATTCACGCCGCGCTCAACCCAGTTTCCGGTAGCAGCCTGTATTTCGTTGCGCGCGGCGACGGCAGCCATGTCTTTTCCGACGATCTGGATGCCCACAACGCTGCCGTGCGTGAGTACCAGCTCAAACGCCGCGCCGACTATCGCTCAAGCCCCGCGCCCGCGGCGGCGCCGAGCGAGACCGGCACGCGCGAGCCACAAGAGAAGCCGGACGCCGCCGAGGCGCCCGCTCAATGACTTTGCAAGGACACTCTGTGACCGGTTTATTCATTACCCTGGAAGGGCCGGAAGGCGCGGGCAAGAGCACCAATCGCGAATACCTGGCCGAGCGTTTGCGCGCCAGTGGGCTGGACGTCGTACTCACCCGCGAACCGGGCGGCACGCCGTTGGCCGAACGTATCCGTGAACTGCTGCTGGCACCCAGCGACGAAACCATGTGCTTGGATACCGAACTGCTGTTGATGTTCGCCGCACGGGCCCAACACCTGGCTCAGGTGATTCGCCCGGCGCTGGCGCGCGGTGCGGTGGTGCTGTGCGATCGGTTTACCGATGCCACCTACGCCTACCAAGGCGGCGGTCGCGGGCTTTCCCACGAACGCATCGCCCAGCTCGAAACCTTCGTTCAGGGAGACCTGCGCCCGGACCTCACGCTGGTGTTCGACCTGCCAGTAGAGATCGGTCTGGCCCGTGCCAGCGCGAGGGGCCGTCTGGATCGCTTCGAGCAAGAGGGTCGAGCATTCTTCGAAGCTGTGCGCACTGCTTACCTGGCGCGCGCCGCTGCGGCGCCTTCGCGGTACCGTGTGATCGATGCCGGGCAAAGCCTGGCGCAGGTTCAGCAGGCGCTGGATGCACTGCTGCCCGAACTGCGAGGCCTGCCGCGTGGCTGAAGCCTACCCCTGGCAAGACGACCTGTGGCACAAGCTCGCCGGACGTACCCAGCATGCCCACGCCTATCTGCTGCACGGGCCACAGGGTATCGGCAAGCGTGCCCTGGCCGAGCGGCTGATGGCGTTGCTGTTGTGCCAGCGTCCCGCCGCGCAGCAGGCCTGTGGCGCCTGCAAGTCCTGTCTGCTGCTGCACGCCGGCAGCCATCCGGACAACTTCATCCTCGAACCCGAGGAAGCGGACAAGGCGATCAAGGTCGACCAGGTCCGCGAACTGGTGGCGTTCGTGGTGCAGACGGCGCAGTTGGGTGGGCGCAAGGTGGTGCTGATCGAGCCCACCGAAGCCATGAACATCAACGCGGCCAATGCCTTGCTGAAGAGCCTCGAAGAGCCCTCGGGCAATACCGTGTTGCTGTTGGTCAGCCATCAGCCCAGCCGCCTGCTGCCTACGGTCAAGAGCCGGTGCGTGCAGCAGGCCTGCCCGCTGCCGAGCCAGGCAGTCAGCCTGCAATGGCTGGCCACGGCGCTGCCGGACGTGGACGAAGGCGCGCGCGCCGATCTGCTGGCCCTGGCTGCCGGCTCGCCTCTGGCCGCCGTCAGGTTGCAGGCTGCGGGGATCGTCGAGCAGCGGGCTCTGGTCGTCGACGGCGTGAAGAAGCTGTTGAAAGGGCAGCAGACGCCCAGCCAGTTGGCCGACGCCTGGAGCGGTGTACCGTTGCTGCTGCTGTTCGACTGGTTCTGCGAGTGGTCGAACCTGCTGCTGCGCTATCGCCTGACGGCGGACGAGCAGGGCCTGGGCTTGAGCGACATGCGCAAGGTGCTGCAATATCTGGCCGACAAGAGCACTCAGGACAAGGTGCTGGCCATTCAGGACTGGGTGCTGATGCAGCGCCAGAAGGTTCTGGCCAAGGCCAACCTGAATCGGGTATTGCTGATCGAATCTCTGCTGGTGTCCTGGATGGCCTTGCCGGGGCAGCGGTGATGGGTGCATTGTGATCGCACGCTGCCGACGCTGGTCGTGGTTTGTCTGATATACCGCAGCGATACCGGACGCGGCTTGCACCGCTGCTACAGGGGCGGCCAAATGCAGCCTGCATGTGAATGTGTAGCAGCGGCGCAAGCCGCGTCAGGGCGCACGGGATTTTTCCGATACAACGCGGCACTGCCAACCGTGGCCACAACAATCGACCACCAGTAAGGGAGCACGAATGAATCAACCCGTCAGTCCCGGACCGCGCAACGGCATTCTGTCCCTGACCATCAAGGACAAGGCCGTCCTGTATGCCGCCTACATGCCGTTCATCAAGAACGGTGGCCTGTTCATCCCAACCAGCAAGAGCTACAAGCTGGGCGATGAGTTGTTCATGCTGCTCAACCTGATGGACGAACCGGAAAAGATTCCGGTCGCGGGCCGCGTGGCCTGGATCACCCCCAAGGGCGCCCAGGGCAACCGTGCTGCCGGAGTCGGCGTGCAGTTCAACGATGGCGACAACACCGCGCGCAACAAGATCGAAACCTACCTGGCCGGTGCCTTGAAGTCCGACCGTCCCACTCACACGATGTAGTTGTCCTATCCTCATGCTTGTAGATTCCCACTGTCACCTGGATCGCCTCGACCTCGCCGAACACAACGGCTGCCTGGACACCGCGCTCGATGCCGCGCGCGCCTGCGGTGTCGGCCACTTCCTGTGCATCGGCGTGAGCGCCGACAATGCTGCAGCGGTCAAGGCCCTGGCCGGCCGCTACGACGATGTCGATTGCTCGGTCGGCATTCACCCCCTGGACCTGGCACCGGGGCAGCCACCGGCCCTGGACTGGCTCCTGGGCGAGCTCGATGATCCCCGCGTCGTGGCGATCGGCGAAACCGGCCTGGATTACCACTACGAACCCGAGGCCGCAGAGTTGCAGCAGGCATCGTTCCGATTGCACCTGCAGGCGGCCAACCTGACCGGCAAACCGGTCATCGTGCATACCCGCGGCGCGCGTGCCGACACCCTGGCCCTGTTGCGCGAGGCGCAGTTGCCCCAGGCCGGCGTACTGCACTGCTTCACAGAAGATTGGGACATGGCCAAGGCTGCCCTCGACCTGGGCTTCTACATTTCGCTGTCGGGCATCGTGACGTTCCGCAATGCCGATGCCCTTCGCGAAGTCGCCCGCCAGGTGCCTGCCGATCGCCTGCTGGTCGAGACCGATTCGCCTTACCTGGCGCCCATCCCCTACCGTGGCAAGTCCAACCTGCCGCAGTACGTTCGGGAAGTGGCGCAGTGCATCGCCACGGTCCGGGGCGAGACGTTCGAAAGCCTGGCCGAGCGCACCACCGACAACTTTTGCCGGCTGTTCCCCTTGGCACGGGTTCGTCGTCAGGGCTGAGCGTTGCGCAGGCAAAAAAAACCCGGGCTCTGGGGGGAGAATCCCGGGTCAAGACCATTAGGAGTCACTACAGGCGCGTGGTCCATCGACGCCTTGCCGACGCGTCATTGGGGGAGATGATGCGACGACTCCTTGAGTATCGTCGAGTGCCCGTCGGGCGCCAGTGCCCATGCGGGTTTTCTTAAACGTATTTGGAATACGCGCAAGGTTGCTCAGCACCGATTTCGGGGTTGTGTGGCATATCCGCCATAACGCCAGAGATTTCGGATGATCCGTGCATTTTGACCTCATACAGGCATAATGACGGCCTTCGCTTTCGATCCAGTCCTTCCTATGCAAAAAGAACCTCGTAAGGTCCGTGAGTTTCGCCGCCGTGAGCAGGAAATCCTCGACACCGCGCTTGCGCTCTTTCTCGAGCAGGGCGAAGACAGCGTCACGGTCGAGTTGATCGCCGACACCGTCGGTATCGGCAAAGGCACCATCTACAAGCACTTCAAATCCAAGGCCGAGATCTACCTGCGCCTGATGCTCGACTACGAGCGCGATTTGAACGCACTGTTGCATTCGGCCGACATCGATCGCGACAAGGAAGCCTTGTCCCGCGCCTATTTCGAATTCCGCATGCGCGATCCGCAGCGCTACCGACTTTTCGACAGGCTCGAAGAGAAGGTCGTCAAAGGCAATCAGGTGCCCGAACTTGTCGAGCAGCTGCACACGATTCGCGCGTCCAATTTCGAGCGACTGACCTTCCTCATCGAGGGACGGATCAGCGAAGGCAAGCTGGAGGATGTGCCGCCGTACTTCCACTACTGCGCAGCCTGGGCTCTGGTGCACGGCGCGGTGGCGCTGTATCACTCGCCGTTCTGGAGCAATGTGCTGGAAGATCAGGAAGGCTTTTTCCAGTTCCTGATGGACATCGGCGTGCGCATGGGCAACAAGCGCAAGCGCGATCCGGAACTGCCGGGTCCCAAGGAATCCTGAGCCTGGGCACTCCCCAGCGTCGCGAACTGGCGCAGAAGCTGCATCAGCCAGCCAATCGCCGGGATCTTGTCGCCGGCTCTGGAGGATGCATGCGTAACCTGGTCGTGCTGCTGGCGCTCTTGGCGTTGAGCGGCTGCATGAAGGTCAGTGATCTGGGCGAGGGCGCTCGCTACCACTTGAGCGATGCAGGCGTGCTGAACCACAGCGAAACCCGCCGCTTCAATAACCTGCGCGTGCAGCCCGACTCTTTCATCTACATCGCCCAAGGCTCGTTCGTGCCTCCCGGCGGCGCCTACCCCAGGCCCAACGTGGTCGCCGAAGAAGCGTTCGAAGCCTTCGTCGAGTACTTTCCCCTGGTACGCCGTGCCCCGGCACCGCTGGGCCTGGAACAAGCCATGGGCGAAGCCCGCAATGCCGGTGCGCATTACCTGCTCTATGCCCGTTTTGCCCGTGCCGACGACCGCATCGGCAACACGGACGAGTGGGCCGACCAAGAGGCCCTGGATCGACTCGGCGTCGACAGCAGCGTGATCCAGATCATGCTCATCGAAACCAGCACTCACTACCTCATCGACACCGCCACCATCCGCAGCCGTGGCGGACTGCTGACGATGCATGACAACAAACCGGAAGATTTGCTTGGCCCGCCCCTGGAGGACTACGCTCGTAGCCTGTTGGGCGTAAGCCGCTGAGGAGACAGGCATGACGGGCAAGGCCGACGATTTGCTGGCGCACATTCCCACTCGCGAAAAGGGTTTGCCGCCCGTGCACCTGTGGAATCCCGATTTCTGCGGGCACATCGACATGCGCATTGCCCGCGACGGCACCTGGTTCTACCAGGGCACGCCGATCGGTCGGCCGGCGATGGTCAGGTTGTTCGCGGGAATCCTGCGCCGCGATGGCGACGAGTACGTCCTGGTCACCCCGGTGGAGAAGGTGGGCATCGTCGTCGATGACGCGCCGTTCGTGGCCGTCGACATGCAGGTATCGGGTGAAGGCGAGCAGCAGACGCTGCGCTTCACCAGCAATGTCGAAGACAGTTTCGATGCGGGTGAGGAGCATCCGCTGCGGGTGGACATCGACCCCTGCAGCCAAGAGCCTTCGCCCTACGTACGGGTGCGCACCAACCTCGAAGCGCGTATTCACCGCAACGTGTTCTATCGTCTCGTCGAGTTGGCGGTTGTGCGTGATGGTTGGCTGGGGGTCTGGAGCGGTGGGGTGTTCTTCCCCATAGGCCAGGATCCAGGGCAATGATCAGCCCCCGCCCGAGTGGTGGGGGACCGTCATGGGCCGTTGAGGCGGTTACTTCTGCGGCGTCAGCGTCAGTCGCTTGATGCCATAGGCCTTCTCGAAGTTCTGCGGCTGCATCGGAAAACTGACGTACTGATTCTTGAGCCAGGCATCGATGCCATCGGTGTAGTTGGCACTGGCCGGATTGCCGGATTGCCCGCTGCTGTTGAGGCCGATCATGGGTTCGGTCTGGGCGAAGTCGACGACGATGCGCAGGGCCGGTATCGACGCGGTGTCGAAACTGTCGCCCCAACGGTAGGCTGCAGCATTGAGCGTGGTGTGATCGCCGCCAGTGGCCACCGGGCCGCGTACTGTCTGGCCAGCGACGTCCGTCCAGCTGGTGCGGTGCAGGCGGCCCCACTGCCATTTGCTGCGGTCGGCGCCCAGTTGTGTCTCGCCAGCCGTGACCGCCGCAGCCAGGCTGCGAGCCAGGATGGCAGGCTTGTCTTCCTTCTGAGGCGTGGTCACGTCGTCCCAGAACGGGCTGTCGTCGCGCCCCAGCAGATGATCGGCCTGGGCCGAATAGGAAGCCATGCCCTGAGCGACGAAGGCCTTCCAGACGGCACTGTCGATCGGGCCCAGTTCGTCGAGGAAGGTGCGCTGCATGCTTTGTTGCAGAAACAGCTCGTACAACGCGGCGTCGGCGGATTGCGCGCTCAGCCGGCCATCGAAGGCCATCAGCCGGGTGTAGGCCTCGCGGGCCTTGGTGCGATCGGCGTCGGGCAGGGCGTCGATGGCGCTCTTCAGCGGTTGCGCCATGCCGGGTGAGAGAAACATCTTCTTCAGTTTGGCGGCGAACGGGGTGGTCTGGTCGGACTGCATGGCGATCATGCTGCGGGTGTCATGCTTGCCGGCGCCGGCCAGTTCGGCCAGGCGCTCGCTGCGCTCAGGGTAGTACCAGCCGTTGGACAGCTGAATACCGTAACCCGGCGGCACGATGCGCTGGTTGGCGGTCCCCAGCCAGCCCTGCGGCGGGTCTTGGTCGTAGGGATGGAGCATCGGGTCGGCCAGGCCGTCCCAGTCATACCGGCCATCCCAGCCGGGGGAGGGCAGCATGCCCTTGCCCTCGAGGCGATTGGGGAAACGGCCGGTGACTTGCCAGCCGATGCTGTTGGCGTCGGCGAACAGCAGGTTGGTAGCCACCGCGCGGATCTGCCGGCTGGCATCCGAGGCCTTCTCGACATTGCTGGCGCGCGACAGATCGAACAGGGCGTCCAGGCTCTTGTCTTCGGTCAGGTCCGGCAGCTGCAAGGCCAAGCCATAGCCACCGCTGGCCGACAGGCCGGCGAGGTCGTTGAGCAGTGCACCATGTCCGGTCTCGTACACGGCTTCGCGCAGTGGCCGCTGCCCCTTGGCCAGGAAGGTTTCCTGACGTACCCGCGCCGGTAGCCATTTGCCGTTGGACTGATACAGCACGCGGCCGCCTTCGCTTTTGACCTTTTCAACAAATAGATCCTGGTTGTCGCCCATCACGGCCGACATGCCCCAGGCCACTTGACCATTGAAGCCGGCGAGCACGCCCGGCAGACCGGCCAGGGCGACGCCCGCGGCCTGATAACGCGGTGCCCGCAGTTGGACGAAGCTCCAGGCGGAGGGTACCGCAGTGGCGGCATGTAGATCGTTGGCGAACAGGCTTTTTCCGGACCGCGCGCGTTGCGGGGCGATGGCCCAGTTGCTGGAGCTGGCCGTGCCGAGCCGCTTGAGTTCATGGTTCAAAGTGCCGAGCCCCGCCACATGGGTCAGCGAGTTGCCCAGAGACACACCCTTGAGTTTCTCGGCCTCGGTGAACGGCAGGCTCTCATCCGGATAGACCGGCAGTAACCAGGCCAATTTATCGGTGCCCACTTTCTGCGCCAGTGCCAACGAACCCAGCTCTTCCTGCAGATTGAGCGACTGGCTGAACGACCACAGGGCGAATATCAGCGCCGAGTCTTCGGCCTTCCAGTATTCGGGGGTGTAGCCACTGAGCGGTGTCGGCAGCTTGCCGCGATAGCGGAACAGGTAGGCGTTCACGCCCCGCGCGTACACATCGAAGAAGCGCTTGAGCCGCGGTGATGCAGCGGCATACAGCTGGTCGGTGTTCTTCTTCAGGTTGATCCTGCGCAGCAGGCGGTCGCTGTCCAGTGCATCGGCACCGTCCAGCTCGGCCAGGCGCCCTTGAGCCAGCAGACGCATGCGTACCATCTGGGTGATACGGTCGCTGGCGGCGACATACCCCTGAGCAAACAGGGCATCGTGGAAGGTGTTGCTCTCGATCAGCGGCATCCCCAGGCCGTTGCGCCGTACCGAGACGTTCTGCGCCAGACCCTTGAGCGGCTGTACACCCACGCTGGGCGGCAGGCTTTGTTCGGCAGAGCCGCCCAGCCATTGTTGACAGCCAGTCAGGCTGAGCATGCCGGTCACCACGGCGGCGCAGCCGAACTTGGGCATGAAGAAAGAACGGGCGGGCGAGGCCATGGCGAAGCTCCTGCGGGGGCTGGCGTAAAAGGCGCTACGTTAGAGAGGGAGAAGGAAGCGCGCAAGCGTCTGGCGGGGGTTATTTTTGCCTGGGTCGAGCCGCTTGCGGACAGTATGCGCCGCGGTCAGCCTCGGGCTAGGTCTTGGGTTACAGAGGGGACTGCCAGAGCGCAGCCCCTTCACGCAGAGGCTCGGCTTAGGCGCCGTGGCACTTCTTGAATTTCTTGTCGCTGCCGCACGGGCATGGATCGTTGCGGCCAACGTCCTTGAGGGCATTGCGCACCGGTTCCTGCGGGGCATGATTGCAGTGCGGGCCATGCACGTGACCGTGGTCGTGCTCATGGTGATGGTCGTGATCGTGGTTGCAGTCAGGACCGTGCACGTGAGGTTGCTGGGACATCGGGGGAGCTCCGTGATTGAAATTGGCCGGAATTATCTCACCCTGGGTCTGGAATAGAAGGGCTGCGCCAAGAATCTTTGCGATGGTCAGTGGCCGGGCAGGCCGCGGGCGTTGATTTCACCGGTGTGATTCAACACCACATCGTGACCGAACAGCACCCCGGTACGCAGTTCACCGCGAAGCTCGTAGCGGATCGGTCGATCCGGATGCTTGAGCAGCTTCGACAACTCGCGCACGTGTTGCCAGAGGTTGGTGCGCACCGGCACTTCATAGTATTCGCCGCTTCTGCCGGCCACGCTGAACCAGTCGCTGGTCTCGCCCTCGCTGAGCAGCATGTCTTCCAGGCGCACGCTGTAGCTCATGCCACGTACGGGCAGGCTGCGGCGGTTGGGATTGTCGATGCGAAACCGGAGTATGAAGCGCTGCTGCAGCAGGTTGGCCTTGACCACTTCGACCTTGACCAAGTGCACCTGGGGGTCCTCGTAGTTGCCGGTGAACCAGGTCGCGCATCCCGTGAGCGCCAGCACTGAGAGCAAGCCGATGCTGCGCAGAACGAGAGTGCAAGCGGACATGGCGCGGACCTCTGGATTTGCCCTGAGTCTAACAAGGCCCGTGCGCATGACAAGGGCGAGCTTGTTGCGCCGAAACATCGTGGTCCATAATCATCGTCACGGTGCTGGCCCTTCGGCATCTAGCTGCCCATCCCCACTGCCGGCAACGGTGTCACGCCAGGAGAGTTGCCATGAGCTTGTACGAGATCGTTTTCAGCGGTGAATGCGTGCCTGGCGCGTCGCTGGATCAGGTCAAGAGCAACCTGGCGACCCTGTTCAAAGCCGATGCCCAGCGCATCGAGCTGCTGTTTTCCGGGCGCCGACTGGTGCTCAAGAACAACCTCGATGCCCAGGCGGCGGAAAAGTACCGCGCAGCCCTGGCGCGCGCAGGTGCGGTGGCGAGCATCGACGAGATGGCTCAGGAGATCGAGGAAATCATCATGACCGCGCCCGCCGCGGCAGGTGACTTCGGCCAGAAACCCATGGCCGTGGCACGCCGCGCCGAGGTCGTGCCGCGCGATGCCTACATGGCGGCGTTCGTGGCCGTCGACGCCCCCGATTTCGCCATCGCCGAGCTGGGCGCCGATCTGCAGGAGGAAAAGCCCGCAGTACGTGCGCCGAACCTCAACCTGCAGCAGTTCAGCCTGGCGCCCGCAGGCAGCGACATGGGGCAGTTGCGGCACGAGGAAAGCATTCAGGTGCCAGATATTTCCCATCTCAGGGTCATTGGCTGATGTAGCTGGCGCAGCACTTCTTGAACTTCTGCCCGCTCGCGCAGGGGCAGCTGTCGTTGCGGCTGGCCTTGAGCGGCACGGTCGGGTCGATGAAGTACCAGCGGCCGTCGTGCTGCACGAAGGCGGAGCGCTCGCGGTGGCAGTGTTCGCCAGCGCTGTCGTGCCAGCGGGCGCTGAAGGTCACGAAGGCATGTTCGGGTTGGCCGCCGAAGACTTCCGCCGCGACGACTTCCAGGCCCAGCCAGGTACTTTGAGAACTCCACTGGGCAATGGCCTGGCGGTCGAGACCGGCCTGCTGGGCGTGCAGGGTGGTGGCCACCAAATAATCGACCAGGCCCAGCACGTAGGCGCTGTAGCGCGAGCGCATCAGGCTCTGCGCATCGGGGGCCGGCTGGCCTTCGTGATAGCGGCCGCAACAGGCCGGCAGCAGATTGCCACTTGCGCACGGACAGATCGAAACGCTCATATCACCACCAATACTTGCCGAAGTTTTCCGGGTTTGCCCAGAACTTGGCGTTGAGCCAATCCGGGACTTGTTTGTATTCGCGCACATCATAGGTGTACAGCGTGAGCACCTGCTGGTCACGGGCAAAGCGCTCGCTGGCCTGCAGGGCCAGGGCGTAGAAGTCGGTGTCGTTCCACCCGCTGGCGACCGGGTCGGCCAGCACGGCGATGCAGCTCGCATTGAGGTTGCGGATGCCGGCCAGCAGGCGCGTGCCTTCGGGCTTGCTCAGGTGTTCCAGGCAATCCAGCGCCAGCGCCAGGTCGAAGCGCTGTCCGGCCAGATGCGCGGGCAGGGGGCCGGGTGCCGCTCTGGAGATCTGGGTTTCGGAGTGCGCCGCCTCGAACGCCGCCAGGGCGGGGAAGTCGCTGGCGCCGATCAGCAGCAGGCGCTGGGGCGCATGGCGTTCGAGCAGGGCCGCCAGGGCCTGTTGCGGGGTGCGGGCAGAAAATGCGTCGGTCATTGCTACTCCTCGGTCTTGGCCGTCACATTATAGGGCCTCGGCCTGATGGCCCAGCACTGATTGATCCGCCCCGACATGGCTTATTGCTGGCGCATATGGCCTGGGCAGTCTTTACTCCCTGAACATCGGCCCCTGTCGCCGATTTCCCTGAGGAGAAACCTAGATGAGCATAGTTCGGACGGCGTTACCCTTGATCCTGGTCAGCAGCGTGCTGACCGGTTGCGCAGGCTTGCAGAAAACCGACTGGCCGATGTGTGCAGCCGTGGGCGGCGTGACCGGCGCGGCGCTGGGTGCCATCGAAAGCGGATCGCTGGCCGCCGGTGTCGGCGCAGCGGCGGCCGGTGTCGGCGCGGCCTATTGCTGGGTGCATGGCGATGGCGACGAGGATGGTGATGGCGTACCGGACAGCCGCGACAAGTGTCCCGGCACGCCCAAAGGCACACCGGTCGACGCCAACGGTTGCCCACCGCCCGCTCCAGCGCCGATGCCCGTGGCCGCCGAACCGGCACCGCTGCCCAAGGAGGAAACGATCGTCATCCGCAACGTGCATTTCGAATTCGACAAGGCCACCCTCACCGCCGCCGACCGGGCGCAACTCGATACCGTCGCTACCCGCTTGAAAACCGAGGCCACCACGGCGCGCCTGAGCGTCAGCGGTCATACCGACAGTGTTGGCAAAGACGCCTACAACCAACGCTTGTCCGAGCAGCGCGCCAAGGCGGTGACTGACTACCTGGTGAGCAGCGGTGTGCCACGTGCCAGCGTGGTATCGGTCAAAGGCATGGGCGAAGCTCAACCGGTCGCCGACAACAACACCGCAGACGGTCGCGCCATGAACCGGCGTACCGAGATTCTCATCCAGCGTTGAACCTTTGCCAGTGACCGCCAGTCGCCTTGTACATCGACCGGCGGCACGCTTTACTTCTCAGTTGCCGGCACCCGCCGGCGACTCAGGAGCCTTGAATGATGCTGAAAGATCTATCGCGGGCCGTACTTCCCGCTCTGCTGGTCGCTGGTGTGCTGGGCGGTTGCAGTACCACCCGTGATGGCGCATCTCCACTGAATTCGCGTACCTGGCCGGTTTGCAGCGTGCTGGGCGGCCTGGCCGGTGGTGGCCTGGGTGCCATCGAAAGTGGCGCATGGGCCGCCGGTGGCGGTCTGGCGGGCGCCGTAGCCGCTGGCCTGGTCTGCTACGCGCAGGATGGCGACAAGGACGAAGACGGCGTGTTCGACCGCCGCGACCGTTGCCCCGACACTCCTCCCAACACCCCGGTCAAGCACAATGGCTGCCCGTTGCCCGTGTATCCGGCGGTTACCAAGGCGCCTGAGCCACCCGTGGCGGATATCCCTGAAGTCGTGACCCTGAGCGATGCCGGCGATGTACCGTTCGAATTCGGCAGTGCCGAGCTCACCGGCAGCGCCCGTACCGAGCTGACTGCCCTGGCCTCGCGCATCAAGGCCTCCCAGGTGGCCACGGTCAGGATCATCGGCCATACCGACAGCGTCGGCAGCGATGCCTTCAACCAGAAGCTGTCCGAGCAGCGTGCTGCCAGCGTGGTCTCCTTTCTGCTGTCGCAAGGCGTTGCGGCAGACAAGCTGAGCAGCGAAGGTCGTGGCGAAAGCGAGCCGGTCGACAGCAATGACACCGACGCCGGACGTGCCAAGAACCGTCGCGTGGAAATCCATCTGACGCATTGATGAATAGAGGCCGACAGAGCTTTTTCCTGCCGGCCTCTGGTCACCGCCACCCCCCAGCCGTTAATGTGCGCCTAGCCGATGCCGTGGGGGGCACATGAAAGGATTTCTGATTCTGGGTAAATGTCTGACGCTGCTGTTCTGGTGGGTGGTGCTGCTCAACCTATTCATGCCGATGGTCAAACCGTTTCATGCATTGATCAACCTGGCCGGCGGCACGCTGTTGCTGCTGCATGTGATCGAAGTCGTCGCTTTCACCAAGCGCCTGCGCGGGCGCAGCCATCCCTGGCTCGATCGCGTGCAGATCCTGCTGGCCGGGATCTTTCATATCCAATCCATTCCTGCACCGCTCGATACCGAGGCTAGCCATGCGTAAGCTGGGTCTATTGGCAGTACTGTTTGCGCCGCTGGCATTGGCCGAGTCGGTCAGTGTCGAACCTCATTCCCTGCTGCGCCTGCCGGCCAGCTCCAGCGTGCTGCAGCTGCAACGGCTGGACGTGGCGGATTACGGCACCCTGTTGATTCCGGCTAACTTGACCGACCTCAGTGTCGAGCAATTGCGCCTGGGACATGAGGCACGCATCGCTGTGGTGCCGGGCGAGCAGGAACTGCGCCTGCGAGCGCAGCACGCCGAACTGGGCAGTGGCAGCCAGATCCTGGCCCGTGGGGCACCAGGCACTCATCAAAAGGCGGCGCGCGCGGGGCGTAATCTCGACGTACAGCTGCAATCGCTCAACGCTCAGGAATTGAACATCGATGCGCGCGGTGGCGCGGGCGCCGATGGCTATGCCGGTCTCGATGGCGGCAATGGCGAGGCGCCCGGCTGCACCTGGGGTTCGGCGGGACGCGGTGGCAATGGCGACAATGGTGGCGATGGGCTGCCGGGGGCCTCTGGCGCCAACGTCCGTCTGCGCGTACCGGCCACCTTTGCCAGCGAATCGATCAAGGTCCGCACCGATGGCGGCCAGGGCGGTGCAGCCGGTGTACCGGGACGTGCAGGCGCCGGCGGCAAATCCAAGGGCTGCGTGGTGTACCGCGCCGAAGGCGGCAAGTCGGGCCGTGAGGGCTTGCCGGGACGTGTCGGCGAGGCGGGCGCCGCGGGCACCTTGAGCGTCCAGCGCTTTTAAACGTCGTTGAGCTGTCTGGCCACGGCCAGCACCACGACGGCCAGGCCCAGCAGCAGACCCGCGATGGACAGGCGTCGCAGTTTTTTCGTGGCAGCCATGCCGTCCGCCCAGTCCTGGGCCGCGACGGCTTTGCGCAGTGCGGGCAGTTGCAGCCCCTGCATGCGCAGGAACAGCGCCGCCATGATCACGTACAGGCCCATCATGATCTGGACATCGCGTGGCGCCGTCTCGAAGCCGGTGAAGTGCAGGCGCACCAGGGCGACGCCGCTGATCGGAAGAATCAGCACGGCTGCCCAGATCCAGCCGAACACCCGTGGGAAAATATCCGCCAGGCGCGTCAAGCGCCGAGCTCGCGAAGCCGCTGCAAGACCGGCGGGGCGCAGGATCATCCAGGTCGCGAGCATGCCGCCCAGCCACATCAGTACAGCGAGCCCGTGCAGGGTTTGGAAGACGCCGTCGGCGCTCATGGTTATCTCCAGCCAGCACATCGAAGTCGAGCAGGGTATGATAGCGACCCGATGAGAAACACTGAAAATATATCCAGCCTTTCGCCATGACCAGTCGATGATCAGTAACGAACTCAAAACCACGATCCAGGGCGCCTACACGCGTTTTCTCGAAGCCAAGAGCCTCAAGCCGCGCTACGGCCAGCGTCTGATGATCGCCGAAATCGCCAAGGTATTGGGCGACATCGCCTGCGACGAAGAAGGTCGTCGCAGCGGCGATCCGGCCGTGGTGGCGGTCGAGGCGGGTACCGGTACGGGCAAGACGGTAGCCTACAGCCTGGCCGCCATTCCGGTCGCCAAGGCAGCCGGCAAGCGCCTGGTGATCGCCACGGCCACGGTGGCGCTGCAGGAGCAGATCGTCTTCAAGGACCTGCCCGACCTGATGCGCAACAGTGGTCTGAACTTCACCTTTTCCCTGGCCAAGGGCCGTGGGCGCTATCTGTGCCTGTCCAAGCTCGACGTGCTGCTGCAGGAGGGTCATGCGCAGAGCGCGACCGCGCAGTTGTTCGAAGAGGAAGGCTTCAAGATCGAGGTGGACGAGGCGAGTCAGAAACTGTTCACCAGCATGATCGAGAAACTGGCCGGCAATAAATGGGACGGCGACCGCGACAGTTGGCCGGTGGCCCTGGAAGATCAGCAATGGTCACGCCTGACCACCGATCACAGCCAGTGCACCAGCCGTCATTGCCCGAACTTCCAGCAATGCGCCTTCTACAAGGCGCGTGAAGGCATGGGCAAGGTCGATGTGATCGTGACCAACCATGATATGGTGCTCGCCGACCTGGCCTTGGGCGGCGGCGCAGTACTGCCCGATCCGCGTGACACCGTCTATGTGTTCGACGAAGGTCATCACCTGCCCGACAAGGCCATTGGTCATTTCGCCCACTACAGCCGCCTGCGCTCCACGGCCGACTGGCTGGAAACCACGGCCAAGAACCTGACCAAGCTATTGGCCCAGCATCCGCTGCCCGGCGACCTGGGGCGCCTGATCGAGCAGGTTCCGGAACTGGCCCGCGAGATCAAGACCCAGCAGCAGTTCATGTTCAGCGCCTGCGAGCAACTGGCGGACTTCAAGCCGGGCGAAGACATGGAAGGCCGCGAACGGCCACGCCATCGCTTCGTGGGCGGTGTGATTCCCGAGCACATGCGGGAAATGGGCATCGAGCTGAAGAAGGGCTTCTCCAAACTGACGGATCTGTTCACCCGCCTGAGCGAGCTGCTCAAGGAAGGCATGGACGGCGAGAAGAACGTCGGCATCGCCAGTCATCAGGCCGAAGAGTGGTACCCCCTGTTCGGCAGCCTGCTGGCACGCGCACAGGGCAGCTGGGAGCTGTGGACCGCGTTCACCGCCGAGGACCCCGAGGACAGTCCGCCCATGGCCCGTTGGCTGACCTTGGCCGACAGCAGTGCGCTCTATGACATCGAGGTCAATGCCAGCCCGATCCTGGCGGCGGAAATGCTGCGTCGCAACCTGTGGAACGTTGCCTACGGCGCCCTGGTGACCTCGGCCACTCTGACTGCCCTGGGCAAGTTCGACCGGTTCCGCATGCGCGCCGGTATCCCGAAAGCTTCGGTGACTGCCATCGTGCCCAGCCCCTTTCACCATGAGCAGGCAGGCGTGCTGCGGGTTCCCGACCTACGCGCCGACCCCCGCGATGCGGCGGCGCACACGGCGGCCATCATCCGTGACCTGCCGGACCTGGTGGAAGGCTATCGCGGCTCGCTGGTGCTGTTCTCCTCGCGCAAGCAGATGCAGGACGTGTTCGACGGGCTGGACCGCGACTGGCGCAAGCAGGTGTTCATCCAGGGCAACCTGTCCAAGCAGGAAACCCTGAACAAGCACAAGGCGCGGGTCGATGGCGGTGACTCCAGCGTACTGTTCGGCCTTGCCAGCTTCGCCGAAGGGGTCGACCTGCCAGGCGCCTACTGCGAGCACGTGATCATCGCCAAGATCCCCTTTGCGGTGCCCGATGACCCGGTGGAGGCGGCGCTGGCGGAATGGATCGAGGCGCGTGGCGGCAACCCGTTCATGGAGATCGCCGTGCCCGATGCCTCTCTGCGCCTGATCCAGGCCTGTGGGCGGTTGCTGCGTACCGAGCAGGACCGCGGCACCATCACGCTGCTCGATCAGCGCCTGGTGACCCAGCGCTACGGCAAGGCGATCCTCAATGCCTTGCCACCGTTCCGCCGCGAAATTTCGTGATGGGCTGTGCAGGCCAGATGAAACAATTCTCCCTGGCAGGGCGGTTCCCAAAGCGCTGAATCGCTGAAACAATGCCCTTCATTTTTTGCCGCGCGGTCGATGGGAGTCAGGGTGCAGATACAAGGTCACTTCGAGCTGCAGTTCGAAGCCGTGCGCGAGGCGTTCGCGGCATTGTTCGACAACCCTCAGGAGCGCGGTGCCGCACTGTGCATCCAGATCGGTGGGGAAACGGTCGTCGACCTGTGGGCGGGCACCGCCGACAAGGACGGTGCGCAGGCCTGGCACAGCGATACCATCCTCAACCTGTTCTCCTGCACCAAGACCTTCACCGCCGTGACCGCCTTGCAGCTGGTCGCCGAGGGCAAACTTGCGCTGGACGCGCCGGTGGCACAGTACTGGCCGGAATTCGCCGCTGCCGGCAAACAATCGATCACCCTGCGTCATCTGCTCAGCCACCAGGCCGGTCTGCCGGCCCTGCGTGACCTGTTGCCGCCCGAAGCGCTTTACGACTGGCCACGCATGACCGCCGCACTGGCGGCGGAAACGCCGTGGTGGTCGCCGGGCACGGGCCATGGCTATGCCGCCATCACCTACGGCTGGCTGGTCGGCGAGCTGCTGCGCCGGGCCGATCATCGCAGCCCCGGCGAATCGATCATGGCGCGGGTAGCCCGGCCTCTCGGGCTGGACTTCCATGTCGGGCTGCCGGACGAGGAGTTTCACCGCGTTGCACACATTGCCCGTGGCAAGGGCAATGTCGGCGACGAAGCGGCCCAGCGTCTGTTGCAGGTCACCATGCGCGAACCTGAAGCCATGGCTACCCGCGCCTTCACCAATCCACCGTCGGTGCTGACCAGCACCAACAAGCCGGAATGGCGCCGCATGGAGCAGCCTGCGGCGAACGGTCATGGCAATGCCCGCAGTCTGGCCGGTTTCTACGCCGGCCTGCTCGATGGCAGCCTGCTCGAGCCCGAGCTGCTGGCAGAGCTGACCTGTGAACACAGCCTGGGCATGGACAAGACCCTGATGACGCCAACGCGATTCGGTCTGGGCTGCATGCTCGACCAGCCGAAAGTGGCCAACGCTACCTTCGGCCTCGGCGCCGGTGCCTTCGGTCATCCCGGAGCAGGGGGGTCGGTCGGCTTCGCCGATCCGGAGCACGATGTTGCCGTGGGCTTCGCCGTGAATACACTGGGCCCCTATGTACTGATGGACCCGCGAGCGCAGCACCTGGTCCGCGTTCTACGCGCTTGCCTCTGAAGCAATTGATCAGAAATCGACCAGCGGTCGTCCGCTGGGCTATGCCTGCACTACTCTATCAATCAATAATTTAGGCCGGTTTGTTAAACCGGTTTGTATTTACCAACACCTTGTGGAACCACCATGTCACCGAATAAATCCATCGCGTTTGCCTTGTGCCTGGCCGCTACCGGTTGTGCTCAAACTCCCCAGGATTCCTCGGCCCAGGGCGGGCATAGCTGGTGGCCATTTGGCCGTGACGCAGTCGCCAGCAAGACGGCTGACAAGGACGTCGAGCAGGCCATCAACGAAAAGGTGGCCAAGGCCGACTCCAAGTCCGACAGCGAAAGCCGCTGGTGGTGGCCGTTCGGTGCCAGCAGCACGCCTGCTCAGGCCAAGGTCGCCGAAGTGCCCAAGGTTGACCCCAAGGTCACCCAGGCCTGGCTCGACGCCTATGAGCCTAAGCTGCGCGAGGCCATCAAGGACAGCAAGTTCGAGCTCGAGCGTCGCGAAGACCTGTTGGTGATCACCGCGCCGGTCGACTCTTCGTTCAACCCGGACCGCCCTTCGATGCTGCTGCCGATCAGCCTCGGTCCGATCACCCGTGTGGCCAAGGCCATCGACGCCGACCACAAGACCGCCGTCCTGATTCTGGGCCACGCCGACACCAGCGGTGCTGCGCCGTTGAACCAGAAACTGAGTCAGGAACGCGCGCAGTCGATCGCCTCGATCTTCCGCCTCAGCGGCTTGCAGCGTGACCGCCTGACGTTGCGTGGCATGGGCTCGGTCATGCCGCGCGCCGCCAACGACAGCGTCGAAGGCCGGTCGCTGAACCGCCGCGTGGAAATTCTCCTGACCCCGCAGAACACCATGCTGGCGCTGCTGGCCAAGTACAACCAGCCGACCTTCACCGCCGCTGAAATGCTGGCGACCCAGGACGTCAAGGCTGTGCCGGCGCCGGTTGCCAAGCCAGCCGCCAAGGCGCCAGCCAAGGCTGCTACCGCCAAGAAGACCGCAGCCAAGCCCGCCGTGGCCAAGAAAGCTGCACCGGCTGCCAAGAAAACCGAGGCCAAGAAAGCTGTCGCCAAGAAAACCGTGAACAACGACCAGGCCAAGGCGCACTAATGCAAGGATCGATGCCATGACGCAAGCCCTGGCCGATATGCGCCGTAGCTACACCCGCGATGGCCTGGACGAGGCCCAGGCGCCGTCCGAGCCGTTCAGCCTGTTTCGCCAGTGGTTCGGCGATGCGGTCAACACCGAACAGGCGCCGGTGGAAGCCAACGCGATGACGCTGGCGACCGTCGATGCCGACGGTCGTCCGCACTGCCGCGTGTTGCTGCTCAAGGGCCTGGATGAACAGGGTTTTACCTTCTTCAGCAACTACGACAGCGCCAAGGGCCAGCAGCTGGCGGAACGGCCGTTTGCGGCCATGACTTTCTTCTGGCCGACCCTCGAGCGGCAGGTCCGCATCGAGGGGAGGGTGAGCAAGGTGAGTGCGGCCGAGTCCGACGCCTATTACCAGGTCCGCCCACTGGGCAGTCGCCTGGGTGCCTGGGCGTCGCCGCAGAGCCAAGTCATTGCCGATCGTGGCGAACTGGAAGCGTTGCTTGAAGCGACAGAGCAGCGTTTCAGCGGTACCGAACCGCAGTGCCCGGCGCACTGGGGCGGCTACCGCCTGGTTCCTGATCGGATCGAGTTCTGGCAGGGGCGACCCAGTCGCTTGCACGACCGCCTGAACTACCGCCTCGACGCCGGTTCGTGGATCCGCGAACGCCTGGCGCCCTGACCCTGCTCTGACCTTTTGCCACTGAACGTTGTCCAGACGTTCAGTGGCCGGTCGAGCTTCCTGGCCTGCATCAGCCCCGTCTGACGCCAACATGACTTAAATTTTTATAGACCGTGTCGTGACAGCCGTTGCTCTGCGGCGTCTAATGAGCACATGTCCCATGGAGTCCTGCCAAAATGCGCAAGTCAGTTCTGTTAGTTGCCTGCTTCACCACGATGTCCCTGTTGCTGGGCGGATGCGCCTCCAATCTGTCGGGCGACTCCTATTCGCGCGATGAAGCGCGCCGCGTGCAAACCGTGCGCATGGGCACCATCGAGTCGCTGCGTCCGGTCAAGATCGAAGGCACCAAGACGCCAATCGGCGGCGGTGCTGGCGCGGTGGTCGGTGGTGTTGCCGGCAGCGCGGTAGGCGGTGGCCGTGGCAGCATCGTCGCGGCCGTGATCGGCGCCGTGGCCGGTGGCCTGTTGGGTTCGGCGACCGAGGAAGGTTTCACCCGTACCCAAGGCGTGGAAATCACCGTGCGCGAGGATGACGGCAGCATGCGTGCCTACGTTCAGGCCGTGCAGGAGAACGAGATTTTCCGCGTTGGTGAACGTGTCCGCATCATGACGGTAGACGGCACCAGCCGCGTCGCTCACTAAGCGAACCCTGTCATGAAAAAACCGGCCTCGGCCGGTTTTTTCATGCTTGCGAATCGGCCACCTAGGTCGGCTGCAGGCCAAGGATGTCGCGGGCCACGGCTTCGGCGATGCGTACACCATCGACACCTGCGGAGAGAATCCCGCCGGCATAGCCTGCGCCTTCACCGGCTGGAAACAGGCCTTTGAGATTGAGGCTCTGGTAGTCGACGCCGCGGGTGATGCGCAGCGGCGAGGACGTACGGGTCTCGATACCGGTCAGTACGGCGTCGTGCATCGAGAAGCCTCTGATCTGGCGCTCGAAGGCCGGCAGCGCTTCGCGGATCGCTTCGATGGCGAAGTCTGGCAACGACAGCGCCAGGTCGCCCAAAGTGACGCCGGGCTTGTAGGAAGGCTCGACGCTGCCCAGTGCGGTGGACGGCTTGCCGGCCACGAAGTCGCCCAGCAGCTGTGCGGGCGCCTGGTAGTTGCTGCCGCCCAGCAGATACGCAGTGGATTCGAGCTGCTCCTGCAGCTCGATCCCGGCCAGCGGGCCGCCTGGATAATCCTGCTCGGGTGTGATGCCGACGACGATGCCGGAGTTGGCATTACGCTCGTTGCGCGAGTACTGGCTCATGCCGTTGGTGACCACGCGACCCGGTTCCGACGTCGCCGCCACCACGGTACCGCCAGGGCACATGCAGAAGCTGTAGACCGACCGGCCATTCTTGGCGTGGTGCACCAGCTTGTAGTCAGCCGCGCCCAGCTTCGGATGCCCGGCGTATTTGCCCAGCCGCGCCCGGTCGATGATGCCTTGCGGATGCTCGATACGGAAACCGATGGAAAAAGGCTTGGCTTCCATGAACACGTTGCGCGCGTGCAGCATGCGGAAGGTGTCGCGGGCGCTGTGCCCCAGGGCCATGATCACGTGATTGGAATGCAGCTGCTCGCCGCTTTCCAGGACTACACCCTGCAGACGCTCGCCATCGATCAAAAGATCGGTGACCTTTTGCTCGAAACGGATCTCGCCGCCCAGGGCGATGATCTGCTGGCGCATGTTCTCGACCATGCCGGTCAGGCGGAACGTCCCGATGTGCGGCTTGCTGACGTAGAGGATTTCCTCGGGCGCGCCGGCCTTGACGAACTCGTGCAGCACCTTGCGCCCGTGGTGGTACGGGTCCTTGATCTGGCTGTAGAGCTTGCCGTCGGAGAAGGTACCGGCGCCACCCTCGCCGAACTGCACGTTGGATTCGGCGTTGAGCACGTTCTTGCGCCACAGGCCCCAGGTGTCCTTGGTGCGCTGACGCACCTCCTTGCCACGCTCGAGCACGATGGGCTTGAAGCCCATCTGGGCCAGCAGCAGGGCGGCAAAGATGCCGCAAGGTCCGAAACCTACCACCAGGGGGCGCTGGGCATAGTCCTGCGGTGCATGCCCCACGACCTTGTAGCTGACATCCGGAGCCACGTTGACGTTGTGGTCATCGACGAAGCGCTCGAGCACGTCGGCTTCGCCGTTCACCTGCAGATCGATGGTGTAGATGAACTGCAGTTCGCTGTTCTTCTTGCGCGCATCGTAGCTGCGCTTGAACAGGGTGAAGTCCAGCAGGTCGGCGTCGGCGATGCCCAGGCGGTGCACGATGGCAGGGCGCAGGGCGTCGTCGGAGTGGTCCAGGGGCAACTTGAGTTCGGTGATTCGTAGCATGACAGGTCCAAAAATCCGGGCGCGCCCCGGGGGCATAACAGAACCCGGCATTATAAACGCGATGCGCCGCCCGACGTCAGGTAAAAAACGCCGGACGGTGCGGGTTACTGGTTGCGCGCTCCGCCGAAGGTGGCGCAGCCACGCTGTACCTCGCCGTTCACGCGCAGTTCGGCGGAGAGGAACTGCACACCGTTGTTGCGCGAATCCACACAGCGCTGGGGAGCCACCCACAGTTCGATGCGCTGGTTGTTGGCTTCGGTGGACAGGTTGAAGCGACCGCCGCCGACCTGTTCTTCGACATAGGGCAACGCGAAGGGGGGCTGACCTTCACGGTCCACGACCATGCCCTGGCCCGTGACCCTGACCTGCCAGCGCGGGGACTCGCCACCGGCGCTCAGGCTGGACAGTTTGAAGTCCGGGTCCTTGCACGCGGCCAGCGAGCGATCGAGTCGATACAGTTGATGCAGGCGCAACTGGCCATCGGTGCCGCCATTGGTGCTGGCATCGAAACGCCCGCGCAGGTCGGCGTAGACCACAGGGCGATTGCCCGCCAGCTGCGAAGCTTCCTGCAGCACGCCGGTATCGTTGCTGTCGATGACCGCGTAGCGGCGCGGATCGCCGCAGGGCTGGAAGAACAGCCGGCCGTTGTCACCTTGCAGCGCGCCTTGCATGCGCGTCAGACCGGCGGTGGAGGGCGCGTCAGGTGCGCGGTTGAAGAAGGATTGGCAACTGGCGAGCAGCGGCAGCAGGACGAGCATGGCAAGGGAGCGGGGCAGGTGCATCGTGGGTCTCCTGAACAATGGAGGGCACGGTAGCACAGGGGGCGTGAAAAGCGTGTTCATGGGGATTGGGCTACGCCGCTCACTCCATTTCACGGTCTACCGTAGGAGCGGTCCGCGGCCGCGAAGGCCCTACCGCGGTCTGTCAGTCGAGCCGCGGTGATGGCTTCGCGGCCGCAGACCGCTCCTACGGGTAGCGGAGCGGCAACTCCCATGTATGAGCCTGGCGGCCCACTCAACCGCCCAGATAGGCCTCGCGCACCTTTGGATCGGTAAGCAGGGCTTCGCCGCTGCCCTGCATGACCACTCGGCCGTTTTCCAGCACATAGGCGCGGTCGGCGATCTTCAGGGCCTGGTTGGCGTTCTGCTCCACCAGAAACACGGTCACGCCGTCGCGGCGCAGCTGTTCGATGATGTCGAAGATCTGCTGGATGATGATCGGCGCCAGGCCCAGCGAGGGTTCGTCGAGCAGCAGCAGCTTGGGTTTGCTCATCAGCGCGCGACCGATGGCAAGCATCTGCTGTTCACCGCCGGACATCGTGCCGCCGCGCTGGCTGAAGCGCTCCTTGAGCCGCGGGAACAACGCCAGGACCTTGTCCATCTGTTCCTGGTAATCACCCTTGTCGGTGAAGAACCCGCCCATGGCCAGGTTTTCCTCGACGGTCAGGCGCGCGAACACCCGTCGGCCCTCGGGCACCACGGCAATGCTCTTGCGCATGATTTCCGCCGATTCCTTGCCCACCAGCTCTTCGCCCATGTAGCGAATGCTCCCCGAGTGCGCCCTTGGCGCGCCGCAGAGGGTCATCAGCAGGGTCGACTTGCCCGCGCCGTTGGCGCCGATCAGCGTGACGATCTCGCCCTGGCGGACCTCCACGTTGACCCCGTGCAGCGCCTGGATCTTGCCGTAGAAGGTGGAAACGTTTTCGAACTGCAGCATTTACGCTTCCCCCAGATAGGCTTTGATGACTTCAGGATTGTCACGGATCTGTTCGGGCGTGCCATCGGCCAGGGGGGTGCCCTGGTTGATCACGACGATGTGGTCGGAAATGCTCATCACCAGCTTCATGTCATGCTCGATCAACAGCACGGTGGCGTTGTGTTCTTCACGCAGAACGCCGATCAGCGCCTTCAGGTCATCGGTTTCACGCGGGTTGAGGCCGGCCGCAGGTTCGTCGAGCATCAGCATGCGCGGTCGCGTCATCATGCAGCGAGCGATTTCCAGGCGGCGTTGCTGGCCATAGGCGAGCGTGCCCGCAGTGCGGTTGGCGAACTCCTTGAGGTTGACCTTTTCCAGCCAGTATTCGGCGTACTCCATGGCGTCCCTTTCGCTCTTGCGAAAGTTCGGCGTCTTGAACAGACCGGCGAAGAAGTTGGTGTTCAAGTGCCGATGCTGGGCGATCAGCAGATTCTCCAGCGCGGTCATTTCCTTGAACAGGCGTACGTTCTGGAAGGTGCGCACCACGCCCTTGCGGGCGATCTGATGGCCTGGCAGACCCTGGATCGGCTGGCCATCGAGCAAGATGGTTCCGCCGCTGGGCTTGTAGAAACCGGTCAGGCAGTTGAACACCGTGGTCTTGCCTGCGCCGTTGGGGCCGATCAGGGCCACCACCTGCTTTTCCTTCACGCTCAGGGCCACACCGTTGACCGCCAGCAGGCCGCCGAAGCGCATGCTCAGGTCAGTGACTTGCAGAATGTTCTGGCTCATTTGCGCAGCTCCAGGTGGGGACGCTGCATCGGAAGCAAGCCTTGCGGACGCCAGATCATCATCAGCACCATCAGGGCGCCGAACATCAACATGCGGTAGTCGCTGAACTCACGCATCAACTCGGGCAGCAGGATCATCACGATGGCGGCGAGGATCACCCCCAGCTGCGAACCCATGCCACCCAACACGACGATGGCGAGAATGATCGCAGACTCGATGAAGGTGAACGACTCAGGGGTAACCAGGCCTTGGCGCGCGGCGAAGAAGCTGCCGGCAAAGCCTGCAAAGGCTGCGCCCAGGGTGAACGCGGAAAGCTTGATCACGGTCGGGTTCAGGCCCAGCGCGCGGCAGGCGATCTCGTCTTCGCGCAAGGCTTCCCACGCGCGGCCAATGGGCATGCGCAACAGGCGATTGATGACGAACAGCGCGGCCAGGGCCATCAGCAGGGCGATCAGATAGAGGAAGATGACCTTGCTGATCGGGCTGTATTCCAGACCGAAGAACTGGTGGAAGGTCTGGCTGCCTTCGGCGGCGCGGCGTTCGAACGTCAGGCCGAGCAACGTCGGTTTCTCGATGTTGCTGATGCCGTTCGGGCCTCCGGTGATGTCGGTGAGGTTGCGCAGGAAGATCCGGATGATTTCGCCGAAGCCCAACGTGACGATAGCCAGGTAGTCACCGCGCAGACGCAGCACCGGGAAGCCCAGCAGGAAGCCGAAGGTGGCCGCCAGCAGGCCTGCCAGCGGCAGGCATTCCCAGAAGCTCAGGCCGAAATAGTGCGACAGCAGGGCGTAGCCGTAGGCGCCGACGGCGTAGAAGCCGACGTAGCCCAGGTCGAGCAGGCCCGCCAGACCGACCACGATGTTCAGCCCCAGGCCGAGCATGACGTAGATCAGGATCAGAGTCGCGATGTCGACCGCGCCGCGTGAACCGAAGAACGGCCAGATGAAGGCCAGCACCACCAGGGCCAGGATGGCCCAGCGCTGAGTGCTGGGCAGGGTCAGGAAGTTCGAGGCCTTGGCCGGTATCAACGGGCGGCTCGAATCGCGGCGCAGGCCGCCGATGCGTTCGGCGAACAGCACCCGCAGGAACATCAGCACCGAGCAGCCGGCAATGGTCAGCAGCGTGCCGGTGCTGGCGTTCTGCACAACCAGGGTGACACCGGAGAAGGCCAGTTTCAGGCCCAGTACCGGGTAGGCCACGGCCCACACCAGTGCCGCGCTGAAGAGCGCGGATCGAAGAGACTTGCTCATACTTTCTCAACCTCCGGACGGCCCAGGATGCCGGTCGGCCGGAACAATAGAACCAGGACCAGCAGGCCGAACGAAACGACGTCCTTGTACTGGTCACCGAAGATATCCGCGCCGAAGGCTTCGGCCACGCCCAGAACCAGGCCGCCGAGCATGGCACCTGGAATGCTGCCGATGCCGCCCAGAACAGCAGCGGTAAAGGCCTTGAGCCCGACCAGGAAGCCGGCGCTGGGGTTGATCACGCCGTACTGCATGCTCAGCAGCACCGCTGCGACGGCCGCCAGGGCCGCGCCGATGACGAAGGTCAGGGCGATGATCGCGTTGGTATTGATGCCCAGCAGGTTGGCCATCTTCATGTCCTCGGCGCAGGCGCGACAGGCGCGGCCCATGCGCGAGCGGGAAATGAACAGGGTCAGGCCGTACATCGCGGCGAGCGTCACCATGAACACCAGGATCTGCATGTAGGAAATCTGCACTTCCTCGGCGCCGCCAGGGCCGAAGGTCAGGCTGCCGGGAAGCAGGTTGGGGATGGCGAAGTTGCCCGAGCCCTGGGACAGCTGCACCGAGTTCTGCAGGAAGATCGACATGCCGATCGCCGAGATCAGCGGGATCAACCGGTTGCTGTTGCGCAGCGGCCGATAGGCGACCCGTTCGATGCTGTAGCCATAGGCGCTGGTGACCAGGATGGCGGCGGCGAAGCCGGCGATCATCAGGATCGGAAGACTGTGGATGCCCAGCATGGCCAGGCCTGCCAGGACAATGAAAGTGACATACGAACCGATCATGTACACCTCGCCATGGGCGAAGTTGATCATGCCGATGATGCCGTACACCATCGTGTAGCCGATGGCGATCAATGCATAGGTGCTGCCGATGGTCAGGCCATTCACCAACTGCTGCATGTAGTGGAATAGTTCAGGCATTTACCGCGCTCCTAAAAACCTGTTCGCATTTCTCCAGCCGTGTCCGAGCGCTCTCCTTGGCGCAGTGTTGCCGGGCAGGGCAGGTGAACCGCTGGTCACGGTTTCAAGATTTTCAGGGGGCCAGACGGTGGATTGCACCGGCTGTACCCGTCACTCGTAAAACAAAGCCCACTGCGGTGCAGTGGGCTTTGTGGGGGTGTTGCCAGGCTTACTGGGCGGCTTCGGTCTTCGGCTTGCCGAAGTGCCACTCGTAGACCACGAACTGGAAGTTCTTCAGGTCGCCCTTGGTGTCGTAGCTCAGCTCACCCATTGGCGTCTTGAAGGTACCGGCGTGAATGGCCGCAGCCACCTTGTCGGTGTCTTCGCTCTTGGCGGCGGTGATGCCGTCGGCAATCACTTGCACGGCCGAGTAGGACGGGTAGACGAACGGACCGCTAGGATCCTGTTTCTTGTCCTGGAAGGCCTTGGTCAGAGCGACGTTGGTCGGGTCCTTGTCGAAGGATTTGGGCAGGGTGACCAACAGGCCTTCGGAGGCTTCGCCGGCGATCTGCGAAATCGAGTCGTTGCCCACGCCTTCAGGGCCCATGAACTTGGCGTTCAGGCCTTTTTCCTTGGACTGGCGCAGAATCTGGCCCAGTTCCGGGTGGTAGCCGCCGTAGTAGACGAAGTCGACATTGGCCTGCTTGAGCTTGGCGATCAGCGAGGAGAAGTCCTTGTCGCCGGCATTGATGCCTTCGAACACGGCGACCTTGACGCCTTTGCCTTCCAGGGTGGTCTTGACCGCGCTGGCAATGCCTTCGCCGTACTGCTGCTTGTCGTGGATCACGGCCACGGTCTTGGGCTTGACCACATCGGCGATGTAGTTGCCGGCGGCAGGGCCCTGGGCGCTGTCCAGGCCGATGGTACGGAAGACCAGCTTGTAGCCACGCGCGGTGAGCTCGGGGCTGGTGGCCGCCGGGGTGACCATGATGATGCCTTCGTCTTCGTAGACGTCGGAGGCAGGCTGGGCGGAGCTGGAGCACAGGTGACCGACGACGAACTTGACGCCGTCGTTGACCACCTTGTTGGCGACCGCAACGGCTTGCTTCGGATCGCAGGCATCGTCGTATTCGACCGCTTCGAGTTTCTTGCCGTCGACGCCGCCCTTGGCGTTGATCTGCTCGATGGCCATCTTCGCGCCGTTGAACTGCATCACGCCGTATTCGGCGACCGGACCGGTCTTGGGACCGGCGATACCGATCTTGATGGTGTCGGCCGCCATCGAGTGGCTGGCGACGCCGGCCAGAACCAGAGCGGCAAACAGTTTGGAAATCTGCTTATTCATTAGTGCTCCCTTTTTGCGTTGTATTTTTTATAGTCCTGGCCGAACAGGCGACGGACCGAATCTTGGCCATCCTCACCGCTTTACCCCCTCGGCGAGACATGGCAGACGACATCCGAATCTGCACCCGACAACTGTACCGGTACAGTGTAGAGCGCCGCTTTATCCGTTGGAAAGCTGGCGTTTGCAGCGAAATCGATCGGTTGTCGCTAAATCGACATAAAGTTACAGATTCGAGTACATTTCGGCGGGTGACAGCGCCAGAACGCCCCGATTACAAGGGCAAAACTCGAAGCTGTATATTGCAACCGGGTTTTTCCAGGTGATTCGGACGGCTATCATGGCGCCGATTTTTTTCCTGACGGTAGAACCCATGACTGAAAACGCTAGCACCCTCTATGCCAAGCTGCTGGGCGAGACTGCAATTATCGAATGGCAGGCGCTGCAACCCTTTTTCGCCAAGGGTGCCCTGTTGTGGGTCGATCCTGCGCTGGATCTGATCACGGTGGCGCAAGCGTTGGCTGAAGACGCGCACGCCTTGGTAGCTCAATGGCTGGCCGATGGGCAGGTCGAGAAGCTGTCTGCGCCGCGGGCTCTGGATTTCTGCGAGCGCGATCCGACGCTATGGGCGGTGGTGGTTTCGCCCTGGGTGGTGATCCAGGAAAGGGCGTCGCAGTAAAAGCTGCACCGCATTGGTGCAGTACTAAATCATTATTGGCGGGGGCTGTTCAGCGCTGCGTCCGATGGCGAGACAAGCGCAGGGCGTAAGAGTGAGCGAGCGACACGCTCAGTAACAGGTGGGGTGAAACCGTAACGCCTTGCCCCGCAGGCTTGGGCCTGCGAGGCAAGTGATGAATCAGCCTGCCACCAGAACCCGGATCGCTTCCAGGCGCAGGGCGGCCTTCTCGAGCATCGCCAGGCCTTCCTCACGCTGCTTTCGCAGGGCGACCAGTTCACTGTCACGCACGGTTGGATTGACCGCCTGCAGAGCGGTCAGTCGGGCCAGTTCTTCATCCGTCTCGGCGGCCAGACGATGTTGTGCCTGGGCCACGCGTTCGGCATGACGCGGCGCGATCTTGCTTTCGCCGGCAGTGATACGCGGTGCCAGCACATCGCGCTGGGCCTGGATGAACTTGTTGGCGCTGGCCTTGGGCACGCTTTCGAGCTGGTCGTTGAGGGTTTCGAACGACACGCGCGACGCCAGGTCGTTGCCGTTGGTGTCGAGCAGGCAGCGCAGGGCAGCCGGCGGCAGGTAACGGCCCAACTGCAACGAGCGCGGTGCCACCACTTCGCTCACGTAGAGCAACTCCAGCAGCACGGTGCCAGGCTTGAGCGCCTTGTTCTTGATCAGCGCCACCGCGGTGTTGCCCATGGAACCCGCCAGCACCAGGTCCATGCCGCCCTGCACCATGGGGTGTTCCCAAGTGATGAACTGCATGTCTTCACGCGACAGCGCCTGCTCGCGGTCGTAGGTGATGGTCACGCCTTCGTCGTCGCCCAGCGGGAAGCTGGCATCCAGCATCTTTTCGCTGGGGCGCAGGATGAGCGCGTTGTCGGAATGGTCCTCGCTGTCGATGCCGAAGGCGTCGAAGAGGGTTTCCATGTAGATCGGCAGGGCGAATTGGTCGTCCTGCTCCTCGATCGCGGCCACCAGGGCCTGTCCCTCGCCGTCGCCGCCGGAGTTGAGCTCCAGCAGCCGGTCACGCCCGGTGTGCAGCTCGCTTTCCAGCGCTTCGCGACAGCCGCGGGCTTCGTCGATCAACGCTTGCCATTCACCGTCGTCGGCGTTTTCCAGCATTGGCAGCAAACGCGGACCGAATTGATGCTGCAGCGCGTTGCCGGTCGGGCAGGTGTTGAGGAAGGCATTGAGCGCACCGTGGTACCACTGGAACAGACGCTCCTGCGGGCTGTTTTCCAGGTACGGCACGTGCAGCTCGATGATGTGCTTCTGACCAATCCGGTCGAGACGACCGATGCGCTGCTCCAGCAGGTCGGGGTGCGCAGGCAGGTCGAACAGCACCAGGTGGTGGGCGAACTGGAAGTTGCGCCCCTCGCTGCCGATTTCCGAGCAGATCAGGACCTGTGCGCCGAATTCCTCGTCGGCGAAGTAGGCCGCCGCACGGTCACGTTCCAGGATGCTCATGCCTTCGTGGAAGACCGTGGCCAGAGTGCCGGAGCGCACGCGCAGGGCGTCTTCCAGGTCCATCGCGGTTTCGGCATGGGCGCAGATGACCAGCACCTTGGTGCGCTTGAGCATCTTGAGGGTGTCGATCAGCCATTCGACCCGTGGATCGAAACGCCACCAGCGCTCGGCTTCAGCGTCCTCGGCCTGGGCCTGGGCCTGGAAGCTGACTTCCGGGTACAGGTCGGCGTGTTCGCCCAGCGGCAGTTCCAGGTATTGGTCCGGGCTCGGCAGCGGGTAGGGGTGCAGCTTGCGCTCCGGAAAGCCCTGCACCGCCGCACGGGTGTTGCGGAACAGCACGCGCCCGGTGCCGTGGCGATCGAGCAGTTCACGGATCAGGCGCGGCCCGGCTTCCTCGTCGCCGGCATTGACCGCCGCGACCAGGGTGTCGCCATCGGCGCCAAGCAGGCCGTGGATGGTCTGTTGCGCGGTGGTCGACAGGCGACCCTTGTCCAGCAGCTCCTGCACGGCCTCGGCGACCGGGCGGTAGTTCTCGCTTTCGGCGCGGAAGGCGGCCAGGTCATGGAAACGGTTCGGATCGAGCAGGCGCAGACGGGCGAAATGACTGTCCTGGCCCAATTGCTCGGGGGTAGCGGTGAGCAGCAGCACCCCGGGAATGACCTCGGCCAACTGCTCGACCAGCGAATACTGCGGGCTGGCCTTTTCCTCGTGCCACACCAGGTGGTGCGCCTCGTCGACCACCAGCAGGTCCCAGCCGGCGGCGAACAGCGCATCCTGGGCCTTCTCGTCTTCGGTCAGCCATTCCAGCGAGACCAGCGCCAGTTGTGCATCTTCGAACGGGTTGCTGGCATCGCTTTCGATGAAGCGCTCGGCATCGAACAGCGCCACCTGCAGGTTGAAGCGTCGACGCATCTCCACCAGCCATTGGTGCTGGAGGTTTTCCGGCACCAGGATCAGCACGCGGCTGGCGCGGCCAGACAGCAGCTGGCGGTGAATCACCAGGCCGGCTTCGATGGTCTTGCCCAGGCCCACTTCGTCGGCCAGCAGTACGCGCGGGGCGATCCGGTCGGCCACTTCGCGGGCGATGTGCAACTGGTGCGCGATGGGTTGCGCACGCACGCCGCCCAGGCCCCAGAGCGAGGACTGCAACTGCTTGCTGGTGTGTTCCAGCGTGTTGTAGCGCAGCGAGAACCACGGCAGTGGATCGATCTGCCCAGCGAACAGGCGGTCGCTGGCCAGGCGGAACTGGATGAAGTTGGACAGCTGGGTTTCAGGCAGCGTGCATTGCTCGTTCTGCGCATTCAGGCCGTGGTAAACCAGCAGGCCGTCGGCGTCGTCGACTTCGCGTACGGTCAGTTTCCAACCTTCGAAGTGGGTGATCACGTCGCCTGGGGAAAAGCGCACGCGCGTCAATGGGGCATTGCGCAATGCGTACTGGCGGGTTTCGCCGGTGGCCGGGTAGAGCACGGTGAGCAAGCGACCGTCCTGGGCCAGGACGGTGCCCAGGCCGAGTTCCGCTTCGCTGTCGCTGATCCAGCGTTGCCCCGGTTGATACTGCTGCGCCATGCTGCCTGTCTCCCGCTTTTGAAAAGGCGCTGATTCTAACGGATTGGGGGGCGCAGGGCCAAAGGTATGCTGAATAATCTGGGCGCCGGGCGCCGATGCCGTGGACGGCCTGCCGGCGCGCGCGCAAATCCAATCTGCCGGTGCCTGGGCAGACGCGTTAGGATAGCCGCCTGTTTTGCTCAGTCTTTGATCGGGAGTAGCCATGAGCACCGTGAATCGCGCAGCGGTGGAAGCCGTCCTTCGCCAGTACACCGACCCTTACCTGAACCAGGATCCGGTCAGCGCCGGTTGTGTGCAGGCCATCGATATCGACGGCGGGCAGGTGCAGGTGCGCCTGCAACTGGGGTACGCCGCCGGCCTGTTCAAGAACGGCTGGGCCCAGGTGTTGCAGACCGCCGTCGAAAACATCGCCGGCGTCGACCGTGCCCGCGTGCAGATCGATTGCGTGGTCCAGGCGCACAAGGCGCAGGCGCAGATTCCCGGCCTGGCCAACGTCAAGAACGTGGTGGCCGTGGCCTCGGGCAAGGGCGGGGTCGGCAAGTCGACCACCGCGGCCAACCTGGCCCTGGCCCTGGCCCGCGAAGGCGCCCGGGTGGGGATTCTCGACGCCGACATCTATGGCCCCAGCCAGGGCGTGATGTTCGGCATCGCCGAGGGCACACGGCCCAAGGTCAAGGATCAGAAATGGTTCGTGCCCATCCAGGCCCATGGCGTGGAAGTGATGTCGATGGCCTTCCTCACCGATGACAACACGCCCATGGTCTGGCGTGGTCCGATGGTCTCCGGGGCGCTGTTGCAACTGGTCACCCAGACCGCCTGGGACGACCTGGATTACCTGGTCATCGATATGCCGCCCGGCACCGGCGACATCCAGCTGACCCTGGCGCAGAAGGTTCCGGTGGCGGGTGCGGTGATCGTCACCACGCCTCAGGATCTGGCCTTGCTGGATGCTCGCAAGGGTGTGGAGATGTTCCGCAAGGTGCACATCCCGGTGCTCGGCGTGGTCGAGAACATGGCCGTGCACATCTGCTCCAACTGCGGCCATGCCGAGCACCTGTTCGGCGAAGGCGGAGGCGAGAAGCTTGCGTCGCAATACGGGGTCGAGCTGCTGGCGTCGTTGCCACTGTCGATGCTGATTCGCGAGCAGGCCGACGGCGGCAAACCGACCGCAGCGGCCGAGCCGGAAAGCCAGATTGCCATGGTCTATCAGGAACTGGCCCGGCATGTCGGCGCGCGGATCGTCCTGCAGGAAGCCGATGCACCGGCGATGCCCAGCATCACCATGACTGACGACTGATTACCGTCGAATGGGCGGTGGGTGCACTGGGTGCACTCGCCGCTTTTGGGCAAAGCCCACGAATCGCGGGCATAAAAAAACCCCGCCGGTGAGGGCGGGGTCTTTTAGAAGCTGTTCAGCTCAAGTTAGACAACTTGAACTTCTTCAGCTTGCATGCCTTTCTGACCGCGGGTAGCGATGAAAGAGACCTGCTGGCCTTCTTTCAGGCTTTTGAAGCCGTCAGCCTGGATGGCTTTGAAGTGTACGAACAGGTCGTCACCGGATTGTGGAGTGATGAAGCCGAAGCCTTTTTCATCGTTGAACCACTTGACGGTACCGGTTTGGCGATTGGACATGGTGTATCTCCTTGGACAAAGTTAACTGCGGTTCGGGAAGAGCCCTGGCCGAGACTGAGTGCAAAGAGCAGGAAAATTCATGAAGATGTTGGACATCGGGTAGAGATTCTCAGTGACACAAGCAACACAGTGACGCCACCTTAACCCTTTTTCGGGAACGTGCCAATGGTCTTTTGAGGGTTTCTTGCAAATGTTGATCGGCGGCCTCGCGTCGACCTGTGGCAGGTTGGACGGGCATTGGGCGAGGCAGTCTTTGAACCCTGGCGCGAGGCCCGGTAAGATGCCGCTCGGATTCTATTCACCTCGCTATTCAGGACACCCGCCATGAGCATCAAATCGGACAAGTGGATTCGCCGCATGGCGCAAGAACACGGCATGATCGAACCCTACGTCGAACGCCAGGTGCGCGGCGAGGGCGCCGATCGCGTGATTTCCTTCGGGGTGTCCAGCTACGGCTACGACGTGCGCTGCGCCGACGAATTCAAGGTGTTCACCAACATCAATTCGGCCACCGTCGACCCCAAGAATTTCGACGAGAAGAGCTTCGTCGACATCAAGAGCGACGTCTGCATCATTCCGCCGAACTCCTTTGCCCTGGCGCGCACCGTCGAGTACTTCCGCATCCCGCGCAACGTGCTGACCATCTGCCTGGGCAAGAGCACTTACGCGCGTTGCGGCATCATCGTCAACGTCACGCCGCTGGAGCCGGAATGGGAAGGGCACGTGACTCTGGAGTTCTCCAACACCACGACGTTGCCGGCCAAGATCTATGCGAATGAAGGGGTGGCGCAGATGCTGTTCCTGGAGTCCGATGAGGAGTGCGAAGTCTCCTACAAGGACCGCGGTGGCAAGTATCAAGGTCAGCGCGGCGTCACCCTGCCGCGTACCTGAAACCGGCAGTGGGCGAACTAGTTGCCCATTTCCCACTCCATATGAGTGAACTCCCCGGCTTGCTTACCGCAGGCCGGGCCATCGCTCAGGAGTGTCTATGAAAATCGACCCGACTATCAGTGCTCAACTGGCTCAGCTGCAACCCAACCAGATTGGCATACTTGCCTGGTCGCTTCTGGCCGACTCTTACGGCCACATGGCCGGTGGAGTACCCGGCCAACCCGATCCTGATACCCCGCAGCCGACCGAACCCGGCAGTCCGACCATCCCCGACGAGCCTCCGCCCGCGCCTGTGGCCTGATCGCTCAAGCGACCTGCCAGACGCCACCGTCGCCGACCACGTACACACGCTGGTCGGCGTCGTTGTTCATGTTGAATCCGCCGGTGAACGCGCCGAAGGCCGGTAGCAGGCTGACCTTGCCGCCCAGCAGGTAACACGGCAGCCGCAGACTCTGTCGGCCCCGCCCATGCAGCCGATACACAGGGTGTATGTGACCGGCCAGCACGTGCAGCGCCGGATGCGCGTCCGGTTCGTGTTGCAGTGCGAATGGGCCCATTTCCAACGGTTCCGTCACCACGTCGAAATGCAGCTCGGGCGGCGGGTCGCCTGCGCGCTTGTCGTGGTTGCCTCGAATCAATGTGATGCGCAGATCTGCGACTTCCGCACGCCAGGCAGCCAGCGCGCCCAGCGTTCCTGCCGAGTGCGATCCCGGACCGTGCAGAAAATCACCCAGAAAGATCAGGTGCCGGGTCGGGTATCTGCCCATGATCCGATCGATCACCTGCAGATTGCTGGCGGTGGTGCCGTGAGGCACGGGTTGCCCCAACTTGCGGTAGGCGGCCGCTTTGCCAAAGTGCGCGTCGGCGATCAGCAGGACTTCACGTTCAGGCCAGTAGATGGCCTTTTCGGCCAGCAACCAGAGTTCGGCACCCGCCAGTTGTACGCTGCAATACTCACTCATCCTGCGGCTTTCTCCAGGTCGCCGACCATGCGGCGGATACGATCGGCCAGCTTCTCCGAGCTCAGGCTTTCGCGGAAGCGTTCCACCAGCAGCGGAAAGCCCAGCGGTGTGGGGCGCTTGACGGCGTGCAGATCCAGTCGACGGCTGGCGATCTGTTCCAGCACGTGTTCCAGTCGCTCAACTTCGAGCTCCTGTTTCAGGACCTCTTCCTGGGCCTGGGTCAGCAGCAGGTTGCCGGCGTCGTATTGCTTGAATACCTGGAAGAACAGACCGCTGGAGGCCTGCACCTGTCGGGTACTTTTTTGCGATCCGGGATAGCCGCCGAAGACCAGCCCGGAGATCCGCGCAATCTCGCGGAAGCGTCGCAGGGCCAACTCGCCGGCGTTGAGGCTGGCCAGCACGTCGCTCAACAGACCCTGGGCGCTGAGCAGCGCCGGGTCGAGTTGGGTGGCCCAGTCCACTTCGGTGGCGCTGAGCAGCTCCAGGCCGTAGTCGTTCACGGCAATGGAGAAGGTCAGGGGTTGGCGTTGGGCCAGGCGCCAGGCCAGCAGACTGCCCAGCCCCAGGTGCACCTGACGACCGCCGAAGGGGTAGAGGAACAGGTGCCAGCCCTCGCGCGACTTGAGGGTTTCCGCCAGCAGCGTGGTTTCGCTGGGCAGCGCTGACCATTGCTGCTGTACGTCGAGCAGCGGGCGTACGGCGCGCATCTCGGGACTGTCGTACTCACCACGGGCCGCCGCGCCCAGTTTCGCCACCAGCGCGTCGGCCAATTCGCCGGACAGCGGCATGCGGCCGCCATTCCAGCGCGGCACGGCAGCTTTCTTGGCGGTGCTGCGCTTGACGTAGGCAGTCATGTCCTCGACCCGCACCAGTTCCAGTTGGCGACCAGCGAAGAGGAAACCATCGCCCGGCTTGAGGCGGGCGATGAAACCTTCCTCGACACTGCCCAGGGAGCGTCCGCCGCCGCCCTTGCTCCAGTATTTGAGCTGCAGGCTGGCATCGCTGACGATGGTACCGATGCCCATGCGGTGACGGCGGGCCAGGCGCGCGTCGGGCACGCGCCACAGGCCGTGCTCGTCCGGCTCGACTCGGCGGTAGTCCGGATAGGCCGTCAACGAGTGGCCGCCGTAACGGACGAACGCCAGGGCCCATTGCCATTCGTCATCGCTGAGGTTGCGGTAGGCCCAGGTCGTGCGCACCTCGGCCAGCAGTCGTTCGGGCAGGAAGCCGCCGCCCAGGGCCATGCTGACCAGATGCTGAACCAGCACATCCAGCGGTTTTTCCGGTGATTCGCGCGGCTCGATGCGCCGCTGTGCGACCGCATCATGGGCCGCCGCCGCTTCCACCAGTTCCATGCTGTGGGTCGGTACCAGGGTGACCCGCGAAGCACGGCCCGGGGCATGTCCGGAGCGGCCGGCCCGTTGCATCAAGCGCGCAATGCCCTTGGCCGACCCGATTTGCAGGACCCGTTCCACCGGCAGGAAGTCGACCCCCAAGTCCAGGCTCGAAGTGCACACCACCGCCTTGAGCTGGCCATCCTTGAGCGCGCGCTCGACCCACTCGCGCACCTCACGCGACAACGAACTGTGGTGCAGGGCGATGATGCCCGCCCAATCCGGACGGGCGTCGAGGATCGCCTGGAACCAGATTTCGGACTGCGCGCGGGTGTTGGTGAACACCAGGCAGCTGCTGCTGCGATCGATTTCGGCCACCACCTGATCGAGCATGCGCAAGCCCATGTGACCGCCCCAGGGAAACCGTTCGATGGCTGTGGGCAACAGGGTGTCGACCTCGATGGTCTTGGCCTGGGCTCCCTGTACGCTGACGCTGGGTTGACCGGGTAGCAGAACTTCCTGCGCATGAGCCTGGTTGCCCAAGGTGGCAGAAATACCCCAGACGATGAGATGCGGATTCCACTGCCGCAGCCGCGCCAGCGCCAGTTGCAGCTGCACCCCGCGCTTGTTGCCGATCAGTTCGTGCCATTCATCGACGACAACCATGGCAACGCTGCTCAACTCTTCGCAGGCCTTGTCGCGGGCCAGCAGCAGCGTCAGGCTTTCCGGTGTGGTTACCAGCGCCGACGGCAGTCGGCGGGTTTGCTTGGCACGGTCGCTGCTGCTGGTATCGCCGGTGCGCAGGCCCAGGCTCCAGCCGATCTGCAATTCGTCGACCGGTACCTGCAGGGCGCGCAGGGTGTCGGCGGCCAGGGCGCGCATGGGGGTGATCCACAACACCGTCAACGGTGCCATGACGGGCTTGCGTTTGCCCTTGGGTATGACAGGACCGGCCTTGGCGAAACGTTGCAGGGCGGCGAACCAGACCGCGTAGGTCTTGCCGGCACCAGTGCTGGCGTGAAGCATGCCCGACTCGCCGCGTTTGACGGCGGCCCAGACGTCCTTCTGGAAAGGAAACGGCTTCCATTGACGGCTGGCGAACCAGTGTTTGGCAAAAGCGCTGGGGGTCGGCATGCCTTGAAGGAGCGTCCTGAGGTATTTGTACAAGGACCGCTGCGACGCCGGTTGGTTTGATATTTGTACAAAAAGTCGTGCGTGTATCAGTATCCGGTCATTTCCAGATAGCCTTCGCCGCCGTGGCTCCCGGTCAGGGTCACTGGGCCTTCCCAGTAGGGCGTGCCTACCGCCATCCAGGCCTTGGGGTTCAATGCCGTGGTTTCCACATGCAAGGCATGGCTGGGGATGTCGATGGCCCAGCGCGTGGGCACCTGCCTGCCGGCCACACGGGTGTCCTGCAGTGGGCGCAGGCTGATGCTGCCAGGTGCCAACGGCGTGCTATGGCCCTGCGCGTCTATCCAGTTGCCGCTGAGAAAATGTTGTTCGCCGGCGCCACGCAGACGAAACACCATCAACTGCTGACCGTCGTCCAGGTGCAGGGAAAACCAGTCCCAGCCGGACTGATCGGCGGCCAATGGTTGGCTGCTCCATTCCCGGTCGAGCCAGGCACGGCCCTTGACCTGATAGCGCTTGCCTTCGATCTGCACCTGCCCGGCTGCGCTGAAAAATGGCTGGCTGTAGTAATACGAAGCCTGCCCGGCATCGGACTTGCGGCTGTAGCCCTGCTCGCCCTGAAGTACCAGCGCACGCTCGCTGGTCAGTGCCAATTGGTAGGCGAAGCCCTGGCCTTGGGCCTGCACGTCCATGGCCGCAAGGCTGCCCGCAGCGCCTGGCTGGCTGCGCAGGTGCCAGTCGTCGATCCAGGCGTTGAAGGGTTTGACCTCTACACCTGCCTGGCCGATACCGCCTCGGGCCAAGGTCTGCGCGCTGTAGTGGTCAGTCGCCGAAGTGAGTCCGGCATGACCGATCCACAGATTGCGGTTGTTCCAGCCGGACGCCGTGCTGCCCGGCGCCAGGGCGCTGCGGAACAGGGTCCATTGCACACCGAAGCGCTGGCCCTGGTCGTCTTCGAGATTGGCGGTCAGGTACCACCATTCGATGCGGAAGTCCGGGTGGGCGCCATGATCGGCCGGAAAGCTGAAGACCTTGCCCGGTTTGACCTGGGCGAAGTCGCCAGCCTGTCCGCCCAGACCGGCGAAACCGGCCGGCGGCGGCGTCGGTTCGCACCCGCTCACTGCGAGCAATACAGCCAGCAACAGGGTTTGGATTAGCTTAGCGTTCACTGGCCATCACTCGCAGCAGGTCGGTGGGTTGGCTGCGTTGCAGACGCCGCATGGGCCAGGCCGAAGCCAGCATCGCGGCGATCAGTGCCAAGCCGCACAGTTGCAGAATCTGCAAGGGAAACACTTGCAACGGCAGGCGCCAGCCGAAGGCCTGCACATTGATCACCGCGACCAGGCACCAGGCGAGCAGAATGCCCAGCGGCACGGCGAGCAGCAAGGTCAGCAGGGCCAGGATCAAGGTCTGCGCCACACTCAACAGGATCAGTTGGCGACGGCCGACACCCATCGCCCACAGCGGCGCGAGCTGGCCCAAGCGACTCTGGCTCTGGGTCAGCAAGCCAATGAACAGGGCGACCCCGGCCACACCCAGGGTCAGCGCATTCAGCGCGGCGGTGGCGCTGAAGGTGCGTTCGAAAACCTGCGAGGCCCAGCGCTTGAGTTGTTGCTGCTCCACCACATGGCTGTCGTCCAGGCCGAACGCTTGTTGCACCTTGTCTTTCAGAGAGGCGGTATCGGCCTCGGCCATGCGCAACGCGAAGCGCGCGGGCGGGGTGCCGGGCCAGTGCCGCTGGAACTGCTCGGCACTGACCAGGATATGCCCCTTGGGGTTGCCGTAGTCGGCGTAGATACCTACCACCGTCGGGTTCCATTGTCCCTGGGCGGCGGGCAGTGTGAGCCGCGCGCCGATGCCCCCATTCAGGCGGCGGGCCAGTTGCTCGCTGAGCATCAGGTTATCGCCGGAAAACAATTGATCCCACGGGTTGCCGGCGGCCTGTTCGAGCAGCGGCCAGTGCTGGCGATAGAGAGGAGCATCGATCACCGCCGCCAATTCGGTTGGCCAGCCTTGCTGACGGATCTGCATTTCCCAGCCCGGCAGCACCTGTCGCACTTCATTCTGTTGCTGCAACCATTGCTGCAACGCCTGAGCCTGCTCGGGGTGTTGCGGGCGTAGGTATAACTCCGCGCTCAGGCGCTGTTCCAGCC
Source organism: Pseudomonas sp. Leaf129 (assembly GCF_001423465.1). Lineage (NCBI taxonomy): Bacteria > Pseudomonadati > Pseudomonadota > Gammaproteobacteria > Pseudomonadales > Pseudomonadaceae > Pseudomonas > Pseudomonas sp. Leaf129. The sequence goes on along the minus strand of NZ_LMOC01000006.1, from coordinate 536,314 downwards.
AGCCGCTGAAGGTCTGGCGGAAACCCTCGGTCATGCTCGCGGCGCCAATGTTGGCGGCCAAGGCCAACAGCAATGCCATGAGCGCCAGGCTCAGGCCTGGCAACTGCTGACGGCAGTCGGCAAGAAACCATTGTCCCAGTACGCCCCAACGACGCCGGGCAAGCAGGGCGAGGACAGTGCTGAGCAGGACCGGCAGGGCCAGTGCCGCCGCCAGCAAGAGGCTGCCCATCAGCACGAAGCCACTGGCCAGACCGTTGCCGAACACGGCACACGCCAGCGCCAATACGGCTGCCGCCGCAGCCACCACGGCCTGACGCCGCAGCCATTGGCGATGGGCCTGGTGCCAGGCTTCGCCACCCGACAGAGACAGCAGCGGCAGACGTGCAGCGCGCCACAGGCTGTCGGCACCGGCCAGCAGTACGCCGCCCAGGCTCAGCGCCAGGCCTGCCAGCCACCACGACGGACTCAGGTTCAACTGCCCGGCGACTTCTGCGCCATATAGACCGCGCAGGCTGGCGGCGACGTCCGGCAGCAGCAAGCTGGCCAGTCCGTAGCCGCTGGCAATGCCGGCCAGGCCACCGAGCAGCGCCAGCAGGCCCAGCTCCAGCACCAGGGCCAGCACCAGCAAGGCCGCGCTCACGCCACAGGCGCGCAGGGTGCGTAGCAGGGCGCGGCGTTGCTCCAGCGCCAGGCCGATGGCGGCGTGGACGATGAACAGACCGACCACGAAGGCCAGCAGGCCCAGGGCGGTCAGGTTCAGGTGGAAACTGTCGGTCAAACGGGCAAGGTCGCCATCGGCGTCGCTGCGGTTGATCTGCAGGCGCTCGGTGTAAGCCTCGGGAAGAGCGTGCTGGAACGTCCTGGGCAGCAGCAGTCGGCTCAACTGGTCGGGCATCTGCAGGACCGTCTGGGCCGCACCGATGTCCATCAGCAACACCCCGGGTGCCGCCTGGGCGCGTGTCTGCAAGGGAGGCAGCGTGCTGCCGTTGCTGGTCTGCAGGCGCGCGCCTTCCTCTGCGCCCAGTTCGCGCAAAGTCTGTGGTGCCACCCAGGTTCGGCCGGGTGCGCCGATGAAGGCGCTCAGCTCATCCACACTGGGCACCGCGCCCGCCACGGGACTGCCCACCGGCAACGTCAAGGGTTCGATTCCCACCACCTGCAGGCGCAGTTGCGGGTGGGAGGGCAGGGTGATCCGACCTTCGAGCACTGGCGAGACCGGCCAACCCTGCAGGCGCAGTGCAACGAAGGTCGATTGCGCCAGCTCTGCGCCGTCGCGTGCCAGGATGTTCGCCTGGGCCTGACCCCCAATCATTTGGCTGGCCAGTGCATAGCTCTGCCGCGCCTGGCTGTTCAGCGCGAGCACGCCGGTGAACAACGCAGTGGCCAACCACAGGCCGGTGATCAGTGCTACGCCCTGAACCGGATGCCGGCGCCAATGGCTGAGCAGGCTGCGCAGGGTCCAGTACAGCACCGCCACGTCAGCGATCCGCCCAGGCGACGATGCGGCCGGCCTTGAGCACCACGCGATGTTCAAGGCGCGCAGCCACCAGCGGGCTGTGAGTCACCATCAAAAGCGTGCTGCCCGTGGTTTGCAGCAGCTCCAGCATCAGGTCCAGCGCCTGTTCGCTGGTGGCCTCGTCGAGGTTGCCGGTGGGCTCGTCGGCCAGCAACAGGGGCGGGCGCGAGGCCAGGGCGCGGCCCAGGGCCACGCGCTGCTGCTGCCCGCCGGACAGTTGCTCGGGGTAGCGCTGCAACAGGGCCGACAGGCCCAGCCGTTCGGCCAGTTCGCGCTGCCACTGAGGGTCCAGGCGTCCGGCCAGACGGGCCTGGAAGGCCAGGTTGTCGGCCACGCTGAGGCTGCCGATCAGGTTGAACTGCTGGAAGATCAGGCCGATGTCGCAGCGCCGCCAGCGCGCCAGTTCCCGTTCGCTCATCTGGGTAAGCACCTGCCCGGCGGCTTCGATTCGCCCGCTGTCGGCGACATCCAGACCGGCCACCAGGTGCAGCAGGGTACTTTTGCCGCTGCCCGATTCACCCATCAGGGCCAGGCTGGCGCCACGCCCCAGGTGCAGGTCGATGCCTTGCAGCACGGGCAGCGGGCCTTGCGGTGTGGAGTAGGTCTTGTGCAAACCCTGGATACGCAACATGGGCTGGTTTCTTCATGACGGTGAAGCCGCGACGCTCACGCCTCGGCAGCGGAGGGGGCTGTGACTGTGAGTACCGGCCCCCGAGCAGGTTCAAGCTTTGTTGCGTATCAGGCGCCGCAGCGCGAAGCGATTCGGATGACACGCCCAGGACACCTCGCGTGGCAGAGGCAAAGGCTCGTCGTCCAGCCAGGCAGCGATCAGTTCACCCGACAGCGGGGCAGTGATCAGCCCCCGCGAGCCATGCCCGCTGTTCACGTACAGCCCCGGCAGCCACGGGCAAGGCTGCTCGGGCACCTGACGGGCGTCCTTGGCCAGGATCGCAAAGCGCTCGGCGAAGGCCTGAGCGTCGGCCACCGGCCCGATGATGGGCAGGTAGTCAGGGCTGGTGCAGCGAAATCCGGCCCGGCCTTGCAGTTGCTCGATAGGCATTGAGGCGCTGTCGATGCGACTCGCCAGATCCGGGGAAATGGCCTCGAGCAGCGCCAGGTTGTCGAGGTTGTCGGCCTGGGTCGGTGTCAGGTCGTCGCTGTGGAAATCGAAGCTGGCGCCCAGCGTGTGTTCGCCCGAACGGGCAGGGGCGACGTAGCCTTCGGCGCAGACCACCGTCGACAGCGCAGCGCTGCGCGCCGTTTCGGGCAGGCGGGTGATCTGTCCGCGAATGCGCTTGAGCGGCAGCGCGGCGGTCTGGGCAAAGGCACTGACCTGGGCGGCGCAAGTCAGCACGGCCACTGGCGCACTGGCCAGGTGGTGGTCACCGTCGAAGGCCTGCCATTGACCGTCGAGGTAGCGCAGTTCGGCCACGTCATGATGGCGCAGCAAGGTGATGCGCGGATGGCGGGCCAGATGCTCGCACAGCGCCGGCGGGTGGACCCAGCCACCTTCAGGGTAGAACAGACCGCCGCTGGGCAGTTCGACACCTGCCTGCGCTTGAGCTTCGAGACGATCCAGTCGGTGCAGCAGTTCGGGTTGGAATGCATCGGCCAGTTGCTGCTGGCGCTGCGCTTCCTTGGCGTCGAAGGCCAGTTGCAGCACGCCGCAGGCGTCCCAGTCGTACCCGCGTTGCAGTTGTTCGAGCAGGCGACGGGTATGACCGAAGCCGGCCAGGATCAACTGGGAAAGCGCCGTGCCGTGGGCCGAGAGTTTCAGATACAGCACGCCCTGGGGATTACCCGACGCTTCCTGGGCGACCTCGGCATGCCGTTCGAGCAACGACACGCGCCAGCCGCGCGCCGCCAGGCTGGCTGCGGTGGCACACCCTGCCAGGCCGGCACCGATGACCAGCGCGTGGCGCTCACCCGTGAGCGGCTCGGGGCGGGCGAACCAGGGCTTGGCCGCAGGCGCAGGCGCGCCGCTATCGCCCAGGAACACGCCTCGGGACACATGCCATTTGTTGCCGATGCCCGGCACCCGTTTCATCTTGAAGCCGACCGCCGCCAGACCGCGGCGCACCCAGCCGGTACTGGTGAACGTTGCCAGCGTCGCCCCGGGCGCCGCCAGCCTCGCCAGCTCGGCGAACAGCTCGGGGGTCCACATGTCGGGGTTGCACGCCGGGGCGAAACCATCAAGAAACCAGGCGTCGACCTGGCCCTCGAGGCATGGCAGCTGCTCCAGCGCATCGCCGATCAGCAGCGTCAGGGTGACCCGGCCGCCGTCGAAGACCAAGCGTTGAAAGCCTTCATGCACGGCCACATACTGCGCCAGCAGTGCGTCGCTGTAGGCCGACATTTCCGGCCACAGCGCCAGGGCACGGGTCAAGTCGGCGGCGCTCAGGGGGTATTTTTCCACGCTGATGAAATGCAGACGGGCGCCCGGTGCGGCCGAGGCAGCGAAACATTGCCAGGCGCAGAGAAAACTCAGCCCGGTGCCGAAGCCGGTCTCCCCGATCACCAGACGACCGTCGTCCGGAAGGGCGGCGAAGCGTGCGGCCAACTGATTCTGCTCGATGAACACGTGGCGGGTTTCGGCCAGGCCGTCGGCGGCGAAATACACGTCGCCAAAGGCGCGCGATCGAGGGTGACCGGTGTCGGTCCAGTCCAGCTGGGCGAGAAGGCTCGGGGTTTTCATGACGGCTTCGGCAATGGGCAAGCGGGCATTGTAACGCGCAGGCCCGGGTTCGCGAGCGCAAGGACGCTTGGGCCGCAGCGCAGCTCATGGCCGTCTTCAGGTGGTGATTAATACACGTCCCGGCAGGTTCCGCACTGGCTACCGTGCACGCTTCCTCTTTCGGCAAGGAGCCGAGCATGCACACGATCTACCCCCCAATGAGTGAAGCGGCCAGTGCCCGAGACAGTCGCCACGCACGCATCGTCGCGCAGCGGCTGCCCACCTGGTTGGCCCAGGCCAGCCCGGCGATGCGCCAGGCCTTGAGCGCCAGTCAGAACGAGAGCCATGCCGCCAAGCTGGCCCTTGCTCCAGTGCTGGCCGAGTTGCGCGATGTCACCGAGTTCTGCGCCGACCTGGTAAGCGAAGCGATCCGCGAGCAGTTTCAACTCGACATCGACCCGCGTCGTTATTCGTTGGTGCGCGCCATGCACAACGTTGGGATGGGTTTCAGCCACCGCTGGCCCATCGAGCAGAACCTGCTGGTTGCCGCCATGCAGAACTTCGAGGCGAACCTGCAGTTTGCGCAGGGTTCGATGGTGCTGCCGGTCGGCGGGGTCGAGTACGTCACGGCCGACAAGGACATCGATTTCCGCGCCCGCAGCGACAAGCCGGCGATCTCCATCGATCCGAAGCGATTCACCACGATGTGCCGCAGCCTGGACTTGGGCAAGCAGTACCAGGCTCATCTGGATAAGGTGCTCAAACCCGAACACGTGGCGGCATTGTTCAAGCGCAATGATCGCGCCCACTTTGCGGTGCTGACCCACATCGCCCGGTTGCGTGACGATATCGACGAAGATGCCTACCGCATGCTCCTGCAGGTTGCCGAAGGTGCAACGCCGGCCTGGGCGGGCAACGCGGTGCGCTATCACTGGCTGCGTCTGCTGGGCAGCGCCGATTTCGCCGCCGTGGCGCTCTACGGCGTGCAGTTGATCGAATCGACCGTGGATGGCCGCTGCGTGGTGCTGATGCCGGGCGAGCCGGATCATCCGGTCAAGCTATACCCGTCGTTCAAGGCCTTCGCCGCAGCATTGGGAGAGAAGCTGAAGCAGACCGATTACCGAAGCTATTTCGGCGCACTGGTTGGCGAGAAGTTCGCCGCACCGTTCATCCAGCGTCTGCTGCAACGGCTCGACAACCCGGCTGGCGATTGGCAACAGCACCTGAACCTGGAAAAGCGCCCGGTGCTGGGCGATCTTTTCGAGTTGCAGCACAGCGATCGCTTGATCAAGGTCTACCAGGATGCCCGAGTGATGGCGGTGCCGACCGCCGATGAAGACGCCATTGCCCTGGAGCGTGAGCGCCGACGGTACCTGGGTGCCGGCATGACCCTGCTCAATATTGCCGGGCTGCTGGTCCCGGCACTGGGTACGGCGATGCTCGCCTGCGCTGCCGCACAGTTGCTGCATGAGGTGCTCAGCGGCATCGACGATTGGCGCCAGGGCGATGACCACGCCGCGTTCACCCACGTCATGAGCGTGGCCGAGAACCTGGCGACCATGGCGGTCTTCGCTGGCGTCGTGCACGCCGGCCGGACATGGATAGCGCCCAAAGTGCCCGAAGTGGCTGCCCAGACCCAGTTGGCAGAGCTGATACCGGTAACGCTCACTGACGGTCGCCACCATCTCTGGCATCCCAACCTGGACGAATACGTCGCCGTTCAGGCCTTGCCTGCCGATTTGCTGCCAGAAACCGATCGCCTCTACCACGATGAAACGCGTGACAGCGTAGTCATCGATGGTCGCGTCCACGACCTGCGCTTCGACGATCGCTACCGGCAATGGCGCATCACTCACCCAAGCGACACACAGGCCTATGAGCCCCTTATTGAAGAAACCAGTACGGGTTGGCGACTGGCCGCCGAGCAGCAACCCGAGGCACCTGGCACTACGCTACGTGACCGCCTGGGCTGGCGGCTGTCAGGCATGGAGCCGCAGGATCTTCACCATGCCCTGGCCAGCACCGGTCTGCCACAGGCCGCATTGGACGACATCCATGCCCAGGCCGATCAACCCGCCGCCCTGCTGACCGACGCGCTGCAACGCTTCGCCCTGCATCGTCAGGTGCAAAGCGCCGGACTGGCCGACGACGCCGCTCAGGCCCGGTTCGAAGCACTCTACGACGCCACCCATTTCGGCAGCGGCCCTGCCAGCCAACTGATTCGTCGCGATTTTCCTGCCCTGAGCGTGGCAGCCGCCGAAGAGGTGTTGCTTGATGTACCGCCGGGCGAACAGGCGCAGATGCTGTCCAACCGCCGCATTCCCCTGAAACTGGCCGAACGTGCCCGCATCTATCAGCAGTGCCAACGCCTGAACCGCGCGTTCGAAGGCCTGTGCTTCAGCGTCGCGCAGTCGGTGGACAGCCTCGAGCTGGAGCAGGCCATCAAGGTGGTGCTGGGTGAAACCGCCCAGGCCGATGCGGTGCGTGACTACGCTTTCGCCCATCGCGACGACTGTGCCCGCTGGCTGGGGCAGACGCCGTCACCGGATCGCTTCAGAGCACCGATGCGCGATGGATACGGGCGCGTGGGTTACCCCATGAGCGGCCGGCGCGAGGTGGCCCTGTCGCGCCGAGTGCTGGTGGCGCGCATTCGTCGTGTCTACCCCGGCACCAGCGAACGGGCCGCGCGCGAATTATTGGGATTGTACGAGGAGACCGGCATGAGTCGCGCCGGCATCATGCAGGGGTTGGACAACCTCACCTACGAGCGCGGGCAAATGCACGCTCAACTGGAAGCCTGGTCCCGTCGACCGGCGCCGGCCAATCTACCGGCGCGGTACAACGCCAGCAGCGGCGACCTGGTGTACTACCGCGCCGACGTCACGGCACGCCTGGACATTGCCTGGCGCCGCCAACTGCCCTCCGAGCGCGCCGCCCATGGCTTCAACTATTACCTCAACCTCACCTACGTGCCGCTGCTCGACTTTCCCGCCCTGAGCGCTGACCTGCGCTTCGTCACACACCTGAACCTGACCGGCAGCACGATAGATGCTCAGGCGCTGACCAACCTATTGGGCAGCTTTGCGCAACTGCGCAGTTTGACGCTGCGTGAATGCGCCCTCGGCCATCTACCCGAAGCGGTCGATCGGTTGACTCAACTGACCGAGCTGGACTTGACGTTGTGCAATCTGACCCTGGATCAGGCGTTACTCGACCGGCTTGGCCGCCTGCCCAATCTGAGCATGCTGAACCTGAGCGGCAACACCGTGGGCCAGATCGCTTCGTCCAGCGGCTTCGCCCAGCTTCAGCAACTGAACCTGGCAGGCCTGGCTCTGCCTCATTGGCCGCAGTGGGCTTCGCGCCTGCCAGCGTTGCGTACCTTGAACCTGTACCGCACTCGACTGCGTCACATCCCCGATGCAGTATTTACCGAAATGGCCGAGGAGCGCAGTGTCGATGTCTTTCTCGATCATAATTCGTTGGACACTCAAACGCTGCGTCAGCTGGGCAGCGCACGGCCGCAACGACGGTTCCAGTTTTATACCCACCGCACCAACGACGTCCGTCCGACTCGGGTGGGACGGCCTGCGGTCGACCCCTGGCTGCAGGGTGCAAGTGAAGTGGAGCGACGCCATCGGGCGCAGCTTTGGCAGGGACTGACCGAAGAAGAGGGGTCGGCGGCCTTCATCGACCTGATCGACAATCTGCGCCGTACGCCGGATTTCATCAGCAATGCGGCCGAAATGACGCGGCGCGTGTGGAACGTCATCGTCGGTGCCTCCGCGAATCGTCAGTTGCGCCAGCGTCTCTATACCATGGCCGAGCAGTTGGACACCTGCGTGGATGGCGAGCGGCTGATGTTCAGTGACATGGAGGTGCAGGTGCTGCAGCACGACGCCCTGCAAGGCGCCACTTGGGCGCAGCGTGGCCAGCGTCTTTATGAACTGGCCCGTGGGCTGTTCAGGCTCGACCAGCTCGAAGCCATCGCCCGCCGTATCATCACCGAGCGCCGACGCCGGGGCATCGTCGTCGATGAAGCGGAAGTGCGCATGGCCTTGCGGACCTACCTGGCTCGTCGTCTGAGCTTGCCCGGGCAGCCGCACAGCATGGCGTATGCGGCGACTGCCGGCATTGGTGTCGAGATCTACGACGCGGCGCAGACCGAGGTCCTGCAAGCCGAAAACGGATCGGCATTCGCGACGTTCATGCCGCGTCAGACCTTCTGGGCCGACTACCTGCGCGAACGCTACGCACGAACCCTGGAGGTGCGCCTGGCGCCCTTCGCCGACGAACTCACTGCGCTCGATGACAGCCAGGAGCCGGGCAGCAGTGGTGATTACCTGCGCCGCGCCAACGACATCGCCCGGCGTCGCCAGGACGCCGAGAACACCTTGCTTGCCGAACTAACCCTGCTCGAACAGGTCGGCTTCAATAGCGATACGCAGCGTAGCGCCGAGCCCAGCGAGGTTCAGTCAAGCTAACCGACGAGGAATGCCTGCCCCATGTTCGAATCTGCCGAAATTGGTCATGCCATCGACAAGGACACCTATGAAGCGCGCTTGCCAGCCCTGCGCGAAGCGCTGCTGGAGGCCCAGTACGAGCTCAAGGAGCAGGCGCGCTTTCCGGTGATCGTGCTGATCAATGGGGTCGAAGGGGCCGGCAAGGGCGAGACGGTCAAGTTGCTCAACGAATGGATGGACCCGCGCCTGATCGAGGTGCGGACCTTCGACGACAAGACCGACGAAGAACTCGCCCACCCACCGGCCTGGCGCTACTGGCGTCAGCTGCCGGCCAAGGGCCGCATGGGCGTGTTCTTCGGCAACTGGTACAGCCAGATGATCCAGGATCGCGTCCATGGCGATATCAAGGACGGCCGTCTGGAACAGGCCATCAACGGTGCGCAGCGGCTGGAGCGGATGCTCTACGACGAAGGCGCGCTGATCTTCAAATTCTGGTTCCATCTGTCCAAACAGCAGATGAAGGCGCGGCTCAAGTCGCTGCGTGACGATCCATTGCACAGTTGGCGAATCAGCCCGCTGGACTGGCAACAATCCAAAACCTACGACCGCTTCGTGCGCTTCGGCGAACGCGTGGTCCGCAGGACCGACCGCGACTATGCGCCGTGGCATGTGATCGAAGGTGCCGATGCCCACTACCGCAGCCTGGCGGTTGGACAGATTCTTCTGGAGGGTTTGCAGGCCGCCCTCAAGGCGCCTGCCAAACCCAAGGCTCAGGCTGTGGCCACTTTGGGCGAGAGCATCGACAAGCGCAGCCTGATCGGCAGCCTGGACCTGAGCAAGCGGCTGGAAAAAGACGATTACGAACGCCAACTGATCGCCGAGCAGGCGCGTCTGGCCGGGCTGATGCGCGACAAGCGCATGCGCCGTCATGCCTTGGTGGCCGTGTTCGAAGGCAACGATGCGGCCGGCAAGGGCGGTGCGATCAAACGCGTCGCCGCTGCGCTGGACCCGCGCCAGTACCACATCGTGCCCATCGCCGCGCCCACTCAGGACGAACTGGCCCAGCCCTACCTGTGGCGGTTCTGGCGCCAGCTGCCGGCGCGCGGCAAATTCACCGTGTTCGACCGGTCCTGGTATGGCCGGGTACTGGTGGAACGGGTCGAGGGTTTTTGCAGTGCGTCTGATTGGATGCGAGCCTACAGCGAAATCAACGACTTCGAAGAACAACTCACCGAGGCCGGCGTGGTGCTGGTCAAATTCTGGCTGGCCATCGACGAGCAGACCCAGCTCGAGCGCTTCAAGGAGCGCGAGCAGATCCCCTTCAAGCGTTTCAAGATCACCGAAGACGATTGGCGCAACCGTGAGAAATGGGGCGCCTATCGCGATGCCGTGGGCGACATGGTCGACCGCACCAGCAGCGAGGTGGCGCCCTGGACGCTGGTGGAGGCCAATGACAAGCGTTGGGCACGGGTCAAGGTGCTGCGCACGATCAACGACGCGCTCGAAGCGGCGTTCAAAAGAGACAAAAAGGACTGAGCGATCGCATCGCACCGTTCACGGCCGATGACCGCTGCTACTTCTGACGTGCGCATGTTCGTAGGAGCGGTCCGTAGCCGCGAAGAGTGCGCCGCGCTGGTTCAGACGAGCCACGGCGTCAGTTTCGCGGCCGATGACCGCTGCTACGGGATGCGACGCGGACAAAACGGTCGATAACCGATAGAGTGCGCGGCCTGTTCATACTTCGAGGACCCTGCCCATGCCCCAGACTTTCGACATCGCCGTGATCGGCGCCACCGGTACGGTCGGCGAAACGCTTGTGCAGGTGCTGGAAGAACGGGACTTTCCGGTCGGCGCGTTGCATCTGCTGGCCAGCAGCGAATCGGCTGGCGCGTCGGTGGCGTATCGCGGCAAGAACGTGCGTGTGCGTGAAGTCGATCAGTTCGATTTCAGTCTGGTCAAATGGGTGTTTTTCGCGGCCGGTCCCGCAGTGACCCGCAGCTTCGCCCCGCGTGCGACGGCGGCCGGTTGCACGATCATCGATCTTTCGGGCGGCCTGCCGGTGAACGAGGCACCCAATGTGGTGCCGGAAGCCAACGCCGCCATACTTGCCGATCTACCGGTGCCCGTGCAGGTGGCCAGCCCCAGCGCCGCCGCCATTGCCCTGGCCGTGATCCTGGCGCCCCTGCGCGCTGTGATGGATCTTCAGCAGGTCCACGTCACGGCGTGCCTGGCCGTGTCGGCCCTTGGTCGCGAAGCGGTCAGCGAACTGGCCCGGCAGACTGCCGAACTGCTCAATGTACGGCCGCTGGAGCCGCGCTTCTTCGACCGCCAGATGGCCTTCAACCTGCTGGCGCAGGTTGGCACGCCCGACGCGCAGGGCCATGTGCCGCTGGAACGCCGTCTGGTGAGCGAACTGCGTGAGCTGCTCGGCATGCCGACCTTGAAGATTTCGGTGACCTGCGTGCAGGCCCCGGTGTTCTTCGGCGACAGCTACAGCATCGCCGTGCAGAGCGGCACCGCGCTCGACCTTGCCGCCGTCAACCAGGTCCTGGCGACAGCGCCGGGTATCGAAACGGTGGAAGACGACTACCCTACAGCGGTGGGCGATGCGGTGGGCCAGGACGTGGTGTACGTGGGCCGTGTGCGTACCGGCATCGATGATCCTCAGGCGCTGAGCCTGTGGGCCACGGTGGACAACGTGCGCAAGGGTGCAGCCCTGAATGCGGTACAAGTGGCCGAGTTGTTGATTAAAGGTCATGGCTAAAAGATACTTGCCGACAATTTGCAGAGAGTTGGCACGCTTTGCCCAGCTGATCGCGTGTAACAGTCGTTCGTGCGACAGTGCAAGCTTCTTCTCGCTTGCCGAGGAATGTTCAAACAAGGATTAGGCCATGGTTCAAGTTCGCAAACTGGTGTTAGCAATGGCTGCCGCTTCGGCGTTGTCCTCCGGTATCGCCAACGCCCTGGAGCTGGGGGAATTGACCCTCAGGTCCGCGGTGAACCAGCCTCTGCTGGCCGAGATAGAACTGCTCGACGTGCGCGGTCTGAGCGCCGCCGAGGTCCAGCCCGTGCTGGCCCCGGCCGAGGAGTTCAGCAAGGCGGGCGTCGAGCGCCAGGCGTTTCTGGACAGCCTGCGCTTCACGCCGGTGATCAACGCCAATGGCCGCAGCGTCATCCGTGTGACCTCGACCCAACCCTTGTCCGCGCCGCTGGTGAAGTTTCTGGTTCAGGTCAACTTCCCCAGCGGTCGTCTGCTGCGCGACTACAGCATGCTGCTCGATCCGGCGCAGTTTGCTCCGCAGGCCGCGCAAGCCGCGCAGAACGCTCCTCGACCTGCAGTGAGTGCGCCGGCGGCCACCGTCAACCAGGCGTCCTACACAACCGGTTCGCGCGATACGCTGTGGGAAATCGCCGCGCGCAATCGCCAGGGCGGTTCGGTCCAGCAGGCCATGCTGGCCATCCAGGCGCTCAACCCCGACGCGTTCCTGGACGGTAACATCAACCGTCTCAAGACCGGGCAGGTCCTGCGCATGCCTGACGTGCAACAGACATCGGCCACTGCGCCTGGGCCGGCAGTGGCCGAAGTCGCGCGACAGAATGCTGCGTGGCGCGAAGGCCGTCGGCTGGGCCCGCGTGCCCAGCAGGTCGACGCCACGCGGCGCGGCAATGGCACGCCAGCCCCGGCCGCTGCGCCGCCGCAGGACAACCTCAGCCTGGTGTCGGGTGCCAGCGAGGCCAACGGTCCGGCAGGCGATGCCAAGGCATTGGACCAGAAGCTTGCCGTGACCCAGGAAGCGCTGGATGCCACCCGGCGTGACAACGAAGAACTGCGCAGCCGCAACGCCGATCTGCAGAGCCAGCTCGACAAGTTGCAGAAGCTGATCCAGCTCAAAAACGACCAACTGGCCAAGATGCAGGCGGCTGGCGCCGATGTGCCGGTGCCTGCCGAAGCCCTGGTCCCGGCCGAGGCGCTGGCGCCCACAGCCGATGGCAGCGCGCCTGCCACCGGTGACCCCACTGCGACAACCAACGCCGAGCTGGTTCCGGCACCGACCGTGCCGGGTGCCACCGAACAGGTCAACCCGGACGCTGCCGCCAGTACGCCGGTAGCGCCTCAGGGTGAGCCGCTGGACGCCGTCAACGATCCGGCCGACGACGCCGCTTCCGACCAGCCCGCCGACAATTCCACCCTGCTGATGGTGGTCGGTGCCAGCGCCCTGGCCGCGCTGCTGTTACTGCTGCTGTTGCTGGCCCGCCGCCGCAAGGCGCAACAGGAAGCCGAAAAGCACATGCGCATGGCCCGTGCCCTGGCCGAAGAGCCGGACCACGGCCCTGACCTCGACCTGCCGCCCAACAGCTTCGAAGGGCTGGAGCGCCCGGCCGCGACCGTGCACCTGACCCCGGCAATGGTCGCCGCCTCGGTAGCCGGCGCCCGAGCCAGCGCCGCGCCTTCCACGTTCGCTGCGGCGCCTGAGCAGACCGTACTGCCCACGCCGCCACTGCGCCCCAGCATCGACACCGATGAAGGTCTGTTCGCGGAAGTGGAACAGAGCATTGCCCGGGGCCGTCTCAATCACGCCGCCGAATTGCTGGAAGCTGCGACCGAACGTGAGCCCAAGCGCAGCGACCTGCGCTTGAAGCTGATGGAAGTCTACGGCTTGCAAGGTGACCGCGATGGTTTCGTCAGTCAGGAGCGACAGCTGATTGCCACGGGCCAGAACCACGCCGATGTCGAGCGCTTGAAGACCCGCTTCCCGGCCATGCTCGGTGCCGCTGCGGCAGCTGCCGGTGCGGCGGCGGTTGCTGCGCAAATGGATGCGGAGTATGTCAAGCAGCTGCTGCAGGACGAGCCTGGCGCGGCCGATTCGCTGGACGGTACCTTCGACACCGATTTCGATCTGAACCTGGACGACACTCAGGACACCGCGCCCACCACGGACAGCAACATCGATTTCGACACCCTGCTGGCCGAACAGAAAGCGGCAGCCGCGAGCCCGGCCGACGACAACGACACCACGTTGCCGGAAGATTTCGACCTGTCTCTGGCCGAAGATGCTCAAGAGCCGCAAACACCGGAATCGCGCCTGACCGAGATCAACGCGGAGCTGGAAAAACTCTCCGACGGCTTTGCGCGCACGCCCATGGCCGAACCGTTCGCCACGCCACCCAAACCCGAAGACCTCCCGCCGATCGAAGGCGAAGATGATTTCGACTACCTCGACGGGGGCGACGAGGCCGGTACCAAGCTGGACCTGGCCCGTGCCTACATCGAGATGGGCGACAACGATGGCGCCCGCGACATTCTCGGCGAAGTGTTGAAGGAAGGCAGCGCCGGGCAGCAGGGTGAGGCACGCGAGATGCTGGGGCGTATCAGCCGATAATCCGGGGGTGCCGTCGCCGGCCCCCTGTGGGAGCGGGCTCTGCCCGCGAAGGCGGCGGACCAGGCGCCGCAATTTCAGGATCCGGTATAATCGCCGCCATCGCTTAACCAACAGGCTGCAACTTCGTGCAAAACATCGACAACTCGGCCGCCGAATCGGCGGCCGACGGCTTTTACCGTATCGCGCTGGGTGTGGAGTACAAAGGCTCGCGCTATCGCGGCTGGCAGCGCCAGGCGTCGGGCGTGCGTACCGTTCAGGAAACCCTCGAAGACGCTCTGAGCAAGGTCGCAGCCTCGCCCGTCTCGCTGATGTGCGCCGGCCGCACCGACGCCGGGGTTCACGCCTGCGGCCAGGTGGTGCACTTCGACACCCAGGCCGAACGCAGCATGAAAGCCTGGGTAATGGGCGCCAACATCAACTTGCCCCACGACGTCAGCGTCACCTGGGCCAAGGTCATGCCGCCCAATTTCCACGCGCGCTTCAAGGCCATCGCCCGACGCTACCGCTACGTCATCTACAACGACCAGATCAGGCCCGCCCACCTGGGCGAGGAAATCACCTGGAATCACCGCCCGCTGGACGTCACCCGCATGGCTGCCGCCGCACAGGCGCTGGTCGGCACCCATGATTTCAGCGCCTTCCGCGCCGGTCAGTGCCAGGCCAAGTCACCGATCAAGCAACTGCATCACCTGCGGGTCACCCAGCACGGCAAGATGATCGTCATCGACGTGCGCGCCAATGCCTTCCTGCACCACATGGTGCGCAACATCGCCGGCGTGCTGATGACCATCGGAACCGGCGAGCGGCCCATCGAGTGGGCTGCGCAAGTGTTGCAGAGCCGGGTGCGCAGGACCGGCGGTGTCACTGCCCATCCGTTCGGGTTGTACCTGGTGCAGGTCGAGTACCGTGACGAGTTTCCTCTGCCCGAACGCTACATCGGCCCGCACTTCCTGACCGGGTTCGACACACTGGCTGACGTTACCGACAGCATTTGCTAACATCCGCCGTTCCCTAGCCAAGTCGAGGTACTCGCCGACATGTCAGCCGTTCGCAGCAAAATCTGCGGTATTACCCGCATAGAGGATGCTTTGGCCGCTGCGCACGCCGGTGCCGATGCGATCGGGTTGGTGTTCTATGCCAAAAGTCCGCGGGCGGTGAACGTCCAGCAAGCCCGCGCGATCATCGCCGCGCTGCCGCCGTTCGTGACCACTACGGGCCTGTTCGTCAACGCCAGCCGCTGCGAGTTGGGCGAAATCCTCGATGCCGTGCCGCTGGACCTGCTGCAGTTCCATGGCGACGAAACGCCGGCCGAGTGCGAGGGTTACCACCGTCCGTACATCAAGGCCCTGCGGGTGCGCCCCGGCGACGACCTGCAGGCAGCTTGCCGCGCCTATCGCAACGCCAGCGGCATTCTGCTCGACACCTTCGTGGCCGGCGTGCCCGGCGGTACTGGCGAAGCCTTCGACTGGTCGCTGGTGCCCGAGCACCTGGACAAGCCGATCGTGCTGGCCGGCGGGCTTCACGCGGGCAACGTCGCCCAGGCCATCACGCAGGTCAAACCCTGGGCGGTGGATGTCAGCGGCGGGGTCGAGTCGAGCAAGGGCATCAAGGACCACGGCAAGATCGACGCTTTCATCAAGGCGGTGCGTGGGAGCGGCATGTGACGGCGCGCTGCCCGGCACCGTCCATACGTTTCGCGAAACGCGCGGCACGCAGGTATCAAGCCTGCGCCACGCTCGCCCACGCATTCGTTTCATATCTGAACACGCTCAAGAGCATGCGCGGGACCTGGCCAGGCCAGCAGTCCCCGGTACTGGAGAAATAAAGCATGAGCAACTGGTTGGTAGACAAGCTGATCCCTTCGATCATGCGATCGGAAGTGAAGAAAAGCTCGGTGCCCGAAGGCCTGTGGCACAAATGCCCGTCCTGCGAAGCAGTGCTGTACCGTCCGGAGCTGGAGAAGACCCTCGACGTCTGCCCCAAGTGCAACCACCACATGCGTATCGGTGCGCGCGCGCGCCTGAATATCTTCCTCGACGAAGAGGGCCGTGCCGAGCTGGGCGCCGATCTGGAGCCGGTCGATCGCCTGAAATTCCGCGACGGCAAGAAGTACAAGGATCGCTTGACCGCCGCGCAGAAGCAGACCGGTGAAAAGGATGCGCTGATCTCCATGAGCGGCACCCTGCTGGGCATGCCGGTGGTGGCCAGCGCCTTCGAATTTTCCTTCATGGGTGGCTCCATGGGCGCCATCGTCGGCGAGCGCTTCGTGCGCGCTGCCAACTATGCCCTGGAAAATCGCTGCCCGATGATCTGCTTCGCCGCCTCCGGTGGTGCGCGCATGCAGGAAGCCCTGATCTCGCTGATGCAGATGGCCAAGACCTCGGCGGTCCTGGCGCGCCTGCGCGAAGAGGGTATTCCGTTCATTTCGGTGCTGACCGACCCGGTCTACGGTGGCGTCTCCGCCAGTCTGGCCATGCTGGGTGATGTAATCGTTGCCGAGCCCAAGGCGCTGATCGGTTTCGCCGGCCCGCGCGTGATCGAACAGACCGTGCGCGAGAAGCTGCCCGAAGGCTTCCAGCGCAGCGAGTTCCTCATCGAACATGGCGCCATCGACATGATCATTTCGCGCCAGGAACTGCGTCCGCGTCTGGGCAGCCTGCTGGCTCAGTTCATGGGCCTGCCGACGCCCACGTACGTGGCCGCTCCGATCGAGCCCATCGTGGTGCCACCGGCGCCTGCCAACGTATGACCGAGCGTAGCCTGAGCCAGTGGCTCGCCTACCTGGAGCAGTTGCATCCGGCGGCCATCGACATGGGCCTGGACCGTTGCCGCGAAGTCGCGCAACGCCTGGGCCTGGGCAAGCCGGCCGAACGTGTGGTGACGGTCACCGGCACCAACGGCAAGGGTTCGACCTGCGCCTACATCGCTGCACTGATGCAGGACCGCGAGCTGAAGGTCGGGGTCTATGCCTCGCCGCATCTGTTGCGCTACAACGAGCGGGTCGTGATCGATGGCCAGCAGGCCACCGACGCCCAGTTGTGCGAAGCGTTCACGGCCGTTGAAGCGGCGCGTGGTGCGACCACCCTGACCTATTTCGAGATGGGCACCCTGGCCGCGTTCTGGTTGTTCCAGCGTGCCGAGCTCGACGCCGTGGTTCTGGAAGTCGGCCTGGGTGGTCGGCTCGACGCCGTCAACCTGGTGGATGCCGACCTCGCCGTGATCACCAGCATCGGTCTGGATCATGCCGAATACCTGGGCGATACCCGCGAGTCGGTGGCCTTCGAGAAGGCCGGTATCCTGCGTGCCGGCGTGCCGGCCTTGTGCGGCGATATCGATCCTCCACAGCCATTGCTCGATCAGGTGGCCACCTTGGGCTGTCCGCTCTATCTGCGTGGTCGCGACTACGATTTCACCGAGCATGACGATCACTGGTCGTGGCGAGGCGTGGACGTCGAAGGCTACCCGGTCGAGCTGCTGTCGTTGCCGCTGCCCAGCCTGCCGCTGGAGAACGCGGCGCTGGCCCTGCAAGTCTACGTCGCCCTGGATCTGCCGCGCGACGCCGCGCGCATCGGGTGGGCACTGGCGCACACCCGCGTGGCCGGTCGCCTGGATCGCCACCGGGTGAACGTGGCAGGCAAGACGGTCGAGATTCTCCTGGACGTAGGGCACAACCCGCACGCTGCGCGCTTCCTGGCCGAGCGTCTGGCCCGCCAGCCTCTGACGGGCCGGCGTCTGGCGGTGTTCGGCCTGCTGGCCGACAAGGATCTGGCCGGCGTAGTCGAGCCACTGGTTCCTGTCATCGCCGACTGGGCGGTGGCACCGCTGAAAACGCCTCGCACCCGGCCAGCCGCCGAGTTGAATGCTGCACTCCTGAACCTTGGCGCCACCACGACGTCTCATGGCAGCCTCGCCGATGCGCTCGAAGCGCAGTGCGAAGCAGCGGGCGAGGGTGACGAGATTCTGGTGTTCGGCTCGTTCCACTGTGTCGCCCAGGCCTTGAAATGGATGTATGGCAACGTAGAACGGGAGAACGTGGATGGCATTGCCCAGTAAGGTGTTCAAGCAGCGCATGATCGGCGCGTTGGTGCTGATCGCGCTGGCGGTGATTTTCCTGCCGATGCTGTTTTCGCGGCAGGACGACACCGTGCGCCAGGTTCAGGTGCAGGCCCCGGCAGCACCCCAGGCGCCGGCCGCGCCACAGGTACAGGTCGAGCCGGTTGCCGTGCCCGAGCCGCAGATCATCGAGTCCGAGCCAGTGCCTCAGCAGGCCCCGGTGCAGGCGAGCGCGCCGAGCCAGCCCATCCAGCCGGTGCCCACAGCGCCTGCCGCAGCTGCGAAGAAGCCAGTGGAATCGGTGCAGCCCTCGGCACCGATTGCAGCCGCCAAGGTGGCACCGGCTGCCAAGCCGGACACC
Source organism: Pseudomonas sp. Leaf129 (assembly GCF_001423465.1). Classification (NCBI taxonomy): domain Bacteria; kingdom Pseudomonadati; phylum Pseudomonadota; class Gammaproteobacteria; order Pseudomonadales; family Pseudomonadaceae; genus Pseudomonas; species Pseudomonas sp. Leaf129. The sequence continues at coordinate 517,869 of NZ_LMOC01000006.1, read as the reverse complement.
GCCAGCAAGATCGACCCCAACGGGCTGCCGGTCAGCTGGTCGGTGCAGTTGGCCAGTCTGTCCAACCGTGCCGGTGCCGACGCTCTGCAGAAGAGCTTGCGTACACAGGGCTACAACGCCTACGTGCGCTCGGCCGATGGCAAGAACCGGGTATTCGTCGGGCCATTGGTCGAACGCGCCGAGGCCGAACGGCTGCGCGATGTGATCAATCGCCAGCAGAAGCTGCAGGGTTTCGTGGTGCGCTTCGAGCCTGAGCGCGGCTGAGGACTTGGTCCGCCGTTGGATCGTGTCGCTTTCTTCGCGGCCGCTGAGCGCTGCTGCGGGAAGCTGAAGGAGCGGTCAGCGGTCGCGAAGGGGCGCGCTGCGGTGCAGGCGACAATCGCCGCTTACTACCGCGCCCGCGCTCTGCTAAAATGCGCCGCCTTATCCGTATGCAGGCCGCACCGTGGCATTTACCTGGGTCGACTGGGCGATCATTGCGATCATCGCCATCTCCGCACTGATCAGCTTGACACGCGGCTTCGTCAAGGAAGCCCTGTCGCTGGTCACGTGGATAGTCGCAGGTGGCGTGGCCTGGCTGTTCGGCGGTTCGCTCGCCGGTTACTTCGAAAATTACATCCAGACGCCATCGGCACGTGTCATCGCAGGCTGTGCCGTGCTGTTCGTGGCCACCTTGCTGGTTGGCGCCATGGTCAACTACCTGATCGGCGAACTCATTCGCGTCACCGGACTGTCGGGCACCGACCGCTTTCTGGGCATGGTCTTCGGCGCCGCGCGCGGTGGCTTGCTGGTGGTGGTGGCCGCCGGACTGCTGAGCCTGGGGCCGGTTCAACAGGATGCCTGGTGGCAGGAATCACGCCTGCTGCCGCAATTTCTTTTGGTTGCTGATTGGTCGAAAAACCTCATCCTGGGGATGTCCAGTCAGTGGCTCGCCAGCGGAATCAGCGCACCGGCTGACATTCCGTTCAAGGAACACCTCTTGCCTGCCGCGAAAGCGCAGTGAGTGGTGCTCAGTTCAGATTCATTAAGTAGGGGTTGCGTCGCATGTGTGGCATCGTCGGTATCGTCGGTAAGTCGAACGTCAATCAAGCGCTGTATGACGCGCTAACGGTCCTCCAACACCGCGGCCAGGATGCTGCCGGTATCGTTACCAGTAGCGATGGCAAGTTGTTCCTGCGCAAGGACAACGGGCTGGTACGGGACGTTTTCCAGCAGCGCCATATGCAGCGGCTGGTCGGGCACATGGGTATTGGCCATGTGCGCTATCCCACGGCAGGCAGCTCGACCTCGGCCGAGGCCCAGCCGTTCTACGTCAACTCGCCCTACGGCATCACCCTGGCGCACAACGGCAACCTGACCAACGTCGAGCAGCTGGCCAAGGAGATCTACGAATCGGACCTGCGTCACGTCAACACCAACTCCGACTCCGAAGTGCTGCTCAACGTCTTCGCTCATGAACTGGCGGTGCGCGGCAAGCTGCAGCCTACCGAGGAAGACGTGTTTGCGGCCGTCACCGACGTGCACAAGCGCTGCACCGGCGGTTACGCAGTAGTGGCCATGATCACCGGCTACGGTATCGTCGGTTTCCGCGACCCGCATGCGATCCGCCCGATCGTGTTCGGCCAGCGGCACACCGACGAAGGCGTGGAGTACATGATCGCTTCCGAAAGCGTGTCCCTGGACGTGCTCGGCTTTACCCTGATCCGCGACCTCGCACCGGGCGAAGCGGTGTACATCACCGAAGACGGCAAGCTGCACACTCGCCAGTGCGCACCCAACCCGCAATACGCGCCGTGCATCTTCGAACACGTCTACCTTGCACGTCCAGACTCCATCATCGATGGCATCTCGGTGTACAAGGCACGTCTGCGCATGGGCGAGAAGCTGGCCGACAAGATCCTGCGCGAGCGTCCCGAGCACGACATCGACGTGGTCATCCCGATCCCGGACACCAGCCGCACCGCAGCCCTGGAACTGGCCAACCATTTGGGCGTGAAGTTTCGCGAAGGCTTCGTCAAGAACCGCTACATCGGCCGTACCTTCATCATGCCCGGCCAGGCTGCGCGCAAGAAATCGGTACGCCAGAAGCTCAATGCCATCGAGCTGGAATTCCGCGGCAAGAACGTGATGCTGGTGGACGACTCGATCGTACGCGGCACCACCTGCAAGCAGATCATCCAGATGGCGCGCGAAGCGGGCGCCAAGAATGTCTATTTCTGCTCGGCTGCTCCAGCCGTGCGCTACCCGAACGTCTACGGCATCGACATGCCGAGTGCGCATGAGTTGATCGCGCACAACCGCAGTACCCAGGAAGTGGCCGATCTGATCGGTGCCGACTGGCTGATCTACCAGGACCTGCCCGACCTGATCGACGCGGTCGGTGGCGGCAAGGTCAAGATCGAGAACTTCGACTGCGCGGTGTTCGACGGCAAGTACGTCACCGGCGATATCGACGAGTTCTACCTGAACAAGATCGAACAGGCGCGCAATGACTCCAATAAGAGCAAGTCTCAGGCGGTCAGCGCGATCATAGACCTCTACAACAACTGATTGGGAGCAACGGCATGACACAGGAATGGGATGCCGGGCGACTGGATAGCGATCTGGAAGGGGTGTCCTTCGACACCCTGGCCGTTCGCGCCGGCCAGCACCGCACGCCGGAAGGCGAACACAGCGATCCGCTGTTCTTCACTTCCAGCTACGTTTTCCGTACCGCGGCCGATGCCGCGGCGCGTTTTGCCGGCGAAGTGCCGGGTAACGTCTACTCGCGTTACACCAACCCCACCGTGCGCTCCTTCGAGGAGCGCCTGGCCGCCCTGGAAGGCGCCGAGCAGGCCGTCGGTTTCGCCACCGGCATGGCGGCGATCACTGCGGTGGTCATGAGCCTGTGCAGCGCGGGCGACCATGTGCTGGTGTCGCAGAGCGTGTTCGGCTCGACCATCAGCCTGTTCGAGAAGTACTTCAAGCGCTTCGGCATCGAGGTGGACTACGTGCCATTGGCTGACGTCGGCGGCTGGGAGCGGGCCATCAAGGCTAACACCAAGCTGCTGTTCGTCGAGTCGCCGTCCAATCCGTTGGCCGAACTGGTCGACATCACCGCCCTGAGCGCGGTGGCCAGGGCCGGTGGTGCGATGCTGGTGGTCGACAACTGCTTCAGCACGCCGGCCTTGCAGCAGCCGCTGGTTCTGGGTGCCGACATCGTCGTGCACTCGGCGACCAAGTTCATCGACGGCCAGGGTCGTTGCATGGGCGGCGCGGTGTGTGGGCGCAGCAAGGAGATGAACGAGGTGCTCGGTTACCTGCGCACCGCCGGTTCGACCCTGAGCCCGTTCAACGCCTGGATCTTCCTCAAGGGCCTGGAAACGCTCAACCTGCGCATGCGTGCCCATTGCGCCAGTGCCCAGGCGCTGGCCGAGTGGCTGGAAGCGCAGGACGGGATCGAGAAGGTGCATTACTCGGGTCTGGCGAGCCATCCGCAGCACGAGCTGGCCAAGCGTCAGACCAAGGGTTTCGGCGCAGTGGTCAGTTTCGAGGTCAAGGGAGGCAAGGAGGGCGCCTGGCGCTTCATCGATGCCACGCGCTTGATCTCCATCACCGCCAACCTGGGTGACAGCAAGACCACCATCACCCACCCGGCCACCACCTCGCACGGGCGCCTGTCGCCAGCCGAGCGCGAAGCGGCAGGTATTCGTGACAGCCTGATCCGGGTGGCGGTAGGCCTGGAAGACGTGGGCGACCTGCAGGCCGATCTCGCGCGCGGGCTGGCTGCGCTGTAAGGGCTGAAGGCCTCTTCGCGGGCAGAGCCCGCTCCCACAGGGTCCTCGGATGAACTGGGGTTGTGTGGGGGCGGGGCGGGCGGCGAGCCCTCTGCCCGCGAAGAGGTCCGCAAGGTTTCACAAGCTCTGGGGTTTGACACCTTTTTCAAAAAAACTTCATACAGGGTATTGACTTAGGTTCGGTACCTGCGTAAATTTCGCGGCCTCAGCGAAGCAAAGGGTGATTAGCTCAGCCGGGAGAGCATCTGCCTTACAAGCAGAGGGTCGGCGGTTCGATCCCGTCATCACCCACCATTTCGTTGAAATGCAGCTGAGAACGCTACACCAAGCAAGACGTGCTGAAGTTCGAGAGCACACACTGCGCAGCGGTAGTTCAGTCGGTTAGAATACCGGCCTGTCACGCCGGGGGTCGCGGGTTCGAGTCCCGTCCGCTGCGCCATTTTATACACTGATTCGGTTCGCCGGGTCAGCGATCGAGAAACTCGAGAGTTCTCGATCAACAGGTTTCAAACGGACGCAAGTCCGAGCGATACGCAGCGGTAGTTCAGTCGGTTAGAATACCGGCCTGTCACGCCGGGGGTCGCGGGTTCGAGTCCCGTCCGCTGCGCCATACACAGCTTCGAGGCCCTTGAACTCTTCGAAGCGAACAAAGAAAGCGACCTTAGGGTCGCTTTTTTTGTGGGCGCGATTTGGCGGGGCCGTTGTCCAAACGATTCGGCCATCCTCGAGTACCGTTATCCATGAGCAGCAAGAACCCCTGTATCAGCGTCTGCAAGTTCACCGATGACACCTGCATCGCCTGCGGACGGACCAAGCCTGAGTGCAAGGCCTGGAAGAAGATGGACAAGGATGAGCGCCGCGACGTGAACGAGCAGGCGGCACAACGCCTGAAGGACATGAAGGGCACCGCCAAGCGGAAAAAAAAGAAAGGCTGAAAAAATCGGCTAGCCTTGGATGCGCAACACCCGTGTTGCGCGTATCATTCGCGGCCCTCCGGCGCGCCTGCGCCGAGCAGTATTCCATTCGACCCACCGGGAGGTGCTTACGATGAAAGATCTCGATCAGCAAGACGGCAGCCAGGAAATCGGCCCCGCCGGCGAAAAACTGCAGAAAGTATTGGCCCGTATCGGCGTGGGTTCGCGCCGTGACGTAGAGGCGTGGATCAGCGAAGGCCGGATCAAGGTCAACGCCAAGGTCGCCACCCTCGGCCAGCGCGTCGATCTGCACGACGCCATCACCGTGGACGGCAAGGTGATCAAGCGCGAAGAAGCCTCGGAAACCGTGCGCCGCGTGATCATCTACAACAAGCCCGACGGTGAAATCTGCACCCGCGACGACCCTGAGGGCCGCCCGACCGTATTCGACCGCCTGCCGCGCCCGCGCGAAGGCCGCTGGATCAACGTCGGCCGCCTGGACATCAACACCACCGGGCTGTTGATGTTCACCACCGATGGCGAACTGGCCAACCGCCTGATGCACCCTTCGTTCGAAATGGACCGCGAGTACGCCGTACGTGTACGCGGCGAAGTCGACGAAGACATGCTGTTGCGCCTCAAGAACGGCGTGATCCTGGAAGACGGCCCTGCGCGTTTCACCGACATCCAGGAAGCACCGGGCGGTGAAGGCTTCAACCACTGGTACCACTGCGTGGTCATGGAAGGCCGTAACCGTGAAGTGCGTCGCTTGTGGGAATCCCAAGGCCTGGTGGTCAGCCGCCTCAAGCGTGTGCGCTTCGGTCCGGTGTTCCTTAATTCCGACCTGCCGATGGGCCGGTGGCGTGAGCTGACCCAGGGTGAAGTCGATACCCTGAGCGCCGAGGTGGGCCTGGCTGCGGTCGCCATGCCGTCGATGACAACCAAGACCAAGGACAAGCTGGAGCGCATGCAGCGCAAATCCTCGCGCCCGATGGGCCGTGGCGAGCGTGTGCGTACCCTGCGTCCGGCCCACGACGGCGCGCCGTCCACCGAACAGCGCCCGGCTCGCCAGCCGCGTGGCGATTCGGCACCGGCTTCGCGCAAGGACAGTGGCCGTGGCACGCCTGTGGCTGAGCGTCCGGCGGACATGAACAAGCGTCCGGGCAAGCCAGGTGCCAAGCCTGCGGCCAAGCGTCCGGGCATCAAGCTGGTGGACGACGCGCCTTCGGGCAATCGTCGTGGCCCGGCAGCGGGCACGGGTCAGCGTCCAGGCTTCGGCCGTCGCAAGCCCAAGCCTGAGTAAGGACAGCTGATGTCCACGTGCGCCAACCTTCCAGGGTTGGCGTTTTTTTGTGGGGTGTCGGTGGGGGCCTCTTCGCGGGCAGAGACCCGCTCCCACAGAACACCAGCGTGAAGCGATAGGCTATTGCGCCTTCGATACTTCAAGCATTGAACAAGTGACTTCTCCCTGATGACTGAACCAAACCAGCTCAAGCGTGGGCTGAAGAATCGCCACATCCAATTGATCGCCCTGGGCGGAGCCATCGGCACCGGGTTGTTCCTGGGGTCTGCGGGCGTGCTCAAATCGGCCGGGCCGTCGATGATCCTGGGTTACGCCATCTGCGGCTTCATCGCCTTCCTGATCATGCGCCAGCTGGGCGAGATGATCGTCGAGGAGCCGGTCGCCGGTTCCTTCAGTCACTTCGCCCACAGCTACTGGGGCCGGTTTCCCGGTTTCCTGTCGGGCTGGAACTGCTGGGTGCTGTACATCCTGGTGGGCATGTCGGAGCTGACCGCCGTCGGCAAATACGTGCACTACTGGTGGCCGGAGATACCGACCTGGGTATCGGCCGCGGTGTTCTTCGTGATGATCAATGCCATCAACCTGACCAACGTCAAGGTGTTCGGGGAAGCCGAGTTCTGGTTCGCCATCATCAAGTTGGCGGCGATTGTCGGCATGATCGCCCTGGGCAGCTACCTGCTGGTCAGCGGCAATGGTGGTCCGCAGGCAGGTGTCAGCAACCTTTGGGAGCATGGCGGCTTCTTCCCCAACGGTGTCGGCGGCTTGGTCATGGCCCTGGCGATCATCATGTTCTCGTTCGGCGGCCTGGAAATGCTCGGTTTCACGGCGGCCGAGGCGGACAGCCCGAAGACGGTGATCCCCAAGGCCATCAATCAGGTGATCTACCGTATTCTCATCTTCTACATCGGCGCGCTGGTGGTGCTGTTGTCGCTGACCCCGTGGGATGGCCTGCTGGCCAGCCTGAATGCCTCGGGCGACGCCTACAGCGGCAGCCCGTTCGTGCAGGTGTTCTCGATGCTGGGCAGCGACACGGCGGCGCATGTGCTCAACTTCGTGGTCCTGACCGCGGCCCTGTCGGTGTACAACAGCGGCACCTACTGCAACAGCCGCATGCTGCTGGGCATGGCCGAGCAGGGCGATGCACCGCGCGCGCTGGCCAAGGTGGATGCACGCGGCGTACCGGTACGTGCGCTGCTGGTGTCGGCGGCAATCACGCTGGTGGCCGTGGCGTTGAACTACTTCGTGCCACAGCAGGCGCTGGAGCTGTTGATGTCGCTGGTGGTCGCGACCCTGGTGATCAACTGGGCGATGATCAGCTACTCGCACCTCAAGTTCCGCCAGCACCTGCAGCGCCAGGGCCAGGTGCCTTTGTTCAAGGCGCTGTGGTATCCGTACGGAAACTACCTGTGCCTGGCGTTCGTGGCGTTCATCTTGATCATCATGTTGATGATTCCGGGTATTCGCATTTCGGTGTATGCGATTCCACTGTGGGTCGGCGGGATGTACCTGTGCTATCGCCTAAAGCCCAAACCCCTGTTCTGAGCGGAGTGCCGCATGCTGGAAATCTCCAACGCCGTCCATTTGCCCGACGCTGAAATCGAACTCAGCGCCATCCGCGCGCAAGGCGCGGGTGGGCAGAACGTCAACAAGGTTTCCAGCGCGGTGCATCTGCGCTTCGACATCGGCGCCTCGTCGTTGCCGCCGTTCTACAAGGAGCGGCTGCTGACGCTGCGTGACAGCCGGATCACCGGTGATGGCGTGATCGTGATCAAGGCGCAGCAGTTCCGTACCCAGGAGCAGAACCGGGCCGATGCGTTGCAGCGCTTGCGTGAGCTGATTCTGATGGCCACCAAGGTCGAGAAGAAGCGGCGGCCGACCAAGCCCACGCTGGGCTCCAAGACCCGCCGCCTGGAAGGCAAGACCAAGCGGGGCGCGATCAAGGCCGGGCGTGGCAAGATCGACTTCTGAAAGGCGTTATCCTCAGACCAGCTTGTCTTCCGGTGGTGGGAGGCGAGCGGCCTGGCGGTACAGATAGAAGGTCAGGCCCAGGCCCGTGCACGCAGCAGCAGCGGCAAACAGGAAGATCGAACTGAAGCCGAAGCCCGCGGCTATGGCGCCGGCCACCGGCCCGGTGATGCCCAGCGACATGTCGATGAACAGCGAGTAGGCCCCCACTGCAGCACCGCGGCTCGACGCTGGCACCAGATTGACCGCTTCGACGCCGAGCGCCGGGAATACCAGGGAAAAACCGAAACCGGTCAACGCCGCACCCGCCATGGCCAGTTCCTGGCTGGGCGCCAGCCATAGCAGCAGCAAGCCCAGGGTCTCCACACTCAGGCAGACAATCGCCACGCGAAAGCCCCCCAGACGGTTGATCAGGTTGCCGAACAACAGCCGCGCGAGAATAAAGCTGGCACCGAACAGGCTCAGACACAGTGCCGCGTTGTCCCAAGCATTGCTGGCGTAGTACAGGGTGATGAACGTGGCGATGGTGCCGAAGCCGATGCCACCCAGGGCCAGTCCGGTGCCGTGGGGCAGCACGCGACCCAGGACGTGCAGAAACGGCAGGCGCTCGCCGGCCACCACTGGCGCAGGCAGCTTGTTCCAGGCCAAGGCGATGCCCACGCCTGCCAGAACGATGATGCTCGCGCCCATGCTCCACAAGCCCAGATGCTTGACCATCAACACGCCCAGCGGCGCGCCGATGGCCAGCGCGCCGTAGCTGGCGATGCCGTTCCAGGAGATGACCTTGGCCGTGTTGGCCGCCCCGACGCGACCGATCCCCCAGCCAATGGAGCCGGAGCCCACCAGGCTTTCTGCCGATCCGAGCAACACCCGACCCACCAGCAGGCTGGCCAGGCTCAGTGCTGGCCAGCTTTGCAACCAGCCGGCCAGCAGCATGAACAACCCGCTGATGCCGCAGCCGACCAACCCGTAGATCACGGCCTTCTTGCTGCCCAGGTTGTCGATGATCTTGCTCGCCTGGGGACGGCTGAGCAGGGTGGCCAGGTATTGAACGCTGATCACCAGGCCAGCGATCACCGCGCCGTAGCCCAGATCGCTGTGGACGAAGCCGGGCAATACCGCCAGGGGAATGCCGATGCTCAGGTAGCCAATGAAGGTGAACAGCACGATGGAAACGACTTGCAGCGTGACCGTCAGGGGGCGCTGGGAGTGGGGCATGGGCAGATCCGTCGCAAAAGCAGAAAGTAGGCGCAGGCACCGCCAGGCAGGTGGAGTGCTCGATGCGCGTGAAAGCATGGACAGGCTTACGTGACGCTCATGATAGAGGCACGAGGCACAAAAAGAGAGGTCGGGAGAGGAAAGGCTTGGTTTGCGTGCAGCGCCAGTGGCGTGTGGCAGGAGCCAGCAGCGGGGCCTGGGCCCCGGCGCTGAAAGGTGCTCAGCTGTTGGTACAGCCGTTGCCCATGACGTGGTATTCCATGATGTGGCGCTTGCCCTGCGAGTCTTCGTAGGTCAGGCGCGCCGGTACCACGGCGCAGACATTGGGGATCGCCGAGTTGGAAATGACATGGGCGATGTCCGGATGCTGTGAATAGTCATAGGGTTCCACCACGGGTTTCTGTGTGGCGGCAGTGGTCGTCTCATCGGCCAGGGCGATACCGCTCGAGCCAATCAGCGCAAGAATCAACAAAGCTTTCATTTTGATTTTCCTGTTTTACAGTCGTCAGGGGGCACGCGGCCCTTGTGAGGTCACGTGTGAAACTTGAGAGTGGGAAAGTTGCGATCGACAGCCTTCGTGGGGGATGCAGTCTTTGTCGATCGCAGTGCCGTTGCTGGCGAAATCGATTTTAGGCCCCGGTGCCTGTGGTAAACAGAGCGGGTTTGGATAAACAGTTTTATCCGAATCTGCATTAATCCCGCCTCGCCGAGCAGGCCCGGTACTAATCTGGGTACGGACCTAGATACTGGTCTCGGTACTACCATCGTCGAATGGCTGCCTGGGGCAGATACCCTTAAAACAGGTCTATACAACAACAACTATTCAACCGAGGTAAGAATGATGAGTGCGGCTTCCCTGTATCCCGTTCGTCCCGAAGTGGCAGCGTCCACGCTGACCGATGAGGCGACCTACAAGGCGATGTACCAGCAGTCCGTGGTCAACCCGGACGGTTTCTGGCGCGAGCAGGCGCAGCGTCTCGATTGGATCAAGCCCTTCACCAAGGTCAAGCAGACCTCGTTCGACGACCACCATGTCGACATCAAGTGGTTCGCCGACGGCACCCTCAACGTTTCCTACAACTGCCTGGACCGGCACTTGGCCGAGCGCGGCGATCAGGTCGCGATCATCTGGGAGGGTGACGATCCCTCCGAGAGCCGTCACATCACTTACCGTGAGCTGCATGCCGAAGTGTGCAAGTTCGCCAATGCCCTGCGCGGCCAGGACGTGCACCGTGGCGACGTGGTGACCCTGTACATGCCGATGATCCCCGAGGCGGTGGTGGCCATGCTTGCGTGCACGCGCATCGGCGCGGTGCATTCGGTGGTGTTCGGCGGATTTTCACCCGAGGCGCTGGCAGGGCGCATCATCGACTGCCAGTCCAAAGTGGTGATCACCGCCGACGAAGGTCTGCGCGGTGGGCGCAAGACGGCGCTCAAGGCCAACGTCGATCGGGCCCTGACCAACCCTGAAACCAGCAGCGTGCAAAAAGTCATCGTGTGCAAGCGCACCGGCGGCGACATCGAGTGGAACCGCCATCGGGACATCTGGTACCACTCTTTGCTGGAAGTGGCGTCGAGCACCTGCGCGCCGAAGGAAATGGGCGCCGAGGAGGCGCTGTTCATCCTCTACACCTCCGGCTCCACCGGCAAGCCCAAGGGCGTGCTGCACACCACCGGCGGCTACCTGGTGTATGCCGCGCTGACCCATGAGCGGGTGTTCGACTACAAGCCTGGCGACGTCTACTGGTGCACCGCGGACGTGGGTTGGATCACCGGCCACAGTTACATCGTCTACGGTCCCTTGGCCAACGGCGCCACCACGCTGCTGTTCGAGGGCGTGCCCAACTACCCGGACATCACCCGGGTGTCGAAGATCGTCGACAAGCACAAGGTCAATATCCTCTACACGGCGCCCACGGCAATCCGCGCGATGATGGCCGAGGGCTCCAAAGCGGTCGAGGGCGCCGATGGCTCCAGCCTGCGCCTGCTCGGTTCGGTCGGCGAGCCGATCAACCCGGAAGCCTGGAACTGGTACTACAACACGGTCGGCAAGCAGAACTGTCCGATCGTCGACACCTGGTGGCAGACCGAAACCGGCGGCATCCTGATCAGTCCGTTGCCGGGCGCGATCGGCCTCAAGCCGGGCTCGGCAACCAAGCCGTTCTTCGGCGTGGTGCCGGCGCTGGTGGACAATCTGGGCAACATCATCGAAGGCGCCGCCGAGGGCAACCTGGTGATCCTTGATTCGTGGCCAGGCCAGTCGCGCACCCTGTACGGCGATCACGATCGCTTCGTCGATACCTATTTCAAGACTTTTCGCGGCATGTACTTCACCGGCGACGGTGCGCGTCGCGACGAAGATGGCTACTACTGGATCACCGGGCGGGTCGATGACGTGCTCAACGTTTCCGGGCACCGCATGGGCACGGCCGAGATCGAAAGTGCGATGGTCGCCCATCCCAAAGTGGCCGAAGCCGCTGTGGTGGGCGTGCCTCACGACCTCAAGGGGCAGGGCATCTACGTCTACGTCACGCTCAATGGCGGCGAGCAGGCCAGCGAGGAATTGCGTCTGGAGCTCAAGAACTGGGTGCGCAAGGAGATCGGTCCCATCGCGTCGCCGGATGTGATCCAGTGGGCGCCGGGGCTGCCCAAGACGCGTTCGGGCAAGATCATGCGGCGCATCCTGCGCAAGATCGCTACGTCCGAGTACGACGCGCTGGGTGACATCTCCACCCTGGCCGATCCGGGGGTGGTGCAGCAGTTGATCGATACTCACAAGGACATGCATCGGGCTTCTGCGTGATTTGAGGTGATGTGATGTGATCTTGAGGGCCTCTTCGCGGGCAGAGGGCTCGGCCGCCCGCCCCGCTCCCACATGTGCGCGTTAGTGCACACTCATGTGGGAGCGGGGCGGGCGGCCGAGCCCTCTGCCCGCGAAGGGGCCATCAAAGCTTATCGACGATTGCCTGTGTTACTGCATGAAAGTCCAGCACACACCACCTGCCACTCAATACCCCACTGCTACGCCTACCTGCTTCCACCTGCAACGCCACACTTGCCGTCCTAGAAGGCTTTGCCAATAATGGGCGCGCTAATTGCTTCAGTCTCAGATTACCTCTCATTTTTCCAAACCACACTCGATGGGGGCTGTCAATCCCCTGGTCTGGGTGTCTCGTTGCTTCTGTAACTACTTGTCGCATTGACGAAATATCGACTGGCACAGTGCCGTTAGAATGCGCTCACTCGCCGGACCCTGCGGCGTCGCCTGTTCAGCCTCATTTTTTCGCATTCTGGGCCTGCGCTCACTTTGCCCATACTGCCCTTTTCGCTGGAGCTCACCCAATGAAGAAACTCGCACTGTTTGGCGCATTGGCACTGTCCGTGCTGTCGGCGGCGTCGTTCGCCGATGAAAAGCCGCTGAAGATCGGCATCGAGGCCGCTTACCCACCGTTCGCCTCCAAGGCGCCGGATGGCAGCATCGTTGGCTTCGACTACGACATCGGCAACGCGCTGTGTGCCGAGATGAAGGTCAAGTGCACCTGGGTCGAGCAGGAATTCGACGGCCTCATTCCAGCCCTCAAGGTGCGCAAGATCGACGCCATTCTGTCGTCGATGTCGATCACCGATGACCGCAAGAAATCCGTCGATTTCACCAACAAGTACTACGCCACGCCGGCGCGCCTGGTCATGAAGGCGGGCACCACGGTCAGTGACGACATGAGCGAGCTCAAGGGCAAGAAGATCGGCGTGCAGCGCGGTACGATCCATGACCGTTATGCCACTGAAGTGCTCAAGCCACTGGGTGTCGAAGTGATGCCGTATGGCTCGCAGAACGAGATCTACCTGGACGTGGCCGCCGGTAGACTCGACGGCACACTGGCCGACGCCACCCTGTTGCAGGACGGTTTCCTCAACACCGATGCCGGTAAGGGCTACGCCTTCGTCGGCCCATCGGTCAACGATCCGAAATACTTCGGTGACGGCATCGGGATTGCCGTGCGCAAGGGCGACAAGGCCAACCTGGAGCGCATCAACGCGGCCATCGCGGGCATTCGTGCCAACGGCGAGTACAAGAAAATTCAGGACAAGTACTTCGACTTCGACATCTACGGCAAATAAGCCGGCAGGCGTTACCTGACTGATGGTGCCAACGGCGGGGAACCGCGGTTCGCACCATTTTTCATTCTCCGGGCGAGGATCTCTACATGTTGAAAGGCTACGGGGCCGTCATTCTCGATGGCGCTTGGCTGACGCTGCAGCTCGCCTTGTCGTCCATGGCGCTGGCCATCGTGCTGGGTCTGTTGGGCGTGGCCCTGCGCCTGTCGCCGGTACGCTGGCTGGCCTGGCTGGGCGATCTGTATGCCACGGTGATCCGCGGCATTCCCGATCTGGTGTTGATCCTGCTGATCTTCTATGGCGGCCAGGACATCATCAACCGCGTTGCGCCGCTGGTGGGCTACGACGACTACATCGACCTCAATCCACTGCTCGCCGGTATCTTCACCTTGGGCTTCATCTTCGGGGCGTACCTCTCGGAAACCTTCCGTGGCGCGTTCATGGCCATTCCCAAGGGCCAGGCCGAGGCTGGCATGGCCTATGGCATGAGCAGCCTGCAGGTGTTCTTCAGGGTACTGGTGCCGCAGATGATTCGCCTAGCGATCCCCGGTGTGACCAACAACTGGCTGGTGCTGACCAAGGCCACGGCATTGATCTCGGTGGTCGGCCTGCAGGACATGATGTTCAAGGCCAAGCAGGCGGCGGATGCCACCCGCGAGCCGTTCACCTTCTTCCTCGCAGTAGCGGCGATGTACCTGGTGATCACCAGCGTGTCGCTGCTGTTGCTGCGCGCCGTCGAAAAACGCTATTCGGTGGGCATCAAGGCGGCTGAACTATGATCTTCGATTACAACGTCGTCTGGGACAGCCTGCCGCTGTACATGAGCGGCATGCTGGAAACCTTGAAACTGCTGGCCATCTCGCTGTTCTTCGGTCTGCTGGCGGCATTGCCACTGGGCTTGATGCGGGTGTCCCGGCAGCCACTGGTCAACGGTGTCGCGTGGCTCTACACCTATGTCATCCGCGGCACGCCCATGCTGGTGCAGCTGTTCCTGATCTACTACGGCCTGGCCCAGTTCGAGGTCGTGCGCAACAGTGTGCTCTGGCCCTGGTTGTCGAGTGCCACGTTCTGCGCCTGCCTGGCGTTTGCCATCAACACCAGCGCCTACACCGCCGAGATCATCGCCGGCAGCCTGCGCGCCACGCCGCCGGGCGAGATCGAAGCGGCGCGGGCGATGGGCATGTCCAAGGCCGGGATGTATCGACGCATTCTATTGCCGTCGGCACTGCGTCGGGCGCTGCCGCAGTACAGCAACGAAGTGATCATGATGCTGCAGACCACCAGTCTGGCCTCGATCGTGACCCTGATCGACATCACCGGCGCTGCGCGTACGGTGAACGCCCAGTACTACCTGCCGTTCGAAGCCTACATCACGGCGGGCGTTTGCTACCTGTGTCTGACGTTCATTCTGGTGCGCCTGTTCAAGCTGGCCGAGCGCCGCTGGCTGGCCTATCTCGCGCCACGCAGGCACTGACCGCGTGCAGCGAAAACCCTTTCGTCGCGAGCCAGTGAGCCGTGACTGACCGATCTGCGAGACCCCCGATCATGTACAAACTTCAAGTTCAGGACCTGCACAAGCGCTACGGCTCGCACGAGGTGCTCAAGGGTGTCTCGCTGGCGGCCAAGGCGGGCGATGTGATCAGTATCATCGGCTCCAGCGGATCGGGCAAGAGCACGTTCCTGCGCTGCATCAACCTGCTCGAGCAGCCCCATGCGGGCAAGATCCTGCTCAATGACGAAGAACTCAAGCTGGTGCCCGGCAAGGACGGCGCACTAAAGGCGGCCGATCCCAGGCAATTGCAGCGCCTGCGCTCGCGGCTGTCGATGGTGTTCCAGCACTTCAACCTGTGGTCGCACATGACCGCGCTGGAAAACATCATCGAAGCGCCGGTGCACGTATTGGGTGTTTCGAAGAAGGAAGCCCTGGAGAAAGCCGAGTACTATCTGGCCAAGGTCGGCGTCGCGCACCGCAAGGATGCCTATCCGGGGCACATGTCCGGTGGCGAGCAGCAGCGTGTGGCCATCGCTCGCGCGCTGGCGGTGGAGCCTGAGGTGATGCTGTTCGACGAGCCGACTTCGGCGCTGGATCCCGAGCTGGTCGGTGACGTGCTCAAGGTGATGCAGGCCCTGGCCCAGGAAGGACGGACCATGGTCGTGGTGACTCACGAGATGGGCTTTGCCCGCGAAGTGTCGAACCAGCTGGTCTTCCTGCACAAGGGGCTGGTCGAGGAGACCGGCGACCCCCGCGAGGTGTTGGCCAATCCGCGCTCCGAGCGGTTGCAGCAGTTTTTGTCCGGCAGCCTCAAGTGATCGTTGCTTGAAACATTTTGCCGAGTGTTTTCGTGTGTGCAGGGCAGGCATGCCTGATCCGGCGCAGTACCATGTCCCATTCGGTTTTTGATACTTAAGGTTTCGGTCCGCATCAGATGACAGCCCAACGAATCGGTTTCCTCTATTGGCCCAGCACGCGAGCCCTGACCTTGGCGCTGGCCGAGGAGGCCCTGCGGGTGGCGCAGAAGGTGCACCCGGACGTGACCTACGAGTTGCTGTTCCTGCAGGCCGAGCCGCCCGTGCCGGGTGGTTGGCAACTGCCGGGGGAGGCGTGGAACGGTCGCCTGGAAGGGTGCCACAAGCTGTTCCTGCTGGCGGACGAGCCACCGGCGGCATTGGCGCCGGCACTGTCCACTGCGCTGAAGCAGACCGTCCGAGCAGGCTGCATGGTCGGTGGACTGTCGGCCGGGGTGTATCCGCTGGCGCAATTGGGGCTGCTCGACGGTTACCGCGCGGCCGTGCACTGGCGCTGGCAGGATGATTTCGCCGAGCGCTTCCCCAAGGTCATCGCCACCAGCCACCTGTTCGACTGGGATCGCGACCGGATGACCGCTTGCGGCGGTCTGTCGGTGCTCGACCTGCTGCTGGCGGTGCTGGCCCGTGATCATGGCGCCGAACTGGCCGGGGCGGTTTCCGAGGAACTGGTGGTGGAGCGTATCCGCGAAGGCGGGGAGCGCCAGCGCATTCCTCTGCAGAATCGCCTGGGCTCCAGCCATCCGAAGCTGACCCAGGCGGTATTGTTGATGGAGGCCAACATAGAAGAACCGTTGACCACCGACGAGATTGCCCAGCACGTGTGCGTATCCCGGCGTCAGCTGGAGCGCATCTTCAAGCAGTATCTCAATCGTGTACCAAGCCAGTACTACCTCGAGCTGCGCCTGAACAAGGCTCGGCAGATGCTGATGCAGACCAGCAAGTCGATCATCCAGATCGGCCTGTCGTGCGGGTTTTCTTCCGGGCCGCACTTCTCCAGTGCCTACCGCAATTTCTTCGGCGCCACCCCCCGCGAAGACCGCAACCAGCGCCGCAGCAGCAGCCCGTTCGAACTGTCTTCGGTGCCGGCCGAGCGCGGCTGACCCTGCCTCTGGAATGCGCTGTGTCAGGCGAAGCGCGGTGTGGCCTTCGCGGGCAGAGCCCGCTCCCACAGGGAAGCAGAAGCAAGCTATGTCCGCGAAGGGTGCCCTCGCACCAGAATGTGGGAGCGGGCTCTGCCCGCGAAGGGCGCGCCGCGGTATATCGGGCTGAATCGCAAGGCGAGCGTCTTTCTATTCCTCTTTCTATCCCTATATGTCGCATTCGCGACAACCCCCGTAGAATGGCGGTTTGGCGCTGTAACAAGTTGTCGCATGGCGGCAATGCCGCGCGCGAACCAGTCCTTACAATTCCCCATCGCTCGCCCATTTTGCGCTGAGCGTTCCTTGACAGGAGACTCCGATGTCCGTTGAGCAAGCCCCCGTGCAACGTGCCGATTTCGACCAGGTAATGGTTCCCAACTATGCGCCGGCCGCTTTCATTCCCGTGCGCGGTGCCGGCTCCAGAGTGTGGGATCAGGCCGGTCGCGAGCTCATCGATTTCTCCGGTGGCATCGCCGTCAACGTGCTGGGCCACGCGCACCCGGCATTGGTCGGCGCGTTGACCGAACAGGCCAACAAGCTTTGGCATGTGTCCAACGTCTTCACCAACGAGCCGACCCTGCGCCTGGCCAAGAAGCTGGTCGACGCCACCTTCGCCGACCGGGTGTTCTTCTGCAACTCCGGCGCCGAAGCCAACGAGGCCGCCTTCAAGCTGGCCCGGCGTGTGGCGCACGACAAATTCGGTCCCGAGAAATACGAGATCGTTTCGGCCATCAATAGCTTCCACGGTCGCACGTTGTTTACCGTCAGCGTCGGCGGTCAGCCGAAATACTCCGATGGCTTCGGTCCGAAAATCACCGGCATCCGGCACGTTCCGTACAACGACCTCGAAGCGCTGAAAGCGGCGGTGTCGGAGAAGACCTGCGCCGTGGTGCTTGAGCCGGTCCAGGGCGAAGGCGGCGTGGTGCCGGCCGACCCGGCCTACCTGCAAGGCGCGCGCGCCCTGTGCGACCAGTTCAATGCCCTGTTGGTGTTCGACGAAGTGCAGAGCGGCATGGGCCGCAGCGGCGAGCTGTACAGCTACATGAACTACGGCGTGACCCCGGACATCCTCTCCAGCGCCAAGAGCCTGGGGGGCGGCTTCCCCATCGGCGCGATGCTGACCACCGACGCCCTGGCCAAGCATTTCGCGGTCGGCGTGCATGGCACTACCTATGGCGGCAACCCGTTGGCTTGCGCGGTCGCCGAGGCGGTGCTCGACGTGGTCAACACCCCGCAAGTGCTGGCCGGCGTCAAGGCCCGGCACCAGCGCTTCAAGACGCGCCTGGAACAGATTGGCCAGCGCTATGGCGTGTTCACCGAGGTGCGCGGCCTGGGCCTGCTGATCGGCTGCGCCTTGAGCGACGCCTGGAAGGGGCGCGCCAAGGACTTCTTCAATGCTGCCGAGCAGCACGACCTGATGATCCTGCAAGCCGGTCCCGACGTGGTGCGCTTTGCCCCGAGCCTGGTCATCGAGGAAGCCGACATCGATGAAGGCCTGGACCGTTTCGAGCGCGCCGTGGCGCACCTGACCCAGGCCTGAACGGCCTGCTCGCGGCGCCTGCCCCCGGTCGGCGCCGCCTTTGCAATCGACCGCTGCAATCGACCGCTTCAATCGACAAGGAGTGACACCATGCTGGTAATGCGCCCTGCGCAAATGGCTGACCTGGCCGAGGTTCAGCGGCTGGCCGCCGACAGCCCCATCGGTGTCACTTCCCTGCCTGACGACGCCGGCCGGTTGAGCGACAAGATCAGCAAGTCGGAAGCGTCCTTCGCTGCCGAAGTCAGCTTCAACGGTGAAGAGAGCTATTTCTTCGTGCTCGAAGACCTGGCCACCCAGCGTCTGGTGGGGTGCTCGGCGATCGTCGCCTCCGCTGGTTATTCCGAACCGTTCTACAGTTTTCGTAACGAGACCTTCGTGCACGCTTCGCGCGAGCTGAAGATCCACAACAAGATTCACGTCCTGTCGCAGTGCCACGACCTGACCGGCAACAGCCTGTTGACCAGCTTCTACGTGGTGCCCGAGCTGGTGGGCAGTATCTGGGCCGAACTCAACTCCCGCGCCCGCCTGCTGTTCATGGCCAACCACCCGGAGCGCTTCGCCGATTCAGTGGTGACCGAGATCGTCGGCTACAGCGACGAGCAGGGTGATTCGCCCTTCTGGGACGCAATCGGCCGCAATTTCTTCGACCTCAACTACGCCGAGGCCGAACGCCTGTGCGGCATCAAGAGCCGCACGTTTCTTGCCGAACTGATGCCGCATTACCCGATCTACGTGCCGCTGCTGCCCGACCAGGCCCAGGAGGCCATGGGCCAGGTGCATCCACGGGCTCAGGTGACGTTCGACATCCTGATGCGCGAAGGCTTCGAGACCGATCATTACATCGACATCTTCGACGGCGGGCCGACCCTGCATGCCCGTGTGTCGGGCATTCGCTCCATCGCCCACAGCCGGGTGGTCCCGGTCAAGCTGGTCGCGGCCAGCGATGAACGTGGTGGCCCGGGCCGACCCTATCTGGTTTCCAACGGGCTGCTGCAGGATTATCGCGCGGTGCTGCTGGAGCTCGACTGGGTGCCCGGCAAGCCGGTCGGCCTGGATCTGGCGACAGCCGAAGCGCTGGGTGTGGGCGAGGGCGCCAGCGTGCGTCTGGTTGCAGTTTGATACCTGGTTGAACAGGCCGAGTTCTGCGGGTGCCGCGCGGTGCCCGCTCGAGGAGAAAGCATGATCGTTCGTCCCGTACGCAGCAGCGACCTGCCAGCGCTGATCGAATTGGCCCGCAGCACCGGCCCCGGCCTGACCACCCTGCCAGCCAACGAAGAGCGGCTGGCGCACCGCGTCGGCTGGGCCGAGAAGACCTTCCGTGGCGAAGCCGAGCGCGGTGATGCCGATTACCTGTTCGTCCTTGAAGACGACGACGGCACGGTCGTGGGCATTTCGGCCATCGCCGGCGCCGTGGGTCAGCGTGAGCCCTGGTACAACTACCGGGTAGGGCTGACGGTCAGCGCCTCGAAGGAATTGAACATCTATCGCGAGATTCCCACGCTGTTCCTGGCCAACGACCTGACCGGCAATTCGGAACTGTGTTCGCTGTTCCTGCGCGAGGGTTACCGCAAGGGCCTGAACGGCCGTTTGCTGGCCAAGGCGCGGCTGCTGTTCATCGCCCAGTTTCCGGAGCTGTTCGGGCGCAAGGTGATTGCCGAGATGCGCGGCATTTCCGATGCCGACGGACGCTCGCCGTTCTGGGAAAGCCTGGGTCGGCATTTCTTCAAAATGGAATTTAGCCAGGCCGACTACCTCACTGGCGTTGGCAACCGCGCCTTCATCGCCGAGCTGATGCCCAAGTTCCCGCTGTACAGCTGCTTTCTGTCACCGGCCGCGCGGGAGGTGATCGGCAAGGTTCACCCGGACACCGAGCCGGCGCTGACCATGCTCAAGGCCGAAGGCTTCAGTTACCAGGGTTACGTCGACATCTTCGACGCAGGCCCGGCCGTGGAATGCGAAACCAGCAAGATCCGCGCGGTCCACGACAGCAAAAGCCTGGTCCTGGCCATCGGCACCCCAGGTGACGATGCGCCCCCGTTCCTGATCTACAACCGCGAGCGCGAAGCGTGCCGCATCACCGCAGCCCCTGCGCGTTTCGCCTCCGGCACCCTGGTGGTCGATCCTTTGACTGCCCGCCGCCTGCAACTGAGCGCGGGCGATCAGGTGCGCGCGGTGCCCATGACCCCGCCAGCACGGGAGGTGCTCTAATGAATACTCTGTACATCGATGGCCAGTGGCTGCCAGGCGAAGGCGAACAGCTGACGTCCCTCAATCCGGTGGGCCAGGCCGTGGTCTGGCAAGGGCGCAGTGCCAGCGCCAGTCAGGTGGATCAAGCCGTCCTGGCCGCGCGGCATGCCTTTTTCAACTGGGCGAGCCAGCCGCTGTCGGCGCGCATCGCCGTGCTGCACGCGTTCGCCGATCGGCTCAAGGCCTGCGCCGACGAACTGGCGCAGTGCATTGGCGAAGAAACCGGCAAGCCACTGTGGGAGGCGGCCACCGAAGTAACCAGCATGGTCAACAAGGTCGCCATCTCGATTCAGAGTCACGCCGAGCGCACCGGTGAGAAGAGCGCACCCCTGGCCGATGCTACGGCGGCCCTGCGGCACAAGCCCCACGGTGTGGTGGCGGTGTTCGGTCCGTACAACTTTCCTGGTCACCTGCCCAACGGCCATATCGTGCCGGCGCTGCTGGCCGGCAACTGCGTGCTGTTCAAACCCAGCGAGCTGACGCCCAAGGTGGCCGAGCTGACCGTGCGTTGCTGGGCCGAAGCCGGGCTGCCAGCGGGCGTGCTGAACCTGCTGCAGGGTGGTCGCGAGACGGGTATGGCGCTGGCCGCCAACGCCGGGCTCGACGGGCTGTTCTTCACCGGTTCCAGTGCCACCGGCAATCTGCTGCACCAGCAATTTGGCGGCCAGCCAGGCAAGATCCTGGCGCTGGAAATGGGTGGCAATAACCCGCTCGTGGTCGAGCAGGTCCAGGACCTGGATGCGGCGGTCTATACCATCATCCAATCGGCGTTCATTTCCGCCGGGCAGCGGTGCACCTGCGCGCGGCGCTTGCTGGTACCCGCCGGGGCGTGGGGCGACCGGTTGCTCGAGCGGCTGGTGCAGGTCTGCGCCACCCTCGAAGTCGGCGAATACGACCGCCAGCCGGCGCCGTTCATGGGTTCGGTGATCTCGCTGCAAGCGGCGCAGGCGCTGCTCGAGGCGCAGGAACACCTGCTGAACAGCGGCGCGCTCACCCTGCTGAGAATGACCCAGCCACGGGCCGACGCGGCCTTGCTCACCCCCGGCATCCTCGACGTCACCCAGGCTCACGGTCGTCGCGACGAAGAGCTGTTCGGCCCGCTGCTGCAAGTGGTGCGCTACGTGGATTTCGATGCGGCCATCGCCGAGGCCAACGCCACCCAATACGGGCTGGCGGCAGGATTGCTGTCGGATTCCGAACAACGCTATCGTGAATTCTGGCTGCGCAGCCGGGCGGGTATCGTCAACTGGAACAAGCAGCTGACCGGCGCCGCCAGCAGCGCGCCGTTCGGCGGTGTCGGCGCGTCCGGCAACCACCGCGCCAGCGCCTACTACGCCGCCGACTATTGCGCCTATCCGGTGGCCTCGCTGGAAACCCCCGCGCTCAGTCTGCCGGCGACCCTGAGTCCGGGCATCACGCTGTAGAACGTCGTAGCAACGTTGCGTACAAGAACAGATCCACGGAGCCGAACCGATGAAACCCTGTGAAGTGAATTTCGATGGCCTTGTGGGGCCAACCCACAACTACGGTGGGTTGTCCTACGGCAACGTGGCGTCGCAGAGCAACAGCCAGCAAGGCTCGAACCCGCGCGAAGCGGCTCGTCAGGGCCTGGCCAAGATGAAAGCGCTGATGGAACTGGGGTTCACCCAGGGTGTGCTGGCGCCCCAGGAACGCCCTGATGTGGCTGCGCTGCGGCGCCTGGGCTTTACCGGCAGCGATGCCGAGGTGATCGCCCAAGCCGCGCGCGACGCCATGCCGCTGTTGGTGGCCAGTTGCTCGGCGTCGAGCATGTGGGTTGCCAACGCGGCGACCGTCAGCCCCAGCGCGGACACCGCTGATGGCCGCGTGCATTTCACCGCCGCAAACCTCAACTGCAAGTTCCACCGCAGCATCGAGCACCCCACCACAAGCCGTGTGTTGCAGGCGATGTTCGCCAACCCGACCTATTTCGCTCATCACCAGGCGCTGCCAGCCGTTGCCCAGTTCGGCGACGAGGGCGCCGCCAACCACACCCGCCTGTGCCGGGACTATGGCGAGGCGGGGGTGGAATTCTTCGTCTACGGTCGCAGTGCCTTCGACGCGCGCCTGCCCGCGCCGCAGAAGTATCCCGCGCGCCAGACCCTGGAAGCGTCCCAGGCCGTGGCCCGGCTGCATGGGCTGAGCGAGGAGGGCGTGGTGTTCGCCCAGCAGAATCCGGACGTCATCGATCAGGGCGTGTTTCACAACGACGTGATCGCGGTCGGTAATGGCGAGTTGCTGTTCCACCACCAGGACGCGTTCCTCGACAGCGACCGCGTGCTGGCCGAACTGCAGACCAAGCTCGCCGCGCGGGGCGGGCGTTTGCAGGCGATCGGCGTGCCCCGCGCCGAGGTCTCGGTGGACGATGCCGTGCGCACCTACCTGTTCAACAGCCAGTTGCTCAGCCGCGCCGACGGCAGCATGCTGCTGGTGGTCCCGGAAGAGTGCCGCGCCAACCCGCGGGTCTGGAGTTATCTGGAACGCCTGACCGGGCAAGGCACCGGCATTGCCGAGGTCAAGGTGTTCGACCTCAAGCAAAGCATGCGCAATGGTGGCGGGCCGGCCTGCCTGCGACTGCGCGTGGCGCTCAAGCCCGAGGAGCTGGCAGCGGTCAACCCTGGCGTGATCCTGACGCCTGCGCTGTACGAAACGCTGAACGACTGGGTCGAGCGCCATTACCGCGACCGCTTGGTCGAGGCCGACATGGCCGACCCGCAACTGCTCATCGAATGCCGCGAGGCATTGGACGAGCTGACTCGGATCCTGGCACTGGGTTCGGTCTATCCTTTCCAGCTCTGACCATTTGTTCAACACTGAATATCATTGAGGTAACTGTATGTCCGACGCCCTGCGCTTGATTCTCGAAGACACCGACGGCACCCAACTGGAAACCTCCTGCACCCGCTTCTGCGTGGTCTGGCAGGGCAAGGAAGTCTGGATCCAGCACGACGGCCGTGGCCAGCTGCTGATCGGCGTGGACGTCGAAGAAGGCGATGCCGAATACGCCAACCTGTTGCTGCGACCCCTGGCGACCAACCTGGTCAGCCTGCAGCTGGAAATGGAACCGGCCGATGCGGGCGCCGAAGAAGAGGACGGTCACGTTCACGGTCCGGACTGCAACCACTAAAACTCCATCCTTCAGGGACGCCGCCCCATGCTCGCTCTTGGCAAACTGCTCGACTTGACCTTGGCCGGCCGCGAGCCGGCGCAGAAGATCCAGCTGACCACCGGCGGCGTCAGCCTGCGCTGGCTCGGGGAAGGCGCCCTGGAAGTGCGCCCCGCGGCCAACACCGACAGCGGCCTCGACTTGCTGCTGTCGGCCGGTGTGCACGGCAATGAAACCGCGCCCATCGAATTGCTCGACACGCTTGTTCAGGCCATCGCCCGCGGCCAGTTGGTTCCCCGGGCACGTATCCTGTTTCTGTTCGGCAACCCTGAAGCGATGCGCCGTGGCGTCCGCTACATCGAGCGCGACGTCAACCGGCTGTTCAACGGCCGACACGACGCTGTCAGCGGCAACGAAGCCTTGCGTGCCTGCGAACTGGAACGCCTGGCCACGACCTTCTTCAGCCTGCCGCAGCGCACGCGCCTGCACTACGACCTGCACACCGCCATCCGTGGTTCACGGATCGAGCAGTTCGCCCTCTATCCCTGGAAGCAGGGTCGCGAGCATTCCCGGCAAGAGCTGGTGCGCCTGCAGGCGGCAGGCATGCGCGCCGTGTTGCTGCAGAACAAGCCTTCCATCACGTTCAGCGCGTTCACCTACGAGCAGCTCGACGCCGAAGCCTTTACCCTGGAACTGGGCAAGGCCAGGCCATTCGGGCAGAACGCCGAGGTCGACCTGAGTCGTCTGGAGGCCAGCCTGCGGCAGTTGATCGAAGGGGTCGAGACGGACCTTGAACAGCCACTGGACCAGTTGGTGCTGTTTTCCGTGTCACGTGAAGTCATCAAGCACACGGATGCCTTCCGTCTGCACCTGGATGACGATATCGAGAATTTCACCGAGCTGGATCAAGGCTACCTGCTGGCCGAAGACGGACGCGAACAGCGCTGGGTCGTGGAAGAACAGGGCGCGCGGATCATCTTCCCCAACCCCAAGGTTGCCAATGGCCTACGCGCCGGCATTTTGATCGTGCCGACAACGCAGGTGTGAGCCTCAGGGGTAGTTCAGGCGTGGCGGCAGACCCAACTCGCGGCGCAGGCTGTTTTCATTGAACGGATCCGGATTGGTGTTCACCGGCGGTGTTTGCGGGTCGTCGTCGAAGTCGAACGGGGGATGTTCGGTAGGCAGGCCGACCACCTGACGCTCGTGATCGAAGCCGAACATCGACCCTGTGGCGAAGTTATAGGCATGGCACAGCTCGTGGTACAGCACCACCACGGGAAAACTACCCGGCGGTTGCCAGGCGGGGTTGTAGACCAGTTCGCCGGATTGTCCTGCGGGTGCGCGCTGACCATCGATCACCGGCCAATGCGGGTGGCCGAAATAGCCATTGGGTTCATGGGTAAAGCGCACGGTTACCTGTGTGCCATGGGCACTGGCTGCCTCATCCAGCGCCTGCAGCAGTAAACGCGCAGTGGGCGAGGTGCGCAGCAGATCAAGGTCGGCTTCTACCCGTTTGACGAATCCATCGCTGCCTTCGATGCGCAGGGCTTGATCGCCTGCGCGGTGACTGCCGCCTCGATGCAGGCGCAGCGTGCCTTTCTCGCGCAGGATCAGATCGTTCTCGTCACTGCTGTAGACCACGTTGCTGCCTGAGCCGGGGAATATCGAATCCTCGCCCGGGCCGGGACTGATGATGCTCAGGCCTGCGCCTGCTACCAGGCGATCATCACCTTCGCCGCCGGCCATGAAGGTCAGCTGTTCACCGCCAAAGCAGGTGTCGTCGCCGTCTCCGGCATAGATCGTGTGCATCCCGTGACCACGGGTCAGTACGGTGTCGTTGCCTGCACCGGAGTCGATGTAGAAGTTGCCCGCCCCGACCTTTATCAGGTCATCGCCGGTACCGGTGCGCAGCGTTATCTTGCCTCGCAGTCTTTCCGTGCGCACCGTGTCGTCGCCGGCATCGGTGTCGATGATCAAGTCAAGCGGCTCAACGATGGGTTCGATACGGTACTGCAGGCCGTTGAGCGTCAGCAGCAGCGTGCCATCGCTGGCGTCGAGGCGCAGTTGGTCATCGGCGCTCGTCGTGGCGATCAACAGACGCGGTACGGGGGCAGCCTCGAAGTCGATGCGAACCTGCAGATCGGCATAGGGCAGCGAATGACTGTCGGGCTCGTGGGCAGGCTCCTCATTGCGGCGAATGAATACCCGAGGGGGGAGATGTTCCATGGCAGGCTTCCTGTATCCGATAGAGAAGCCGCAGCGTAGGGGGAGGGCAATGCGGAAGAGTGCTACACATGTATCGGGTATGAGGGTTGATGCCGGTACGTGCGGCGAACCGGCCACGGGACCTTGTCGGAACCCATGGCCGAACGAACTGCACGCCGTGGAACGTCAGGCGATTTTCTGCTGCTGCTGCAGGCGACGCAGCGCGCGTACTTTCTGTACGGTATCGGCCACGGTGCGCGCGGCTTCCGCGCCTTTGTGCAGGAAATGGTTGAAGAAGTAGGTGTGATGCTGCTCGCCGTCGTGGAAATGGTGCGGGGTCAACACCACCGAGAATACCGGTACTTCGGTTTCCAGCTGCACCTGCATCAACGCGCTGACCACCGACTGGGCGACGAACTCGTGACGGTAGATACCGCCGTCCACCACCAGGGCCGCGCCGACCACGGCGGCATAGCGCCCGGTCTTGGCCAGCAGCTTGGCGTGCAGGGGAATTTCGAATGCACCGCCGACTTCATAGAAGTCGATATCGGCTTCCTGGTAGCCCAGCACGCGCATTTCTTCGACGAAGCCTTTGCGGCTCTGGTCGACAATATCCTTGTGCCAGCAAGCCTGCACGAAAGCGATTCGTTCGTGGGTGTGGCTCTTGCTGTCAATTGCAGTGGGTTGCATCGGTTCACTCCTGTTCAAGAAAAAAACAGGGCATGTGGATCGAAGGGGATCTGTGGGTACATGCGCATGGCACGGCCCTGCGTTGGCCTTTTGAAGGTGTCGCAATCCCGTTCTCTCTTCATCCGGACTATGACCGTCGGCCCCGGGATCACACCGGGTCTGCTGACCTTGCAGGCCGTTACCGGCTCACAAGCGCTCGCGGGCTCGACGCGTTGCGCGCCATCACCGCCGGTGGGGAGTTGCACCCCGCCCTGAGAACGTTTGCCACCCCCATGGGGCGGCGCTGGTTTTGTAACATACTTGCGGACGCGCTGAACAGCGGCCCGGACAATTGTTTCACCAAGGCTTGATTCGTGGCCGCGCAACCCGCAGTAATAGAAGCTGACACACATTCGAGGCCATCATGTCCATCATCGACCTGCGCAGTGACACCGTTACTCAGCCCACGCCCGGCATGCTTGCGGCCATGCACGCGGCGCCGACCGGCGATGATGTCTATGGCGAAGACCCGACGGTCAACCGCCTCGAAGCCGAGCTGGCAGCCGATCTGGGTTTCCAGGCGGCGCTGTTCGTGCCCAGTGGCACCATGAGCAACCTGCTCGGCCTCATGGCTCACTGCGAGCGTGGCGAGGAGTACATCGTCGGGCAGCAGGCACACACCTACAAATACGAAGGCGGCGGGGCCGCCGTGCTCGGCTCCATCCAGCCCCAGCCCCTGGAATTCCAGCCTGACGGCACGCTGGACCTGGATCAGGTCAAGGCGGCGATCAAGCCCGACGATTTCCATTTCGCCCGCACCCGTCTGCTGGCGTTGGAAAACACCATGCAGGGCAAGGTATTGCCGCTGAGCTACCTGGCCCGGGCCCGCGACTTAACCCGCGCGCACGGCCTGCAACTGCACCTGGACGGAGCCCGGCTGTACAACGCAGCGGTCAAGCTGGGTGTGCCGGCGAGTGACATCACCCAGTATTTCGATTCGGTCTCAGTGTGCCTGTCCAAGGGCCTTGGCGCACCGGTTGGTTCGGTGCTGTGCGGTTCCCAGGCGTACATCGGCAAAGCGCGGCGTCTGCGCAAGATGGTCGGCGGCGGCATGCGTCAGGCTGGAATTCTGGCAGCAGCCGGGCTCTATGCGCTGGATCACCAGGTGCAGCGCCTGGAACAGGACCATGCTCACGCTGCCCAGCTCGCCGAGGGCCTGCAGGCACAGGGTTACACCGTCGAGCCGGTACAGACCAACATGGTCTACGTGCAGCTGAACACGCGCGCCAGTGAGTTCAAGGCATTCGCGGCCGCCCGTGGCGTTACCGTGACGGCCGCGCCGCGGCTGCGCATGGTCACCCATCTGGATGTCGATGCGCAGCAGATCGAGCAGGTCGTCGGTGTATTCGCCGATTTCGCGCGCAGCTGACCGCTTTGCTGTCCAATTGAGTGGACCAATCGTATAAACACACTGTACCCAGGCCGCAGGGCCTATATAATGCGGCCCTTTGCCGTCGCATTGCCTGTTGGGCGTGCGCACTGGCCTCTGGCCGCAGCCTGTCGTGGAAGAACCTATGAAAAGCGCAGAAATCCGTGAAGCCTTCCTTCGCTTCTTCGAGGAGCAAGGCCACACCCGAGTCGCCTCCAGCTCCCTGATCCCGGGCAACGACCCGACCCTGCTGTTCACCAACGCGGGGATGAACCAGTTCAAGGACTGCTTCCTGGGCCAGGAGAAGCGCGCCTACACCCGTGCCGTGAGCAGCCAGAAGTGCGTACGCGCCGGTGGCAAGCACAACGACCTGGAAAACGTCGGCTACACCGCCCGCCACCACACCTTCTTCGAGATGCTGGGCAACTTCAGCTTTGGCGATTACTTCAAGCGTGACGCGATCACCTATGCCTGGACGTTCCTGACGTCCGAGCTGTGGCTGAACCTGCCCAAGGAAAAACTCTGGGTCACGGTCTACGCCAGCGACGACGAAGCCTACGATATCTGGACCAAGGAAATCGGCGTGCCGGCCGAGCGCATGGTTCGCATCGGTGACAACAAGGGCGCTCCCTATGCGTCCGACAACTTCTGGACCATGGGCGACACTGGCCCCTGCGGTCCCTGCACCGAGATCTTCTACGACCACGGCGCCGACATCTGGGGTGGCCCACCCGGCTCGCCCGAGGAAGACGGCGATCGCTACATCGAGATCTGGAACAACGTGTTCATGCAGTTCAACCGCACCGCCGACGGGGTTCTGCACCCGTTGCCGGCGCCGTCGGTGGACACCGGCATGGGCCTGGAACGGGTCAGTGCGGTCCTGCAACATGTCAATTCCAACTATGAGATCGACCTGTTCCAGAGCCTGCTCGAAGCGTCGGCCAGCGCCATCGGCTGCGCCAACCAGGGCCAGGCCTCGCTCAAGGTCGTGGCCGACCACATCCGTTCCTGCGGCTTCCTGATCGCCGACGGCGTACTGCCGTCCAACGAAGGCCGTGGCTACGTGCTGCGCCGCATCATTCGCCGGGCCTGCCGTCACGGCAACAAGCTGGGTGCCCAGGGCAGCTTCTTCTACCAGATCGTCGCCGCCCTGGTGGCCGAGATGGGCGATGCCTTCCCGGAACTCAAAAGCCAGCAGGCGCACATCGAACGCGTGCTCAAGGCCGAGGAAGAGCAGTTCGCCAAGACCCTGGAGCAGGGCTTGAAGATCCTCGAGCAGGATCTGGCCGAGCTCAAGGGCAGCGTCGTGCCGGGTGATGTGGTGTTCAAGCTCTACGACACCTACGGCTTCCCGATGGACCTGACCGGTGACATCGCCCGCGAACGCGAGCTGACCCTGGACGAGGCCGGTTTCGAGCGCGAAATGAACGCACAGCGTGAACGCGCCCGTTCGGCCAGCTCGTTCGGCATGGATTACAACAGCCTGATCAAGGTCGATGTACCCACCGTGTTCCTGGGCTACGACGCCAACCACGGCAATGGCAAGGTCATTGCGCTGTACAAGGACGGTGTCGCGGTCGACGTATTGAAAGAGGGCGAGGAGGGCGTGGTCATCCTCGACCAGACGCCGTTCTACGGCGAGTCCGGTGGCCAGGTCGGTGACCGTGGCTACCTGCTGGCCGGCGGTTCGCGCTTCGACGTGCGTGACACCACCAAGACCAGCGGTGCCTTTGTGCACCACGGCGTGGCCGTGCTCAGCGACCTGGCGGTCGGTGTCGAAGTCAGTGCCGTGGTCGACGAAACCCTGCAGCGGGCCACCGGCCTGAACCACTCCGCGACCCACTTGCTGCACGCGGCCCTGCGCCAGGTGCTGGGTGATCACGTTCAGCAGAAAGGCTCGTTGGTCGACAGTCAGCGCCTGCGCTTCGACTTCAGCCACTTCGAGGCGATCAAGCCCGAGCAGATCAAGGCGCTGGAAGACATCGTCAACGCCGAGATTCGCAAGAACACCCCGGTGCAGACAGAAGTGATGCCGATCGACGAGGCACGCAAGAAAGGCGCCATGGCCCTGTTCGGCGAGAAATACGGCGACACCGTGCGCGTGCTGACCATGGGCGGCGATTTCTCGGTGGAGCTGTGCGGGGGCATCCATGCCAAGCGCACCGGCGACATCGGCCTGTTGAAGATCACCAGCGAAGGCGGTGTGGCGTCAGGCGTGCGCCGCATCGAAGCGGTCACCGGCGCGACGGCGCTGAACTACCTGAACCAGGCCGAAGAGCAGCTCAAGGAAGCCGCGCAGCTGGTCAAGGGCAGCCGCGACAACCTGATCGACAAGCTTTCGGCAGTCATCGAGCGCAACCGTGCCCTGGAAAAGCAGCTGGAACAGTTGCAGGCCAAGGCCGCCAGCGCCGCTGGCGACGACCTGTCCGCCTCGGCGGTCGAGGTCAAGGGCGTGAAGGTCCTTGCCGCACGCATCGACGGTCAGGACGGCAAGGCACTGCTTGCGCTGGTCGACCAGCTGAAGAACAAGCTGGGCCAGGCCGTGATCCTGCTTGGCGGCGTGCACGACGACAAGGTCGTGCTGGTGTCCGGCGTGACCAAGGACCTGACGGCCCGGCTCAAGGCCGGCGACCTGATGAAGCAGGCGGCGACAGCCGTCGGCGGCAAGGGCGGTGGTCGTCCGGACATGGCCCAGGGCGGCGGCGTGGACGCCAGCGCCCTGGACGCTGCACTGGCCCTGGCCTTGCCGTTCGTGGAAAACGCGAACTGATTCAACCCTCGCCAGGGCTCGTGCCTTTCGCGGCGAGCCCGGTGTTGTATTTAATGGGCGCCCTTCACGGGCTGAGGCGGCTTTGAAATGGCTTTGATCGTACAGAAATTTGGCGGCACCTCGGTGGGCACTGTCGAGCGTATCGAACAGGTCGCCGACAAGGTGAAGAAATTCCACGATGCCGGCGATGACCTGGTGGTCGTGCTGTCGGCCATGAGTGGCGAGACCAATCGCCTGATTTCCCTGGCCAAGCAGATCAGCGACCAGCCGGTACCGCGCGAGTTGGACGTGATCGTTTCCACCGGCGAGCAGGTCACCATCGCGCTACTGGCCATGGCCCTGATCAAACGCGGGGTGGATGCGGTGTCGTACACCGGCAATCAGGTGCGCATCCTCACCGACAGCGCGCACAACAAGGCGCGCATCCTGCAGATCGACGACCAGAAGATTCGCGCCGACCTCAAGGCCGGCCGAGTGGTGGTCGTGGCGGGTTTCCAGGGGGTCGACGAAAGCGGCAACATCACCACCCTGGGGCGCGGCGGCTCGGACACCACCGGCGTTGCCCTGGCGGCTGCGCTGAAGGCCGACGAATGCCAGATCTACACCGACGTCGATGGTGTCTACACCACCGACCCGCGCGTGGTTGCCCAGGCTCAGCGCCTGGACAAGATCACCTTCGAGGAAATGCTGGAAATGGCCAGCCTCGGTTCCAAGGTGTTGCAGATTCGCGCGGTGGAATTCGCCGGCAAGTACAACGTCCCGCTGCGCGTCCTGCACAGCTTTCAGGAGGGTCCGGGCACCCTCATTACCATTGACGAAGAGGAATCCATGGAACAGCCGATCATTTCCGGCATCGCCTTCAACCGCGATGAAGCCAAGCTGACCATCCGTGGTGTGCCAGACACCCCCGGCGTGGCCTTCAAGATCCTCGGCCCGATCAGCGCGGCGAACATCGAAGTCGACATGATCGTGCAGAATGTTTCTCACGATAACACCACCGATTTCACCTTCACCGTGCACCGCAACGATTACCAGGGCGCACTGGCCGTGCTGGAGCAGACCGCCAGCGAGATCGGCGCGCGCCAGGTAGTGGGCGATACCAAGATCGCCAAGGTGTCCATCGTCGGTGTCGGCATGCGCTCGCACGCCGGTGTGGCCAGCCGCATGTTCGAGGCCCTGGCCAAGGAAAGCATCAACATCCAGATGATCTCCACTTCCGAAATCAAGGTTTCGGTGGTCATCGAGGAGAAATACCTGGAGCTGGCAGTGCGTGCGCTGCACACGGCCTTCGAGCTCGATGCCGCTCGACAGGGTGAGTAACGTGCAGTGAGAGAAGGGCGCGGCTAACCGCGCCCTTCTTTGTTTTCGGGCGATGTCCATGGCTTCCCACCATGGGTGAGTGCCCTTTTTTGCAGACTGTGTTGTCCCTGAAATGAAAGCGTAAGGAGAAAGGTATGCTGATTCTGACTCGTCGGTGCGCGGAAAGCCTGATCATTGGCGACGGTGAAATCACCATCACGGTGCTTGGCGTGAAAGGTGGCCAGGTACGAATCGGGGTGAATGCACCCAAGGAAGTGGCCGTTCACCGCGAAGAAATCTACCTGCGGATCAAGAACGAGAAGGACGACGAACCAAGCCATTAATTTTTATCGTTTTTTATGTTTGCAAACGGGGAAGAAGGTGGTTAATATACGCCCCGTGTTGCGGAGAGCTGGCCGAGTGGCCGAAGGCGCTCCCCTGCTAAGGGAGTACACCTCAAAAGGGTGTCGGGGGTTCGAATCCCCCGTTCTCCGCCATTATTTGCGTAGTACGTTGAATCTGGCTTTTTCTGTAAGTTGTTGAAATTACTGAAAAAAGCGCTTTACAAAAGAAATCGACGGCCTATAATGCGCGGCAACAAATGCACTCGTAGCTCAGCTGGATAGAGTACTCGGCTACGAACCGAGCGGTCACAGGTTCGAATCCTGTCGAGTGCACCATACAAGAAGCTGCTTTCAGCAATGTCTACAGCTTCTGCGTCAACCAGTGGTAACCTGGTCCAACAAAATGCCACCTGCACTCGTAGCTCAGCTGGATAGAGTACTCGGCTACGAACCGAGCGGTCACAGGTTCGAATCCTGTCGAGTGCACCATACAAGTGAAAAGCCCGCATTCAATGCGGGCTTTTTGCTTTCTGCGTTTTAAGTTTTCTGGCGGGCGGCGTCTGCTCTTCAGCCAGATACTTGGGTCTTCTCTTTTTCTTCATGCGACTGGCTTTTTTCGGTGCCTTGACGGGCGGCGTGGGTGGCGCTGCCAACCGTGTACGTGTGCCGTCCTCGACGATCGTCACTGGCAACCGACGGGGCGCCGTCTTGCGCGCCATGGGTTTTCTTCCGGATGCCGGGTTCAGTGCTCGCTGACGCACCCAGGGCTGGGTTTCGGGGCAGTTTGAGTGCGTGAAGGTAATGTGCCCCTGGGGACCTTGGCAGCGCTGCACGACAGCGGCGTCGGCCGATTGCGCCAGCGAAGCCAGCAGCACAAGCGTGAAGAAGGGTCTGTACACCGGTATCCGTCCTTGGTTGTGGTCATGTTGCCTAGCAGACTAGTCAGCCTTGGCGAAGCACGCGTTGTGCTTTGTTTACCGAATGCGTCGTCCCACCCACGGTGATGCATGATTTGCGAGCGTTGCACGCAAGCAGTTGTTTCAACCCTGTTTTTTTCGCTATGAATCCGTACAAGTTGTGTATGATTGCGCCCGTCAGCCCCGCCGGGGCTTTGGAAAACCTCCATGGACTTACCCAGTAGTTACTCGCTGAAGCTGTATACCCATCAAGAATCGACCGATTGATTCTCCCGGCGTGCCCACTGCTGGGAGTGGAGTTCGCCTATGTCTGAAGTAGAAGCAAAGAAAACGCAGGAAAGCTTGCAGGATCGTCTGGCCCAGGTCGTCGACCTGTTGCAGCGCCAGCGTATCGTCGAAAGCCTGGCTCATCGCCAGGAAGGCCAGCACAACGATCTGGTCGAAAATCTGGTTCACCGGCAGAACCTGGTCGAGTTGCAACGCAAGCTCGACGACCTTCACTCCGCCGACGTTGCCTACATTCTCGAAGCCTTGCCTCTGGAAGAGCGCCTGACCGTCTGGCAGTTGGTCAAGGCCGAGCGCGACGGCGACATCCTGCTCGAAGTATCGGACTCGGTACGCGAAACCTTGCTCGCGGACATGGACGATTTCGAGATCCTTGCTGCGGCCAAGGAAATGGACGCCGATGAGCTCGCCGACCTGGCTTCCGAACTGCCGCGCGACGTGGTTCACGAGCTCATGGAAACCCTGGATGCCCAGCAGCGCGAGCGCGTGCGTTCGGCCCTGAGCTACGAGGACGACCAGGTCGGTGCGCTGATGGACTTCGAGATGGTCACCATCCGCGAAGACGTCAGCCTGGAAGTGGTGCTGCGTTACCTGCGCCGTCTCAAGGAGCTGCCTGGCCACACCGACAAATTGTTCGTGGTCGACTCCGACGGCATTCTCAAGGGCGTGCTGCCGATCAAGCGCCTGCTGGTCAACGATCCGGAAAAACAAGTGGCCGCAGTGATGGCCAGCGACACGGTCAGCTTTCATCCCGACGAAGACGGCTACGAAGCCGCTCAGGCGTTCGAGCGCTACGACCTGATTTCCGCGCCCGTGGTGGACAAGCACGGCAAGCTGATCGGCCGTCTGACCATCGATGTCATGGTCGACCTGATTCGTGAAGAAAGCGAAAGCGAAGCGCTGCGCACGGCTGGTCTGCGCGAGGAAGAAGACATCTTCGCCTCGGTATGGCGTTCGCTGCGCAACCGCTGGTCATGGCTGGCGATCAACCTGATCACGGCGTTCATGGCCTCGCGGGTGATCGGTCTGTTCGAAGGCTCGATCGAAAAGCTGGTGGCCCTGGCGGCGTTGATGCCGATCGTGGCCGGTATTGGTGGCAACTCCGGCAACCAGACCATCACCATGATCGTACGTGCCATGGCGCTGGACCAGGTCAGCCCTGGCAACGGCAATACCAAGCGCCTGATGCGCAAGGAACTGGGCGTTGCGCTGGTCAATGGCGTGGTCTGGGGCGGCGTGATCGGGGTTGTGGCGTATCTGCTGTATGGCAGCTGGTCACTGGGCGTGGTGATGACCGCGGCGATGACCCTGAACCTGCTGCTCGCCGCTTTCATGGGTGTATCGATTCCCATGGCCTTGGCCAGGTTCGGTCGCGACCCGGCCATGGGCGCCAGCGTGATGATCACCGCCGTCACCGACAGTGGCGGGTTCTTCATCTTCCTGGGCTTGGCCACCCTGTTCCTGATGTAGGCCCCTTGCCCGCGTCGCGGACCGCTGGATCGTTATCCGGCGGTCCGCGACGAGGGCAGGGTGCTTGTTTGTCTCCTCGGCGAATTACGCCTGCACATCTGCAAAGTGCTTTACCGCCAGCGCCTTGCCGATGGGCCCGCGCCAGATACGTTGTGCTTCATCACCCTGCTCCTGCTGCCAGCGCAAGCCCAGCATGCGTTGATCCGGCCGCTTGATGTGGGCCTTTTCGAACTGCTCGAACCCCGCCCGCTCCCGACGGTAGTGAAAGTGTGCATACCACAGCGGGACGGGTGGCTCGACGGTGAGGTCGCGGATGACGTACTCCTGGAGGAAGTCGGGTTCGGCGCGTCCGGCGCCGAGGGAAGCTCGATCCCCCAGTCTGACGATGTCCACCTGACGTTGCTCGAGCAGATAGTCCAGATACCCCTCGGTCGGCGTTTGGCTGCTCATCGCCTGCCGGATCCGCATGGCCCGCCCCTTTGCCCGCAATTCCCGGGCACGTCTGCGCAGGCGCTGTGCCAGTTCCTGCGCAGGCTGCCGCTGCTCGATGGCCGAGGCACGCAGTTCCAGCTGCCGGCCCTGGTTGACCATCAGGTCTTCGAGATTGGCCGGTGCTTCACCGGGAACGGCATAGCGTTCCACTCGCCGTTCGTGGGCGTCGCTGGCCTCAAGCCACTTGCGGCCCTCGGCGAGCAATTCGGCCAAGGGCTGCGAAGGCTCCGGTGGCGAAGCGCTCAGCGGATCATCCTGCAGACGCCACTGGTTGCCCACGCGGCGATAGGTTTCAGGCCTGCCCGCGCTGCCGGTGAGGGTGAAGATCTGTTCCCCGTCCGCGGTCCGGCCTTCGTCGCCAATGAAAAAATCATGCTCGTGGGTTTCGAACACTCTGCGGGCTGAGGAGGCCGGTTGCTTCGGTCGTCGGGTGATGGTGCTCAGCTGCGGCATCATCCGGTCCGCGTGGTCGATCAATCGGTCCAGAGACTGGATCATCCGTTCGAATGCGTCGAGCTCGAAGCGATCCGGCCGGTTGCGCCGCCAGGTGTTCATCTGGTTGCGGTAATCGATATAGATCTGGCGCGAGCTGCGCAATACGTTCTGCCGCTCGCGCAGGCCGGCCGCCGTTTCGAGCAATCGGAAGTGGCTTTCCAGGCCATGATGGAAGCGGTTTCTCAAGGGCCGGGTGTCGAGCAGGTGAAACATCTGCGATACGTCTCTGACGTCTGCGGTTCTGTGCGCCAATTGAGTCAGGTTGGACGCGCGGGCGATTTCCAGGTCAGCGTCTGCCACCGCTTCCAGCACCTGGCGCACCTGAGCGCGGTCGCCGCGTTGGCTCACCCGCCTGGCCCAAACTTCGGCCTGCTGCAACCGCTGCTCCATAAGGCTGAACTGGTGGTCCATGCTCAGACGCATGCGCCGTTGCTCGCGCATTTGCGAGGCGGGCAGGTCGAACAGCTCCCCAGGCGCGCGGACCTGATCGAGGGATCCGATCAGTTCGTTGATCGTGCGCCGAGCCATGTTGGCGTGGTTGATCCTGCGTCCGGCAATGATGTAGGCGACTTCGCTCTGGAATTGCTTGTTACGCCGCAGGAAGTCGCGGGAGACCAATCCTTCGTGCTCCCGCAACAGTTCGTAGAGAGCCTCGGCCCGCTCGATGTCGCTGGTACAGGCCGTTTCGGCGCTGGCCCGCCGCTGCGGATCGGCGGCTTGGGTCATGATCAGTGATTCATGACGGTTCAGCTGCTCGTGCAACAGCCTGTTGTGGTGATCGATGCTGCTGGAAAGCTCGAAGTGACGGCGATACTGGCGATCCACCAGCCAGCGCGGCAATCGCTCGCGGACGGCGGCCGGCCAGAGCGGCTGCAAGCCGTCAGCGGCGCGATGGCCAAGGTAGCCCAGCACGCCACCGCCGCCTGCCAGGCCGTCCTTGATCAATGTGCCGTAGAGCGCACCATGAGTCTGCCAGCGCCCGCCTGGATCCAGCGCAATGGGCTGAGGATAGGTCTTGCTGGCCGTGCCCTGCAGGCGCCATGTCTGCGGGCTGGCGTGAAGCGTGACTTGGTAGACCTGACCGTCACGCAGGATGAAATCGCCCTCGGCATGGCGGTAGATACCCCGGTACAGGCCCTGGGTGGCCGGTTGCAGGTTACTCAGGTCCAAGGGCAGCGTGTAGCGATAGCCGCTGAAGGGATCGGGCCTGCCTGCCGCAGACCCTTTCGCCGCTTGTGGGGCGCCTGCGCGCCTGGCGAGCGCCGACCACTGGCGGCCGCGAGCCAGCAAGCGGCTGCCGCCAGGGACGGCAACGGCGCCCGGAACGGTATCGATAGCCACATCGATCAGTGCGCCGAGCATGGCTTCCAGCTGATCCAGGCCTTCGCTGACGAGACCTGCACGCCACGCACCGACAGCGGCATTGGCGGCTGTCCAGGCGTCGAGCAGCGCCAGCGCGGTGCCCACCAGGGGCAGCACGCCAAAGGCCATTTTCAGGTAGTCGAACACGTTGCCGTGGGCCACGGCCGCTTGCTGCAGGTACAAGGCATCGTTGCTGCGGCCCCGTTGGCGTTGGGTTTCGATGAGGCGACCCATGTGCGCATCGAGCAGATGGCTGGCCAGCGAGGTCGTGGCTGGCCAGGGATGGCCGACACCGATCAAGGCATCGAAATTGTGCAGCCCTGCTTGGTCGATGCGCGCCTTGTGACTGGCGGCACTGCCAGCGATGGCCCGATCGGCCAGGTAGTTGCCCATCGTGCTGTCGACGCTGAGCGTGAAAAGCCCCAGGCGGGCGGCCTCAAGGCTTGGGTACTCGCGCAGGCAACGCTGGTCGGGAGCGTCGGGCAGATACAGCAGGGTCTGGCCGCCGTTACGGTCATGAATGAAGGACAGGCCGGACAGTGTGGTGGGTCGATCACCGGTATCGCTGCCGCCGACCGTTAGCCGTGCCGGCAGCAGTTGCACGTCGCGGCCCCGCGAACGCCAGGCCGCCGCGTCGCTGGCGTCGATGGCGAGCATTGCCAAAGCGTGGCCGTCAGCGCTGATCCGACCGCGATGACGGGCATAGTCGCTTTGCATGTGCAGCATCAGCCGCGTGGGTTCGATCAGGCACTCGCGCTGATGAGCCAGGGCATGGGCGGACTGCCCGACGTGACCGAGGAATGCCTGGCGGATCTTGTCTTCGCACGCCTGCGCCAGGTTCAGATCATGCACTGTTCGACGCAGATAGCTCAGATCGATACCGGCCGTTACCCGAGCGCGCTGCTCGGCGTCGGCGCCGCTCACCTGAACCTGCATGAAGCCCAGGCGTTGCAGCATGTCGGCGTCGAGATTGTGCTGCGCCAGACGGGCGAGCGGCCATGGCGTGCGTTCCGGACCTGCGGTGGCCACGGTTTGCTGCGGCGTACCAGGGGCGCCAGAGCCGGACACGGGTTGTTTACGATGGATGAGCCGGTCAGGGATGTCGATCAGCACATGCACGTCGTCGGTCAGGTTGAAGTCGGTTCGCAGTCGCTCCTGCAGCAGGGCATCGGCGTACTGATCGAGGTCCGGCAGGTCGCGTTCCAGTTGCCCATTGGTCGCCCGCACAGCGCGGATATAGTCGCTGATCAAAGACTTCAGGCGCCCACGGTCCTCAGGTGCAAGGTTCTTCAGCCAATCGGGCAGTTCACTTTCCAGGCGCTCACTGAAACCCTCTTGGGCCAGTTGCACGTAGGCGCGGTCACGCGCGGCGTGGGCGGGCACCACGAGGTGTTCGTAAGTGGAGGAGGTCAGTTGCTGCAAGGCCTCCTGGCGCTGTGGCTCATGAGTGGCTGCGGGCAGCTGTTCGAGAAGCTGGTTGGCTTGCTCCTCGCAGGCGTGCAGTTGATTCTGCAGGCCGTAATCGAGGAAGTCGCCGGTCACCGGAGACAGATGCAGGGTGGCATCGTTGCCAAAGGCGCTCAGGCGAAACAGCGTGCGCTTGAGGTGTGCGACCGACTCGAACGGCTCCAGGCCGCCGCCTGAGCCTGGCCAGTACACCAGCACGAAGTTGTCGTCTGTTGGGTTTGGCGTTTGCATGAATGCCACTACACCGTGCAACTCCTCGGTGCGGATGGTGGTCGTGGTGCCGTTGACGTCGGCAATCGACAGTGACAGCGCGTAAGCGGTGCCGTTCTCGGCGCTGCGTTGGCTTGATTGAGGGTGCGCCAGAATCGTTTGCATCAATTGCACCTGGGGCAGGGTCAACAGGCCCAGCGCCTGTTGCAGGGCGACTTCGGCGCGCAAGCCTTCCAGTCGCGCCTGGTACAGGGACGAATAATGGGGGTTGGGTAAATAGCGCAGTCGGTAGAGATCTTCCAACTGCTGCGCTGCCAACAGCCCGGCCGCAGCCTGTGCTGCGCGTTCCTGGGCAGCGGACAGGGCGGCCAGCAGGTCCTTGAGGCGTACCCATCCCGGGCTTTCGG
The DNA here is from genome assembly GCF_001423465.1 of Pseudomonas sp. Leaf129. NCBI lineage: Bacteria > Pseudomonadati > Pseudomonadota > Gammaproteobacteria > Pseudomonadales > Pseudomonadaceae > Pseudomonas > Pseudomonas sp. Leaf129. Next base: position 478,399 of record NZ_LMOC01000006.1, on the reverse strand, counting down.
AGCCTGCTCGCAGGTCGTCCCCGAGCAGGTTCAGCATGGCCTGATGCTGACGTTTGAGCTCTGCCCAGCGATGGCTTTGGGGAATGTCCGGGCTGAGGCTGCCGAACGCCGTGAAGTTGTCGGCGCCCTCTGCCGGTTCGGGCGCATCGAAGGCGGGCAGGTCGGCGAACGGTACGACGTTTGTGGGCAGGACTGCGGCGTCGTCTGCTTCTGCGCTCTCGCCGTCACTGCCCGAGCGCGCCGTCTTCAGATAGAGCAAGCGGCTGTGGCTCAACCACTGCTTGCAGGCGCTGGAGAGCTGGGCTGGCTGGTAGCTGAGCTCCACGGCGGCATCGGCGTGCAGATTCGCGTGGGACCAGATCTGGCGGCGATCCTGCAGCAGGTAGATCTGCAGCGATTGACGATCGGCGAAAGCCTGCAACGCGGGGTTGCGTGAGGGCAGGTAGAGCAGCTGCGCGACCGGCGTGTCGCTGTCCACAGTCAGTAGAAGTGCGCCTGCCGTTTTCACGCGAGTGCCGTCGGGCGTCTGCAAGGCAACGGTCTCTACGTAGATTTTTTGTGATCCGATTTCGGTGCCGCCTTCGAGCAGGGTCAGCAGCGGCCGTAACTGGGTGTGGTTCAGTTGGCCGTGGTAGTAAGCCAGTTGCGCAGCGGCATGCAGGTGGTCGAGGAACGCCTGCTCCGCCTCCGCTCGACGCGAAACCGCCGCATAGGGCGCGCGGCCGTTCCAATAGTCGATCCAGTGTTGCCGGCGGTGATCCTCCAGCGTCTGGTCGTTCAGCGCTGGCGGCTGCGCCGGCAACGCCTCGACCGCACGTGGCGCTTGCGCAAGCAGGGTTTGCAGGCGAGTGCGTGCGCGCTGCCAGAGCAGGGAGCCCTCCTGCAGCAGGTTGTCGTGACGCATCGGATAGGCCCGGTACGTCAGCGCACGGGCAACGAAAGGGGTAGGGGCTTCGCTCATGTGGACGGTTTCCTGATGTCGAGGCGATGACCGGTAGGGTCATCGCGCTCGCCATTACGAACCGTGAGCGAGGCGCCAGGGCGCTACTTAAATAGTGCTTGGCCTGCCGGACTCAACGTACGGCGCTGACGCCGTCCAGGGTGGAGAACGAGGTGTCCTTGGCAGTCAGCAGGAAGTCACGCATGTAGGGCGCGTCGAGCATGTCGGTGCGCACCGCTGCGTACAGCGTTGCAAACAGGCCCTTGTCGCCCAGGCGCTTGGCCTTCACATAGCCGCGCGAACTGTATTCGTGCAGCGCCCAGTGGGGCATGCCACAGACGCCGCGACCGCTGGCCACCAACTGCATCATCATCACTGTCAGCTCGGAGGTGCGTACCTGCGCCGGCTCGATGTCGGCCGGTTCGAGGAAGCGGGTGAAGATGTCCAGCCGGTCGCGCTCCACCGGGTAGGTGATCAGGGTTTCGCTGGCCAGGTCTTCGGGCACGATGAAGGGTTTGCTTGCCAGTACGTGCTGGTTGGCCACCGCCAGCATGGCCTCGTAGGTGAACAGCGGGACATAGGTAATGCCCGGCAGCTCCAGCGGGTCGGAGGTCACCACCAGGTCCAGGTCGCCACGGGCGAGGGCCGGCAAGGGTGCGAAAGCGAAGCCGGAGGCCAGGTCCAGTTCCACTTCCGGCCAGGCATCGCGGAATTGGTCGATGGTCGGCATCAGCCACTGGAAACAGCTGTGGCATTCGATGGCCATGTGCAGCCGGCCTGCGGTGCCGCCGGCCAGACGAGCGATGTCACGCTCGGCGCCGCGCAGCAACGGCAGTGTGGCGTCGGCCAGCTGCAGCAGGCGCAGCCCGGCGCTGGTGAAGCGAATCGGTTTGGTCTTGCGCACGAACAGTTGCATACCCAGGCGCTCCTCCAGTTCCTTGAACTGGTGGGACAGCGCCGACTGGGTCAGGTGCAGGCGCTCGGCGGCTTCCACCAGGCTGTCGGCCTCGCGCAGGGCGTGCAGGGTTTTCAGGTGACGGATTTCGAGCACCTTGGTCTCCATGAGTAGAACTTGTGATCAACACGAAAAGATTGAGTTTGTCTCATGTTGGTGTGGTTGTCGACAATGGCGCCATCATTTACAAGGAGCTGCACTCATGGCACTGGCCCACACCCTCGGATTTCCTCGTATCGGCGCTGACCGCGAACTGAAGAAGGCGCTCGAAGCGTATTGGAAAGGCGATCTTGACCAGGTAGCCCTGCGTCAGACCGGCCGCGAGCTGCGCGCCCGCCACTGGCAGTTGCAAGCGCAGGCTGGCCTCGAGTTGTTGCCGGTGGGCGACTTCGCCTGGTATGACCAGATGCTCGCGCACTCGGCTGCCTTCGGCGTGGTGCCCAGCCGTTTCGCCGATGCCCTGGGTGCCGATGGCAGGCCCACGCTCGACACGTTGTTCGCCATGGCGCGTGGTGCCGGAAGCTGTTGCGGCGGTGCAGCGGGCGAGACCCAGCATGCTTTGGAGCTGACCAAGTGGTTCGATACCAACTACCACTACCTGGTGCCTGAATTTTCTGCCGACCAGCGCTTCGTGCTCAGTTGGGAGCAGCTGTTCGAAGAGGTCGACGAGGCCGTCGCGCTCGGTCACAAGGTCAAGCCCGTGCTGATCGGGCCGCTCACGTACCTGTGGCTGGGCAAGGCCAAGGGCTCGGCCTTCGACAAGCTCGACCTGCTGGAACGGCTGTTGCCGGTGTACGGTGAGATCCTTTCGCGCCTGGCCCGGCAAGGGGTGGAATGGGTGCAGATCGACGAACCGATCCTTGGCCTGGATTTGCCCCAGGACTGGAAGAATGCGTTCGAGCGCGCCTACCACATTCTCCAGTACTCACCGCTGAAGAAGCTGCTGGCGACCTACTTCGCCAGCCTGGACGACAACCTCGGCCTGGCTGCGGGCCTGCCGGTAGATGGTCTGCACGTCGACCTGGTGCGCGCGCCCGAGCAACTGCCGGCAGTGCTCGATCGCCTGCCCACCTACAAGGTCCTCTCGCTCGGAGTGGTCAACGGCCGCAACGTCTGGCGCTGCGACCTGGAGGCGGCGCTTGCGCACCTGCAGCAGGCCCGCGAGCGTTTCGGCGCCAATCTGTGGGTGGCCAGTTCCTGCTCGTTGCTGCACAGCCCGGTCGATGTGCGCCGCGAGGACCGGCTCGATGCCGAACTCAAGAGCTGGCTGGCCTTCGCCGTGCAGAAGTGCGAGGAAATCGCCGTGCTCGTGCAGGCTCTGAACACGCCCGAAGCGCTGCAGGTAAAGCAGGCGCTGGCGCAGAGTCAGGCGGTAAGGGTCAGTCGCGAGCACTCACCGCGCATTCACAAGCCGGCCGTGCAAGCGCGCCTCGCAGCGGTGACGCCTGCCGACACGCAGCGTTCGTCGGCCTTCGCCACACGCATCGACGTACAGCGGGCGCACCTGCGCTTGCCGGCGTTTCCTACCACCACTATTGGCTCCTTCCCGCAAACTGCGTCGATTCGTCTGGCTCGCCAGGCGTACAAGTCCGGCAAGCTCTCGGCCAATGACTACACCGACGCGATGCATGTGGAGATTCGCCATGCGATCCAGGTCCAGGAGCGTCTGGGTCTGGATGTGTTGGTGCATGGTGAGGCCGAGCGCAATGACATGGTCGAGTACTTCGCCGAGCAGTTGGATGGCTACCTGATCACCCGCTTCGGCTGGGTACAAAGCTATGGTTCGCGCTGCGTCAAACCGGCGGTCATCTATGGTGACATCAGCCGCGAGCGCGCCATGACCGTGGACTGGATCACCTATGCCCAGCGACAGACCGGCAAGTGGGTCAAGGGCATGCTGACCGGTCCGGTGACCCTGCTGATGTGGTCGTTCGCCCGCGAAGACCTGCCGCGGGAAGTCCAGGCACGGCAGTTGGCCCTGGCGGTCCGCAACGAAGTGCAGGACCTGGAGCGCGCCGGGATCCGCATCATCCAGATCGACGAAGCGGCGTTTCGCGAGGGGATGCCGCTGCGTCGGGCCCAGTGGCCGGTCTACCTGGAATGGGCCGTGCAGGCGTTCAGGCTGTGCGCCAGTGGCGTGGCCGATGCGACGCAGATTCACACGCACATGTGCTACAGCGAATTCAACGACGTGATCGAGGCCATCGCCGCCATGGACGCGGATGTCATCACCATCGAGACCTCGCGCTCGGACATGGAGTTGTTGCAGGCCTTCGAAGCGTTCGAGTACCCCAATGACATTGGTCCAGGCGTGTACGACATCCATTCACCGCGGGTCCCGGACACCGAACAGATGCTGCGCTTGCTGACCCTTGCCGCAGCGCGTATCCCGGCCGAACGGTTGTGGGTCAACCCCGACTGCGGGCTGAAGACCCGTGCCTGGCCCGAAACCGAAGCGGCGCTGGTCAACATGGTCGCGGCCGCGCGCCAGGCCCGGCAACGGCTGGCCTGAGCGCGAACCACAGACCGTACAGCGGAGTTCATCAAACCGTCACAGAAGTGTGGCAGCGCGATGTACGAAAAGTCATCAGACTCGCGCCTCAATGGGGTTCTGCGTTCTGGTGCAAGTCATGCGTCTATGGGTGTTTCTGACCGCGCTGCTGTGCGGTCAGTGGGTTTTTGCAGCTGCACGCTGCGATGTCGATGTTCCGCTTCAACACGCTCCACTGGCTCAAGTCAGCCTGGCCTATCAAAGTATCGGTCGCGTCCAGGACCCAGCGCTGTTGCTGGTGATGGGGCTGGGTGGACAACTGATCGACTGGCCCGACGAAGTGGTCAGCGCCCTGTGTGAGCAGGGCTTTCGGGTGATTCGCTACGACAATCGCGATGTCGGCCTGTCGACCTGGTCGCAGCCGCCGTCGTCGGCCAACCTGGCCTTCGAGGTGCTGCGCTACAAGCTGGGCCTGGCGGTGTCGGCGCCGTACAGCCTGACCGACATGGCCGATGACGCGCTGGGTTTGATGGATGCGCTGCAGGTGCAGCGCTTCCACGTGTTGGGCGCGAGCATGGGCGGGATGATCGCCCAGCACCTGGCCGATCGTGCGCCGCAGCGGGTGCAGAGCCTGACGCTGATCATGTCGAGTTCCGGCGCGCCGGGCCTGCCGGAGCCACGTCCAGCCTTGCTTCAGCTGCTGGCCAAGCGCAGCGCGCCGAGCCGGGAGTTGGCGCTGCAGCAGCAGGCTGACTTGCTGGCAGCGTTGGGCAGCCCGCAGGTCGCCGACGATCGCGCCGAGTTGTTGCATCAGGCGCAGGTGTCATACGACCGGGCTTTCAATCCACTGGGGGTGCAGCGACAGGTCATGGCGATTCTGGCCGAGCCCAGCCGGGTGGCCTTGCTCAACCGCCTGCGGGTGCCGACGCTGGTGGTGCATGGCACGGCCGATCCGCTGCTGCCGGTGATGCACGGGGTGCATCTGGCGGCGCATATCAAGGGCAGCCAGTTGCGGCTGATACCGGGGTTGGCGCATCGCTTCCAGGAAGCCTTCAAGGCCCCGCTGCTGGGGGCGGTGCTGCCGTACCTGGCGCAGCAGCGGCAGCGTGAAGGGGTGTTGGCGGGGTTGTAACGGGTTTTGGGGTGTCAGGTAGGGCCTCTTCGCGGGCAGAGACCCGCTCCCACAAAAAAGCTGGTTGAGCGTTGACTTGTGGGAGCGGGTCTCTGCCCGCGAAGAGGCCCGCAAGCCAACCACACCTATCAGTTCAGCCCGTACTTCTTGACCTTGTCGAACAGGGTGGTCTTGGCCATGCCCAGCTCCTGGCTGGCCTGGCTGAGGTTGCCCGCCGTTCGCTGCAGAGCCTCGGTCAGCAAGCTACGCTCGAACGCCTCCACCGCTTCGGAAAAGCCCAGGCTGACCACGCTGGCCGCATCGTTCTTCTTGAAGGCCGGCAGGCCCAACGCATAGCGCTCGGCCACGTTGCGCAGTTCGCGGACGTTGCCGGGCCAGTCGTGGCTCATCAGGCGCGACACCGTCTGCGCATCGAGTTCCAGCGGCTCGCGGTCGAAGCGCAAGGCGGCCAGCTGCAGAAAATGCTGGAACAGCTCGAGAATGTCCTCACGACGCTCGCGCAGTGGCGGCAGCTCCAGCGTGACCACGTTGAGGCGGTAATACAGATCGCTTCGGAACTGGTTCTGCCGGCTCAACGCGTCCAGATCCGACTTGGTGGCAGCGATCAGGCGGCAATCCACGGCAATGCTCTGGTTCGAACCCAGGCGTTCCAAGGTGCGCTCCTGCAGCACCCGCAGCAGCTTGATCTGCAAGGGGATGGGCATGCTTTCCACTTCGTCGAGGAACAGCGTGCCCTGGTCGGCGTGTTCGATCTTGCCGATGCGGCGCTTGCCGGCACCGGTGAAAGCATTGGCCTCGTGACCGAAAATCTCGCTTTCGAACAACTGTTCCGGCAGCCCGCCGCAGTTGAGCGCCACGAACGGCTGTGGCTGACGGCGGCTGAAGTCGTGCAGGCAGCGGGCGACCAGCTCCTTGCCAGTGCCAGTTTCGCCTTCGATCAGCACGTTGGCCGAAGTGTCCGCGACATTGGCGATCAGCTCGCGCAGGTTCTGCATGGCCGGCGAGCGGCCGATGATGCGACCCTCCAGGGAGCTGCGCTCGGCCAGTTGCCGACGCAACGAGCTGACCTCGCGGGCCAGGCCGCGCTGCTCCAGCGCGCGGCGGACCACGTCCACCAGGCGTTCGGGCGAGAAGGGCTTTTCCATGAAGTCGTAGGCGCCGCTGCGCATGGCACCTACCGCCATGGAAATGTCGCCATGGCCGGTGATCAGCACCACCGGCAGGCTGGGGTCACGCGCCTTGAGTTGGCTCAGCAGTTCCAGGCCGTCCATGCCGGGCAGGCGGATATCGCTGACGACGATGCCGGCGAAGTCGTCGCCGATGCACGCCAGCGCGGCCTCGGCACTGGCCACGCCCTGGCTGGGAATGTCTTCCAGCGCCAGGGCCTGCTGGCAGCCGAGCAGTACATGGGGGTCGTCTTCGACGATCAGGACGGTCAAGGCGTTCATGGCGACTCGCTGGGCGACGCTGCCGCAAGCGGCAGGCTGAGAATGAAAGTGGTGCCACCGTCGGCCGGGTGCTCGACGGCCAGGTTGCCACCGGCGGCGGCCGCCAGGCTGGCCGACAGGGTCAGGCCAAGGCCCAGGCCGTGATCGCCGGGCTTGGTGGTGAAGAACGGTTCGAACAGGTGCTTGCGGGTCTCGACATCGATGCCGTGGCCGTTGTCGCGCACGCGCAGGGCGTAGCGCTCACCCTCCATGCGGCCGTCCAGCCACAGCGTCGGTTCCGATGCGCCAGCGGTGGCATCCAGCGCGTTGCCGATCAGGTTGACCAGAATCTGCTCGAGACGGGTCTGGTCAATGGCCAGTTGCAGCTCGGCGCACGTGCGTTGCACGCTCAGGTGGCTGGCCTCGATGCGGCTGGACAGCACCTGCAGCGCACCGTCCAGGGCCTTGCCCAGACTGGCCTGGCCCTTGTCGTCGCCACGCCGGGCGAAGGAGCGCAGGCTGGCGGTGATGCGGCCCATGCGATCGATCAGTTCGTTCATGGTGCTCAGGTTGGTGCTGGCCGTGTCCAGCGCTCCGCGCTCCAGGAAGCGCACGGTATTGCCCGACAAGGTGCGCAGCGCTGCCAGCGGCTGGTTGAGCTCGTGGGCGATGCTGGTCGACATCTGCCCGATGGCCGCCAGCTTGCCTGCCTGGACCAGCTCATCCTGAGCCTTGCGCAAGGTTTCTTCGGCCTGGCGGCGTTCACGGATCTGGCCCTTGAGCCGTTCGTTGCTGGCGCGCAGGTCCTGGGTTCGCTCGGCGATGCGGCGCTCCAGGTGGCTGTTGGCCTGTTCCAATGCCTCACGAGCGGCCAGGCGGGTGGCCAGCACCTTGCGTCGCTCGTTCCAGGCGATCAGCAGGAAGGCCAGCAAGGCAAACGCCACGGCCACCAGCACGCCCTGGACGATGGCTTCGTGACGCAGGTCCTGCAGGGAGGTGAGCAACGTGAAACGCCAGGGTGTGTCGGCCAGGCGCCGTGACTGCGACAGGTAGGTGACGTTGATGTCCTTGCCCGGCTTGTCGGTGTGGGTGGCGAAGGTCAGCAGCTCCACGCCATCGGCCAGGCTCTGGCGGGCGAGGGGTTCGAGCTCGTTGAGCGGCCACCAGTAATACTGCAGGCTGCGCGCCAGGCGCTCCTTGATTTCCGGGGTCAGCGGGCGTATCGACTTCAGCCGCCGTGCCGGATCGCTGGAGAGGATGATGATGCCGTTCTCGTCGCTGACGAAGGCTTCCAGCCGAGCTTTCTGCCAGCGTTCCTCCAGCGCCTCCAGGCGCACCTTGATGACTGCCACGCCGATCAGCTTGCCGTGCTCCTCAAGCCCATGAGCAAGGAAGTAGCCGGGTTCGCCGGTGGTGCTGCCGATGCCGTAGAAGCGACCGGGCTGGCCGCGAATGGCCGCCTGGAAGTAACCGCGGAAGGACAGATCCTCGCCGAGGAAGCTGTCGGCATCGCGCCAGTTGCTGGTGGCCTGCACGCGGCCGGTGGTGTCGAGCACATAGATGGCGCGGCTGCGGCTGCGCCGGTTCAGGCCTTCCAGGTAGTCGTTGACCGCTTGGCGATGTTCGCCGTCGGGGTCGTTGAGCAGGGTCGAGACGCTGTCTTCTAGCTCCAGCAGGCTGGGCAGGTAGGTGTACTTGGTGATTTCGCTTTCGACCGCACGCGCGTGCAGTTCGAGCTGGCGCTCGCCGTTCTCGGAGAGGGCGCGAATGCTGTTATGCTCGCTGACCAGAAAGCCCACGTAGCCCAGGCCCAGCGTCAACAGCAGGATCAGGGGCGGCAGGAACAGTTGGCGAATCAGGCGGGGCTTCACGATCAGGTCAGGCTTTGTGGCGGGCAGGCATTTCATCACAGTCGCCTTCAAGCAGCCAGCGTCCCGCGCCCGACAGCGCGGGCGCAGGACGGCCGGTCATCAGTGCTGCAGGATCTTGGCGAGGAATTGCTGAGCGCGGTCTGAGCGCGCGCTGACATCGCCGAAGAACTCTTCCTTGGGGCAGTCTTCGACGATCTGTCCCTGGTCCATGAAGATCACCCGGTTGGCAACCTTGCGCGCGAAGCCCATCTCGTGGGTCACGCACATCATGGTCATGCCTTCGTGGGCCAGTTGCACCATCACGTCGAGCACTTCGTTGACCATTTCCGGGTCGAGCGCCGAAGTCGGCTCGTCGAACAGCATGACCACCGGATCCATCGCCAGCGCACGGGCAATCGCCACACGCTGCTGCTGGCCACCGGACAGCTGGCCGGGGTGCTTGTGCGCGTGGGCCGACAGGCCGACGCGTTCGAGCAGTTGCAGGCCCTTTTTCGTGGCCTCTTCCTTGCTGCGGCCCAGCACCTTGATCTGCGCGATGGTCAGGTTTTCGGTGATGGTCAGGTGCGGAAACAGCTCGAAATGCTGGAACACCATGCCCACCCGCGAGCGCAGCTTGGGCAGGTTGGTCTTGGGGTCGGCGATGGAGGTGCCGTCGACCACGATGTCGCCCTTCTGGAAAGGCTCCAGGGCATTCACGCACTTGATCAGGGTCGACTTGCCCGAACCCGAGGGACCGCATACCACGACCACTTCGCCTTTCTTGACCTCGGTGCTGCAATCGGTGAGCACCTGGAAGTCGCCATACCACTTGTTGATGTTCTTGATGGAGATCATACGGCTAACCTTTTTTGCAGACGCTTGACCAGAAGGGAGGCGCTGAAACTGATGACGAAGTACACCACGCCGGCGAAGATCAGGAACTCGTTGGCCCGACCGATGATGTCGCCGCTGGCACGCGCCGAGTTGAGGAAGTCCACCAGGCCGACGGTGTAGACCAGCGAGGTGTCCTGGAACAGGATGATGCTTTGCTGCAACAGCAGCGGGGTCATCTTGCGAAACGCCTGGGGCAGGATGATCAGGCGCATGGTCTGACCGTAGTTCATGCCCAGCGCTTGCGCGGCGCCCATCTGACCCTTGGAAATGGACTGCACACCGGCGCGCACGATTTCACAGAAGTACGCGGCCTCGAACATCATGAAGGCCACGAGGCACGAGGTGAAGGCGCCCACCGGCGTGTCTTCGCCGGTGATCCAGCGCAGCACGAAGGGCACCGCCAGGTAGAACCAGGTGATCACCAACAGCAGCGGAATGGAGCGGAAGTAGTTGACGTAGGCGCCGGCGAAGCGCGACAGCAGCTTGTTCGACGACAGGCGCATCAGGGCCAGCACAGTGCCCAGCGCAATGCCGCCGATGACGCCCAGCACCATCAGCTGCAAGGTCATGACCATGCCGTTCCACATGCCCGGCAGGGCTGGAATGATTCCACTGAAGTCCATCATTTACCTCCCAGGGAGATCAGCCCAGGCACGGCAAGCTTGCGCTCGAACACCCGCATCAACAGCATCAGGCTCATGTTCAGGGTGAAGTAGATCAGCGTGGCCAGGGTGAAAGCCTCGAACAGATTGGCCGAGAACTCCGCGGTCTGCTTGGTTTGCGCCAGCAGTTCCATCAGACCGATCAACGAGGCCACCGACGAGTTCTTGAACACGTTGAGGAACTCGGAGGTGAGCGGCGGAATGATGATGCGGTAGGCCTGGGGCAGCAGCACGTTCCAGTAGATCTGCGACAGGCTGAAACCCATCGCTCGGGCGGCCGATTCCTGGCCGCGCGGCAACGCCTGGATACCGGTACGCACCTGCTCGCAGACCCGCGCAGCGGTGAACAGGCCCAGGCAGACCACCACGCTCAGGAACGCCGAGGTGGTCGGATTGAGGTCCTGCTTGTACCACTCCTGCATGCCTTCGGGCAGCAGGTCGGGTACCAGGAAATACCAGATGAACAGCTGCACCAGCAGCGGCACGTTGCGGAACAGCTCGACGTAGCAGGTCGCGATACCCGAGACCCAGCGGCTCGGCACGGTGCGCATGACACCCAGTACCGAGCCCAGCAGCAGGGCGATGATCCAGGCGACCACGGCAATGGCGATGGTCCAGCCCAGGCCGGAGATGTACCAATCCAGGTAGATCTCGCTGCCGACGCCAGTGGACTTGAAGAAGACGCTCCAGTCCCAGTTGTAATTCATGGGGAATACCCCTCGGAAATTGATTCACGGGCACAGGCTTTCACCCGAGCGCCGGGCGGCGTTCGGGTGAAATCAGGGTGGTACTTACGACTTCTTGTCGGGAGCCGGCTTGTCGTTGGGGTTGGCGATCAACGCCTTGAGCTCGTCGCTCATGGGGAAGCCCAGGTTCAGGCCTTTTGGCGGGATTGGCTGGTTGAACCACTTGTCGTAGATGCCATTGATGTCGCCCGAGGCGAACGTTGCCTTGATGGCATCGTCGACGGCTTTCTTGAACGGCTCGTCGCCCTTGCGCACCATGCAGCCGTAGATTTCATAGGACTGCGGTGTGCCAGTGACTTCCCAGTCGGTCGGCTTCTTGGCCTTGGCCATTTCGCCGGCGAGCAGGGCGTCGTCCATCATGAAGGCGACGGCACGGCCCGATTCGAGCATCTGGAAGGACTCGCCGTGGTCTTTCGCCGAGACGATGTTCATGCCCATCTGCTTGTCGGCGTTCATCGACTTGAGGATGCGCTCGGAGGTGGTACCGGCGGTGGTGACGACGTTCTTGCCTTTCAGGTCGTCGAAATCCTTGTAGGACGAATCTTTCTTGCTCAGCAGACGGGTGCCGATCTCGAAGATGCCGACGGAGAAATCCACTTGCTGAGCGCGTTCGGCGTTGTTGGTGGTGGAACCGCATTCCAGGTCGATGGTGCCGTTCTGCACCAACGGGATACGGGTCTGCGAGGTCACCAGGTTGTACTTGACCTTCAGGTCCGGCATGTCGAGGTCTTTCTTCAGGGCCTCGACCACCTTGAGCTGGATGTCATGGGAGTAGCCGACCGGCTTGCCGGACGCATCGGCAATGTACGAGAAGGGAATGGAGGCGTCGCGGTGACCGAGGGTGATGGTGCCCGAATCCTTGATTTTCTTCAGGGTGCCGGTGAGTTCGGCGGCCAACGCTGGAGTACTGATCAGAGCGGCGGCAATGGCGGCGCTCAGGAGTTTTGGAACGATGCGCATCAGTGAATCCTCGACTTTGTTTTTTTTATCGAGCCCGCAGGCCCTCGGGGTACGGCTAAGCTCGGCGGCTGGTATGCGCCGGTTTCGTTGAAGAGTGTAGAGCATGAGTCATGCCAAGGCGGGGGGATGTGGCTCAGAGTCAGGTCGGCTGGGGCAGGCGGGCGGGTAGCAGGGGTTTAGGGGTCAAAGTTTCGTTCGGAAATCCGAATATCCAAGGGTGCCATGGACGGATTTCCGAGTCGCTGCAAGCATCCGCGAGCCCTCTGCCCGCGAAGAGGCCCTTGGATCAAACCATCAATCCTCAAAACCGCGGCTTCACCGCCTTCCACTCAGGCTTGTACCGAGCCATCTGCCGCACGTCGTCCCGTGAACGAATCCCGCAGCGCAGGAACTGCTCATGCAACATGCCCAACTGGTCGCGATCCAGCTCCAGACCCAACCCAGGGGTCTTGTTGATCTTCACGCAGCCATCGACGATCGGCAGCTTGCCGCCCTTGATCACCTCTTCGTCCGGCTCCTGCCACGGATAATGGGTGTCGCAGGCATAGTCCAGATTCGGCACCGACGCGGCCACATGCGCCATGGCCATCAAGCTGATACCCAAGTGCGAGTTCGAGTGCATCGACACCCCCAGCCCCCAGGTCTGGCACATGCTCGCCAATACCTGGGTATCGCGCAGTCCGCCCCAGTAATGGTGATCGGCGAGTACGATCTGTACGCTGTTGCGCTCGACACTACGGCGGAACTCGGCGAAGTCGGTCACCACCATGTTGGTCGCCAGCGGCAGCCCGGTGCGTTTGTGCAACTCGGCCATGTCGTCCAGGCCGGGGCAGGGATCCTCATAGTACTGGAGACTGTCGCCCAGCAACTCGGCCATCCTGATCGACGTCTCCAGCGACCAGTTGCCGTTGGGGTCGATGCGCAGGGGATGGTCGGGAAAGGCCTTCTTCAACGCCAGAATGCAGGCCACTTCACGCTCGGGTTCCAAGGTACCGGCCTTGAGCTTGATGCTCTTGAAACCGTACTGCTCGATCATGCGCCTGGCCTGGCCCACGATCTGCTCCTCGTTCAACGCCTCGCCCCAGTTGTCAGCCGGGTAGGGCGAATCGACGTGCTCGGCGTACTTGAAGAACAGGTAGGCGCTGAAAGGCACTTCATCGCGCACCGCACCGCCGAGCAGGTCGACCAGTGGCCGATTCAGCGACCGCGCCTGAAGATCGAGCAGCGCCACTTCGAAGGCCGAGTAGGCATTGGTCACGGCCTTGCTGGCATGTGAACCGGGAGCCAGTTCGGCACCGCTCACGCTGGCCGGCTTGTGCCGGGCCACGGTGCTGGCGACGATCTGGCGCAGGCCATTGAGGTTGAACGGATCCAGGCCGGGCAGTTGATCCTTGATGGCCATCTGAATGGCCAGGGCCGGGGCATCGCCATAGCTTTCACCCAGGCCGACGTAGCCGTTGTCGCTTTCCACCTCGATGATCGAGCGCAAGGCATAGGGTTCGTGGATACCGCTGGCGTTGAGCAATGGCGGGTCGCGGAAGGCGATGGGGGTGACGGTGACACGTTTGATCTTCACAGGCGTTCTCCTCGGTATGCAGGCGCGCCGCAGCGGGCCATTCCTTGTGGGGTGCGGCGGTCAGTGTGCGGCGGCAGGTTGCAGTGGCTTGTCATCGGGCTTCTGCCCACGAGGCCGGGTGCGGGCGAAGAACACCACGATCGCGGCCAGCACCGAGGTCGCGGCCAGGCCGTAAAGGCCGCCCTGGATCGAGCCGGTCTTCTCTTCCAGAAAGCCGAATACGGTGGGCGCGACGAAGCCGCCCAGGTTGCCCACCGAGTTGATCAGCGCCAGGACGGCGGCGGCGATCCGGGCGTCCAGATAGGCCTGCGGGATAGGCCAGAACAGCGCCGATGCCGCCTTGAACCCCACCGCAGCGAAGCAGATGGCGACGAAGGCGAACACCGGGCCGCCATAGGTCGACATGAACATACCTCCAGCCGCGATGATCAGCGTCGTCGCCACCCACGCCTGCTGGTGCTTGAAGCGGGCGGCGAGGGCTGCAAAGCCATACATGGCGGCAATCGAGATGATCCAGGGGATGGAGTTGAACAGCCCCACTTCGAAGTCCGAGACGTTGCCCATTTTCTTGATCATGCTCGGCAGCCAGAAGGTGGCGCCATAGATGGTCAGCGCCACCGAAAAGAAGATGAAGCAGAACACCAGAATCTGGGTGTCGGCGAGCAGCTTGAAGATCGACGGCTTGACCACATGCTCGGCTTCACGGGCGCGCTGTTCCTCGGCGATCACCCCGCTCAGGGTCGTCTGCTCGGCAGGGGTAAGCCACTTGGCCTCATGGATGTGCGATTGCAGCCAGTAGTAGACGAACCCGCACAGCGCCACCGATGCGCCACCTTCGATCAGGAACATCCACTGCCAGCCATGCAGGCCCAGCCCGGTCACGCTCAGCAGGGCGCCGGTGATGGGGCCGGAAATGATCGAGGCGATGGCCGAGCCGCTGAGGAAGATCGCCATGGCCTTGCCGCGTTCGCTGGCAGGCAACCACTGGGTGAAGTAGTAGAGCACGCCGGGATAGAAGCCTGCCTCGGTGACGCCGAGCAGGAAGCGCATGACATAGAAACTGGTCTCGCCTTGAACGAAGGCCATGCCCATGGCCACCAGGCCCCAGGTGAACATGATCCGGGTCAGCCAGGCACGGGCGCCGAAACGTTGCAGAAGCATGTTGGAGGGCACTTCGAACAGTGCGTAGCCAACGAAGAACAGACCAGCGCCCAGACCATAGGCCGCAGCGCCGATGCCCAGGTCGGTTTCCATGTGGGTGCGGACGAAACCGATGTTCACCCGGTCGATGTAGTTGACGATGAACATCACGACGAACAGCGGCAGCACGTGCCGCTTGACCTTGGCCACTGCGCTGGCGAGCACGCTGGGGTCGACGGCACCGGATTGAACGTTCAAGGGCGACACTCCGATCATTGTTTTTTTTGGAGGGCTCGATCATGAACTTGGGGTATTGTTTCAGTCCAATTCAAGTTGGCACTTGATTGATACCGAGGTTGAATCAATGTTCGAACTCAGCCAGCTCCGTTGCTTCACCACCGTGGCCACGGAACTCAACTTCCGCCGGGCCGCCGAGCGCCTCAACATGACGCAGCCGCCGCTGAGTCGGCAGATCCAATTGCTTGAGCATCATCTGGGCGTCGAGCTGTTTACCCGTAGCACGCGCAGCGTGGCGTTGACGGCGGCGGGTCGGGCCTTTTTCATCGAGGCGCAGAATCTGCTGGAGCGTGCCCAGCAAGCTGCGGTGTCGGCACGCCGCTTCGCCGATGGCGACATCGGCTCGGTGAACATCGCCTTCGTCGGCAGTGCGGTGTACGAATTCCTGCCCAGGGTCATCGCCGAAGCGCGGCTCAAGCAACCGCAGGTGAAAATCGACCTGTCGGAAATGAACACCTACCAGCAGCACGAGGCCTTGCGTGCCCGGCGTATCGATCTGGGCATCGCCCGCGCGCCGTTGCTCGACAGTGGTTACCTCACCGAATGCCTGGTGCGCGAACCGTTCGTGCTGGCAACGTCGGCCACCCACCGGCTGGCCAATGCAGCCCAGATACGTGTGCAGGATCTGGACGGCGAACCGTTTCTGATGTACTCGCACGCTGCCTATCCGCCGTTCAACGAATTGCTCACCGGCATGCTGCGTTCGGCTCAGGTGACCCCGCAATACGTGCAGTGGCTGGGTTCGTCGCTGACCATCCTGGCGCTGGTCAACGCTGGCATGGGGGTGGCGTTGGTGCCGCGCTGCGCCACCAGCGTGGTCTTCAAGAATGTGGTGTTCCGCGATGTTGATCTGGGGGAAGGCGTGCAGAGCGAACTGCACCTGATCTGGCGAGAGAGCAATGACAATCCGGCGTTCGCCATGCTGCTTGAGGCAATCAAGGGCGCAGCCAAGGATGGGTGGGGCGGAGAAAATAGCTGATCAAAAAATGATCAGCTTTCGCTGAGCCTTGTGGCCCGTGGCCTGCAGCGTGTTCTCCCAAGCTTATCCACAGGCAGGTGCACGTCGAATGTGCACAACCCCTTGAAACTGCTCGTTTTTTAATCGACGGCTGGAAACGCTGGTGGGCCGTGGCCTGCAGGGTATTGCACCCAGCTTATGCACAGCCTCATGCAGCTTTTTCTTGGATAACCCATGAGAGTGACTAGCCAGCCTCCCAAGGCGCAAAGACACCCGGGAGGCTGAGTACCAGTCAGCGGTTTCGTGCGTCCTTGGCATCCATCTCGGCGTTGCGTTCGTGCACCTTCTTGAGCTGCTCGTCGGTCAACGGCAGTTTCTGCGCGCTTTGCTTGAGCACCAGCAATCCACCGACGATCGAGCCGATGGCCACCAACAAGATCAACCAGGCATACCAGGGCATGAGGACACTCCTTGAACAGTGCGCCGAAGATGCGCGGCGCTTGTAGAGATTGGAGCGACAGGGTGTCGCAGTGGTTCCATCATAGCCCGTTCCTGCCCTGTGGCGACGCCGCCTGATGTTGGCGCGGACACCGTGGCAACCCCCCGAGCCGGTAAAATCCGCTACAATGCGCGCCGATTTCGACCCGCCTTCAGAGAGCCCGCCATGTCCGCCTGCCAGACTCCCATCATCGTCGCCCTGGATTACCCAACCCGCGAGGCGGCTCTGAAGCTGGCCGATCAGCTGGATCCCACGTTGTGCCGGGTCAAGGTAGGTAAGGAGCTGTTCACCAGCAGTGCGTCGGGCATCGTCGAAACCCTTAATGACAAGGGCTTCGAGGTATTCCTGGACTTGAAATTCCACGACATCCCCAACACCACCGCCATGGCCGTCAAGGCTGCGGCGCAAATGGGTGTCTGGATGGTGAACGTGCATTGCTCTGGCGGCCTGCGCATGATGGCGGCGTGTCGCGAAGTGCTGGAACAGCGCTCCGGTGCCAAGCCGTTGCTGATCGGCGTGACCGTGCTGACCAGCATGGAACGAGAAGACCTCGCCGCCATCGGCCTGGACATCGAACCACAGGAGCAGGTGCTGCGTTTGGCGGCGCTGGCGCAGAAGGCCGGCATGGACGGTCTGGTCTGTTCGGCACTTGAAGCTCAGGCCCTGAAGGCTGCGCATCCCGCACTGCAGCTGGTCACTCCCGGCATTCGCCCGGCGGGCAGTGCTCAGGATGACCAGCGCCGTATTCTGACCCCGCGCCAGGCGCTGGACGCCGGCTCCGACTATCTGGTGATCGGCCGTCCGATCAGCCAGGCCGCCGATCCTGCTCAGGCGCTGGCCGATGTCGTGGCGCAGATCAACGCCTGATCAGGCCTGCTTGGGCTGACCGTTGGAGGCGTGCAGCCCGCCGTCAACGGGCAGGTTCACACCGTTGACGAAACGCGCGTCGTGGCTGGCCAGGAAAGCGATCACGTCTGCCACTTCTTCGGCCTCGGCAGCGCGGCCCATGGGAATGCGCTCGGCGAATTTGTCCATCAGGGCCTTGTCGTCGGCCATGCCTGCTGTGAGCTCGCTCTTGGTCAGGGCAGGGCATACGGCATTCACGCGTACACCCTGGCCGCCGTATTCAAGCGCCAGGGCGCGGGTGAAGTTCGTGACCGCACCCTTGGCGGCGTTATAGAAGCTCATGCCCCAGTCGCCGCCCAGGCCCGATACCGACGACACGTTGATGATGCTGCCGCCGCTCTTGAGCAGGTGCGGCATGGCGGCGCGGCACCCGTAAAACACACCGTCCACGTCAATCGACATCACGCTGCGCCAGTCGTCCAGCGAGGCCTCGGTCAAGGCGCCCGACGGGGCCACACCAGCGTTGTTGACCAGCACGTCCAGTTGGCCGAAATGCTCGACTGCACGCTTGACCAACTGTTGCACGTCTTCCCACTTCGAAACATCGGCGCTGACGACCAGACTCTGGCCGGGGCCGATGCCCTTGGCCACGGTTTCCAATTTTTCAGCGTTGCGCCCCACCAACACGACGCGAGCGCCCTCCTTGGCGAAGCGTAGCGCGGTGGCCGCGCCAATGCCGGAGCCCGCGCCGGTGACGATCACGACTTTGTCCTGGAAACGATTCATACATGTGTCCTCTGTGATGTGGAGTTACAGGTGTGAAAGCGTCGCCGCAGGTGCGGTTCATTCGGCTTGATGACAATCCTTTAATGATGCTTCAGGTATCAGGCTTTGCGCGCATTGAGGATGAGCAGCGTCAGGACCCCGGCGATGATGCCCCAGAACGCCGAGCCCACCGAGAACAGCGTCAGCCCTGAAGCGGTCACCATGAACGTGACCAAGGCCGCTTCGCGCTCCTTGGGCTCGCTCATGGCTTGAGTCAGGCCGTTGATGATCGAGCCGAACAGCGCCAATGCAGCGATCGACAGCACCAGCTCCTTGGGCAGTGCGGCAAACAGCGCAGCCAGCGTGGCGCCGAATGTGCCGGCAATGGCGTAGAACACACCGCACCAGACCGCCGCGGTGTAGCGCTTGGCCGGATCTTCGTGAGCCTGTGGGCCGGTGCAGATAGCTGCACTGATGGCAGCCAGATTGACGCCGTGGGAACCGAATGGCGCCATCAGCAATGAGGCGATGCCGGTCACCGAAATCAACGGCGAGGCTGCCACCTGGTAGCCGTCGGCGCGCAGTACGGCGATACCGGGCATGTTCTGTGAGGTCATGGCAACCACGAACAGCGGAATGCCGATGCTGATGGTCGCGGCCAGCGAGAAGGACGGGGTGGTCCACTGTGGTTGGGCCACCTGCAGGCTGAAATGGCTGAAGTCGAGCAGGCCGAGCAGCCCGGACACCAGCGTACCGATGACCAGCGCTGCCAGCACCGCATAGCGTGGCGACAGGCGCTTCACGATCAGGTAGGTGAAGAACATGCACAGCACCAGGGCGGTGCGGTGTTGCGCGGCGACGAAGATTTCGCTGCCGATCTTGAACAGGATGCCAGCCAGTAGCGCGGCGGCCAGCGATGCCGGCAGGCGCTTGAGCAGGCGCTCGAAACTGCCGGTCAGGCCACAGATCGTGACCAGCACCGCACAGGTGATGAACGCGCCGATGGCCTCGGCATAATTTACGCCGCCCAGGCTGGTGATCAACAGGGCCGCGCCCGGCGTCGACCAGGCCACCGTGATGGGCGTGCGGTAACGCAGGGAAAGGCCGATGCTGCACACTGCCATGCCGATCGACAGGGCCCAGATCCAGGAGGATATCTGCGCGGTCGTCAAGCCGGCAGCCTGACCCGCCTGGAACATCAGCACCAGGGAGCTGGTGTAGCCGGTCATCATGGCGATGAAGCCAGCCACCACCGCAGAGGGAGCAGTGTCGGCCAGCGGGCGCAGTGGGGCAGAGGTGACGGGGTTGGGCATGGCGGTCGGATCCTTGTCCTGAACAGCGTCGGTCAAGGGTAAGCCAAGGTGTCCGGCCAGCAGCGGTACAGCGGCGCGATCAATCGACGATACAGCTGGGCGACAGCGATCAGGCTGCCGCGAAGCGCTGGTTCAGGTAATCGATGATCACCTTGGAATCGTACATCCAGGTAACCTTGCCGGCTTCCTCGATGCGCAGGCACGGGACCTTGATCTTGCCGCCTTCGGCCAGCAAGGTTTCCCGAGCCACGCTGTCGTTCTTGGCATCGCGCAGGCTCGCCGGCACATTGAGTTTGTGCAGTGTGCGGCGGGTCTTCACACAGAATGGGCAGGCGTGGAATTGATAGAGCGTCAGCCCGCTGGCTGCGCGATCCACCTCGGCCTGGGCCTCGGCGGTGCGCTTGCGCCGCGGGGGGCGGGTGAGCAGGTCGCCCGCCACGATTACCTGGCCCAGTCCGATACGCAAGGCTTTCATCAACATGTGGCAGTCCTCGAGATTGGGGTGCGGCTTATTTGATCAGGCTGAGAAACTCGCTGCGGGTCGCCGCGTTGTCACGGAACTCGCCCAGCATCACCGAGGTGATCATCGAGGAGTTCTGCTTCTCGACGCCGCGCATCATCATGCACATATGCTTGGCTTCGATGACCACCGCGACACCCAGCGCGCCGGTGACCTGCTGCACCGCATCGGCGATCTGCCGGCCCAGGTTCTCCTGGATCTGCAGGCGGCGGGCGTACATGTCGACGATCCGCGCGACCTTGGACAGCCCCAGCACTTTGCCATTGGGGATATAGGCGACATGGGCGCGCCCTATGAACGGCAACAGGTGATGCTCGCACAACGAATACAGCTCGATATCCCGGACCATCACCATCTCGCTCGCATCGGAGCTGAACAGGGCTCCGTTGGTGACCTCGTCGAGGGTCTGCTCGTACCCGCGGCACAGGTACTTCATGGCTTTGGCAGCGCGTTTGGGCGTGTCGAGCAGGCCTTCGCGGGTAACGTCCTCGCCCAGCTGGCCAAGGATCTCGGTGTAGTTCTGTTCCAGGGACATGATCAAACCTGTGGGAAAATATTTCGCAGACGCGAAGGGTACGGCTCCGCTCGCACGGGTGCAAGCGGGGCGTTATTCGTCACGCCCTTCGAGCATGGTGCGCTTGAGCATCACGTAAACCGCCATGGTATTGAAATGGCTCTTACTATCACTCCGGCACAAGCCGAACTTCAACGCGCTGACCAAGAGCTCGTGCGGCGCTGGCCAAGGTGGCCAGGGTCATGCCGGCATCGTTCTGATCGAGTGCCCGATCGACTGCGGTGCGGCTGGTGTGCATCCGCTCGGCCAAAACTTTCTTGGAGACTTTCTGGAGTTTCATGGCTTCGGCGATCTGCCATGCAATGACTCTTTTGAGCGCAGCAGCGGAAATCTCGTCTGCCAAACCCTGCTCGACAAGGAAATCGTCGAAATCCGAACCCATGTGCTGATTCATTGCGGGTGCCTCTTGAGTGTTGCCTTACGCATTCGGGCCGTTGCCAAGTCAGCGGCAGGTGTCTTCTGACTTTTCTTGATGAAGCCATGAAGTAGCAACAACGTGCTGCCTTCGACGGTAAAAAGCACCCTGGCGGTAGTGTCTGCCAGATCGGTCCGCACTTCCCACAGTCCGACTTCCATTTTGCGTACAACCGGCATTCCTATCGGCCAGCCGAACTGGACGGTCTTGATGTCCGTGCCAACCGCCTTTCGATCTCCTATGGGCAGTTGGATCAGCCAGTCGCGTACTGGTTCGTTACCGGCTTCCGTGCGATAAAAACTGACGGTCAATGTCGGGATATTCTTGGTCATCGCCCGAGCGTAGCTAAAAGGGTACGCACTTCAAGGTTCGGCCGTCAGCCACATGTTACGTTATTCGTCACGCCCTTCGAGCATGGTGCGCTTGAGCATCACGTAAACCGCGCCGGCGCCGCCGTGGCGGGGCTGGCAGGAGGTGAAGCCGAGCACCTGCGGGTGCTGGCGAAGCCAGGTGTTGACGTGGCTCTTGATCATCGGCCGCTTGCCGTCCAGGCGCACGGCCTTGCCGTGGGTCACGCGTACGCAGCGGATTTCGAAACGGGTGGCTTCGGCGAGGAATGCCCAGAGGGTTTCGCGAGCCTTTTCCACGGTCATGCCGTGCAGGTCCAGGCTGCCTTCGAAGGGAATCTGGCCGACCTTGAGCTTGCGCATCTGGCTTTCCTGCACGCCATCGCGGGCCCAGTGCAGGTCGTCCTCGGGGCCGACGTCGATGACGAACTGATCGGACAGGCCATCGACGGTCGTGACGTTGGTCCCCACCGTCGCAGCCTGACGCAGCGCTTGCAGCTTGGCCTTGTCGGCCTTGGGCTTGCCGGTGTCGGCACGGTCGTGCCGGATCGGCTTGACGCCGCGCATCTGGTCCTTGAACAGGGAAAATTCGTCGTCTTGCATGAAGGCCTCCACCACGGGAGCGCTAGTCTACGCGACTCAATCGTGCTTTTTCATCAGGTGCGGGGCCAGATCGAGTTCACGGCTGCGGCGCATCCCGCGGCGGCTGCGCCGCCAGAACCACAGGCCCAGATACAGAACCAGCACGCCGATGCCTGCCAGTATGGCCGCGCCGGTGGTCGTGGTGTCCAGTCCGGTCACCTGGGGCGGATGCCCAAGCAAGGTAGCGATGCCGGCCATGGCCAGCAGCAGGCCAAGGGTCAGCAGCACGGCACCCAGCGCTGCGCCGAGACGGTAACGCCAGCCACCTGAACTGCGCTTCCTGAGCCTGCGCGCATTGAAACCTTGGGATGACTTCATTGATTCCTCGATGGCGATCGGGCCGGCTTGAAGGTCAGAGCAGATCGCCGGTCATGGCGACCGCAGCGAAGTTGTCGCGCATGATGGCCATTTCGGCTTCCTGCACCTTGGCCGCAGCTAGCACGCCATCGCCCTGGGGCAGGTCGCGAGTGGCGCAGGCATCGGCCACCAGCGTGCAGCGATAGCCGTAGTCCTTCGAGGCGCGCACCGTGGTGCTGACGCTGGAGTGGCTCATGAAGCCGCAGACGATCAGGTCCAGATGACCGTAGCTCTGCAGCAGTTCGTGCAGGCCGGTGTTGTTGAAGGCATTGGGCATGCGCTTTTCGACCACCGCTTCGTCGCCCTGGGGTTCGAAGCCCTTGATGAACTCGCCACGCTCCCCCTGGGGGTCGAACAACCCACCCACGGTGCCCAGATGGCGGATGTGCACCACGGGACGCTTGGCTGCGCGTGCCGCAGCCACCAGTTTGGTGATGTTGGTCAGCGCCTCGTCCATGCCCGACAGGGCCAGGTCGCCACTGAGGTATTCCTTTTGTGCATCGATGATGATCAGGCTGGCATTGGCGATCCGCGTGGGCGGGAAACCGCGGCCGCTGAGTTGGAACATCGTCTTTGGAACGGACATCGGGGGCTCCTTTGGCTAGGGCTTTTGCCGCATTGTCCTCTGCTGGAGCCGTTCTGTGAATCGGATTGAGCGAACATGGCGAAAATCGCCTGCGGCCCTCTGTTAATATCCCGGCTTGATTCGACCGAGGAGCTTTTGTGATCACTTCCCGCTTGCGCACCGTGCGCGACCACATCCGTTGGGCCGTCAGCCGTTTTCATGGCGAAGAACTGTTCTTTGGCCACGGCACCGATAACGCCTGGGACGAGGCCCGCCTGCTGGTGCTGGGCGCGTTGAACCTGCCCTACGAAATCGCTGACAGCTACCTGGACTGCCGTCTGGAAGAGGACGAGATCGTACGTGTGCAACACCTGCTCAAGCGGCGCATCGAAGAGCGCGTGCCGGCCGCCTACCTGATCGGCGAAGCCTGGTTCTGTGGCATGTCGTTCATCGTCGACGCACGGGTGCTGGTGCCCCGTTCACCGATCGGCGAGTTGATCGAAAACGGCTTCGAGCCATGGCTGAGCCAGCCACCGGCGCGGATCCTCGACCTGTGCACCGGTTCGGGCTGCATCGGTATCGCTTGCGCCGATGTCTTCCCGGAAGCTGAAGTCATCCTGGCCGACCTGTCCTTCGAGGCGCTCGAAGTGGCCAATCAGAACATCGAGCGGCACGGTCAGGAAGAGCGCGTCTACACCGTCCAGGGTGATGGTTTCGAAGGTTTGCCGGGGCAGCGGTTCGACCTGATCGTATCCAACCCGCCCTACGTCGATGCCGAAGATTTCGCCGACATGCCGGCCGAGTATCAGCACGAGCCGGAACTGGGCCTGGCCTGTGGCGACGACGGCTTGAACCTGGTGCGACGCATGCTGGCCGAGGCGGCGGATCATTTGACCGACAAAGGCCTGTTGATCGTCGAGGTCGGCAACAGCCAGGTGCACGTCGAGGCGCTCTATCCGGAAGTGGATTTCGCCTGGCTGGAGTTCCAGCGCGGTGGGCATGGCGTGTTCATGCTCAGCGCCGAGCAGTGCCGCCAGCACCAGGCGCTGTTCGTTTCGCGGATCTGATCGCGTAAGCCCGCTTCACCGCGGCTGATGCTAGCGGTGAGTGGCGATCCAGATCAGCAACGCGGCCTGGAACACGGCGAACGCGATCAGGCAGGCGATGGTGAAGCGCAGGCCGCCTTCTTCGCGCGAGAACTTGCCGATCCGCTCCTGTTGGGTGTGCAGTTTCAGCTCCATCTCCTGCAACTGCTGTTCGGCCAGCTGCAGCATCTCGCTGGCCGCCAGCACCTCGACCACCTGGACCTTTTCCGGATTCCAGGTGCTCAGCAACTGGCTGACGGCAATGGGGTGATAGCGGCCCTTGAGGCGTTGCACGTCGGCGTACTCGACATTCAGGCCTTGGGTGCGCAGGGCGTGATCGCGGCGATCCAGGCCTGCCGGTTGCAGCGCTTCCTTGCTCGACAGCGCTGCGCCCTGCAGGGTGTAGTGCGGCCAGTGACGCTGAAGCCAGGCGGTGGCCTGGGCCATGACGAAACGGCCCAGGCCGCGGTTGACCGGCTCCAGTTGCAGACCCGCTTCGCTGCCCAGAGTGACCTGCTTGAGCTGGTGGTCGACCCATACGTCCAGCTGGTTCTGTTCCTTGCGCACACGCTGGCCGGGCAGTTGGATGTCCAACCGCAGCAGGCTCAGGGCCGGGTCGTGGCGCTCGGCCAGGCCGAACTGCACGAAACGCAGCGGGCGTGGGCCGGTCGCCCGGTCGGCGGGCAGGGGCGCCAGGCGCAGCATCCTGAACTGCTCGGCGGTGACCTCGGCCCATGGCCGCGGCACCTGCGCAGGTTCATCGATGTCGGCGTTTGGCGGGTCTTGTTCGGTCATGGCGCGATCCTCTTCACGCAGCTTGTATCGGCTACCTCGACCCACTCTTGAGTGCGCCCGGCGCAGAGCGCCGCTCAAAGCCCCTGAATGAAGGGCACGACGACGCGGCCCAGTTCTGCAGCCAGCGGCCGATTGTGGTCACGGTACGATTTGAGCTGGGACGGCAGGTCCATCGGCACGATGCGCAGGACATGGTTCATGCCGGGAATGATCGCCAGCTGCGCGTCCGGCTTGGCGCGCTGCAGTGCCTGCGCATCGCCGACGCCCACCTGGATGTCGTGGCTGCCCTGCACGATCAGCGCCGGGATCTTCAATGCAGCGAAGGCTTGCGCAGGGTCCTGGCGCAGCAGCGAAATCAGGTAGGGCTGCACGCTGGGGCGAAACAGCACCTGCAAGGGCTGGGGTACGTCCGGGTCGTATTGTCCTGCCTCCAGGCGCTCGATCAGTTGATAGCTGCGCGGCTGCAGTTCGGCCGGCAGACGCTCGCCGATCTGTTCGCGAAGCACTTCACCCAGGGGCCGGCCGCTGCCCGACAGCGATACCACCGCATTGGCGCCAGCACGTTGGGCGGCCAGGGTGGCGATCAGCGCACCCTCGCTGTGACCAAGGATGACCAGCGGGCCGAAACGCGGATCGCGCTTGAGCTGCGCGCTCCAGGCCACCGCATCGTCGACGTAGCCCGCCACGCTCAGGTCGCGTTCATCGGGCGTGGCCTTGCGGCCGGTTGCCACACCGCGTTTGTCGTAGCGCACACTGGCGATGTTGTTCTGGGCCAGAAGCAAGGCAAGCTTCTTCAGACTGTCGTTGCGCCCGGCTTCGGGATTGTTGCCGTCGCGGTCGGTAGGGCCCGAGCCGGAAATCATCAGCACCACAGGGACCGGCCGGTCGGCGCGGGGCACCAGCAGCGAGCCGTACAACGTGCCTTGAGCCGTCTGCAACTCGATCGGGCGCCTGGCGATGTCGGGCGTGGCGGCCAGTGCCGCGGCGCTGCTGGCGAACAGGAACACGGCAAGCAATCGGAACATCATCTGCAACATCATCGAGCCACTATCCAGGGAAGTGCGATTTGGACTGGGGCGTCTGGCTAAGGTTCAGGGATGAACTGGCCGTCGACCCTGCGTATACTGGCGCCCTGTCTGATTCGGTTGATTTCGCGGAGCGCCCTGCATGTCCGGCAATACCTACGGCAAGCTGTTCACTGTCACCACCGCTGGCGAAAGCCATGGCCCGGCGTTGGTCGCCATCGTCGACGGCTGCCCGCCAGGCCTTGCGATCTCCCTGGACGATCTGCAGCGCGACCTGGATCGCCGCAAGCCGGGCACCAGCCGGCACACCACCCAGCGCCAGGAGCCCGACGAGGTCGAGATCCTCTCCGGCGTGTTCGAAGGGCGGACCACCGGTACCTCCATCGGCCTGCTGATCCGCAACACCGATCAGAAATCCAAGGATTACTCGGCAATCAAGGACCTGTTCCGTCCCGCCCATGCCGACTACACCTACCATCACAAGTACGGCGAGCGCGACTACCGCGGCGGTGGCCGCAGCTCGGCGCGCGAAACCGCCATGCGCGTGGCGGCCGGGGCGATCGCCAAGAAGTACCTGGCCACCCAGGGCATCCTGATTCGCGGCTACATGAGCCAGTTGGGCCCGATCCAGATTCCCTTCAAGAGCTGGGACGGCGTGGAAGACAACGCCTTTTTCAGCCCCGACCCGGACAAGGTGCCGGAGCTGGAGGCCTACATGGACCAGCTGCGCCGAGACCAGGACTCGGTCGGCGCGAAGATCACCGTGGTCGCCGAAGGCGTCATGCCCGGCCTGGGCGAGCCGATTTTCGATCGTCTGGACGCTGATCTGGCCCATGCATTGATGAGCATCAACGCGGTCAAGGGTGTGGAAATCGGCGCCGGTTTCGCCAGCGTGGCCCAGCGTGGCACCGAGCACCGCGACGAGATGACGCCCGAGGGCTTCCTCAGCAATCACGCAGGTGGGGTGCTGGGCGGTATTTCCTCGGGGCAGCCGATCGTCGCTCATCTGGCCCTCAAGCCTACGTCGAGCATCACCACGCCAGGACGCTCGATCGATGTCCACGGCCAGCCGGCCGACATAATCACCAAGGGCCGCCACGATCCGTGCGTGGGCATCCGCGCCACGCCGATTGCCGAAGCCATGATGGCCATCGTTCTGATGGACCACCTGCTGCGTCATCGTGGGCAGAATGCCGACGTCAAGGTCGATACCCCGGTGCTGGGCCAGCTTTGAGCGCGGTGCCGTCGCCTGCGGGACATGCAGTCCCGTATTGGCGACTGTCCACCTTCTACCTGTTCTACTTCGCCCTGCTAGGGTCGACGGCGCCGTTCCTGGCGCTGTACTTCCATCACCTGGGCTTCGACAGTGCGCGTATCGGTGAGCTGGTGGCGATCCCGATGCTCATGCGCTGCGTGGCGCCCAATCTCTGGGGCTGGCTGGGCGACTACACCGGTCGACGCCTGGCCATCGTGCGCATCGGCGCGGTGTGTACGCTGGCCAGTTTCTCGCTGATCCTGCTGGAAACCAGCTACGCCTGGCTGGCGCTGGTCATGGCGCTGCACGCTTTTTTCTGGCACGCGGTGCTACCGCAATTCGAAACCCTGACGCTGGGCCATTTGCAGGGGCAGACGGCGCGCTACAGCCAGATCCGCCTGTGGGGTTCGATCGGCTTCATCCTGACCGTCGTCGGCCTGGGCCGAGTGTTCGAAAGCCTGAGTCTGGATGCCTACCCCTATACGCTGCTGGCGATCATGGCCGGGATCGTCGCGGCCAGTGCTTGGGTGCCCAATGCACCGGTTGGCGAAGGCCCGCGTCGAACGCCGGGGGACGGCTTCATGAAGCAACTGGTTCGCCCTGGCGTACTGGCGTTCTACGGGTGCGTGGGGCTGATGCAGCTCAGCCACGGTCCGTACTACACGTTTCTGACCCTGCACCTTGAACAGTTGGGATACAGCCGCGCGGTGATCGGCATGTTGTGGGCGGTCGGTGTAGTGGCCGAAGTATTGATGTTCCTGGCCATGAGCCGGATCCTGGCGCGGTTTTCCTTGCGCCACGTGCTGGTCGCCAGTTTCCTGTTGGCTGCGGTGCGCTGGCTGTTACTGGGCAGTTTCGCCGAGCACCTGTGGCTGCTGGTGCTCGCCCAACTCATGCACGCGGCCACCTTCGGCAGCTTCCATGCCGCGGCTATCCATTTCGTGCAACGCAGCTTCGGCATCCATCAACAGGGGCAGGGGCAGGCCCTGTACGCAACGTTGGCCGGTGTCGGTGGCGCTCTGGGTGCTCTGTACTCCGGTTACCTGTGGCAACCGCTGGGCGCCACGGGGACGTTTGCTCTGGCTAGCCTCGCCGCATTCGCCGCCGCCCTGATCATGCTCAAACGCTCGCCTGCAACGCTCCCGCCCGCAGCCAGCCACTGACCCCATTCGAGGATTCTGCATGAGCCGCTTGACCGTCTATCACCGCAGCACGCCCGACATCCCCAACAAAGTGTTGAGCCACCCTGAAGACATCGCCGCGACCCTGGCCGAGCTGGGCATCGGCTTTGAACGCGCCGAAGCGACGCTTCCCGTGTCCAGGGAGGCGAGCGCGGAAGAGGTCATCGCGACCTGTCGAAGTGAGGTCGATGCCTGGATGGCCAAGGGAGGCTACATGAGCGTGGACGTCGTCAGCATTGACGAGGATCACCGCCCGCAGGCCTCGAACCAGGCCGAGCTTCTGCGTGAGCACCGGCTGGAGGGAGAATGGGTTCTGTGCGTGGTGGCCGGGCGTGCCCAGTTGAGCGTGCACGCCGGTGACTACGTGTATGCCGTGCTCTGCGAACGTGACGACCGGATCACTGTACCGCCAGGCGTAACGCATTGGCTGGACCTGGGCGAACGTGCACGGTTCGTCGGCCTGCGTATCCTCACCGATTCCCATGGCTGGCGACCCGATTACGTGGATCAGCCCGTGCACGACCTGTTTCCGCGGATGGATGACTGATTCCAGCTTCGTCCAGGCGAAAAAAAACCCGGTACCAGGATGCGCCAGGTATCGGGTTTTGCAAGAAACAGAGCAGAGGAAACAGGGTGTATCAGTCAGGCCAAGCCAAGCTTGCCGGATAGATCAGCTGCGCTAATCAGGCCGAATGGTAGGTCGGCAGGGCAAAGCGGTTCTGACTTTGCAGCATGTTGATTGCTGGCAGCTGACTGGCTTCACCGGCCAGATCGCGGCGGATGGCGCTGATGACCCAGGTCAGTTGCTCAGGGGTGTGCAGTTGAGCGTAGGAAATCGAACGCTTGATCTGTTTGCCATCGGTGTCACGCAGGGTCAGCAGGACGGCACCATCCGGGCGTGGCTGGGTGGTCACTTCGTACTCGGAGAAAACGGAAACGAATTTTTCGTGGAGGAAGTTCATGTGCAGCTCCTAGCAAGTTGGCAGGCATGTCTAGGTAGTTGCAGCGAGTGTGCCAAGTCTCTTTAAAAATAAAATCCTTATAAATCAGCAGCTTGGGGATTATGCTTTTTTTGCCCTCCGTGCAATTTGCATGAACAGCCATTTGACATGCTGCATTTTGCGCGGCGGAGTAAGGCGAGCGATGAGTCGTTGCGAGGGAGTGAGGCGCGCGCAATGGATTTTTTCCCATGGCGCTACTGTCTATGACCACAAATCGCCAATAAATTCCCGATTCGCGGGTGATAGCCAGGCTCTGTTGCAGGCTTGAACCCAAGCGGGAACACTGTCTACCGTGATCCATTGCCAGGAGGTTTCCATGACCCAGCCCGAAGCTCGTCAAATGAACGATGAAGAAGCCGCCGAGTTCGCCGAACAGGTGTTCGATGTTGCACGCAACGGTGACGCGCAGATGCTTGAACGCCTGCTGGAAAAAGGCCTTCCGCCCAATCTGCGCAACCACAACGGCGATACCTTGTTGATGCTGGCGACCTATCATGGTCACCTCGATGCCACACGGTTGTTGCTCAGGTACAAGGCGGATCCGTTGATTGCCAATGACAAGAACCAGTTGCCCATGGCCGGTGCCGCCTTCAAGGGTAACCTGCCGATCGTGCAGTTGCTGATAGAGGAGGGCGCCCCCGTCGATGGCGCTTCGGCTGATGGACGCACGGCGCTGATGATGGCGGCCATGTTCAACCGTACGGAAATGGTCGAGTACCTGTTGGCGCAAGGGGCCAACCCGGCTGCGGTGGATGCTCAGGGCATCAATGCATTGGGCGCCGCACGCGCCATGGGTGCCAAGCTGACCATCGAACAGCTGGAGAAGCTGGCCGCCTGATACCCGTCTGGCTGATTTGCGGCTATCCTTGCGGCCATTTTCCAGCGCCGCAGGGGTTGCCTCATGAAACAGTCACTTGTCGAACTCATCGGCAAAATCAGTTCCGGCTGCATGCGCGATGACGACATCGATCGCATCGCCGATGAGGCCGCCCAGGCCTACGCCGACCCCCAGGCGTTCCTCACTGCCAATCCCGACATCAATTACGACGACAGCTTTCCGATTCCCTTGGGCGAATGGGTCGTGGTGGGCAGCCTGCCCGACACGGTGATCTTCCAGGCCGATACCTACTCCGAGCTGCTGCAGCAGATCATCGATTCGTTCGGGCCCGACGTCACGTTCAACATCAAGCCCAAGCAGTTGAACAAGATCGATGCGTTGACTGCACTCAATCGTATCCAGGTGCAACTGGCTGCCATGAGCAAGGATCAGGGAGGGTACGTGCTGTTCGATTTCAGCCAGCCACTGGATGATGAATTGCAGATGGTGCTGGTGTACGGCAAGGATGCCGATCGGGTCGCGGCACTGGGGGCCGAGTTGCACATCAGGGCCGTGCCCGCCCTGGAAGCGTTGCGCGTGGCAGTGCACGTCTGAACGCAGCCTTCACCTTTCGCACGGCGACCACGGAACCCCTGCGACACGCCGCTATCCTAGTTGATGCATGCCATCCACAAGGAGTATCACATGGGTTCCACTTTCAATAGCCTGATCGGCCTGATCATCCTCGCGCTGGACATCTGGGCGGTCATCAACGTCATCAAGAGTGGTGCCTCGACCGGGGCCAAGGTCCTGTGGGTACTGCTGATCATCCTGCTGCCGGTACTGGGCCTGATTATCTGGGCAATCGCCGGTCCACGCGGCAACGTGCGGGTCTGAATCAAACAGGTCGAACCTGCAACGGGTTCGACCTGCCTGCCCCGGCGACGTATCATCCTCGGCCCGACCGCCGTTTCGCGGCCGATGCGTAGCATCTGAACGGAATTTTCACCTGTCTTCACGGACAATCCGCGCCCAGATTTACCCTACGCACTTCCAACAGATCCCAACAATAGACCTCAACGGACCTTTCCTACACATGGCTACTCCGGACGCCTTGAGTCAAAAGCAGGCCGCGCGCGGCAAACTGCAACCGACCGTCAAATCGCACCTGGCTTACACGCTGCTCAGCGGCCTGGCGATCATGCTGATGCTCAGCGGATTGCGCCTGGCATTGCTGATGTACAACCGCGAGATGATCGGTGATACCCCAACCAGCACCTTCGTCGAAGCCTTCTTCAATGGCTTGCGCTTCGACCTGCGCCTGGTGGTGTACCTGCTGATTCCACTGCTGCTGGCCGTGCTCAGCGCACGCGCCATGCGCTGGCGCGGGCTGTTCCGGGCATGGCTGACCATCGCGTCCAGCGTGGTGCTGCTGTGCGGCCTGATGGAAATGGACTTCTACCGCGAGTTTCACCAGCGCCTCAACGGCCTGGTGTTCCAGTACGTGAAGGAAGACCCCAAGACCGTGCTGAGCATGATCTGGTACGGCTATCCGGTGGTGCGTTACCTGCTGGCCTGGGCCTTCGTAACCTGGCTGCTGAGCCTGGTGTTCAAGGGCTTCGATCGCCTGACCCGTCCGCGGGTCGCGGCGCCCGCCAATGTCGGCCGTTCGGTTGCACCGTGGTACGCACGAGTGGGCGTGTTCGTGGTGATCCTGCTGATCGCCGTGGTCGCCGCGCGCGGCACCTTGCGCCAGGGGCCGCCGCTGCGCTGGGGTGATGCCTACACCACCGATTCGAACTTCGCCAACCAGCTGGGCCTCAACGGTTCGCTGACGCTGATCGCTGCCGCGAAAAGCCGCATGTCCGAAGACCGCGACAACATCTGGAAAGCGACCCTGCCGCAGGATCAGGCGCAGAGCACCGTGCGTGACATGCTGCTCACACCTCATGACACCTTGGTGGACGACGACACTGCCGCCGTGCGTCGCAACTTCCAGCCGCCTCAGGCCAACACCCTGCCGATCAAGAACGTCGTGGTGATCCTGATGGAAAGCTTCGCCGGTCATTCGGTGGGCGCGCTGGGCGCCGAAGGCAACATCACGCCTTACTTCGACAAGCTGGCCCAGGAAGGCCTGCTGTTCGACCATTTCTTCTCCAGCGGCACCCATACCCATCAGGGCATGTTCGCCACCATGGGTTGCTTCCCGAATCTGCCGGGCTTCGAATACCTGATGCAGACCCCTGAGGGCAGCCACAAGCTGTCCGGCCTGCCGGAGATGCTCAGCGCCGCGCGCGGCTACGACGACGTCTACGTCTACAACGGCGACTTCGCCTGGGACAACCAGTCCGGTTTCTTCAGCAACCAGGGCATGACCACGTTCATCGGCCGCAACGATTACGTCAATCCGGTGTTCTCCGATCCGACCTGGGGCGTGTCCGACCAGGACATGTTCAACCGTGGCAACGAAGAACTGGCCAAGCGCGGCGCTGCCGGCAAGCCGTTCTATGCACTGCTGCAGACCCTTTCCAACCATGTGCCCTATGCCTTGCCGGCCGAACTGCCGGTGGACAAGGTCACCGGTCGTGGCAGCCTGGACCTGCACCTGACCGCCATGCGCTACTCGGACTGGGCCCTGGGCCAGTTCTTCGAGAAGGCGCGCAAGGAGCCGTACTTCAAGGAAACCCTGTTCATCGTGCTGGGCGACCATGGCTTCGGCAACGAGCAGCAGATCACCGAGATGGACCTGGGTCGCTTCAACATTCCGTTGCTGCTCATCGGCCCCGGCATCCAGGAGAAGTTCGGCAAGGTCAACCACACCGTCGGCTCGCAACCCGACGTGGTACCGACCATCATGGGTCGCCTGGGCGGCGCCAGCCAGCACCAGTGCTGGGGGCGTGACCTGCTCAACCTGCCGGCAGGCGATCCTGGCTTCGCCGTGATCAAGCCTTCGGGCAGCGAGCAAACCGTGGCCATCGTCAAGGGTGACCGTATTCTGGTCGAGCCGCGCGACATGGACACCCGCCTGTATCGCTACCAGCTGGGCCGCGAGTTCGGCGCCCAGTTGATCCCCGATACCGACGCCAACGCCTCCGATGTGCCGCAGTTGCGGGCCAAGCTGGACTCGTTCATCCAGACCGCGACCAAGAGCCTGCTCGACAACACCGCAGGTGCCGTGGAGAGCAAGCAGGAGTAAGTAGCTGACGCTCTGTGAAAAGGCCCTTCGGGGCCTTTTTTTCATGGGGTGATCGAGCCCGTTCCGGTACACCTCCGGCAATCTGCCGTCCGGAACGAATGCCGGGCGTTGCGAGTCAACGTTGAGTGAGCTTATCCAGCAGCTTCCTGCCTGAATTGCGTCGAGGAGATGTACAACAATGAAAGAGTGGAAAATCAGCTTCTTCAACAAGGATGGCGTACTGGACAGCATGGCGATCAATGCTGACACCTGCCCGTCGATCGAAGAGGCGGCGACCCTCGTGCGCTCCAGGCTGTACCCGGTCGCCGCCGAGCTGGATGAAGTCAACCTTCCCGATACCGTAGCCTCGCCGGTCGCCAAGACGCTCAAGTCTCAGCACAGCGTGGAAATCACTGCCATTACCGAAGTCGTGTGAACCGCGAGTGATCCGGGCCATTGGCACAGGCCCGGCCTTCGCGTTACTCTGCGCTCGAGGTCCTTGAGGATCTCGCTGCTCGTCTTTGCATCCCGCTTCTTGCGACACGCTCGATTCCAGGCGCTGCGTCACTGACGCCGCACCGCACCCATTCCTTGTCCCGAGGAGGTTCTGGAAGTACTGAAAGTCTATCCGTCGTTATTGCTGAGGGAGACGATTCATGAGCACAACCTATCAAGAAGACATCAGCAGCAATGTATTACGCCGCATGAAAGAGGGCGGCTTCGATTTCGCCCGCATCCATCCCATCGAGTTCTACGCGGTCTTTCCCGATGAAGACCGGGCGCGCACGGCTGCCGGCAAGTTTCGCGGCGAGTCGCTCAACGCCCAGATCAGTGAGCGCGACGACGGTGCCTGGCATCTGGAATTGAGCAAACTGATGTACGCCACCCACGGTGGCATCGGTGAATTCGAGCAGGATTTCGAAGCCGTCGTCGAACCCCTGGGCGGTGAGATCGAAGGCTGGGGCGTCAAGCACGAAGTCAGGCGTCCGCAGGCCTGAGCCGGAGTGAACCACAGCGGCATGGTGGTTCACGCTTCCCATCGAATGACAGGCAAAAAAAAGCCGCTCTCAAGGGAGCGGCGAATGGGAATTCGATGGATTCCAGCAAGCGCCAAGCTTTTGCCGGTTTCGATGAAATAATTATCAGCTAACGCCGCAAGCTATTGAATTCAACTCTGTCTATGCTGGTCATAGAGTCAAGCCGCTTGAACAATCCGCTTCGCAATGAAGCGTATGTCATCGGCGTTCGGACATTGCCGCACAAGAACGGTGCACGGTTCTCGATCAGGGATCCCAAGCACTTGATTTAATGGCACATATGCCGATGGCACGGGCCTTGCGAAGGCTCTTGGATCCGGGTGACAAGGAGTACGGCATGAGCCGCACCTATTATGATGAGATGTACGATGCCGACGGCCAGGTTCGCCCGCATTACCGGGAGTTCGCCCGTTGGTTGGCCGAGACGCCGCAGGAATTGCTTGCCCAGCGTCGACGCGAGGCCGATTTGTTGTTTCATCGCGCCGGTATCACCTTCACCTTGTACGGCGACGAGCAGGGCACTGAGCGGCTGATTCCTTTCGACACCATTCCGCGCAGCATTCCTGCCAGCGAATGGCGGATCGTGGAGCGCGGCTGCATTCAGCGCGTCAAGGCGCTGAACATGTTTCTGGCGGACCTGTACCACGACCAGCGCATCATCAAGGCCGGCATCATTCCCGCCGAGCAGGTACTGGCCAACGAGCAGTATCAGCTGGCGATGCAAGGCCTGGACCTGCACCGCGACATCTACTCGCACATCTCCGGGGTCGACCTGGTGCGTGACGGTGATGGCACCTATTACGTACTCGAAGACAACCTGCGCACGCCCAGCGGTGTGAGCTACATGCTCGAAGACCGCAAGATGATGATGCGGCTATTCCCCGAGCTGTTCGCGGCGCAGCGCATCGCACCCGTGGATCACTACCCCAATCTGCTGCTCGACACCCTGAAAAGCTCCAGCGCCATCGACAACCCCAGCGTGGTCGTGTTGACGCCGGGTCGCTTCAACAGCGCGTTCTTCGAGCACGCCTTTCTGGCGCGCGAGATGGGTGTGGAGCTGGTGGAAGGGGCCGACCTGTTCGTGCGTGACGACAAGGTGTTCATGCGCACCACCGACGGACCCAAGCCGGTGGACGTGATCTACCGCCGCCTGGACGATGCCTTTCTCGACCCCTTGGCCTTCAACCCCGATTCCATGCTGGGCGTGCCTGGTCTGCTGGCTGCGTATCGCTCCGGCAACGTAGTACTGGCGAATGCCATTGGTACCGGCGTAGCCGACGACAAGTCGGTCTACCCCTTCGTGACCGACATGATCCGCTTCTACCTCGACGAAGAACCGATCCTCAAGAACGTGCCGACCTGGCAGTGCCGCAAGCCCTCGGAGCTTTCCCACGTGCTGGCCAATCTGCCGGATCTGGTGGTCAAGGAAACCCAGGGCTCGGGTGGCTACGGCATGCTGGTGGGGCCGTGTGCGAGTGCCGCGGAAATCGAAACCTTCCGGGCGCGCATCAAGGCCCGGCCCCATGCCTACATCGCCCAACCCACGTTGTCGTTGTCGACCTGCCCGACCTTCGTCGAGAACGGCATAGCGCCACGCCATATCGATCTTCGCCCCTTCGTCCTCGCCGGCCGCGAAACCCGCGTGGTGCCCGGCGGCCTGACCCGCGTGGCCTTGCGTGAAGGCTCGCTGGTGGTGAATTCGTCGCAGGGCGGCGGGACCAAAGACACCTGGGTGGTCGAGGATTAAGGATGCCTGCCAATGCTAAGTAGAACTGCCTCTGATCTGTATTGGATGTCGCGCTATCTGGAGCGCGTCGAAAACCTGGCGCGCATGCTCGATGTCAGCTATTCGCTGTCGCTGATGCCCCAGGACGGCCGGGGTGACGGCCTGGATGAAATCGCCATGCCGTTGTTGATCACCGGCACCCTGGAAGACTACCTGGCGCGCCATGGCAAGCTGCACGCCGAACGCCTGCTGCATTTCTTCGCCCTGGATCCGGCCAACCCGGCCAGCATCTACAGCTGCCTGGGGGCGGCGCGTGCCAGCGCCCATGCGGTGCGCGGACGCATCACC
Organism: Pseudomonas sp. Leaf129; assembly: GCF_001423465.1. NCBI lineage: Bacteria > Pseudomonadati > Pseudomonadota > Gammaproteobacteria > Pseudomonadales > Pseudomonadaceae > Pseudomonas > Pseudomonas sp. Leaf129. Next base: position 442,083 of record NZ_LMOC01000006.1, on the reverse strand, counting down.
GCCGACATGTGGGAGAACATCAACTCCACGTGGCTTGAGATCCGTGGCATTGCCGAGCAGGGCGTGGGTCGCTACGGCATGAGCCGTTTCTGCGACTGGGTCAAGGAGCGCGCCCACCTGTTTCGCGGAGCGACCTATGGCACCCTGATGCGCAACGACGCCTTCCGCTTCATCCGTCTGGGCACCTTCATCGAGCGTGCCGACAACACCCTGCGTCTGCTCGATGCACGTTACGAAATGCTTGGCGATGAAGCCTATTCGGTCGACGACAGCTCGGCACGTGGCTACTACCAGTGGAGCGCGCTGTTGCGCGCGTTGTCGAGTTTCGAAGCCTACACCGAGATCTACCGCGACGCGCCGGCGGCCAAGCCGGTGGCGGAGCTGTTGCTGCTGCGTGCCGACGTGCCGCGCTCGTTGCGCGCCTGTACCGAGGAGATCAACCAGATCCTCGCCGACCTGCCCGGTGCCAACGGCCGTCCGGCCCAGCGTCTGGCGGCCGAGCTGGACGCGCGTCTGCGCTACACCGGCATCGGCGAGATCCTCGACGAGGGCCTGCATGAGTGGTTGAACGAACAGATCCCACTGGTGCGCCAGCTGGGCAACGCGATTCACAGTTCCTATCTGGAGGCTGTATGAGGCTCAACATCAGTCACGAAACCGCCTATCACTACGATGATGAGGTGCGAGCCAGCATCCAGTACCTGCGGCTGACACCCCACGACAGCGAGCGCCAGCGCATCCTGAGCTGGCAACTGGACCTGCCGCGTCCGGTACGGGCCCAGCTCGATCCGTTCGGCAACATCCTGCATGTGCTGACTCTGGACGACCCTCACGATGCAATCATCATTGCCGCGCGTGGCCAGGTCGAAATCGATGAGACCCGTGAAGCCGAACATGAAACGCAATCACCACTGCCGTTCCTGCGCTTCACTCGGCTGACCGACGCCGACGATGCCCTGCGTGCCTTCGCCGCCCAGCAGTGCCGCACCCGGCGCGACCGCAATGGCCTGATCGACCTGATGCAGGGCCTGCACCAGCGCATCGCCTACACCAGCGGCGCAACGGCCGTGGACACCAGTGCCGCTCAGGCCTTTGCCAGCGGTGCCGGAGTCTGCCAGGACCACACCCACGCGTTTCTTGCCTGCGCTCGCAGCCTCGGCATCCCGGCGCGCTATGTGTCGGGCTATCTGTTCACCGAAGACACCGAGCACATGGCCAGTCATGCTTGGGCCGAAGCTTGGCTGGACGACGCCTGGTACAGTTTCGACGTGACCAACCAACTCGCGCGGCCCGAGCGCCACTTGAAGCTGGCGGTTGGCCTGGATTACCTAGACGCCTGCCCGGTACGCGGCATGCGTCGCGGTGGCGGTTTCGAACAGATGCACGCCAAGGTCCTGGTCGCGCCGAGTGCGCCCGTCGTCAGCGTGGCTGTCCAGCCCCAATCGCAGAGCCAGACCCAAGGCTAGGCGTTCAATCTGCGCCATCGCCGGGACTGCGGGCCTGATGATGGTTTCATGCCTGGCTCCCACCGTTCAACTGAACAACCTGCCCAGATTGGGCAGGATCAGTACCAGGGTCATGGTGAACACGATGAGTCCGGCCTGACGGATTTTCGGATGTTTGAACATGGCAGACTGCCTATGAGTTATGTTCTTCCTGGCGCCAACGCGTGCTACAACCTGGGTTGAGCTTGGCGAAAAGGTGCACCCCCACGACTCGATGCACCCAATCGGCGGCATCAATAGTCATGCTTTTACCTTAGAACCCTTGATTGGCGCGGCTTAGAACGCTTTGCTGCAATTCAACGGGTTTTTCGAATCGAGTTCGACTAAGGAACTCTTCCGCTAAATTCGAACATGCCGGGCTAGACAGCCAAGACCGGGAATGCCCGTCTGCAGAGGCAATCTACCGTTCATCGGCTGAATTCGAAGCGGCTTCACTTGCCAGCGGAATCGATTAACGGGCAGGCTTGTCACCTGCGTTCCCTCTTCTTCGAGTGACCTATGACCCTCAACATCTGCATTCTGGAAACCGACGTCCTGCGGCCCGAACTGGTCGAGCAATACCATGGCTATGGACGCATGTTCGAAAGGCTGTTTGCCAGCCAACCCATTCCTGCCCGGTTCACCGTGTTCAACGTGATGAATGGCGAGTATCCGCCTGCCGATGCCCAGTACGACGCGTATCTGGTGACGGGCAGCAAAGCGGACTCGTTTGCCACCGACCCCTGGATCGAGACGCTGAAGGCGTTCTTGCTGGAGCGCTACCAGCGTGGCGACAAGCTGCTGGGCATCTGCTTCGGTCATCAGCTGCTGGCGCTCCTGCTGGGCGGCAAGGCCGAGCGCGCTACCCAAGGCTGGGGCGTGGGAACCCACGAGTACAGCCTGGCCAATCGCGCGGCCTGGATGACCCCGGAAATCGAGACCCTGACCTTGCTCATCAGCCATCAGGATCAGGTCACCTCGTTGCCCAAGGACGCATCGGTGGTGGCGTCGAGCGAATTCTGCCCGTTCGCGGCCTACCAGATCGGTGATCAGGTGCTGTGCTTCCAGGGTCATCCTGAATTCATCCACGACTACTCCCGCGCGCTGCTCGACATTCGTCAGCAGCACCTGGGCGAGCCGGTGTACCAGCAAGCCATTGCCAGCCTCGACCGCGATCACCACGGCATCACCGTGGCGGAGTGGATGATGCGTTTCGTGGCGCAGGGTACTCAGCCCGCCCAGTGAAGGGCAACGGGCTGCGGTGACGGCTCTGCGCGTCGGGCTACAGCCAGCCGGCGCGCTTGAAGCCGGCGAACAAACCGCTGCAGCCGGACACGATCACACCCAGCACGATGTAGTAACCGTAGTGCCAACTCAGCTCGGGCATGTTTTCGAAGTTCATCCCGTAGATGCCGGCAATGGCCGTGGGGAAGGCCAGTATCGCAGCCCAGGCGGCAAACTTGCGCTGGGTGATGCTTTGTCGTGACGACTCCAGCAGCAGGCCGATCTCGATGGTCTGCGTGGCGATGTCGCTCATGGTGCCCAGGTCTTCCATCTGCCGCGTCACGTGGATCTGCACGTCGCGGAAGTAGGGGCGCATGTTCTTGTCGATGAACGGGAAATCCAGCCGTTGCAGCTCCTCGCTGATCTCGACCATGGGCGCCACGTAGCGCCGCATGCGCAGCAGCTCGCGGCGCAGCCCGTGCAGGTGCTGGATGTCGGCCTCATTGAGCGAACCCCCGAGCACCCTGCGTTCCAGTGCTTCGATCTCGGCGTGGATGGTCTCACTGACTGGCTGATAGTTTTCGGTCACGAAGTCCAGCAGCGCATAGAGGACGAAATCTTCACCGTGATCCAGTAGCAGTGGCCGGGCCTCGCAGCGCTTGCGCACCGAAGCATAGGACGCCGAATGGCCATTGCGGCAGGTGATGATGTAGCCACGCCCGGCGAAGATATGGGTCTCGACGAACTCCACCTTGTCGTCGCGGCGAATGGGCGAGTAGGTGACGATGAACAGCGCATCGCCGAAGGTCTCCAGCTTGGGCCGGCTGTGCACCTCCAGGGCGTCTTCGATGGCCAGTTCGTGCAGGTCGAACTGCTTCTGCAACTGGCTCATCTGCTCGGCGCTGGGCTGCTCCAGGCCAATCCACACGAAATGCCCTGGGCGCCGTGCCCACTGCGCGCCTTCGTCGAGGTTGATATCAGTAATCTTCTTGCCCGCGCTGTATACGGCGGCGGCGACCACTCGGCCCATGATGTTCACTTCTTCGGTTGGCGGGGCGGCCCGTATGGGCCCGCTGTGGATAGGAGTGTCTAGGCGCGGCGCAGTTCGTGGTCCAGTTCATCGATCGTCTGCTGCATCTGGGCGCGGCAGCGTTGCAGCAGCTCGGCGGTGTCCTTGTGCGTCAGGCCTTGGGTGGCGATGGGCGCCAGCGCCCGCACACGCACCTGGCCACTGCGCCAGCGGCCCAGGCGCAGCGTGCGCCGATAGCGGCTGATGCACACCGGGACGATAGGCACGCCGGCATCGATGGCCATGTGAAAGGCACCTTTCTTGAACGGCAGCAGTTCATCGGTGCCGTTGCGGGTGCCTTCGGGAAAGATCCAGATGGAGGTGCTGCGGTCACGCAGCGTTTTCGACGTGAGCTGCAACGAGCGGCGAGCCTCTCGGGCGTTCTCGCGATTGACCAGGATGTTGCCGCCCAGCCAGAACAACTGACCGAACAGCGGGATCAGCCCCAGGCTCTTCTTGCCGACCGCCACCGTGCGCGGCGGCACGATACCGCCGAGCAGGAACAGGTCATAGTTGGACTGATGATTGGCGACCATCACGAAACCGGGTGGCTGCGCGTTCAGCGAATCCACTTGCGCCTCGACCTTTACCCCCAGCACCCGTCTGGCGGGCAGTGAATAAAGCCGGGCAAACAACCGGGTGTTGTCGGGATGAAACGGTCGACACAGCCCGAGCAACAATCCCAGCACACCCACTGCAATAAAATGCAGCCCCAACAACACGAGACGAACGGCGTAGAGCATCCTGCGCAATACCTTCAACGGAAACCATCAGTGTACGGTCGTGCACCCCTATCGGCAATCGGCGGTCCGGCGTGCCCACTTCGGTCAGAAGCCCTGCTCTTGATCGAGCAGGATCGCTTCGTCGAGGGTTTCCAGAAACGCGCGACGTGCCTTGAGCTTGGTCTTGGCATGAGCTTTCATGTTCAGCTTCTGCAACCGCTGCGCGGCGGCCAGCGCAGTTGCCTGCAACTGCTCGGGCGCGACGATCTGATCGAGAAAACCGGCCTGCAACGCGCCGGCCGGGTCGAACATTTCCGCGCCGATCACCGAGCGCTCGAAGGCCGCACGCCCCAGTCGATCCCGCGCCAGCTCGATGCCGGCATGGTGCATGGTCATGCCGATCTGCACCTCGTTCAGACCGATATGGAAAGGCCCCTCGACACCGATCCGGTAATCGGCCGACAGCAGCAGGAACGCACCCTTGGCCACCGCGTGCCCCGGGCAGGCGACGATGACCGGAAACGGGTGGCTCAACAGCCGGCGGGCGAGGGTAGAGCCCTGGGTGACCAGGCTGATCGCATTCTGCGGGCTGGAGGTCATGACCTTGAGGTCGTAGCCCGCCGAGAGAATGCCGGGCTGGCCGGTGATGATCACCACCGCACGCGCCTCCACGGCTTGGTCCAGAGCGTCGTTCATCGCGGCAATGACCTCGGGCGAGATGGCATTCACCTTGCCGTTGTTCAGGGTCAAGGTGGCAATGCCGTCCTCGAATCGGTAATCGACCAGCTCGTTCATGCGCTATTCCTTATCATGTTGTGGCGCCGACGTTACCCAGCCTTGTCGGCCGGGTAAAGCGCCGTGACTGACTGACCAGTCACGCCAGCACTTGCGAAGAAATCCAGGGCTTTGCTTAAGCGCATGAAAATCTTGCAAAAAAGCTTTGCCATCACGAGCGCTTTCGACTACATTAGCGCGCCTCGACAGACCGAACAGGTTTGCAGAGAAACGGTGAAGTGTCCGAGTGGCTGAAGGAGCACGCCTGGAAAGTGTGTATACAGGAAACTGTATCAAGGGTTCGAATCCCTTCTTCACCGCCATATTATACCCAGAGAGCCCCGCTATGCGGGGCTCTCTGTTTTCTGAGGCTTGTTGTTCCCCCATCTAGCCCCCCACTTCAATGCCGCGTCTCCCGGAACCTCTATGTGCTTACAGCGCTGGAGAGGAGCGAAAGTCCTTACAGGTTCCAGGTGGCGTGGACAGGGCGTTGATAAAGCTGCAGAGCACCGTGATCAGCATTGCACCGCACATCACTGCGAGGGCTAGGTTGATCTTCACCACTACGACCAGAGTCGCTGAGTACAGTGCGACTGCAAGCGTGAGCAGTGCGCATACGATTTTGAGTTTGTGCATTCTGGTTCTCACGTAATTGAGCTGATGCTCAGCTGCAGCAGCCACATAGAGCCCGCCACATGGCGAGCAGGTATCGGTTGGTGGTCTGCTATTGCTACGCCGCTAAACTTAATGCGCTGTGAAGGGCTCGTTGCTTGAGAGCGGCGCCTTGGCCAAACCAGGCAGAATCCATTCGATAGTCAGCCGACCTGGCCCGCTTTTCATGATCCACAAACTCAGTAACCGCGTTTAGAAGTCCCCAGGCCGTCCCCTTTGCTGATGCTAGGCTAGCGCCTTTGCCTCTGCCCTCAAACAAGCCACTGGCTTTCGCAATCGCATGGCGGTTGGTTTGCTGGCCCTGCGCGGTAACGCTTGTCGATGCCACACTGAGCACTTGGTTGAAAAAGTGCTCAGCTTCTTTGTTAGATACCTTCCGCTCGGCGAGAGCCCGCATTTGGTACATGAACTCATCCCACCGAGAGGCTGCAATACCCAACTGTTTTTTAACGACGCTTGGATCAAATCGAGTATTGTGAGGGACTTTTATAGCGCTGGTAGCGCCATTGAGTGACAAGGCTAACGTGTTGTTGCACACCACCCGAACACTCGTGGGCGTTGCGGTGGTCGCTAAGGTGCCATCACAGGACGTAGCCAGCAGTAGATATCCGCCCACCTCGTCACCTCCTTTCAACGCGACGGACTGTCCCGTTCTCGCCAACGCCCAGAACTTTCGGCCGCCTTTGAGTACTCCTGCCGTTTCCAGTTCATAGCCTGAGGATTCTGTAAGGTCTCTGTAGAATTCAAGAACTTCATTCGGCTGGACCACTTGATAGCGGCACGACACGACTGATAATGGTTCTAGCGTATCCGAACGAAACAGCACTTTTTGGTCCACGAACGTGCGGCTCTCCGGATTCCCATTCCCGCTAATCGATTCGTAGTGCACAGGACTGGACTTAATCTGCCAATCCATCCCGGCCTCGCGTTGCCAAACTTCTAGCGGTTCTCCGCGAACAAGCTTGCTGCCGAGCCCGTGCCACGGCGTAGATCCGACGTACGCCATATTCTGGATTTCGTGTGCCATATTAAATTCCTTTCAGTTGATTGGATGGAGGCGGCCAAAGAGGCGACCGCATCGCATGCAAACGTGAGTGAGCGCTTGGTTTATTTTTGGCTCTTGGTATTTGATCTTTAGAGCTATGTCAAGTGCATCGAATAGACGCTTAGCCAGTTCTTCAAGCGCAGTAAGTACTACCGGGTTTTTGCTTAGGCTAGGATGGAAAGAGAGGTGTCGAATTATTAGCCGATTTACTGCCTTCGCGCCGAGGGCGATGCGACGGGCCGAGGAAATAGGAAGAATTCTACTGCTGTGACAATAGGGGCAAGTACAGAACATAAGAGAAGACTCGAATGGTGTGTTCGCCTCGGTTATATATATCTAAAAACTATTGGAATGAGAACTAAGGCCTGTTGCCGGTCCGATCAGTCGCGTGTCTTGGTGTAGCAGCTATTTCCGCTATTCGTAGCAGAGTAGCGAGGTACAGCCCCCTAATGCACCTCTGATTTACGTGTAACGGGTGTGTAATGGCCCGTAATCATTTCAAAAGCCCCGGCGTTGGGTTTCACAATGATACTTTTCTCTTACCAGCCATTTCCGGCTGATCGGAGGCTCCATGTATCACTCTTATTGTTACCCCGCCTTACCAATCCCTGGTGCGCCATACCCGGCTCCATCATTAGCACACCCCTGCTTCAGTTCGGCGGTTTTGGAAGCTGCTGAAAATCTTAAGCTTCCCCATCCGTTCGTCTGTCTCACCGCATTGAGTGCTATCGCGGCAGTGCTGCAAGAGCTGGTAGATATTGAAATGCCCTCTGGTAACGCTTTGCCGGTGTCGCTGAACACGTTGATCACTGTTCCCTCTGGTGGAGGGAAAAATAGGACGATAAATCTCTTTAAGAGATCAATCGAAGAGTTTGAGACCCAGCAGGTGCTGGCGAGCAAGGGAGAAATGGCAGCCTATAAGACTAAATTCGAAATATGGTCTCATCAGCGTAAAGACTTGCTGAAAAAACAGTGCAAGGTACTATCAGGGGATGAGTTGGTTGAATTGATGATCGCTCACGATCAAAAAGCCCCGATACCTCCGAAACCCTTTCGGATGGTCTTTGAAGATACTACCCCTGAGGCTCTGCTCGGATCTCTAGGTGCGGGTGGCCATGGTGCATGGTTGGTAACAAGTGAGGGCGGCATCATTCTTTCGCAACACTCAATGAAGAATATGCCAGCTCTTAATCAGCTTTGGAGTGGTGACCGAGTCACTGTCGACCGCAAAACCACGGGTAGTTTTGTGTTGGCAGATGTCAGGATCTCGGTATTAATCATGAGTCAGCCTGGAATCTTCGAAGACTTCATCAACCGGTACGGCGGTTTGGCACGAGAGTCTGGGTTCTTTGCACGATGCTTGGTATTGGCTGTTCCACCGAGTGTTATTGGTCAGTATGAGGACGACCAAGTGCTGGACTGGCAAAACCTTGAACAATTTCACGTAGTGTTGCGCCGTTTCTTGAGCATGAGCGTGAGCGGGATAAGTCGCTCCGCGGTCAGGTTCTCTCCTGCAGCCCGCAGCAGGTGGGTGGTAATTAAAAATGCAGTGGTCGACGAGTCAAAGATGGGAGGCCGATTCACTGACTTTCCGGATCTGGCTGCGAGGACACCTGAAAATATCGCACGGATTTCTGCATTGCTTCATTTCTTTGAAGGACGAAGCGGGGATATTACTGTCGAGACTTTGGACTATGCCTGCCGCCTTTGCTTCTGGCACATTGATCAGTTCGTGCAGATGTTCTCCAAAAGATCTACTGGCGAGGAGGATGCAAAGATTTTATTTGGGTGGTTTTTGGGGAGATACAATAATAACTCCCAAGTCGCCCATCGAAAAACTGCCGTGAGGCAAGCGTGTCCCAACTCTTTGAGAAAAGACGGCCGATTTAATGCGGCCTTTGAATTGCTCGCATCTAGGGGGTATGTAGCAACTCAGGTTTTTGGCAAGGGTGCTCAAGGGGTCATCTTCTACCCAAGAGGATATGGTAACGGCTAATTTTTAAGAGGCTCTTTCAAAATCGCCTTTAACAAATTTGCGGCACGAGATTTAAAGCCTATCTTCTCAAGCCGGTCCTTTAATTGCTTGGATGCCATAATATTCTTATCTGATGAGTCATTCTTCATTAAGGGGCGCGCCTCATTCAAGCGTATAAGTGCATCTGAAAAGCTGCGTGGGTATTTTTTAGGACTGACTTCAATAGCGGGCTTAGGGTCCTCGAATAAACTGTTGTCATCGATCAATACCCTAGTGCAATACTCTATAGTGCTTTCGCTTTTTAATTTAATATTCGCTCTGAGGTAGCTAGCTATGTTTGATGTCTCACTGTGTTCCCGCCAGTAACGGCTGGCCTCGTTATTTTCTTTTATATTTTTTATGGTGGCGTGAAATTTAAGGGCCGCGTTGTTTAAGACGTCTAGCTTTGTTAGTTCTCGTTGATTTGGGCATTGGCTTGGAAGTGCTTCAAGAATCTCCTTGAGCGCGTAGATTTGGGACGGCAAAAATAAAATGTTTGTTTTGTCTACCCAGATGGGAATCGGCCCACTGCCAGTTGAGGGGAGCGAGTCTGAGATGGAAAACAAAAAAAACTCCATTTGGAAGCCATGCTGCACGTCTGTTTGCAAGTCCTTGAAAGTGCTGGAGTGGGCCGCGGTCGCGGTTAAGCGCTGCGACTGATTCACCCAAGATAATGCGCTTGAGCTTGAGGGTAAAAGTACGTCTTTTTGGAATAGAGACGGGGGACTTGCGGGTCTAGGCAGCGTAATGCCGAACCACTTTTCTAGACTGTAGGGGGCAGTGTAAAGGTGATAGAAGGCTTTGATACGTTCGCTTCTGCTGGCAGTAGTTAGAGATGAGCTATGATTATACTCAACAAAGCAATTATGAACGCTTTCGTGAAGTTCTTCAGTAGATATGGATTTTCCGCTAGTCGATATTATAGCGTCGAACCGAGAGATTTCTTTTCTGCCACCTATTGCGATGGTCTCGAGTGTCGCACTCGGGATTTGTAGATATTCTGCCTGATGCTCACGTTCGCTTGCTTGATAGTACTGGGGGGTGAGCGAGAAGTTTTCATTCTCGTAAAACATCCTGACGGTCCTATCATGCGGAATTGGCACGACTGTTGAGACGTTTGCCCATCTTACGAAATCTACGAACTCTGAAATTGAAAGGTTCAACTCGCACAGTGAATCCTCCAAGGAGAATGGCCTTCGATTTCTTCTCAGATTGTTGGTCATGCTTCGCCTCTGCAGATGTGCTGTCTAGTACCTCCATCCTAGCAGGCAAAATGCTCGACGGGCTGAGCGGGTATCGCACGATGGCAAAAACACCTTCGATTTGATGATCTGCGTTCTCATGAACCGATGCTACCGCCTCAACATCTTTCACCGGGGTAAGTCATGGCAATCGTCTAGAGGCCAGCCTAGCGAGCTTAGCGTCAGTGGCAGTTGGCATGGCGCTGTGATGCGCGTGCCGTCGAATCAGGACGCACCGCAAGCGTCCCTAACGCTATGGTTCAATGATTACTTCCAGGCCATTAGAGAACGGAAGGAAGGGTGACAGACCTGATTGCACCACGGTGCAAAGCCTAAGCTGGGTCCTGAAGCCGTTGCTATAAGCTGACGCGCGAATCCATCCATCGATGTAATAGCATTGTAATCACACGTAATGGTTCCAAAATCGTCTTTCGCGGATAGCACTCATGTACTGTCAGTCCATCGAGTCCAAGGGAGCGTTATATGAGCCAGTCTGATTTTATTGCGTTAGCTGTGATTCCCTGTGTCCTGCGCCTGAAGGTAGTCATGAGACGCACAGGGCTTTCTAGATCCTCGCTGTACAGTCTGATGGATCCCAATTCTAAGTACTTCGATCCCAGCTTCCCGAAGCGGATCTATTTGACGGGGAGAATAGGGGGAGCTATCGGTTTCATCGAGAGTGAGGTCAGCCAATGGATTGAGTCGAGGATCACGGCTTAATCACTGTCTTATTTTTGGATTAACTCGACAGTAGATTCCTAAGGATTAAATCGAAGTGCGCGTATGCAGCTCGGGGGCTTGCGCTGCACTAGCGGTGGTTGGAGATGTCGGGTTGTAACGGTACCCTCTAATAGGGCTTATAAGAGCCGGTTTAAGCGGAGTAAGAGGATTGCTTGCGCTGTGAGGCTGTTGATGGAATATCACCTAGTAGACCCTCGTATGGGGCGTTAGCGATAGCCTAGGGTAGTTAACTAACCCTGCTTTCTGCTATCACTACTATCCAAACATATATCCATCCCCAAGAGGAGATGGAAGATTTATACACACACATGAATTAGGTGTCTAGATGAGTAAAGCAGTTAGTCTCAATATCTTCTCTTACTTTGAGATCATTGATGGCGTATTACAGTACGCGATGAGGAATTACCGCAGGTTGCTCGTAGTGAGGCTAGAGCTGCGCTTTCCGAAGTGCATGTCTACTGGTGAGATACCGGGGAATGAGGCACTAGGCAGATTTGCTAAGTCTTTAAGGTCCAAAATAGAGTTCCAACGTGCAAGAGCCAGTAAGGGGGGCAAGAGAGCGCATCCTACAGATGTGCGACTGGTATGGGTAAGGGAATTCGGTCCTGTGAGTAAACGACCTCACTATCATCTCATGGTCGTTGTTAATCGCGATGCTTATCGCGGTGTAGGCGACTTGAATTCCAATGACGATAACCTAGCACGCTGCATCCAAGGTGCTTGGGCAAGTGCCTTGAGACTGAATCCTGATGCGTACAGGGGACTGGTCAGCTTCTCTCGGGGAGGGCAATACTACATCATCAACGGCAATGGGTATAAGCGGGTGATGGGGGCGATGCAATACCTCTCTAAAGAGTATTCTAAAGTGCAGGATGGAGCTCGTAACATTGGTTATAGCCTCGCTCGTAAGGACTTGATGACCCACGGATGTAGCATCCAGTGCCTTCATTAGTTGGTAAGAGTCACTACGCCAGCAATACTTGTCGCGGCGGATCTGGTAATAGAGTATCCAATTAAGGAATAAGCATCTATCATGAAAAACTTTAGCAATCCACTGTTTACAGATAAATAGATGAGGTCTGAATAGTCCCGGATTTTCTAGACACTCTCCAAGCTCGGAAAATAGCGTTTTTCATACTCTACTGGAGACAGCAGCATAGCACTGCTGTGCCAGCGTTTAGGGTTATAGAAAATTTCGATGTAATCGAAAATATCACCTCGGGCGTCTTCGCGCGTTGTGTAGATTTTTCGTCGGATTCGCTCCCGCTTCAAAAGCTGGAAAAAGCTTTCGGCTACGGCACTGTCGTGGCAGTTTCCTCGCCGACTCATGCTGCTGATTACATTATTGGCCTTCAAGAAGCTTTGCCAGTCTGAGCTACTGAACTGACTACCTTGGTCTGAGTGGATTATCACTTGCTACTGTGGTTTGCGTCGCCAGACAGCATCAACATCGCATCGATAGCCAGGTCGCTGCACATCCTTGGCTTCATTGACTAACCAATTGCTTGGCGGGAGAACAGATCCAGCACTACTGCCTGATAGAGCCATCCTTCATAAGTGCGGATGTAAGTGATATCTATCCCCCAGACCTTGTTCGGCTCATTGACCTTGAACTGCCGCGCGAGGTGGTTAGGCGAGGCCACTGTTGGTTTTCTACCGTAAAACCCTAGACGCCGCCGATAGCCCGTTTGCGAACGCAGTCCCTCGGCCTGCATCAAGCGCCCAACTCGATTTCGCCTGCATGCTTCTCCCAGCTCACGCAGGTCATCGTGAATTTGGCGATAGCCGTATACACCTGCACTCTCCAGCCAAGGATGTTTGATCAAGCCAGGCAGGCGTTGATCTTCTTTTGCTCGGGCAGATTGAGGCTCGCCCAGCCAGCGGTCTCCGCACCACTGTGAGGACGCCTGCGGCGAAGAAGCCGATACCAGCCAGCGCGAAATACCAGGAGCGACCGAGGGTTATGAGGCGAACCCCACCCACGACCATGAAGAGCCCGGAGGCGACGATCACCAGACCGAGCGCGCTCAGCACGATGCCTCTAAGTCCAAGGGTTTTCCCTTCGGCGTGGCTTGGGCAGGAGGAATATTCGGGCAGACGGCGTGTCTCCTGATAAGTCTTGGCACGGCTCGCATGACCGCCGCCATTGGTTTGAAGAGCAAGGAACGAGCGTTCGCCGATATGGCAAGAACGCTCGTTTGCAGGCGGCGATCAGCGCATGACGAGCCCGCCATCCACCGAGATGGATTGGCCAGTCATATAGCTAGAAGCCGAGCTGCACAGCCACAGGACAACGTCTGCAATTTCCTCGGGGCGGCCATGTCGCTGCATGGGAATGCCGGGGAGCATTGCATCGAGGGCCTCCTTCTGTCCGGCGGCGACCATTTGGTCTACCATTGGCGTCCAGATCAAGCCGGGGCACACGGCGTTGACGCGGATATTACGGGTGGCGTACTCCGGCGCCGCGCTTTTGGTCACGCCCAGCACGCCATGCTCGACAGCATGGTAGGTGCGGCGTTCGGCACCGCCGACCAAGCCTCCCGGGGAAGAGCAATTCCCGATCGCGCCGCTTCCCTGCTGCCGCATATGCTGCAACTCGTACTTCATGCAGGCCCTGATACCGCGCAGATTGACCGAGTTCACACGATCGAAGTCCTCGACCGTGGCGTCGGCGGTCTCCGCGAGAGCGTTCTGGATGCCGGCGTTGTTGAAAGCCACGTCCAGGCGGCCGAAGGTGGAAACGGTTTCCTTGATCATGGCCTCGACTTCGCCCAGATCGCCCACTTTGCAGCGGATGCCGATAGCCTCGAATCCAGCCGCTACTAGCTCGTCGGCGGCGGCGCGCGCGCCGTCGGTGTTCACGTCCGTAAGCGCAACGCAAGCGCCTGCTCGAGCGAAAGCCTTGGCGGTCGCCAGGCCGATGCCCGATGTTGCGCCAGTGACAAGTGCGACCTGTTTTCCGCAAGAGTTTTTCATAAATCAAGTTCCTCCGTTGGATCTGTCCTGAATAAAGATGGGTGATGCATCGGCCCAGTATCCGGAGACGCCTCTTGTGCGGCTGCTCTCTCGAGCTACGTGCTAGGAGCCTTCCCAGGCTGTGCAACAGGCACGCGTATGCGATAGACCCTCGCGGCCGTGCCATGAAACAGCGCAGCCTTCTCATCAGCCGAAGCCGACCTGAAGATGTACTTCAGAGCGTTCCACAGCGGCACGAAGCCTGCACAGCGTCCATCCGGTGGATAGTCGCTTTCCATTAGGCAACGGTTGACGCCAAACGCCTCGATGGTTGTTTCCACATAAGGGCGCCAAGCCTTGGCCAGTTCGCCATAGCCAATGGCGTCGCGACGCTCTTCGAACCCGACGCCCCAGAAGGGCATACCTAGCCCACCCACCTTGCAGTGGATATTTGGACGCCGATCAGCCTCAATCATCAGCCGGCGGTAGTCATGGAACACTCGTTCCCTCGCCGATGCGTTCAGTTCTATCGCCATCGCATGCCCACAGTGATTCAGGACAATGGTGGTGTCTGGAAAAGCGTCCGCCAGCTCGATCACCTAGGGCAACTGGTGATGGAACACCGCTGCGTCGAAGCTCAAGCCGCGTGCGGCGAGGTGGGCGAAGGCTGGGCGGAAGCCAGGGCTCTTCATCACGCTGCCCGGTGGTCTATTGGGAATGAACCGATAGGGCGCGTCTGAGGGGGCTTCGATGGTGACCTGGCGTACACCCCGGAACCGCTCCGGCGCGCGCTCCATCGCCTGGTCCAGCAGTTCAGCCAATTGATCGCCCAGCCGCAGGTCGGCATGGCCTACAATGGCGACGCAGGCCCGGCAGCCGTAGCGGCCGCTGTCGCACATTGCGCCGATGCCGTTGGCGAACTCGATCTCGCCGAGCGGGCGCAGTGCCGAGGGGCCATCCGTCTTTGCAAAAGCCAAGGTCTCCCCGTACATCGAAGCGACAATCCGGTGGCCTGCACGCGTATCTGTTAGATAATCGTCAATCATGTATCGCAGATCAGGCCCGTCGAACAAGTGGTGGTGTGCGTCGATGATTGGGAGAAAACTATCCTACTAGCTCGTATTGAAACGGTTGTAGCCATATACCGCTTGCTAACGCAGACTCATAGTCAGCCGACCCAGCTCACGGCGGTTTTTGGAATCACCTCTGACTCATCCAGCTTCGAGGCGAACATACTGACTGCCTCGACCGCATCACTGGTACCGGTCCGGATCTGCAGGATGACCATTCCCGCTTGCTCTGCAAGACATACTCCTCGCTGAGCCCCTGCATGGGTTGCGTTGATGCTGGCAACCGCTTCCCTTGTCTCAGACAAAATTCTGCCGATCATTTCAGCAATTTCACTGGTCGAACGGCTTGTCCTTCCCGCCAATTGCCGTACCTCATCGGCTACAACAGCAAAACCACGACCTTGATCGCCCGCACGGGCAGCCTCGATAGCGGCGTTAAGCGCCAGTAGATTCGTTTGATCCGCAATGCTACGTATTGTGTTAACTATTGCTGTGATCTGCTCGGAGCGATCGGCCCAATTGGCCGACCAAACGAGCTGACGATTCAATGTGATCTGCGATGAGGCGTACTTCCTTCGCGGTCTCTTGAATGATCTCTGCTCCCTGCTCGGCAACCTTTTCAGTCTCGGCGGAGATATGATATGCACGGGATGCACCTCGAGAATCTTCTTCGAATTTCTCGACTCGTAGGGTTATATCACTTGCATATTTGACAATCTTGAAGAGTTTTCCTTCTGCTTCGAAGACAGGATTGTAAGTGGCCTCAAGCCACACTGGTCGCCCATATTTGGCAACCCTTCTAAATTGGCCACTGGAAAAATTTCCCGAGTTCAATCCCTTCCAGAATTCGGTGTACCCACTGCTGTCCACTAAACTAGCTTCGCAAAGCATTCGATGGTGCTTACCTTTCAGGTCACCTAAAACAAAACACATCGTTTTCAGAAAATTTTCATTCGCATGAAGAATATTGCCATTCAGATCGAACTCAATCGACGCTATGGCCCTGTCTATTGCATTAAGCTTACTGCTTGCTTCAGCTTCCTGGAGCACCTTCTGGCTAACATCTAGTGCATACTTTACGACTTTGTAGACCTTCCCATGCTCATCTAGCACAGGATTGTAGCTGGCCTCGAGCCAAACATTTTGACCCTTCGCGTCGACGCGTTGAAATGTTCCCGAAAAGAATTCGCCGGATCGAAGCTTAGTCCAAAACTCCGAATACGCTGGGCTTCGCACAAGCGTGGTTGGGCATAGATCGGAGTGGGACAAGCCTGAAACTTGTTCGACACGATAGCCCATGACTCTCAAAAAGTTAGCGTTAGCGCTCATGACCTTACCGTCGAGACTGAGCTCCACAATAGCCATCGAGCGATCCAATGATGCTACCAATCCTTGGTGTTTTATTATTTCAGCTTCCTTAGACTCCAATTTACGCTTCAGTGCTGAATTGAACACGTTGTCTACCCTTGGATTAGATTTGTAGCGGCATACGTCATATCGGCAGCAAATGAGAAAGCACAATGCCGCCACGGATTTTTTTCAATTATTCCGACAGACGGAAAAGGTGCGAGATCTTGAGTGACGCGTTTCGAGGCCATTCCTTACTGGCAGTCGTAAGACTGCAAATTTTGACGAATTCTCAAAAAATCGTTACTGGTGGTAAAATACGTTATTCGAGCTAATTTATTCATAACAATCAGTATCTTAGGATTAATATTCTACTGACTACCACTTGGGAGGACTAAATTGAAAATCCAATTTTCCTACTTTCGAACTCCCAACGAGGCCGCCTGACTTGCTTAAGTCTCCATGACAGAAGAGGCAGTGCTTCGGGCGAACGCACTGATTTAAGTGCGTGGAGGTTGAAATTTTCAGTACCGATGCTCTACTATCTTTCTTTGCAGGAGATGGCATTCCTCTTTGAAACCGCCTTGTGCTGATGATGCCTACGTGAACCCTGGACAGGGAGCGTAGGTGTGCCCCCTGTCCATCAATTTAGGACAGGATTGTGACTACCATTCTCATATCAGCTTCCTCTCTCTGTATGCGGTTATCAGTACCTTCTCGGCTCTACCAGCCCAGAGGAGATCTGCAGCTATGCTGAAATCACTATTTGTTATCGCCGTTGGCGCATCACTTGGTGCTTGGTTGCGCTGGCTTCTGGGCATGAAGCTCAACGCGCTCTTCCCGACAATTCCCCCAGGCACTGTGGTGGCGAACATGGTCGGGGGGTACATCATCGGCCTAGCCATCGCGTTCCTGGCCGCATCTCCCTCCTTAAGCCTCGAATGGCGCCTGCTAATCATCACGGGTTTTTGTGGGGGACTTACCACCTTTTCAGCCGAAACAGTTGCCCTAATTCAGGAAGGAAGATTGCTGTGGGCGCTCGGCTCAATCTCATTGCACGTCGTAGGCTCGTTAGCGATGACCGCTGCCGGACTATTGTCCTACCAAATAATTGGTACTCGCTGAGGAGATTGAAATGAAGGTTATATGGTCGTTTTCTTCACCCAACAAAATCGTCGTTATGAAGGGAAAATTTTTGGCGAAGGGATCGTAGACGCAGCTAAGGAAATGCTGCTTCAACTGCCCAAGATAGGCGCATGGATGGGTACGATTTACGTATGTCTGGGGATTTTCCGATTCTAAGAGGCACCTATACTCGATATTTCGGGCTGTTTCAACGCATTGCAAGGCTCAGCTTGATGCTTATAGGACCAGTGCTGACAGCCATCCTATTAAGCCGCAACCCAAGACAACCAGCCAAAGTGGGGCCCTCCAGAACATCAGGGCAACAAAAGCCATCAGCGCCAATCCGAAGTCCGCGGGTTTTGATATGGCACTTGTCCAGACCGGGTTGTACAAAGCCGCCAAAAGTAGCCCGACCACTCCCGCGTTGACGCCTACCAGCGCGGTCTGGATGCGAACGCTATGCTTCAGTCGTTCCCAGAATGGCAACACGCCGAGTATGAGAAGGAATGAAGGCGCGAAAATAGCGATGAGGCATATTGATGCGCCCGTCCAACCTGAGGGCTGGACGTTCATAGACGCACCGAGAAATGCTGCAAAGGTGAAAAGCGGACCCGGTACCGCCTGCGCTACGCCATATCCCGCCAGGAATGCATCGTTGGCAACCCAACCGTTGGGTACCGTTGCCACCTGCAGCAACGGCAAAACGACGTGCCCGCCGCCGAACACTAATGAGCCGGCCCGGTAAAAGTCGTTCGACATGGCGAGTGTTTGAGAGGGCCAGGCCTGCAGTAGTAATGGAAGGCCTGCCAACAGGCTGAAAAACACCGCCAATGAAACCACACCCGCTTTCCTGCTGACTGCGATCGGTAACGATTCTGCAGCTAGGCCTTGAACAGGTTTCAAAAACATCAAACCGACTCCAGCCGCGCAGACCATTATACCAAGTTGCCCAGGTGCATTGGGCAACCAGAGTGCTGCGCATGCCGAGAAAGCGGCGATGGTCACGCGAGGCACGTCAGTGCAAAGATTGCGGGCCATGCCCCAGACTGCTTGCGCAACGACCGCAACTGCGACGATTTTGAGTCCGCTCAATAGGCCGACTGGGAAAGGGGCTCCCCACTTGGCCATACCCTGAGCAAATAAAACCAGGGCGATAGCTGATGGCAATGTGAAACCGGCCCACGCAGCAATGGCACCTGACAAACCGGCACGCGATAGCCCCAACCCTATGCCAACTTGACTGCTTGCAGGTCCTGGAAGAAATTGGCAAAGTGCGACCAAGTCGACATAGCTGCGATCGCTCAGCCATTGCCGTCGAGTAACAAACTCCTCGCGAAAGTACCCCAAATGTGCAATCGGGCCTCCGAAAGACGTAAGTCCCAAGCGTAAGAACGCTAGAAACACTGACCAGGCGGAATCAGGTTTTATCGCTTTAGTGCCGTTTTCTGCTGACAATACTCAAGCTCCACTGTAGCTGATGCCATTGGATTACTGAAATCCACCCACTCGGATTTGGAGCAAGCTCAGCACTCAACATGGGGATCGAGATGAGCCCTATCTGGCAAAATGTTTGTCTAGATAGAACGCTGGTTCACCCGTTTGGAAAGGGCCTCGGCGTCTTCCTTGCGTTCCGAATAGCGGTCTACCAGGTAACTCTCTCGACCTCGTACCAACAACGTGAATTTCACCAATTCCTCCATCACGTCCACTACCCGATCGTAGTAGGCAGACGGCTTCATGCGCCCGGCTTCGTCAAATTCAAGGAAGGCTTTGGGTACCGAGGATTGATTCGGGATCGTGACCATACGCATCCAGCGGCCCAGGATACGAAGCTGATTGACCGTATTGAATGACTGGGATCCACCACATACCTGCATCACAGCCAACGTCTTGCCTTGCGAGGGTCGTACTGCGCCCAACGTCAAAGGTATCCAATCGATCTGCGCCTTGAACACGGCCGACATCGACCCATGCCGTTCCGGCGAACACCACACCTGACCCTCGGACCACAGCACCAGGTCGCGCAGTTCCTGGACTTTTGGATGTTCCACCGGTGCATCATCAGGTAACGGCAGACCTGAAGGGTCGAAGATGGCCGTCTCTGCGCCCATGAGGTTCAGGAGTTGCGCTGCCTCTTGGGTCAGCAACCGACTGAACGAACGCTCACGGGTGGATCCATAGAGCAACAGGATGCGAGGCTTGTGGTCGGGCTGCATATCCTGGGCAAGCTTCTCAGGCGTAGGCACATCGAGCAGGGCTAGGTCCAGGCTGGGAAAGTCTTCCGGATATTCGGATGTAGGCTCGATCATTACAGCGCTCCAATCCTGTCCAACGCATGCTTGAGCTCTGTTGAACTGAGCGCATCCAAATCCAAAGCAAAGAAGGCCGTAAATCGGTTCCGGATAGTTGTCACGGTGGCATCAAAGGCTGCCTGCTTCTCCTCGTCGCGGCCAATGACATCCGAGGGGTCAGACAGCCCCCAATGACTCTTGATAGCTGGGCCAAAATAGACGGGGCAGGGCTCGCCTCCAGCCTTGTCACAGACGGTGATCACAACGTCAGGGGGATTATCCTGGAAGCTCTCTGAACCCTTGCTATGTAGCACTGACGTATCGATGCCGAGCGCTTGGAGGGTACTGACCGCCCGAGCATTAAGTCGTCCGCTCGGAAAGCTGCCGGAGCTCACTGCTGTGATGCCTTCAGGGGCCAGATCGTTGAACAGTGCTTCAGAAAGCACGCTCCGACAGCTATTGGCGGTACACATGAAAAGGATTTTCATCGGTGGTTCCTAGGCTTGGATGCTGAGCCGCAGGGCGAGTGCGGCCAGGGTAATAAGCAGAACAGGGATGGTCAGCAGGCTGCCAACCTTGAAGTAGTATCCCCACGTGATTCGGATGTGTTTTTGAGCCAGTACGTGGAGCCACAGCAACGTGGCCAGGCTACCGATCGGAGTGATCTTGGGCCCCAAGTCGCAGCCTATGATGTTGGCGTACACCATGGCCTGATGGACCACGCCTGTGGCCTGACTGGCCTGGATGGATAGGGCACCGATGAGCACGCTGGGCATGTTGTTCATAACAGACGACAGCAATGCAGCCACCACACCGGTACCCATAGTTGCAGTCCACAGGCCCTGTTCTGCGAAGACATTGAGCAGAGACGTGAGCGCGTCCGTGAGCCCTGCGTTGCGCAGCCCATAGACCACTAGGTACATCCCTAGCGAAAACACAACGACCTGCCACGGTGCATTTTTGATAACCGTACGGGTAGAAATAACGCGGCCTTTGCCGGCGATCACCAGAAGGATGAGTGCGCAGCTGGCTGCTACTGCACTGATAGGTATCCCCAATGGCTCCAGCGCGAACAAACCGACAAGGAGCAGCGCCAGGACCCACCAGCCGGCGACAAAGGTAGCCTTGTCACGGATGACAGTCCCAGGCGCATCAAGCTGTTGTGGATCATAGGTAGCGGGTATGTCGCGTCGATAGCACAGCCAGAGCATGAACAAGGTCGCCGCTACGCTGACCACGTTCACGGGCCACATCACCGAAGCATATTCAGCAAAGCCGATTTGGAAGAAATCGGCTGACACGATATTGACCAGGTTGGACACCACCATGGGCAGGCTCGCGGTATCGGCGATGAAGCCTGCAGCCATGACAAAGGCCAGAGTAGACGCCGGGCTAAAGCGCAAGGCTGTGAGCATGGCAATGACGATGGGGGTCAGGATCAACGCGGCGCCATCGTTTGCAAACAAAGCTGAAACAGCGGCGCCCAGCAGGATCATCAGGATGAACAACCGGATGCCCTTGCCTTGGCCCAACCGTGCCATGTGCAAGGCAGCCCACTCGAAGAATCCGGCCTCATCCAGTAACAGGCTAATGATGATGACTGCGATAAAAGTGGCCGTTGCATTCCACACGATGGCCCATACCGTAGGTACGTCGCCTAGACCAACCACACCGGTAAGCAAAGCCAGTACTGCGCCGGCAGCGGCGCTCCAGCCTACGCCCAATCCCCTCGGCTGCCAGATGACCAACGCAAGTGTCAGAACGAATATTGTGATTGGAGCAACCATATGGACACTCTCCAGCAAAATCAGCAGCACGCGGCCTGGCGGACCGGACGATCTTCCATTAATGCAAGACGGCTCGCGTCTTGATCTATCCAGGACTGATTAGCACTGCGTGTTATCTGGAGCACATGCAAAACCCATTCGGGCAACTGTGGATGCAAGCGGTAATAAATCCACTGCCCCTGACGGCGGTCCACTAATAACCCGCAATTACGAAGTTGGGCTAAATGCCGAGAGATTTTCGGCTGACTATCATCCAGCGCCCAAATCAGCTCGCAGACACAAAGCTCGTCTTGGCCAGCGAGCATGAGCATGATGCGTGTGCGTGTTTCGTCGCCAAGACATTTGAAGACGGTCGCCGGTGACAGATCCATGAGCGTTCCTAGATATGCATGTATTCGAATATTCGAATATACACATTTTTTTCGTACTCCGCACGGTCCAGAAACGATTCTTTTTTTCCTGCCTGTCAATACTGAAATTGCAAATTAGGTTGATTTATGACTTTCGAGGCATGCGCAGGCTTTTGGCGTATTACTGGTGATAAAATAGGTTATCAACAATTATTGCCGTTTATCGGTTTCGAAGGCGGCTTCCATACTTGACGTTGCTTTCGTGATCAAAGACGTGGCCAACGATCGCCAGTGAGCCAATGATGAGAAATATATGCAGGAACTGACCAGTGCCCATCAGAATGATCAGCGTCGGCTCACGTCGGTCGAATTTCAGACGCTGGCCCAAGTTCCGGCCGCGGTCGAGTGGTTTGCCAACCTGGACAATCCTCGGACACGACGTGCCTACCAAAATGACCTGGAAGACTTCTGCGGTTTTGTCGGATTGGCTTCGGCCGATGAATTTCGCGTCGTCACCCGATCACATGTTTTGGCTTGGCGCGCTCAGCTCGAGCATCGCGGTCTGGCGGGCGCCACAATCCGGCGCAAATTGGCGGCGCTGGCCAGCCTCTTTGATCACCTCCTGGAGAGCAATGCGATCGCCGGGGGCAATCCCGTGCACGGCGTGAAACGCCCGAAGATCGAAAGCAACGAAGGCAAGACTCCGGCATTGGGCGATCACCAGGCCAAAGCGCTGCTCGAAGCCCCGGATGAAACGACCCTCAAAGGGCAACGCGACCGGGCGCTATTGGCTGTTCTTCTTTATCACGGGCTGCGCCGCGAAGAAGCGGCGCTGCTGCAGGTGAGCGACATTCAGGATCGCCGCGGAATTCAGCATTTGAAGGTGCATGGCAAGGGCGGCAAGGTGCGCTACCTGCCGTTGCACCCGGTGGCGGCTGGACGCATTCACCAGTACCTGGAGAGCTCAGGGCATCATTTGGCGGACAGGAAGGTGCCGGTCTTCATCCCACTGCGCGGCAAGTTGACCGGTGCCGGCATTACGGCCAACGGCATCTACACCGTGGTGGCGGCCTACGCGAAGATGGCTGGGATTGAGGTCGAAGGCCTTGGGGTTCATGGACTCCGAGCAACGGCAGCCACCAACGCCTTGGAGCATGAAGCCGATATCGCCAAGGTCCAGGCCTGGCTGGGTCATGCCAACATCAGCACGACCAAGATCTACGATCGGCGGGAGAACCGGCCGGAGGATTCACCCACCTATAAAGTGAAGTATTAATTGAAGTGATCGAGGCCTAAGCGGCAGCTCACCCACGCGCACTGCCGAGGATGTGGTGCAACGCTGCCCCTTGGATGATGACCTTCCACATCGCTGGCTGGACAGGTGTCGGCATGTAGAAAGGGGCTTTCGCAGTCTTCCAGCACTTGGCTTTCCATGCAGCCAGTGCATACAGCACGTCCGGCAACGATCGACCATCGACCGTTCCATTCCTCAACACCTCGTTCAGTCTCCACTGTTTCGACTCCTCAGCGTACGTTTGTTAGATGCTGAAAGTAGCGCTGTGCGGGCCGGTTTGATACGCCCAAAACCATACCCTTGTTTGAGTTGTAAGCTATGCGCACCAACCAATAAAGCGACGCCTGTTGGTCGGCTTATTAACGGCAGCTTTCGGCCATAAGCAGACCTTCGCCCGCATATCTACGATGCCCTACCGTTCTAATTGGCGTTGCCTCAGAATATCGGTCCACTAGCGGCTGGATGGAACCACCATGCGCATCGTCACAGACTCCCGGCCAAACGAAATCCTCAGGCTGGCGTTACGGGAATACGTCCAAGGTGTACCGCACCTCGGCCCCATTTTTCGTTGAAATGATCCATCAAAGATTTATGAGGCGCGGCGGCTGCATGTTGGCGAAAATATCAGGTGTGTATTCTTCTGGTTTGCGCCACTGACAAAGCCAGTGGCGTAAGCCAGCCTATTAATTATTTGACGTTACGGCTTGGCAACGTGCCAGACCTGGTTGACGCCGTCACCGGTTGTATCCCCTGGCTTGGTATCTTTGACCCAGCTGTAAAGTGGCATGCCTTTGTATGCCCATTGTTTTGTGCCATCGTCTCGAGTGACGACAGAGTAATCATGACCCGCTTTCGCGTCTGCGGATACCGGTAAAGGTGGCCAGTTTGAAGCGCATGGCCCATTGCAGACCGACTTGCCCGAGGTGTCCTTACCGAAGGTATAAAGAGTCATTCCTTTCACGTCTACGAGTACTTTTCCCTTGTCCGTTTCAGCAAGCTTGACTGGCGCATCGGCGAGCGCCAAACCCGACATGCAGCTGGCGGCAACAGCGACGGTGAGAATCATCTTTTTGAACATATGTATTTCCTTTGGTCATTTTTAATTTTTAAAAGACCCACCTGCTTTTGAAACGGCAAGCGATCAGACAGTAGACGAGCCACAAACAGGTTAATTCGATTCCGTAGAAAAAACGTCCCGATATCACCCCCCCCCCCCCGGACCCTATGCCTTCCTCAATTGAGCAAAGCGACGCTCACGGTCACGCATCACTGGCTCATCTCAATGAGCGACGGCGATCCATCATCCAGGACTCATCATTTTCACTCATTATTATTCACTTGGTCGTGGAGTATCAGCAGGCCCCCATGAAGGCCTGCGCTGTTCAATCAGTCGGCCTTGAGCGTCGACACCACCTTGTTGCTGGCGAGATCGACTGTGGAGATACTCAAGTCCTCATTGAGGACATACGCCTTCGACTTGTCTTTGGTGAAGACAATGGCCTGGCGGGGTGCCTTCAAACCGGTCACAGTGGTGGTCACTTTCAGCGTTTTGGTGTCGATCACTGAAAGGCTGTTGTCACCGAGGTTACCCGAGTAGACGTGCAGCCCGTCTGGAGTGAGGGCTGCGCCGTAGGGGTCTTTGCCAACCATGACGGTGGTTGTGATGGCGCGTTTTTGAGTGTCGACAACTGCGATGCTGTTACTGCCGCTGTTAGCCGCGTACAGCGTATTGCCGTCCGCCGATATGGAGATGGCGCGCAACTTGTTGAAGCCAGTGATCTCACCTTCAATCGTATTGGTCTTGCTGTCGACCAAGGTAATTTTGTCCCCAAGAAAGTTGGTGACATAGACGGTTTTGCCGTCAGGACTTACTCGGATGCCCTGGCGCGGTTGGGAGAAGCCAGGTACCACAGCTACTGGCCGCTGGTGATCAAGGTCAATGACCGACAGCGTGCTGGCCGCTTCATTGTTGACGTAGAGCAGGCTTCCGTCCTTGCTGAGTGTGGTACCAAAAGCACCTGCGCCCAACGGAATATTTGCGATCACTTTTAAAGTCTTGGTGTCAATCTTGCGCACGACCCCCAAACTGCTGTCGGAGAGGTAGAACACATCGCCAGTTGGCGAAAACACAATATTTCGCGGCGTGACGTAGCCGGTGAGAACCTGGCGAACCTTACCGGTTTTCAAATCATAAACCACTACATCTGGACGCTGACTGTAAGAGACCACCGCCGTCGTTTCATCAGGGCTGACGGCCAGCGAGTTGTTGTGAATATCGCCGTCAAACGTCCAGCGATCTTGCGCGGCCCACGCGCTCATCGATGCGGCCAACGCAACACCCAACGTCAGGGCTGTGACGGTTTTCTTTATCACATTCATCAGAATTTCCTCATAGGGTAAGCAAGGCACCCAGTCGCGCCTTGGCATATACAACTCGTTCATCGCTGCAGGGCAATGAGTTGACTTTATGCGTCGTTGATAAATTCCGGAAACAACTTGTTTTGGTAGCTCTTACCTGTTTTATAAATAGGTCCAGCTATTCCTGGCTCACGAATTGACTGCATTTTTCCCAGAATCGCTCAAGCCCAGGCGAGATGTATTTGTCCCGGTGGCGGATCAGAAAAAAACGTCGGGTCAGTGCAGGCAACGCGTGCGGCAGTTCAACCAAGACTTCAGAGGCCAGTAGATCCCGAACGACCCAGCGGGACAGGCAACTGATGCCGATGCCTTGTGCGAGGGTATGCTTGATGGCCTCTGAACTGCCGATCTGGCGCGTTTCGGCGAGATCGTGCAAATGACGCAGCAGCAATTGTTCGACTTCTTCACGGGTACCAGAACCTGGCTCGCGCAGTAGCCATTCAGCGGTACGAAGATCATCAAGTGTGACCTGCTGCTTTAGTGCCAAGGGGTGCCGTTGGCCTGCGACAATAAGCAACTCATCAATTAGCCAAGGCTCGGCACTGAGTTCGGGCAGGTGGCAAGGCCCCTCGATCAGGCCCATATCAATCTCGAAATCAGCGACTCTTCTTGCGATAGCCATGCTGTTGGCCATGTCGACATCGACCCTCAAATGTGGTGTTGATTGACGTAGCTCACCGAGAATCAATGGCAGAACATAATTGCCTATCGTGGTACTGCATCCTACCCGCAAGCGTGTCTTCAGCCCGGCATGGCCGGGTAAGAAACTGGCCTCTATCTGTTGTGCATTCTCAAGCATCCTTCTGGCTTGAGGCAGTAAGGCATGGCCGTTATCGTTCAGCACTAAACGCTTGCCTACACGGTCGAACAGCCTGGTATCCAAGGCGCTTTCCAACTCGTTCAGTGCGGCGCTGGTTGCAGATTGGGACAGTGACACCGAAATGGCGGCGCTGGTGGTGCTACCGTGCTGCGCGACGGCGCAGAAAATTTGTAGCTGGCGTAGGCTTAGCTTCAAGTAATCTACCTTCTTAATAGGTCATATAAACCTATACTATCCGTTTTTACCGCTATTCCCATCAAGCTATACTTCAACCATGTCATATCGAAGGCACACTGAAGCGGGAGCGCGAAAATGAGTGAGACACGACTCGCAGCTATAATGGGCGGCAGCCATCCACTGGCGGCTTTGTCCAATCCACGAGAAGCGATCCGGCAGTTCACACCCAACTGGTTCGCCGCCACGATGGGCACCGGGATTCTGGCGCTGGCTCTGGGCCAACTGCCCTTTGTTGCGCAGTGGCCCAAAGCGTTAGGGGAAGCCTTGTGGTTTTTTAATATCGTGCTGTTTTGCCTGTTTACGCTGATGTACGCGAGCCGTTGGGTATTGTTCTTCGATGAGGCCAAACAGATCTTCGGCCACTCCACTGTATCGATGTTTTTTGGAACTATCCCCATGGGATTGGCGACCATCATCAACGGTTTTCTCCTTTATGGTTTGCCACGCTGGGGGGGTGGGGTAGTCGCTTTAGCCGAAGTGTTGTGGTGGATCGATGTCACCATGGCATTGGCCTGCGGGGTGCTGATCCCGTATATGATGTTTACTCGCCAGCAGCACAGCATTGATCAGATGACAGCGGTATGGCTGCTGCCAGTAGTTGCGGCTGAGGTGGCTGCCGCCAGTGGCGGTCTATTGGCTCCGCACCTCGCTGATGCGAGCGCACAGTTCACCATGCTCATCACCAGCTACGTGCTGTGGGCCTACTCGGTGCCCGTCGCCTTGAGCATACTGGTGATCCTGTTACTGCGCATGGCGCTGCACAAACTACCTCATGAAAGCATGGCAGCATCGAGCTGGCTGTCTTTAGGGCCGATCGGTACCGGGGCTTTGGGGATGTTGCTGCTGGGCAACGATGCTCCAGCAATCTTTGCTGCTCATGGAATGGCAAGCATCGGCGGCGTAGCCGAGGGCATTGGCTTGATCGGTGGTGTGCTGTTCTGGGGGCTGGGATTGTGGTGGATGGTATTGGCGCTGCTAATTACCGGGCGCTACTTCAGGGAGGGCATTCCCTTCAACCTCGGCTGGTGGGGCTTCACCTTTCCGCTGGGAGTGTACGCCGTAACAACCCTCAAATTGGGCTCTATGCTGCACCTCACGTTCTTTAGCTTCTTTGGCGTGGTGCTGGTGTTGATGCTGACTGTCATGTGGATGATCGTCGCGGCTAAAACCCTGGCTGGTGCCTATCGCGGCAACTTGTTCGTCTCGCCGTGTATCCACTCGCTGAGCAAGGCGAGCAAAACCTGAGCCTTTGGCTACTTGATCGACTGTTTGGCGTGACGCAGTGTGGACAAAATGCGCTGCCTAACATTCGGGTGAGTGCAAACAGAAAGGGGACTTGGGTGTGGCATTTCCAGCAATGAAAAATTAGGGAAGGCGAGCCGAACACGCGGTATGGCTTTCTGGGCAACACGTCCGGCAAACACGATAGTGACGAGATCAGGGAAAAGCGTCAGTAGCGTGATCAGCATCTCGATACCTTCCTCAATTTGCGCTCTGCGGAGCGGACCCTTGGGCTTATCGAGATCTGGTAACCAAGGGTACAAATTCCAAAGGACGGTTTTGTGACGTGCCAGTCCAACCTGCTCAATGAAACCTTTCAGGTTGCGTTGTGCAGGCCCCGGATTGTCTCTTGAGACATACCGTGGAAGACTGACCGTTCGAGCGGGCGATTCCAACAAGATCAATACCCTTGCGAAGACGCCGCCATCCAGTGGATCGAAATACGGTAATGTTCTTTCGCCCGTGGACTGGGCCATTACCCAGCGCGTCAATTCAGCAGTTTTCGGCAGCAGCAAAAAGTCTTCTCTTGCCTTCAGAGAAATTTCCTGCTCTGCGCTCTTCTGATTGAGTAACACTACTTGGAAGCCTCCTTCTTCAGGTTATAGGCCGCTACCGATTTACGAATATCTTCCCGCGCTTCGTCTGCGCTCCCCCAGCGGCCCATTTTCACCCACTTACCCGGCTCTAACGCTTTGTAGTTTTCGAAGAAGTGCTGAATCTGTGCGAGGAGTAACGCAGGGAGGTCAGAGCATTCCTTTACATTGCTGTACATAGAGCTGAGTTTTTCATGAGGCACTGCGATTACCTTGGCATCCGCACCAGCTTCGTCCGTCATGTACATCACACCTACTGGGCGACTGCGGATGACAACGCCAGGTGATACCGGGTAAGGGCAAATCACGAGGACGTCCAAAGGATCGCCGTCATCGCTCAAGGTATTTGGAATGAACCCGTAGTTAGCCGGGTAGAACATCGGCGTGCTGAGGAAGCGATCAACGAAGATCTGTCCACTTGGCTTGTCCACCTCGTACTTGATCGGCGAGTGGTTTGCAGGAATCTCGATAACGGTGAAGAAGTCATCGGGGATCGCGTTACCAGCTGGAATATCCGTGTAGCTCATGCTCATATCTCCAAGCGTCTAGGAAAGGCCAATGCCACTGACGTTTTTGCCAACAGCTATACGTGGTTCGTTTTTTTACGGTCACCAGTCCAACAGGTTTACCGGCGATAGGCCGTCAGCGCACGAATGCATCATGTCCTGCATAAAACGCACGGCTGCCAAGATACTCTTCTATTCGCAGAAACTGATTGTATTTCTCGACCCGCTCCCCCCGGCATGGAGCTCCTGTCTTGAGATGGCCAGTCCCCATCGCGACAGTCAGATCAGCGATGGAGCTGTCCACCGTCTCCCCGCTACGATGAGAAACCATCGCCCCCCAATTTGCCCCATAGGCCATTTCGATGGCGGCTTTGGTCTCAGTCAGCGTTCCGATTTGATTAGGTTTGATCAATACGGCATTGGCGACGTTTTCTGTGATGCCTCGCTGAATCCGTTCGACATTGGTGACAAATAGGTCATCTCCAACCAACTCGATCCGGTCACCCAGAGCAGCATTCAATAGCTTCCAACCTGACCAATCGTCTTCCGCGAGGCCATCTTCCAGTACCGCAATCGGATACTTGTCGACCCAGGAGGAATAGAGACTAATCAGCTCTTGAGCATCGACCTTACGACCCTCAGAGCGCAGATGGTAAAGCCTGTTTTCATAGAAGCCGCTGGATGCTGGATCGATAGCGATCTCGATCTGAGATCCAGGCGCGTAACCAGCCCTTTCGATTGCCTTGATGATCAGCTCAATGGCGTCTGAGTTTTTCTTGAGTGCCGGCGCAAAGCCGCCCTCATCTCCGACCGCAGTTGAATAGCCGACGTCCTTAAGCACCGCTTTCAGCTCGTGGTACACCTCGGCGCCCCATCGCAAGGCTTCCTTGAAACTGCCAGCCCCTGTAGGTGCAATCATGAATTCCTGAAAGTCAGGGCCTTGCCAGTTGGCGTGGACACCTCCATTGAGAATATTGAACATCGGGACGGGCATTCTTGCTGCTTGCTCGCCGCCCAGATATTGGAACAAGGGCAAGTTCAGCGCAGAAGCCGCCGCTCTGGCAACGGCGAGGCTCACGCCCAAGATCGCGTTTCCTCCAAGCCTGGATTTATCAGAGGTTCCATCCAGCTTAATCATAAAATGATCAATTTGTTCCTGGTCAATCGCATTCATGCCCCTCAGAGACTCAAGTATTTCGGTATTCACATTGCTAACGGCCTTTAACACTCCCTTGCCGGAGTACCGCTGTGTATCTTTGTCACGCAACTCAACTGCTTCGTGAGCGCCTGTAGAGGCACCGGACGGTACTGAAGCCCGGCCCATGGCGCCGCACTCCAAGGTGACGTCGACTTCAACGGTAGGGTTACCGCGTGAATCGAGAATTTCACGTGCATGAATGGCCTGGATTTGCGTTTTCATTGATCTTCTCCAAGTAACGATTCGGGAGCGTCATTAACCATTTGAATCCGTTGAGAGGCCTCTATGTCGGACGTCAGCTCTCCATGAGTATCCTGAACAGCTGCACTGCCGACACCGCAATTGCGGGAACCAAGAAGCCTCCAATAATTAGTTCAGGAATCTCTCCCACCAAGGGCATGAACTGCCCTCTTTTTGCCATCTGGAAAAGCTCCATCATTTGGTTTGAAGCAACCATTACAGAGCAGCAATACGCCGTCTGGGCTTGTAGCCTGACGCGCCTTTGATTTAGCAGATGAAAGGTCAGCAAGGACACTCCAACGCTTACGATGAAAAGCGCGGCGAACTCATAGACGGATCCTGTGAAAAACCTGCCCATCACAAGCCCGAATACGATGCTCAGCGTCACTGCGCTCATGTGGTCTCCCAATTCTCTAAAATGATTTTGATGAGCCGACGTCGGTGAGCTCCATTTCGCGATCTCATCTTTGGATTGCCAACCGCCATCGCGCTCAATGTTGCTGTGCTCTCAGCTCGTAGCCCGGTACGCAGGTCTGGGCTACGTCGGCCTTGCAGGACTTTTCACTGGGCATACGCATCGTGACTAATGCGCCTTCGAGCGGGGTGACGACGTACCAGTCTTCGCTCGATACCCTTTGGCTGCCTGCGATGCCGGCCAGAAAAAGTGACCAGAAAACCAGTCCTACGAGAAGCGGCTTGTTGTCACGAGCCCAGTTAGCAGGGGCTGGCTGTGGACGTAGGTTATAAACTCGGTACATGGCGTTTATCCTTTTTACTGGTTGTCCAACAAGGTGCGCTTTTTAGTCTTTCGCCTGGCCCACTCGACCGTATTCGATGGGCAATTTGATATAGCTCAGTGAAAACGACTCCTTGGCCAATGCCTCCAGCAACCTGTCGCACCCAATTTCATCAGTGGACATAGTCACCGTGACGGGATGATCGGCACCGCTGAGGAAATGCGCCGTATGCAAATGCCCCAAATGATCTAGCCCCTCCGTACCGCTCACCAACGTCGCACCCAGCGCGCCCTCTCGCTTGGCGAACTCGACCAACCACTCTCCCAGTGGAAGGTGCTGGTAGTTGGTACCCTGTTCAGTGAAAAACGTCAGTTGAAAGCCGTTCATAGCTACATCCTCTAATGTCGCGAGTGACCGACGCTTCGGTCGGCCTTACCTCTTCATTTCCGAGCTGTTTTCAAACTGAATTACGACGCGTCAGTGAGCGGTAACTCACATAAGAGAAGAACTGCTCGCACTTTGCGTAACTCGTCAGCGTGGTCGCGCAGGAATGCGCGCAGCTTGTCCTCTGTATCTAGCAATTCCAGACACTGGGGATGACGCATATCGCCAAGCTCCGGGTGATGATGGGAGATGCGATAGCCTGGCAAATAACCTGCAGAAATCGTCTTGAGCATGACCTGCTCAATTTTTGCTTTTTGAGCAACTTTAAGGAGGTGCTGGGCTAGTGCAAGTGCGCTTAGGTGGTGCCAGAAGCTGGTCACGCGAGCCCGGCTAGCGCCAGGAAAATAGAGTTGCAAAGCTGTCAGGCGATCTTGGTGATGTTCAATCATTTCTCTTCCCCCGCAAGAGTCACTTTCCGCTCGCTGGCGGATTCACTTTGAGCATGAAATTGCTTGATATCAGAGAGCCGGATTTCCTCCGGAAGAGGACGGTGATGCTTGCTGTGGCCGACGCGCTGGGCGTGATAGATCCCGGTGTGTCCGGATACGAGGTAACTTGCGATACAGGCAATGGCTGCAAGCGGAGCAATTTCGGGCCCGAAGAGCTCCATGGCCATAACGATGGTTGCCAGTGGCGTATTAGCTGCACCGGCAAAGACGGCGACAAAGCCGATACCAGCCAGCATGCCGAAGGGAAGGTGCAAGACGGGAGCCAGCGCATTCCCCAAGGTGGCACCGATGTAAAACAGCGGTGTCACTTCACCGCCTTTGAATCCAGTGCCCAAGGAGACAATGGTGAACACCATCTTTCCAAGCCAATCCCAAGGGGCCATTGGCATTTGAAAGGATTGGACGATGCTCGGAATGCCCAGCCCGATGTACTTATCAACGTCGATGTAATGGTTACTACCGAGCGCCCACACTGAGACTGCGATCAGCAGGCCGCCGGCGAAGGGTCTTAATGGTGAATAGGTGATAAGCCGCTTAACGAAGGCTCCGAGCTTGTGGGTTGCAGTCGCGAATAGCAGGCCGGTAAGGCCAAAGATAATCCCAGCTGCCACCACAGCCATGACGCTCCACAGCTGCACCGGAACCACTTCGCCAATGACGTAATGCGTGTGAACCACGCCCCAGGCTTGCCCCACCTGGTCAGCAACGATTGCCGCAACCACGCAAGGGAAAAGCGCGTCGTAACGCATACGTCCAATGGCCAATACTTCAAGTCCGAATAAAGCCCCGGCAAGAGGGGTGCCGAAGACGGACGCAAAGCCAGCACTGATACCGGCCATGAGAATCACCCGACGGTCTTCGCGGCGCAGACGGAAGACATGCGTCAGTTGATCGGCAAGGGCACCGCCCATTTGCACCGCCGTCCCCTCACGTCCCACAGATGCACCAAAAAGGTGGGAAACCACGGTTCCAATCAGCACCATCGGCACCATGCGCAAAGGCACGATCTTCTTAGGATCATGGATCTCATCGATGATCAGGTTGTTTCCGGCATCAACGGGTTTGCCTATCAAGTGATATGCAAGTCCCACAGCAAAGCCAGCCACTGGCAGGAGCCAGATCACCAAAGGATGGGTTTCTCGCCACTGGGTGGCATGATCCAAGGAAAGGAGGAATAACGCAGAAGCAGAGCCTGCCAAAAGAGCTACAAGACCTGCAAGCGCAAGCCATTTCGCTATATAGGGCAGTAAGTCGAGTTGTTCAGGTCGTCGAAATTTAGACATTTGGCCAGCCACAAAAAAGTAAGTGGGCCTGACCAAAAAGGGAATCTGAGCGCGAACGCCTACAGACCTGATTGATCAGGTTTCTGTAGGCATCATCAGCTGCTACGGGCGCAGCGGTTGGTTAATGGAGGAATGCCATCTCCAATGCGCCGAGCTTAGCTAGGTCTGTCCAAAATGTAAAATCGTGTTTCGGATTACGAGGCAAGCGAAGGCGTCTTCGAGTCACCGCTTATGAAAGAGGGCCAAACTAGGTGACCTCTGTTCCGACGAAGCCCAGCTCGACTGGGGTTTTTATGTAAAACAACGAGATATCTTCAAGCTCCAATCGCTTGAATAACTGTTCAGATTCGTCCTCGGTAATGGCCATACGAATTTCGGTAGGCTGATCCGCTAGTTCAAAAAAATGCGAGGAATGCAGCCGGCCGGTATGCCCAAAGCCTTCGATACCTGTGGACAGGGTCGCACCCCGCAGTCCCATTTCTTTCGCCAAATCAACGACCCAGTCGCCGAGCATCTTTCCCTGATAGCGACGATTCTGTTGAGTAAAGAAAGTCACCAGAAAACCTTTCATATTCCTCTCCTCAGCGCGTGCTGATTATTTGATAGGACAGAAGCCCGGCAGCCGTCATTACCAGCGAGCCCACGACGTGTATTGCTGACCGGGTGGAGCGACTGGCTCATACCTATGGCAAGACGTGGCACACCTGGCACACCTGGCACACCGATCAAGACAAAACACTTCCCCTAGGTGTTCCACAACTGATGATGGGGATCACAGCTGACGGCCAGGCTGATCCCGCAATGCAGCAACAACGCAACCAACGCTTGGGAATCGTCAAGTCGGCAATCAAAGCTCAACGAGCCGATATTCAGATCCCCAAAGCAGATCCAGGTGCGGATGGATGGCAGCATGGGAAGACAATTCAGATCAATGATCCTACGGGACATCTTCACGGGCCCGCAACGTCACCCACCCCACAAAACACAAACAGCCGATCAACCCAATAGCCAATAGACTGTGCAATCCCTGCAGGCTCAGGCTCAGGGAGGACGGTACATCGCCAGACAGTCTAGGTCCGATATCCAAGGACATCGGACGAGTCCGCTGACGTACGTGAATACCTTAAACCTTGAAACGATTGACCAGCTGATTCAGATTAACCGCAAGCTTCGACATCTCGTTGCAAGCGCTTGCAGTCTGGCTTGCACCTGCAGAACTTTGGGAGGCCAGCTCGCGAATGCTAACCAGATTGCGATCGACTTCCCGGGCGACGTGCGCCTGTTCTTCCGAAGCGGTGGCGATGAGAATGTTACGCTCGTTGATGCCCGTAATAGCTG
Source organism: Pseudomonas sp. Leaf129 (assembly GCF_001423465.1). Classification (NCBI taxonomy): domain Bacteria; kingdom Pseudomonadati; phylum Pseudomonadota; class Gammaproteobacteria; order Pseudomonadales; family Pseudomonadaceae; genus Pseudomonas; species Pseudomonas sp. Leaf129. The sequence goes on along the minus strand of NZ_LMOC01000006.1, from coordinate 407,334 downwards.
TCGCGATCTGGTCAAGCGAACTGCTGGCATCGCCTGCGACGCTTAGGGATTCTGCAGCCAGTTCTCTGCTGGTGGCCATCGCCTTCACGGCCTGGTCAGAATCGTTCTGAATGGCCTGAATCATCTGCTCAATTTCTTGCGTAGACACTTGCGTGCGGTGAGCGAGGGCTCGAACTTCGTCGGCAACGACTGCGAAGCCTCGGCCTTGTTCACCCGCCCTAGCGGCCTCGATCGCGGCATTGAGCGCAAGCAGATTGGTCTGCTCAGCAATGGCTCTGATCACCTCAACCACTTTGGAAATGTTCTGTGCACGATTGGACAAGCCAGTGATCTGCTCGCTGGTGTCGCGCACGTTGCTCGACAGCTTTTCGATGGACTTAAGCGTCTGCGATACACGCTCCAAACCAACCTCCGTATAGCCCTGACCTTTCCTGGACTCTTCGGAAGCTGATTCGGCATTGCGTGCTACCTCGTCCACTGCAGCGCTCATCTCGGTGACAGCAGTTGCAGCCTGATTTACTTCATCATTCTGCGACACCAGGCCAAGGCTGGATTGCTCAGTCACCGCGGTCATTTCTTCCGAGGCGGCAGCCAGTTGGGATGAGGAGTCAGCGATCTGCATGATCGTGCTTCGAAGGTTCTGCTGCATCGTGGCCAACGCGCTCAAAAGCCTGCCTGCCTCGTCGGTACCGCTTACCTCAACCTCCTTCGTCAGGTCGCTTGAGGCAATGCGTTCGGCGACGCTAAGGGCGCTCCCGATGGGCGACGTAATCGTTTTGGTTAGAAGAGTTGCCAAACAAAGAGTCAGGAGCGCGACGAAGATAATCAGGCCGATGACGATGTAAAGACCTGAATCATAAACTTGCGTCGCTTGAACACCGGCAAGCGCAGCGCCTTTGTTATTGAATTGTGTTAATTCCTCGACCTGAGTTTCCATTTGGTTCGTGAGGGGACGTATACCGGTAGCGACGAGTTTGACAATCGAAGCGGTGTCGCCTGCCTTCAACAAAGGTTCCAGCAGATCCAGTTGGCTTGCGTAATCGTCGTAGGACTTTTTCACGGCCAAGAACAACTGTCGCTCCTGGTCACTCGCAATGAGGGTCTCATAGTTATAGACCGCATCCTTCATGGCTTTCCGGTAGGCAGGAAATTTGACGATGGTCTGCTGAACGGTTTGAGGATCGGCAACGGCCCGCTGGGTCTCCAACCGGACGCGAAGGACGGTGGAGTTCATCATCGCGGTTTGCCGAATACTGGGTAGCCAATTCAGTTCGACATCCTTTTCCGTATCGCGAAGCTTGCCCATCTGCAGTATGGCGATGACGCCCAAGACCACGACCAGCAAAATGATGGCCGAAAAAAACAAGGTGGCGCGTGGAGCGAGGTTTATATTTCTGAGCCGCATAGGACTTCCCACTGCAAGATGGCCAGAGGCCTGGTCTTGAAGCTATCGGCTAGAAATCGTGAAGGATTATGGCTGTTCGTCAGCTCGTTGACACCACGTCCCCCGGCGGCGCATGCGTACCATTGTCGGTTATGGCCGTTACTTACCAATGTAAGAAATACGTTATCACCAATTATCACCGTTTATCGGTTTCGGAAACATCGTCATCATTAAGCGTTGCTTTAGTGACTGAGGACATGAGCATTGATCGCAAGACAGCCAAGCATGAGAAATTTATGCAAGAACTGACGAAGTCCCATCAGAATGATCAGCGCCGGCTCACGTCAGTCGAATTCCAGACGCTGGCCCGGGTTCCGGCCGCAGTCGAGTGGTTTGCCAACTTCGATAACCCTCGCACACGACGCGCCTACCAAAATGACCTCAAGGACTTCTGTGGTTTTGTCGGATTGGCTTCAGCGGATGAGTTTCGCGTGGTGACCCGATCACACGTGCTGGCCTGGCGCGCCCAGCTCGAGCATCGCGGTTTGGCCGGAGCCACGATCCGACGCAAATTGGCCGCACTGGCCAGCCTGTTTGATCATCTCCTGGAGAGCAATGCAATCGCCGGCGGCAATCCGGTGCACGGGGTTAAACGTCCCAAGATAGAAAGCAACGAAGGCAAGACGCCGGCACTGGGCGATCACCAGGCCAAGGCGCTGCTCGAGGCGCCGGACGAAACCAGCCTGAAAGGGCTGCGGGACCGGGCGCTACTGGCTGTTCTTCTCTACCACGGGCTGCGCCGCGAAGAAGCGGCGCTGCTGCAGGTGAGCGACATTCAGGATCGCCGCGGGATTCAACACCTCAAGGTGCATGGCAAAGGCGGCAAGGTGCGATACCTGCCGTTGCACCCGGTGGCGGCCGGGCGCATTCATCAGTACCTGGAAAGCTCGGGCCATCATCTGGCGGACAGGAAGGTGCCGCTCTTCATCCCGTTACGCGGCAAGCTGACCGGTGCGGGCATCACGGCCAACGGCATCTACACCGTGGTGGCGGCTTACGCGAAAAAGGCCAGGATTAAAGTCGACGGCCTGGGGGTGCATGGACTCAGAGCAACCGCCGCCACCAATGCCCTGGAGCATGAAGCCGATATTGCCAAGGTCCAGGCCTGGCTGGGACACGCGAACATCAGTACAACCAAAATCTACGATCGGCGAGAGAACAGGCCTGAGGATTCACCGACTTATAAGGTGAAGTATTAACCACCATTTGGTGGCTTGGTTAACGCTCAACCTGACTTTTTTGTAACCCTCAACTCAGCCAACTGAAAGCCTCTACTCGTTACCTTGGGCCCAGCGGCATGTGCCGCCTTCCCAATACAAGGTAACTCGTCATGAACCTGTCCAAAGCTGTACTCCTTACCCTCGCATTCAGTATTTCCTCAGTCGCCTATGCTGAAGGTGGTGCCGACCGCGTGTTCGCTCGAATGATGGATGCGCAACAAACAACCCTAAACAAAAAAGCTGAGGCGCAACTGGCTTCTGCAAATACTAAAAAAGCTGAAAGCTCTAAGGCATGTTGCTAACCAACCCGGGGTTTCAAGCTTACAGAAATGTAATCGCGCCGCTTACGATGCTGTGACATCGTCCACTCCAGTTCGTTAAACCCAACACACGGCTTAGTTGCCGTCCTTGCCTACCTGGACCCGCGCGTATGGAATCAAGAACTTCTCGACGTACTTTCGTCAAGGGCCTCGCGGCTGCCGGCGCGCTAGGTGGGCTAGGCTTATGGCGTTCGCCCAGTTGGGCGGCGTCCGGCTCGCCGGCGCTCAGCGTATTGAGCGGTACGGAGTACGACCTGTCTATTGGCGAGATGCCGGTAAACATCACCGGCAAACGTCGCACAGCGATGGCGATCAACGGCGGGCTGCCGGGTCCCTTGCTGCGCTGGAAAGAGGGTGACACGGTTACGCTCCGGGTACGCAACCGACTCGACGCTGCAACCTCCATACACTGGCACGGCATTATCCTGCCGCCAAACATGGACGGCGTTCCAGGACTGAGCTTCGCAGGCATCGAGCCGGGTGGCGTGTACGTCTACCAGTTCAAGGTCCAACAGAACGGGACGTACTGGTACCACAGCCACTCCGGGTTTCAGGAGCAGGTGGGGGTGTATGGCCCGCTCGTCATCGAGGCGAAGGAGCCCGAGCCTTTCAAGTACGACCGTGAACATGTGGTGATGCTGACCGACTGGACGGATGAAGATCCCGTCTCGCTGATGCGTACCCTCAAAAAGCAGTCCGATTACTACAACTTCCACAAGCGCACAGTCGGTGACTTCGTCAACGATGTGGCTGATAAGGGTTGGGCCGCAACCGTCGCGGATCGCAAGATGTGGGCCGAGATGAAGATGAACCCCACGGACCTTGCGGACGTGAGCGGGGCCACCTACACGTACCTGCTCAATGGTCAGGCCCCCAATATGAACTGGACCGGCTTGTTCCGTCCTGGCGAAAAGCTGCGCCTTCGGTTCATTAATGGCTCGGCTATGACGTACTTCGACATCCGTACTCCAGGCCTGAAAATGACCGTGGTAGCGTCGGATGGCCAGTATGTGAACCCGGTTGAGGTCGATGAATTACGCATCGCGGTGGCCGAAACCTTCGATGTGATCGTTGAGCCCACTGCCGAGGCGTACACGGTCTTTGCTCAATCCATGGATCGCACGGGCTACGCCCGCGGCACCCTGGCCGTGCGGGAAGGCTTGGTAGCCCACGTTCCCCCCCTTGATCCTCGTCCGCTGGTCACGATGGACGATATGGGTATGGGTGGTATGGACCATGGCAGCATGGGCAGCATGGATTCGGGTGCCGACGTCGGCATGCAGACCATGAGCAGCATGGGGGGCAATTCTATGGCCGCCATGGACCACAGCAAAATGTCGACCATGCAGGGTATGGACCACGGCGCTATGTCGGGCATGGACCATGGTTCGATGGGCGGCATGGACGGCATGGTGATGCAGAGCCACCCTGCCAGCGAGAAAAACAACCCGCTGGTGGACATGCAGGCCATGAGCCCCACCGCCAAGCTGAACGATCCTGGCCTGGGCCTGCGTAATAACGGGCGCAAGGTGCTCACCTATGCCGACCTTAAAAGCACTTTCGAAGACCCTGACGGGCGTGAGCCGAGCCGGACCATTGAGCTGCACCTGACGGGGCACATGGAAAAATTTGCCTGGTCGTTTGATGGCATCAAATTCGCGGACGCTCAACCTCTGGTACTCAAATACGGCGAGCGGGTGAGAATCGTGCTGGTGAACGACACGATGATGACTCACCCGATCCATCTGCATGGGATGTGGAGTGACCTGGAAGACGAGGACGGAAACTTCAGGGTGCGCAAGCACACCATCGATATGCCGCCAGGCTCCAAGCGCAGCTACCGTGTCACCGCCGATGCGCTGGGGCGCTGGGCCTATCACTGTCACCTGCTCTACCACATGGAGATGGGTATGTTCCGCGAAGTACGGGTAGAGGAGTGAAGCCAATGACTGTTTTGAATCGACTCCACGTTTGTTCACTGCTCGCGGTCACCGGCCTGGGAATGCTCCCAGTGGGCGTGTTTGCGGCAGAGGCCGCTATGCCGGGCATGGACCATTCTCAGATGCAAGGCATGGATCACTCCAAAATGCAGGGCATGGACCACAGCCAGATGCAGGGCATGGATCATTCCAAAATGCAGGGTATGGACCATAGCCAGATGCAGGACATGGACTCGGACATGACGACCATGGCCCCCAGCAAGCCTGCGGCACCTACCCAAAGCCGCACGCCTATTGCGCCTGTCACCGATGCCAATCGGGCAGCGGTCTACCAAAGTGCCAAAGGCCACACTGTCCATGACGAAGCGGCTAATTACTTCCTGCTGTTCGATCAACTCGAATGGCAGGACGCCGACAACGGCAGCGTCCTTAATTGGGACGTTAACGGCTGGGTGGGTGGTGACATCGACCGGCTCTGGATTCGCTCCGAGGGCGAACGTACCAACGGCAAGACCGAATCGGCCGAGCTGCAAGCGCTGTGGGGCCATGCGATCAGTCCTTGGTGGGATCTGGTCGGCGGCGTCCGTCAAGACTTCAAACCAGGCTCGCCGCAAACCTGGGCTGCATTTGGCCTTCAGGGCCTGGCCTTATACAACTTCGAAGCCGAAGCGACTGCGTTTCTGGGTGAAGGCGGCCAAACTGGCTTAAGGCTGGAAGGCGACTACGACATTTTGCTGACCAACCGGCTGATTTTGCAGCCCACGGCGGAGGTTAATTTCTACGGTCAGAGCGATCCTCAGCGCGGTATCGGCTCTGGCCTGTCTGAAACCGAAGTGGGGGTGCGTTTGCGTTACGAAATCTATCGGGAGTTTGCCCCGTACATTGGTGTCACCTGGAACCGCTCCTACGGCAATACAGCCGACTTTGCCCGCGAGGAAGGCGAGGACCGCAGCGAGGCCCGCTTAGTCCTGGGTGTGCGCATGTGGTTCTGAGCCGTTCTAGTCTGAAAATCTGATCCCCACGAACGGCCTTTTTGGGCTGTAAGGAGTTCGCATGTTGTTGAACCGCACACGTTTCGTCACGCTCTTTGCCGCTGGGATGCTGGTCAGCGCACTGGCCCAAGCCCACCCCAAGCTGGTGTCTTCGACTCCGGCTGAAGGCAGTGAAGGCGCGGCCCCTGGTAAGATCGAGCTGCATTTCTCCGAAAACCTGGTTACCCAATTTTCCGGCGCGAAGCTGGTAATGACGGCGATGCCAGGCATGGAACACTCACCGATGGCAGTCAAAACAGCGGTGTCAGGCGGCGGTGACCCCAAGACCATGGTTATCACCCCGGCCGCACCTCTGACGGCGGGCACCTACAAGGTCGATTGGCGGGCAGTGTCTTCCGATACGCACCCGATTACCGGTAGCGTGACGTTTAAGGTCAAGTAAACATGGAAGATCCGCTCAGCATCGCAGTTCGTTTCGCGCTGTATACCGATTTGATGATGCTGTTCGGGCTGGCCCTCTTTGGCCTTTACAGCCTACGCGGCGCAGAACGCCGCTCGGGCGCCGTATTGCCTTTCAGGCCCCTGCTGAGCGCGACCGCTTTGATCGGCCTGCTGTTGTCGGTTGTCTCCATTGCGCTCATGGCCAAAGCCATGAGCGGTGCGTCTGAATGGCTAGAGGCTGTGCCTCACGTCGAGATGATGGTGACGCAGACGGAGCTTGGCACTGCCTGGCTCATCCGCATGGCCGCACTGGTGGGGGCTGCGGTGGCCATCGCCTTCAACCCTCGGGCGCCCATGGCAAGCCTGCTGATGGTTTCGCTGTCGGGAGGTGTGGCCCTGGCGACCTTGGCGTGGACAGGCCATGGGGCTATGGATGAAGGCTCCCCGCGCTTCTGGCACTTCTGCGCGGACATCCTTCATCTGTGGTCCTCGGGCGGCTGGTTCGGCGCGTTGGTGGCTTTTGCACTGATGCTGCGGCCTAACAAGGTCGAATCCCTACAGTCAGTCCAAGTGCTGTCGCGCACGCTCAGCGGTTTCGAAAGGGCCGGCGCGGTGATCGTGGCGATGATAGTCCTCACAGGCGTGGTGAACTATCTGTTCATCGTCGGTCCCCAGGTCAGTGGCGTGGTGAAAAGCACCTACGGGGTGTTGCTGCTGGGCAAGCTGGCACTGTTTGGCCTGATGCTCGGATTGGCCTCGGCTAACCGCTTTGTCCTGAGCCCGACGCTTGAACAGGCGGTCCACCGGGGCGAGTACACGCGAGCGGCCCGCTCGATCCGCTACAGCATGGCCCTGGAGCTGGGCGCCGCCGTCCTGGTGCTGGGCCTGATTGCCTGGCTTGGCACGCTGTCCCCTGAGATGGAAGCGGGGATGTGAGTGTGCCTGGTCCTGTTTTGCCGTCACACTGGCCCGGTGCCGTGGAGAGTCGAACATGAAACTGCTGGTCGCCGAAGACGAACCGAAAACCGGGATTTATTTGCAGCAAGGCTTGCGGGAGGCCGGCTTCAATGTGGACCGCGTGGTCACCGGCACGGATGCCGTTGACCAAGCGCTCAATGAAGCCTATGACCTGTTGATTCTTGACGTGATGATGCCGGGCCTAGATGGCTGGGAAGTCATCAGACGCCTTCGCACCGCTGGCCAGTCCGTACCGGTGCTGTTTCTGACCGCACGCGACGGGGTAGACGACCGGGTCAAGGGCCTGGAGCTGGGTGCCGATGATTATCTGGTCAAGCCGTTTGCCTTTTCAGAACTGCTGGCACGGGTGCGAACGCTGTTACGGCGCGGCAGCAGCAGCCTGCCGGTTCAAACGAGCCTGCAAATCGGAGACCTTCAGGTGGATTTGCTCAAGCGTCGGGCGACTCGGGGCGGCAAGCGAATCGACCTTACGGCCAAAGAGTTCACACTGCTGGAGTTACTGATGCGCCGGCAAGGTGAGGTGCTGTCCAAATCGCTGATAGCCTCCCAGGTCTGGGACATGAATTTTGACAGCGACACAAATGTCATCGAGGTGGCCATACGGCGGTTGAGGGCCAAGATTGACGATGACTTCGAGGCGAAACTGCTGCATACCTGCCGGGGAATGGGTTACATGCTAGACGCGCAGGACGAAGGATGAAGCCTGGCTCACTCACCTTGCGCTTGAGCCTTCTGTTTGTGGTCGCGGTCGCCGTCGTCCTTATTATCGTGGGGGTCGCCTTCAACGAACTGAGCCGTCACCACTTCCGCGCCCTGGATGCGCAGACGCTGGGAGAAAAGCTGGAAGCGATTAACCAGATCGCCAAGGAATCAGACGCGAACCCGGAACTGGTTAAGGCGCGCTGGCACACCCTCTTGGGAGCCCATCCTGACCTCAGCGCTGTATTTCTGAAGATCGATGGGAAACCTTTTTTTGCAGAACCTCCTCAATCAGCAGCGCCATCGCTCACGCAGGCCACCCAGCGCGATGGTGTCTGGGAGTGGGAAAACGAAGGCCGCATGTTCAGGGCTCTGACCGCCTCAGTATTGCTGCCCACTGCCAGCCCACCGTTGACCGCCTGGCTTGTCCTGGACGTGACCACGCATATGCACTTCTTTGCCATGCTTGAACGCTGGTTTTGGAGCGTTCTGGTGGCCAGTACCGTGTTGAGCGCGGCCCTAGGGTGGCTGGTTGCCAAGAGTGGACTAAGGCCGGTGGCCAAGGTGACCCAGACCGCCGCCTCAATGTCCGCTGGCTCGCTGAAGAAACGCATCCCCTTGGAGCCAGTACCGGATGAGTTGCGTGAGTTGATCACCGCGTTCAATTCCATGCTTGGTCGCCTGGACGATTCCTTCGTGCGCCTATCGAATTTTTCCGCTGACATTGCGCATGAGCTTCGTACCCCGATCAGCAACCTGCGGACCCACACCGAGGTGATCCTGGCTAAAAAGCGTTCCCCCGAGGTGTATGAAGAGAATCTGAGCTCCAACCTGGAAGAGCTCAACCGTCTTTCGGGAACCATCGACGGCATGCTGTTCCTAGCCAAGTCCGATAACGGACTAGTTGTGCCCGAGCCTGTTGAACTGGACCTGAGAACGGTCATCAGCAAGCTGTTCGGCTATTACGAGTTTCTGGCCGAGGACAAGGGGATTCAGCTGCAAGCATCAGGCAACGCCTCTATCTTCGCGGACAGCGTGATGGTCGACCGTATCGTGTCAAACCTGCTGTCCAATGCCCTGCGCTACACGCCGTCAGGGGAGACTATCAAGGTCAGCATCCACGACCACGGAGGGCGGGTAGAGCTTTGGGTGGAAAACCCTGGTCCCGAAATAGCCTCGCAGCACCTGGACCGCATCTTTGACCGATTCTACCAGGTGGACCCTGCGCGGCGAGAAGGCGCCGGGAATTCGGGGTTGGGGCTGGCGATTGCCCGGTCCTTGATGCAAGCACATGGCGGCACTATCTCGTGTACGTCAACTAGCCGCCGAACAGCCTTTATCCTAACGTTTGTGCGCTAGGGCAATATTAAGATCGTACAGCCTCGCACGGCGGCTATGCTCGGGCCTCCTAGCCAAACGCTGGCTTAGGCCGCCATCGCCTCACAGGCCTGAGCGCATGCATGGCAAGCCTGAGCGCAATGCTGGCAGTGATTGGCCTCGTGATTGCCGCACTCGTCTGCGCAGGCTTTACAGGCCTTTGCGCACAGGGCGCAGAATTCTTTGGCCAAAGGACTTTGGCGTGCCATCAAAGTCGCCGCGAGCCTGCACATATCTGCGCAATCCCTGTCCAGCTTTATGCAGTTCGCCATCATTTGAACATCCTGCTCTTGCAAGCAGGCTGAAGCACAGCTTTCACAAGCCATTGCACAGCGTAGGCACTCTAAAATGCAATCATCATAGCTGTTCATGAAGTAATCTCCGGGGTTGACGGTCGATTTAGACGTTGAACTCAATGCCTTCTTCTCAAGGCACAGTAAGTCCGACTGATCCAGGCATTACGAGTTTCTCAAGTTTTATTACATTTCTGTAAGGTAAGGCAAAGGCTACCTATCATTAGCTTGTTAGCTCAATGGAGATCACTTGCTGCAAAGCAGTTACCAGACCAACCAAATAAGTTTTCGCCTATCGACTGCTCACCCTCCCATTAGCCAGGCGTCGCTGTCGTCCCGCTAAGTCGGCACAAGCCCAGTGGGCGTGGAGAAGAGTCATTGCGATGGGTAGTCAGCCACCACCTCCTGCTCGCCGGTTTTCTTCAGGCCAATGATTTGATAAGCGCTTTTGTGGCCAGTTTCCATGCCGGGTGAGCCCATTGGCATGCCGGGTGCGGCCACGCCGATCAGGTCGGTCCGGCGTTGAAGCTCAGCGATTTGTTGCACCGGTACATGGCCCTCGATGAACTTGCCGTTTACTACGCCGGTATGACACGACATTAATTTATCAGGCACACCCAGTTTGGCCTTCACCGGGCTCATGTTTTCTACGAGATGGTCATTGACCGTGAAGCCATTGTCCCGCAGGTAAGCAATCCACTTGGAGCAGCATCCGCAATTGGGGTCCCGGTACACCTCGATTAAGTGCGCAGGAGCGGCTTGCGTCACTGACGCGACCGCCAGTGCCATGGCTGCGACAGTGCGCCGTCCAGCGGTAGTAAGGCTTATGAATTTCATGTGCGGCCATCCTATAAACTGAGTGATTTGCAGCTTAGCTTGCCTCAATGAGCTAGAAAAATGGAGTAATCGGCGCTTGAGCTTTTTGACTGCTCAAGCGTTTGCATCAGTACCCGACGTCATGCCATATGTTTTTTGGACAGGGTTGATTCAACGCACCATGCTTCGGTCGCTGCTTAATCAGTGTAAGAAATACGTTATCACCAGTAATAGACCGTTTTCGGGTAAGGTGGACGAATAGGCGTCAGGGCGTACCGGCGATGACCAAAATACGTGGAGGATTCCCCAGATGACCGAAAACATGGCGACCGTTCAGAGTAGCGTTGTTGCAGTACGAGAAGGGGAGAGGCGTCTGACTGCGATGGAGTTTCAGCAGCTGGCCGCAGTACCAGCCGCAGTTGAATGGTTTGCCAACATCGACAACCCACGCACGCGCCGTGCCTACCAAAATGACCTGACGGATTTCTCTTCCTTTATAGGGCTGACCAGCGCCGATGACTTTCGCCAGGTCACTCGGTCGCATGTCTTGGTCTGGCGGGCAGATCTGGAAGGGCGGGGTCTGGCAGGAGCCACGATTCGCCGCAAGCTCGCAGCGCTGGCCAGCCTGTTCGATCATCTTCTGGACAGCAACGCGGTGGCCGGTGGCAATCCGGTGCATGGCGTCAAACGGCCCCGGATCGAAACCAATGAAGGCAAGACACCGGCCCTGGGCGATCACTAGGCTAAGGCACTGCTCGATGCGCCGGATGATACGACTCTGAAAGGCCTGCGCGACCGGGCGATCCTGGCCGTGTTGCTGTACCACGGCCTACGCCGGGAAGAAGCCGCGCAGCTGCAGGTCAATCACCTGGTTGAGCGTCGAGGCATTCGACACCTCATGGTGCACGGTAAAGGCGGCAAGGTGCGGTACCTCCCGGTGCATCCTGTAGCAGCGGATCGGATTCATGCGTACCTGGAACGCTCGGGGCATGGGCTGGCCAACTCCAAGGCGCCGCTGTTCGTGCCATTGCGGCACTGGGCAAAAGGCCTGGGCGTCACGGCCAATGGGATCTACACACTGGTAGAGGCGTACGCAAAAAAGGCCGGCATCCAGGTCGAGGGCTTGGGCGTACATGGGCTGCGAGCTACGGCTGCGACCAATGCACTCGAGCACGAAGCGGACATTGCTAAGGTGCAGATCTGGCTGGGGCATGCCAATATCAGCACGACCAGGATCTATGATCGGCGACAGAATCGGCCTGAGGATTCACCTACCTACAGGGTAAAATATTAACGCTAAGGTGCCACCACTGCGCTCAGACGAAGAATACATGTGTACTCCCTTTCTGAGAAAAGGACAGAGAAAAATTCGGGAGATTAACAGTGGAGCAATTTTCTAAAGGAATGGCAGCAACATCTCAGTTTGCAGCATTCTGCGTAGCCTTGTCATTCATATTAGGACTGCGTTGGCAGCAAGGCTTCTACAACGAACTGGGATTTCCTTGGTTAAGCGGATATGCTAACTATCTAGACACTATGAAAGCCGGAATAGATCCAGCCATAGATTTTTTAGCTGCATGTGCGTGTGGTTGGGCTGCATTTTGGGTGATTACTAGAAGAGCTAATGATACTACAGGGGCATTTCTAGCTATCTGCATGATGCTCATTCCCTTTGGTGATTTGTTTGCTTCTTTCCTTTATAACACAAATACTCCCAACTATTTTATCATCAGAAGCCGTTATCAAATTATAACTTCAGGTTTTTTTATTGGGGGTTACATCAACCAAATCCCATATGTAACCGCTTTCAAATCCTACACATTGAAAATTGTGAGTCCCAAAAGGAATTCTGCAGAATTACTTGCATTATTAATGTCATCTATTGTAATGATTGCAGTTGCTGACTCTCCGAATACTTTAGGAAAAGCAGCGGCGAGAATAGCCATTGATACAGGATTTTCAAACTACTCCTACGCTATCGACCAAAAAGATAAAAACCAAGAAAGCTGGAACATTGTAGGTTATAGCCAAGGCAATCTTATTTTGGCGCGTCCGGTTTATATTAGAAATCAGATTCAAATTAAGATATCAAATAATATTTCTGACTGGGTAATTTACCCCACTTCTCCGATTCGTTTTGGAGCTACTCCTTAACTTTTCAAGGAGAACCTGTAAGCTAGACCCATATTCGAGTAATTTTTATGATTAAAAGCATTGAGCTTATCTTTTGCAGTTACTAAAGTCGCGCATTGTTCCGTCTACGTTAAAATTAGTTGGGTTAATCGAAATTATTTTCTTCCCACCTAAGGCGACGTCATATCCAGGCGCCTCCGGATCGTTTCGCTTCACTATAACTGCATTAGGAAAAGCGTCTTTTACTTGTTTGAGCATGCCTAACTGCTGCGGTGACTCTTGTAGTTTTTCCTTTCCATTCGGAAACTTCACATCGCTGTAGAAAAAAATGATAGAGACTATCTTTTTCCCGTCAATAGCTATATACGATGCTGATCTAATGATTTTATTGCCTGGAAACTTAACAACTATGAATCCTTTATTGTTATCAATATCGTGCTTCGGATCTGAGTATTGATCAACGACTTTTTGAAGCGGGTCACCAACTTTTATAAAATCGAGACCGATCGGGTAAGGATTGCAAAGCTTTAATGCTGAATCCGATATTAATATGCTGTTTTCAATTTCTAATTTTTTGATTCTCTCTAGGGCCGTAGATAGCTCCTCCTGTAAGCCTGTAATCTTACTACGATTATGCAAAACTTCGTTCTCAAGTACCGACGTATAGATAGGCATAAGTAACTTATAGCAAACACCTAATGTAGCGACACATGTGACAGCCGCCACCGGAATTGGATGATCTTTCCAGCTCATTTTACTCATTCCCTACGTAAAATTTCCATTTTTTGGCACTTTAATTTATTTGCACCAATCCTTCCACAAAAATTACCGATGCCTGTAGGACCACCTCCATATTTCACACTATCCTGTCTGGATTTGACATAGCAACCGATACGCCTATTGCCACGGGCGAAATGCTTACCAGCGTTGCCGAGCACGCCGAGTTTATCAAGCACCGCGGCGCTGACTTCCTGATGCCCGATGCACCACGAGTAGGTGGCATCACCCCTTACCTGAAGGTGGCCTCAATGGCCGAGCAAGCGGGACTTATGTTGGCTCCGCATTTTGCCATGGAGCTACACGTTGACTTGGCGGCCGCGTACCCCACCGAGCCCTGGGTCGAACATTTCGAATGGCTTGAGCCGCTCTTCAATGAGCGTCTGGAAACCCGTGACGGTCGTATGATGGTTCCTACGCGTCCGGGGTTGGGGCTGACACTAAGCGAGCAAGTCAAACTGTGGACAGCGCAAGAAGCTGAGGTTGGCATTCGCCCTTGAAGAATATTTGGCCACCTAATGTGTGTTGCACATCGGGCGGCCAATTCACTCCGCGTGCATTCAGGCTCATAATTAATTGAAGAAACACCTCCGAAAGAGGGGAGTTGATTGATGTGAACGCTCGTGTTTGTGTATCATCAAGAGCACGCTCGTTCTTTTTAAGATTAATTGTTCCCGGTCCAGCCGTTTGATCCGGGCTTCCAGCTCTGGAATTTTTCATTGCTATTGAGTCCGAATCTTACGATCGGCGGAACACCACCACATTTCTGCTGGACCTGGTTTACCCAATGACATAAGGCTGGCTTAACTATTCCACGTGACTGGGCTGCTTTGGTAAGGCTGTAGCTTTAACCAAGCACCAAGCTAGCAGCTTCGTGTTTGAGCTGGCGCCAAGGTACGTCGTTGCTTGGCGAACCGGTGCCCCTTTATGGCGAGCACTCTCGCCTAAGTGGATGTCTAGTTTAATCAGGCTACTACACTCCTTCGTGATCCTGAGTTTGGGTCATGCATACATGGTGTTCGTAATACGGGAGATTCGAAGGTTAATTCTCCGCGCTAAAGTCTGCTCTTGGCCGATTTTATTGAAAAAAGTTGAATGTCGTTTTCACGGTAGAAAAGTACACGCGTGAGATTGAAATTTTGAATCGCATTAAAAGGCATTCGGACTCAAATTTCACGTAGCAGCGCGTAAAGAGGAACTTTCACCGACCAGTCTTCTGGTAGTTCGAGAAAACCTAGTTTTCAACAGGATCGGCCGATAACATGCGCCCGCCAGGTGACGCGCCGAATCGGATCTCGTCGGGCACCACATCCCCCTTGGCGAGATCCAGTGAATCAAGGCAAAAAAAGAGCAAACTCCCGAGCCTACGGCCCGGAGATCTGCTTTTTGTCTGTTTCTATAGAAAATCCGTATTCTGCCCATTCCTCCATCATCGCACGACGCTTCTCAAACAGATCGGTTCTGAAGTACGCCGCTTCCGCCTTGTCCTGGCGATTGTGAGCCAATGCCTGCTCACAGACCTCCCGAGGATAACTCGTCGCCTCCGCCGACCAGTCCCTGAACGTAGAGCGGAATCCATGGATAGTAAGATCTCCACGCTCCAGATACCGTAGCCCCATCAGCATGGCCATATTCGAGAGATGCTTCCCTCTCTGGGTGCTGGGGAACACGTAGGGGTTGTCTTTGATCCTTATCAAGCTGCGCAGCACGTCACATACCGGCTGACTCAAGGGGATCCGGTGCTCCTTGCCGGCCTTCATGCGATGAGCTGGTATTTTCCAAACCGCGTTCTTCAGGTCAATCTCATCCCACGTTGCTGCCAAGCATTCATTTGTTCGGCAGGCCGTCAAAATGGTAAGCAACATTGCTTTGTAGGTGGGCTCGTCCCTAGCCTTGATGCGGCTGATCAAACCTGGCAGTTCGCGCCATGGCAAAGCTGGGTGATGTACTACCGATTTTACTTTTGAACGTGGTGGAAGAAGCTTGTCCAAATGCCCGCGCCAGCGGGCTGGATTTTCACCGTCTCGGAGGCGCCTTGCCTTTGCTGCATCAAGCACCATCTCCATTCTGTTACGGACTCTTGACGCTGTTTCAGGCTTTGTGTGCCAGATAGGGGTAAGGATCCTCAAGATTTGCTCAGTTGTGACCTCTTCCGTTGGCGTGTCCCCAATCACCGGAAAGGCATAGGTGGTCAGCGTGTTCAGCCATTGCTGACTGTGCTTCGCATTCTTCCATCCCGCTTTATGTGCCGTTATATAGTCTTCCGCTACCGTTCTGAAGCTGATAGCGCGCGCCTGCCGAGCTTCCTCGGCAACTCGCGATGCTTTGCGTTCAGCATCCCTGCTCACCAGCGGATCGATCTCTTGGCTAAGTAATTTTCGATGTTCGGCCGCAGCTTCTCGCGCTTTCTTCAACGTGATCGTAGGAAAACTGCCTAGGCCCATTTCCCGTCGTTTGCCCGCCAGTTGGTACCTCAGAACCCAGTACTTCTTCCCGGTCGGCTTGACGACCATTCTGAGACCTTCGCCATCTTCGTAGGTCCCTGAGGTAGTTAGGTTTTCAATTTGCTTCGGGTTGAGTTTACCCATGACGTTGTACTCACACTCCTACAACCCAGGGAGAATCGTTCCCCCATTTGTTCCCACATTTTTAGAAGGATGCAGTGATATCTTACCGGACGTCTTCGGACGGTATGATAGGCTGAGAGGCTCGATTTACCTAGCTTCCTCGGACGTTGTAGGACAAAAACGGATGAACCGATAGCGGACTTCTTCACCGCCATATTCGATACGTCAGAAACCCCCGGAGCGCTTAGCGTTTCGGGGGTTTTTGGTTTCTGGGGAAATGATTCAGGTTATTCCCATGACGAAGAATGCACACCCAGGACCGCTACGACTGCGGCCCCGTTGAACCCACGAATCATCACTGCGGTTTGCGAAACCTCAAGGTCATCCGATCGCTTTCGCCAATCGCCTGGTATTTGTCGACGTCACCTGACATGAGCAACGGCGGGAGGGACCATATCCCCTTGGGATGATCCTTTGTGTCCCTGGGATTGGCATTGATCTCGCTCTTGGCTTCGAGAACGAAACCGGCGCGCTCGGCCAGCTCGATTACGTACGCTTGCGTCACATAACCCGTGGTGCGCATGCTGTGCATGTCAGCATGTTCTGGAGCCCTGTGTTCCTCGACGCCCAGGACGCCCCCGGGTTTGACCGCCTTGAAGAACGCGGCGAAATACTCATGCTCCTGGCCCGCCATTATCCAGTTGTGCACGTTGCGAAAGGTCATCGCCAAGTCAGCCTTCCCGGCGGGCGCCACACTGATCTCCCTTGGCGGGTTGATATGCCGAACGATGACCTTGCCGAAGGTTTCAGGCTCGTTGACCAGCCGATCCTCGAACATCTCCAGAATGACGGGCATGTACGACTCGACGCCATCGGGTGAGA
Organism: Pseudomonas sp. Leaf129; assembly: GCF_001423465.1. Lineage (NCBI taxonomy): Bacteria > Pseudomonadati > Pseudomonadota > Gammaproteobacteria > Pseudomonadales > Pseudomonadaceae > Pseudomonas > Pseudomonas sp. Leaf129. Next base: position 390,455 of record NZ_LMOC01000006.1, on the reverse strand, counting down.
AATGCGCCGCATACAGGCGGCCATTCTCGGCCAGATAGGGCGCCAGAATCTCTGTGTACCAACCTTTGCCCGGCAGTATTTCCAGCACGGTCATGTCCGGCTGCAGACCGAAAAACTCCAGCGTTTCAAGCGGATGGCGTGCGGCATTGCGTGCGATGTTGTCTGGGCTTCGGTGGCTACCAATGACCAGCGACTCAAGCGTAGTACACGGCATAGAACGTACTTCCATTTGATTTAGTTGTTTGACAGAACTGATCCTAGTAGCATCAAAGGACTAAATCAACCAGGGTCCCTCCGGTGAAGTTGAAATCCTTCGAGCAATTCAATTGCTCCCTTGCGCAAACCCTGTCGGTGATCGGCGAACACTGGACGCTTTTGATCATCAGGGATGCGTTCTTCGGTCTTACCCGTTTCGATCAGTTTCACAAGAGCCTGGGGATCTCACGAAACGTGCTGACCCTGAGATTGAAAAAGCTGGTCGATGAGGGCGTTCTTCAGAAATCAGAGGGTCCGGGCCATCCGGAATACCGGCTTTCAGAGAAGGGCGCAGCGCTGCAGCCGATCCTCGTTGCCATGACGCAATGGGGCGAGCAGCACATGCCACACGCCGATGGTGAGCGAATTGTTTTCACGGATTCCCAGAACGGCAAACGTATCAGGCCAGTGTCCATCTGCGCCGACGACGGCCGCGTGCTCGGCCCCGGCGACTTGCGAGCCCAGTTCGGTCCTGGGGTAGGGAGTGGCGAGTCTGTACCCCGTCTACCCGTCACCCCGGCAGCCGTCTTGGGCGGCTTGATCGGCATCCGTAGCGACAGTTCGGAGCATTGAGCACCCCCATTTCACTTCCCTGCAAAAAGGAGCTACCCATGAGCAATTCGAACAAGCCATTGGCCTTGGTGACCGGGGTCGGCCCTGGTACGGGAGCGGCGATTGCCCGACGCTTTGCCGAATCGGGTTATCGCGTGGCCATGCTGGCGAGAAATGCGGAAAGACTGGCGCAGTTGGAACGCGAGATCCCACATTCCATCGCGGTCCCCTGCGACGTGACCCATCACGAGGACCTGGCGAGCGCGATCCAGCAAATCGGGAATCCCGATGTAGTGATCCATAACGCCGTAGGCGGGGCTTTCGGCACATTCACCGAGGTCGATGCAGACGTCTTGCAGCGCAACTTCGAGATCAACACCATGGCGCTCTTTCACCTGGCACGACTGACGACACCGGCCATGATCGAAGCAGGCAGGGGTGCTCTGATCGTCACCGGCAATACCTCTGCGCTGCGTGGCAAAGCAGCCTTCGCAGGTTTTGCGCCAACCAAGGCAGCCCAACGCATTCTGGCCGAGTCCCTGGCCCGAGACCTGGGGCCCAAGGGAATCCATGTCGCCTACCTGATCATCGATGCCGTAATCGATGTGCCTTGGCAGCGCGAACTGCGTCCCGAAGCCCCGGATGACTTCTTTATCTCCCCGGCGTCGATCGCCGGCGAGGTCCATCACTTGGCTCATCAACCAAAGGATGCGTGGTCGTTCATAGCAGAGGTACGCCCCTTCCACGAGCCCTGGTAACCACTGCTTCCCGGCTAGCTCGCCTTGGATGCCACGACACTGGGCACCTGTGCCCGTGTCACCAGTGCGATACCGGCGCACACGAGCAACAAGGCGGCCAGGTTCTTCCATTCGAAAATGCTCTCGCCCAGGAACAGTGCCGAGAGCGCGGCGCCGAACACCGGCACAAGAAACGCGAACACGCTGACCCTGCCAACCGGGTTGTATTTGAGCAGCAGGCTCCACAGCGTGAATGCCACCGCCGACAACAGGGCCAGGTAAACGAGCAGAAGGGTGGAGGCTGGTGTCATGTCACCCAGAGTGCCGCCAGTGGCATAGCCGCCCACGAGCAAAGCCATGCCGCCAATGGCCAGTTGCCAACCGGTCATCACCATCGCATCCATGCGGTGGGAGACGTATTTGCCATAGATGGACGCGGCCGACAGCACGAACGCAGCAATCACGATGAAGCCCTCACCGTGCAGCGACGGCAAGGCATCGAGCGGACCCGCGCCGGCGTTGACGGTCAATACACCGGCAAAACCGAGCAGGCAGCCCACGCTTTTGCGCGTGGACAGTTTGTCGTTCTGATAGACGAAGTGCGCCAGCAGCACACTGAAAAAGGTGGTGGTGGCATTCAGAATCGACGCGCGCACGCCCGTGGTGAACGCCAGGCCGATATAGAAGAACACGTATTGCAGGCCCGTTTGCAGGATACCCAGCAGGGCCACCTGGCCAAACGTGTGTCGGCTCAAGCGCAAGACCGGCTTGCCCATGATGGCGGCGAGCAGCAACAGGCACAGGCCGGCCAGCAGAAAACGATAGCCTGCGAAAATGAGCTTGGACGACACGTCGTGCGGGGCGATCTGGAGCATCTCGTAACCGTTCTTGATCGCCGGATAAGAGCTGCCCCACAGGGCACAGCACAGCGTGGCCAGAAGCAATACGATTTTAGGGTCGGAAAGAAACTGCGATACGTTGCGTGCGGCAGGTGCGCTCATGGGGTGACCCACGATTCGACGACGCAAGAGGTGTTTTCACCGCGCAGAACACACGGGCCACTGGCGCGGTCGCGTGGAGTATGGAAGGTTTCGGGGCAGGCAGGCAGCGATGAGTCCATCTGGGCGATCTCCATGATCTTATTTTTATGGACGTGCAGTAATACCCTCTGATAAGACATCGTACAAGTAGGTCGAGGTCCGTATGCTTGATGACGGTGCGCACAGATGTGCCGGAATAAAAAAACCAGATCTACAGGCTTGCGGCCCGGGGATCTGGTTTATGTCGGGCTTTATCGACAATCCGTATCTTGCGTAAGGTTATGCGCAAAACGCCCACACTCGGCGGGCAATGAGTTCGCGCTCAGGCAACCAGGCGATGTACCGCAGCGGCGATCTCATCTCCGTGCTCTTGCTCAGCCTTGCGTAGCTCGTACGCTGTTTGTAGGTTGAGCCAGAACTCTGGAGTTGTATCCAGGCAGATGGCCAAGCGCAAAGCCATGTCAGCAGAAACGCCGCCGCGCTCAAGTAATATGTTATTTACGGTGGGCGTGGAGACATTCAAAGCACGGGCCAAGGCAGCAGCGCTAAAGCCCATCTCGCTCTGGAAGTCCTCGCGAAGAACTTCGCCAGGATGTACCGGTCGCATGCCATTCTTGAACATGATGCACCTCAGTGATAATCGACAATTTCAACGTTTTCGGGGCCGCTTTCGGTCCACGTGAAACAGATTCGCCATTGCATGTTGATACTAATGCTGTGCTGTCCCCGTCTGTCACCCTCCAGAAAGTGAAGTCGATTTCCAGGCGGTGACCGCAAGTCTCGAAGCTCGTTTGCCGCATCCAGTGCAGCCAGTTTTCGCTCTGCGACTTGCTTGATGTCGGGCCAGCGCCTGGTTCTGCCAGTGGTGAAAAGCGCTTCCGTGTCGGCACATGCAAAGCTTCGGATCATGGCTTGAATGCTTAACGTTATTCGTTAAGCTCAAGTGTAAGCCCTCCACCGTTATATTCAAGTGATCGTTGACTGAGCAGGTGCTCCTGCGGGCCCAGGCAGCCTGTTGCACGGTGGTATTGAAAGTACCGGAGGCACCGGTGACCACGAACACCTCGAAACCTTCAACCAGCGCCGACAAGGTCGGGAGCGCCACGCACACATCGGTAACCACGCCGGCGATGATGATCTGCTTGCGGCCCGTGGCCTTGATCGCCTTGACAATAGTGGGCGCCTACAAAACCTCATGGGTTCTTACGCAATCATTCGGTAGAACACCATCGACACCAGGGTATTTGTGAAAACTGGCCCTCATGCAGCAGCACTCCGCGCCGATAAAGTCTTACAAGACCAACAATTCCAAACATCGCGGATGCATCCCCTATGCTGCAGACCATTCAAGCTCGCTATACCGCTACCTTCGTCGGGTTCGTTCTGCTGGTCGCCGTGCTCACGGCGGTCGGCATCAACTACTTGATCACGCCCAGCCTGACGAGCACCGATGAACGCAAACTGGTCACGGAAGCGGGGGAAATCAGTGCCGTCATCAAGGGTGAACTGGCCCGGGTGCAGGCGCAGCAGCGCGTGATCACCGAAACGGTTCCGCAACTGGACAGCGACAGTATCGACCGCCTGCTCCCCAGCATGGTCAACCAGTACGGAGAGTCGAAGGTATTCGGCGGTGGCATCTGGCCTCTGCCGAACAAGCGTACCGAGGGCCGGGCCAAGCACAGTACGTTTTATCATCGCGATACCAGCGGCAAGCTCATCGTCAATACGCACTGGAACTCGCCCGAATCGCAGAATTACTTCGAGCAGTCCTGGTATCTGGGTGGTCTCAAGGCGCCTGCAGGGCAGTGCAATTGGGCGGCCGCCTATCAGGATGACGCCAGCCCCGAGCCGCGCACCAACTGCGCAATGGCCATCACCAAGGAGGGCGCCGCCTACGGCGTGGCGACCGTCGACGTGACGCTGGGCTTCTTCAATGACCTGATCGCCCAGAAAGAACGTGAGATCAACGCCGAGCTGATGATCGTCGAAAGCGACGGCAAGGTCCTGAGCAACCAGCCGGAGATCCCCGGCAACATCGTACTCAAGAACCTCGGCGACCTGGCCGGCCAGTATCCTTTCGCAGCGGCCTTGCAAGGCTTGCTGAAAACCCCGGGTGCCACGCGCTCGACGTTCACGGGCAGCAGTGGCAAGGAGTACACCCTGTTCCTCCTGCCTGTCGAAGGCACGCCATGGAAGATGGCGGTAGCGCAGCCCACCGAGGTGCTGACGGCGCAGAGCAGCCATGTGCTCAAGACCTTGGCGATGCTGCAGATACCGATGGTGGTCATCATGCTGCTGGTGATCGTCTTTGCCCTCAGGCAACTGATGAACCGTTTGGCGGTGCTCAAGACCAATATCGATACGTTGTCGGCGGGTGATGCCGACCTGACCAAGCGCATTGTGATCCGCGCTGAGGATGAAGTGGGCGCGGTGGGCCACTCCATCAACCGCTTTATCGTCTATTTGCAGAAAATGATCACAGAAGTGTCGGACTCTTCTTCGTTGATCGCCGAGGGGATCGAACAACTGCGCGGGCAGTCCCGTGGCACCAACAGCATCCTGACTCGCCACGCCAGTGAAACCGATCAGGCCGTGACTGCCATCACCGAAATGAGCTCCACCGCCGATGACGTCGCCCGTAATGCGGCGCAAACGGCGAGCATGACGCAGGTCGCGAGCGAAAAAGCCCGCCATTCCAAGGTAGTGGTGGAAGATGCGTCCAGCAGTGTTCGCGAGCTGATTTCGGAGGTGGAAGAGGCGACCAGCAAGGTCAGGGCGATGGAGCACGATGCCCAGCGCATCAACTCCGTGCTCGGCGTCATAGGCGATATTGCAGGGCAGACCAACCTGCTCGCGCTCAACGCGGCAATCGAAGCGGCACGGGCAGGTGAACAAGGTCGCGGTTTTGCCGTGGTTGCGGATGAAGTCAGGGCGCTTGCAGGGCGTACCCAGACCAGTACCTCGGAGATCAACGAAATGCTCACTCGTCTGCAGCACGGTGTGAGTGCCGCAGTGGTGGCGATGGAGAACACCAAGGAACGTTGCCAGGCCACGGTCGACAAGACGTCCAGGGTCAACGAAGGCTTGGACGGGATGACCGAGTCGGTGGTGCGCATCAATGACCTGAGCACTCAGATAGCCACGGCAGCCGAAGAGCAAAGTGCTGTCAGCGAAGAGATCAACCGCAACATGGTGGCGGTGCGGCAGATCGTCGATGAACTGGTCGCCGGTGGCGCGCAGAGCGAGAGCAGCACGTCGGCACTCGCCGCGTCCAACGCCAATCTCATCGCGGTCGTTCGACGCTTCAAGGTGTAAGGGTGGTACCTGCCTCCGTGGGGGGCAGGCCGCATCCTCGAGTATTCAGATTACCGGGCTGGTCGTGTAGGGGCTGCTTGCTTGCATGCCGAGCAGCTCGTTGGCCTCGACGCAGTTTCGACCTCGTTTTTTGGCGCGATAAAGCAGCCGATCCGCCTCTTTCAGGGCGGCGGTGTAGGCGTCTTGTTTCGGGGCAGTGATTGCCACCACGCCCAGACTCACCGTGACGTTGCCCAGCGGGCTGGCTGAATGCGCTATGCGGGCATCGACGATGGACTGCCTGACCTTTTCGGCCACGCTGAGCGCACCGGCGAAATCCGTTTCGGGCAATAGGATCACAAACTCTTCGCCACCATAACGCGCTGCAAGATCGCCCGCTCGCTGCACGGCGGCGCCGATCAGGCTGGCCACCTCTACAAGGCAATCGTCACCCCGGACATGCCCGTAGTGGTCGTTGTATTGCTTGAACCAATCGATGTCCAACAGGATGATCGCGAGCGTCGACCGATTGCGGCTGGCGCGTCCCCATTCCTGTTGCACGGCAACGTCGAAGCGGCGCCGATTGGCCAGGTGCGTCAGGCTGTCGGTCTGCGCGATGATCTCCAGTTCGTTCTGGGCGCTCTGCAACTCGCTTTCCGCGGTGATCAGTTGCCGGATCTGCTTGTACAGCAACACGCTCAATACGATCAGCGCCAGGCAGATCAGGGCCAGTATCCCCACCGACCGATAGGCATACGCCCACCAGGGCGCGAAGACGTGATGAGAGGACACGCCGGCAGCCGCGACCATGGGCAGGCCGGCCACGCGTCGGTAGGCATAGATCCTTTCCACGCCATCCACCAGCGATTTGGTCACGGCAATACCGCTGTCGCTCTGGGGAAGGTAGCGCGAGAAAATCTCGCCCTTGGCCAGATTGGTGGTCATCAGCGCGGTCAGGGTCGGGCGTCGAGCCAGCAGATCGCCGTTGTTGAGTGCCAGGAAAATAACGCCCTGGTCGTCTACGTCCATTCGCTCGAAGAAGTTCTGGAAATAAGCCACGGGCACAGTGGCCAGTACCACGCCGGCAAAACTGCCGTCCGGGCCATCGATGCGTCGGCTGATCGGGATGACCATGTCGCCGGTGAGGCGACTTTTCACGATGGAGCCGATTTGAACCGACCTGTCCGAATGGTCACGGTGATAGATGAAATACGGTCGATCACTGTTGTCGTTGCTTTGCAGTCCCTGGGAGAAGGAATTGACTATCCAGTTGCCTTGGGCGTCGTAGATGAAAAGCCCCTGTATGGATTCCATCTCCGCCACGTCCTGAGCCATCAGCTTTGCCAGGCGATCTCGCTCACCAATGGCCAGGCCGTCGTGCTCCACGCGTTCCACAAGATCACGCAGGGTATTGTCGGCCTGGCGCACCGTATCCTGTGCTTGCTGTTCAGCGGCACGAACGACGTTCGACACGGCCACCTTGGCGGTCGCCACACGTTCCTGCCTGGACAGGTTCATTTGCCAGGCCGTCGCCAGGATCAGGGACAGACACACCAGCGCAATGAAACCGATCAAGGCTTTGGTCAGCGACGAGGGCGAAAGTCTGGCGGGGGTGAAGTGACGTAATTTCATATTGATGTCATAGGATTGGCGGCGAACCGGACCGATGCAGTTTTCGTACCGATTGGCCGAGTTCATGAGAGCGGTTGATTGAAATGGATGGCCATGCGCAAGACCTTGTGTTGCCTGGCATACGCCTGAAACCGGCAATGTCGACCAATGCGCGGTGCCATAGGGTCATGCAGTGTCGCTAATGATTGCATGGGCGGTACAATCATTTAGAAGTACGAAGCTGCGCGCTAAGTTGTTCAGTCAGGATTAAACTGTATAACAACTTGTATAAGAATTTGTATTGAAGTTGTTACATGTCAAGAGCGATGCGAACAGCAATCAACCCGTCGGGACTTTTCATCAGATAGAATTCGTTTATTCAACCCTGGTGGCCTGAAAGGTGTACCCTTAACACACATTTATCAGAATCTACACTCATGTCACCTGAAACCGGAGCGAGCCAGAAGATCTCAGCAGCCTTGGCGCATCGGGTTGGCAGCCTCGTTGACAATTTTCAAATCGCCGATGCGATCATTTCCATGTTCGAGGATATCGATGCCACCCTCACGCCAATCATTGGGCCCAAAGGCGTTGCTGCTTTATACCGTCGCAGCCTTTTCTTGTGCATGTCGACGCATCCGGATTATGCAGAAAGATACAAGGGACTCGCTGCTGCGATGAACCTGACGCAACTACGTTCACTCCTGAGCGAGCAAGAAAAGACAGATGCAGTCATGTTTAGCGAGCAATTGCTGAAGATATTCTACGAGCTCCTCGCCACCCTGATCGGACGATCACTGGCTGCACGATTGCTACTGGACGTGTGGGGAAATTTTCTGAGCGGCCCAGCTCCGCAGGACACACCACAATGAGTACCAAAGTCACCATCAACCGCCTCAAGACCGGCGTGCCAGGCTTCGATGAAATCCTCGGCGGGGGGCTACCCGAGTTTTCGTTCAACCTGATCGCAGGTCCACCTGGATGCGGGAAAACCACGCTGGCGCATCACATGATGTTTGCCCTGGCGACACCTGAACGTCCGGCCATTTTCTTCACTGTGCTGGGCGAGCCGCCGCTCAAGATGCTGCGCTATCAACAGCAGTTCGATTTCTTCGACGAGGAGGCGGTCAATACGTCGATTCGCTACGTCAATCTGGCAGACGATACCCTCGCCGGTGACCTGGACGAAGTCCTTCGACGCATTGTCAGCGAGGTGGAAACCCATTCCCCTGCATTGGTGTTCGTGGATTCGTTTCGGTCGGTGGTATTGGCCAGCGAAACGGAATGTAATCCGAACAACAACCTGCCTCAGTTCGTGCAACAGCTGGGCATGTTGATGACCACCTGGCATGCCATGACGTTTCTGCTGGGCGAGTACTTCAACGAGTTGGACAGCAACCCCATCTTCACCGTGGCCGACGGATTGATCTGGCTTCACCAAAGCGTCCAGCGCAACTCGATGGTGCGCAAGATGGAAATCATGAAGATGCGCGGGCAACCGACGCTGCCGGGTTTGCACACGTTCCGTATCGGCCAGGGTGGCGTCACTGTGTTTCCACCGGCCTCGGTAGGCAACCAGCAAAACGATGCGCTCTTCCAGGGTGGCGTCGCGCAACGATTGGGTATGGGCGTGGCCCATCTGGATGAGATGCTGGGCGGTGGTCTTCCTCAGGGCTACTCGCTGTTGGTTGCCGGCCCTCGGGTTCAGGCAAGAGCCTGCTGGCGGCGGCGTTCCTCGAGGAAGGCGCGCGCTGTGGCGAGAAAGGTGTCATGGCGGTCTTCGAACAACGGCCAAGCCATCTGCGCAGCGCGGAACTGACCCGCTTGATCAAGAGCGACCAGGTCGGCGTGGTCGATCGGCGCGTACCGGATCTGTCCATCGATGAAATCGTGCAGCAACTGTTCAGTGAGATTCAGCGGTTGGGCGCGACCCGGGTGGTCATCGACTCGTTGTCAGGGTTCGAACTCGCCGTTGCCCCGGCTTTCCGGGAGGACTTTCGCGAGTCGTTGTCGCGCATGGTCAGTGCGCTCACCTCGACCGGGGTCACCGTGTTGATGACCTCCGAGCTTGAAGATCGCTACAACGATCTCAGATTCAGTCCTTACGGAACGGCGTTTCTGACCGATGCAATCATCGTGCAGCGGTATATCGAAGTCGACAGCCGTCTGCAGCGCATCATGGCCGTGGTCAAGGTCAGGGCCAGTGCGCATTCGGACGAGCTTCGGATGTATCGCATCGATGACAACGGCTTGCAAATCGGGGGTAGGGTCCAAGGCCAGGAGGGACTGCTGGGTGGCCGGCCGACTCGACGCCATTGTTCGACGTCACCTGCTGGAGAAGATATCTCATGAGAGCACCTAGTGAATGAGTCGAAGGAAACAGACGCGCGTGAAGACAAGGACGAGGCTCATAAGCTAGCTTTCACCGATCCAAGGAAGAAGCGCCAGGTGCTTGCCCATCTGGCTGCGCTGCAGCGCGAACTTCTTGAAGCAGAAACGGTTGCTGGCAATGGCGTGCACATACAGCTGTTGGTGGAGGCCAACCAACGGCTGGTACGCGCCGCCCTGGCAGTGCCTGATCTTCCATCGGTGCAGGAACCCGCCACACTCAAAAGCCTGCAGCAAGAAATGCAGGAAGCCAACGAACACCTGGTCCTGGCGGCGCTCAGGGCTCAAAAGCTTCAGGCCGATGCTGAACACGCATTGTCGCAACAGAGAAATGCATTGACGTCGGTGGTGCATGAAATGCGCAACCCGCTGACACCGATCAGTCTGCTGGCCCAGCGCATGCGGCTGACGCCTGATACTGATGTTCCGCAGATGGGCGTTCTGATCGAAAATCAGGTCAAGCACCTGTCACGGATGATCGAGGATTTGCTGGACATCTCCCGTGTGAGCACGGGAAAGCTGAGTTTGAAGTGTACGCCGGTGGATATCGTTCCCATTCTTGAACAAGCAGCTGATAGCTGCGCATCGCTAATACTGTCCAAAACGTTGGCATTCGATGTTTCACTTCCAACCAAGGAAGTTCTGGTGAATGGCGACCGCGTCCGCATCATGCAAATTTTCACCAACATCATCACCAATGCCGCGAAATATACGCCGCGAAACGGAACGATCACGTTGAGCGGTACAGGGGCTGACGAAACCTTCGACGTCGTTGTATCGGACAACGGCATAGGCATCCCGTCGAGCCTGCTGCCTCGTATATTCGATCCCTATGTTCAGGACGTGGAAGCCATCGGCTTCGACGGCTCAGGCTTGGGTATCGGGCTTACCGTAGTTCGAGAACTGGTGGATGCGCACGGTGCACGGATAACCGCGCACAGTGACGGTCCAGGGCGAGGTAGCCAATTCACCGTTACCTTCCCGATCATCGACTGATAGCGCTTTTTCCCTTCGTTTCGATTGACTCATCAGGGAGGTTGACATGAACACAGAAACCGACAGGAACGCCGAGAACGCTGACGCGCCAAATACCCCAAACGACCCGATAGTACAAAAGGAAGTTGGCAAAGGCCTCACGGATGATGAGCGTGTCAGTCGAGAAGCCGAACCCGAAGGGGAAGGGGCCAGAGTAGAACTCGGTCCCGCAGATCTGGACCGACTTCCAAAGAAATAGCAGCCCCAGCGTGTCAGTCCAGTGGGTGGCTCAGCGCGTTCACTCGATGTCCTCATAGGGCAGGCCGACGTAGTTTTCGGCGATGCTCTGACGTCCAGCGGCCGAGCCCACGAAGTAGTCCAGTTCGGTTTGCTGGATGCGCTGGCCGAAAGCATCGGTATCGGGAAAGCGATGCAGCAGCGAGGTCATCCACCAGGAGAAGCGTTCAGCCTTCCAGACCCGGCGCAGGCAGATCTGCGAGTATTTCTCCAGCAGATCGGTACGCCCCTCCCCATACACCTTGAGCAGAATGCGATACAAGGTGCTGACGTCACTGGCCGCCAGGTTCAGACCCTTGGCGCCTGTGGGCGGAACGATATGGGCGGCGTCGCCGAGCAGAAACAGGCGACCGTACTGCATCGGTTCGACCACGAAGCTGCGCAGCGGCGCGATGCTTTTTTCGATGGAAGGGCCGGTGACCAGCCGCTCGGCGATAGGCGGCGGCAGGCGAAGCTTGAGCTCGTCCCAGAAGCGCGCGTCCGACCAGTCCTCGACCTTTTCCTCGGCGCCCACCTGCACGTAATAGCGCGTGCGGGTGGCTGAGCGCATGCTGCACAGGGCGAAGCCACGCTCGTGGTTGGCGTAGATCAGCTCGTGATTGACCGGCGGGGTGTCGGCGAGAATCCCCAGCCACCCGAAGGGATAAACCCGCTCGAAAATCTTCAGCGCCTCGGCTGGAATCGCTTGTCGCGAGACGCCATGAAAGCCATCGCAGCCGGCGATGTAATTGCAGTCCAGGCGAACCGTCTCGCCGTTGCGCTGAAAGGTCACATAAGGGCTGTCGGTTTTCATGTCATGGGGCTGAACGTCGTCGGCATCGTAGAGCGTCAGCGCGCCCACGGCGGCGCGGGCTTCCATCAGGTCACGGGTGACCTCGGTCTGCCCGTAGACCATCACCGTTCTGCCCCCTGTCAGCGCCTTGAGATCGATGCGTTCACAGCGTCCGTCGAACGCCAGCTCGAAGCCGTCGTGGACCAGGCCGCGGGCGTCCATGTGCGCGCCGACCCCTGCTTCACGCAGCAGATCGACCATGCCTTGCTCCAGCACCCCGGCCCGAATTCGGGAGAGGATGTAGTCGGGATTCTTGCGTTCGATGATGACGTTGTCGATGCCGGCACGATGCAGCAGTTGCCCGAGCAAAAGGCCGGACGGGCCGGAGCCGATGATAGCGACTTGGGTTTTCATAGAGAACTGTCCTCAGGTGTGCCACTGGGGCACGAGGCCTCACAGAGCACTTTTATTGTTGTCTCCGGTATTTTTGATGACTGAACTTGAGATAAGAAGGCAATATTCGGCATATTCCATGGACTTTCGGTGGATCGTCCCAAGGCAAAGCCCGCGATGTCGAAATCCTCAGCGATACCTGTTCCGGTGTTCAAACTGTATGGCGAAACCGGTGCCTGGCCGACGCCCGACCTGATTCACTTCGAGTCGATACCCGCGCGCAGCCAGCTTCACGGCTGGGAAATAAAGCCCCATCGACACAGTGATCTGGTGCAGCTGCTGTACGTGCAGGCCGGGCAGGCGAGCCTGAAAGTGGAGGAGGTGATCACTCACGTCGATTCGCCTGCTCTGCAAGTCGTTCCGGCGCTGAGTGTGCACACCTTCAAGTTCTCCGAAGACATTCAGGGCTACGTACTCAGTCTGGCGCAGCCGTTGGCCGAGCAACTGGGCAGCTTGCTCAACAGTCCGGTGCTGACCACTGCGGCCTGTTATCCGATCGGTACCGAACGCCCCTACCTGGACACCCTGTTTGCAACCCTGGCCCAGGAGTACAGCCAACAACAGTCGGGCCGCGACGCGATGCTGCAATCGCTGATCACCGTGCTGTCGATCTGGCTCAGTCGCCGCAAACAGGCGCTGTCCTTGTCGCACGCCGCGCAACCGGACCGGGGCCGGGAGTATCTGCAGGACTTCACCCGGGCATTGGAGCTGCGCTTTCGCGAGCATTTGCCCATCGACCACTATGTAGCCACCCTGGGGATCAGCAGCGCTCACCTCAACGCCCTGTGTCGGCGCCTTTCAGGGCAATCCGCATTGCAGATGATCAATCAGCGCCTGTTGCTCGAAGCCAAGCGCGATCTGGTGTATACCACCATGACTATCAGCCAGGTGTCCGACCGTCTGGGGTTCTCCGATCCGGCGTATTTTTCGCGTTTTTTCAAGCGCGGTACGGGACAGTCGCCGAAGCAGTTTCGCGTGCGCGATCCGAGTAACACGTTGCAGCCAGCCGAGACTTATCGCTAATATTGCGAATAGTTATCATCTACGGATAGGCGTACTGGCTGATGGGGACGCACAACTCGTTCGAACAGGATGTCGAAGTCCTCTATGTGCGACATCACAGCTGGCTCAAAGGCTGGCTCCAACGCCGTCTGGGCCAGGCTGCGGATGCCGATGACCTGGCTCAGGACACCTTTGTGCGGATCATCCGTTCCCGCAATCCGGTCGATGAACTCAAGCAGCCGCTGGCGTACCTGGCGACGATTGCCAACAGCCTGCTGGTCAATCGCTGGCGACGCCTGGCTGTCGAGCGCGCTTATGCCGAAGCGCTTGCCACACAGCCCGAGCACGTCGAGCTGTCTGCCGAGCAACGCTACCTGCTGATCGAAACCCTCACCGAAATCGACGCACTGCTGCAGGGTCTGTCGCCACGCGTCCGGGAGATCTTTCTGCTTTCGCAGCTGGATGGCATGACCTACAAACAGATCGCTGCCCAGTTGGAGCTCAGCGTGAATCAGGTGCAGAAGTCCATGCTCAAGGCATTCAGCCGCTGCTACGCCAGTCTGTTCGAGTGAAGCCCGTGTCTGCACGCCGCACCTCAGAGGCGCCGATCCGTGCCGAGGTGCGAGATCAAGCACTTGCCTGGTTCACCTTGAGCCAATCCGGCGACATCAGTGAGACCGATCTCCAGCAACTGCAGCGCTGGCGACAAAGCGACAGCGAGCATGAGCGCGCCTGGCAACGCATGACAGGTCTGACCGATGTCATCAAGAACCGCGTCCAGACGCTGGAAAGCCCCGTCGCGCGCCGCGCCTTGCAACAGACCCGTTACGTCAGTGGCGATCGACGCCAGGCATTGAAAATATTGATCGGTGCCGGGCTGCTGGGGGCAGTCGGCTGGCAGACAAAGGACGTCCATTGGCTGCAATCGGCTCTGGCCGATCTGAGCACGGCAACCGGTGAGCGCCGTCACCACCGGCTGGCCGACGGGACGCAGTTGTGGCTCAACACCGACAGCGCAGTGGACATCCGCTTTGACGCTCATGAGCGGCGCATCATCGTGCGCTACGGCGAGGTGGATATTCTCACCGGTAGCGATTCGGCTCGGCGCCCCCTGCTCGTGCAAACGCGTGATGCACTGCTGCGTCCGTTGGGCACGCGCTTCACCGTACGCTGCGACGAGGTGGGGTCAGGCACACTGCTGTCAGTGAGCAGCGGTCGCGTGGCGGCGTCCATGCCCGGCAACCTGGCGGAGCAGATCGTCGAGGCGGGTTATCAGGCCCGCGTCGCTCGCGGAAGCATTTCCCACCCCCAGCCGATCAACGCGACCAGCCTTGCCTGGATCGACGGCTTCATCGTGGCCGAGCGCATGCGGCTGGGCGATTTCGTGGCGCAATTGGCGCGCTATCGCAGTGGTGTCCTGCGCTGCGATCCACAGGTGGCCGATCTGCTGCTTACCGGCTCCTACCCACTGGACGACAGCGAACGCATTCTCTCGCTGCTCGAAGACAGCCTGCCGGTGAGCATCGTGCGCCGCACGCGCTACTGGGTCACCGTAACGACACGGGGTTCAGCCTGATTTTTTTTCAAACGGGAGGCAGTTTTTCGATTCTCGATTGGCCTGGGGATATCCCCGCCATGTAGGCGGCCTTTTCAGCCCTTCCGGAAACACTGCATGAAGCATCCTATCCATCACCGTCGCCCGGCCCTTGGCCACACCATCGAAGAAACCCGCGTCTGGTCTTTGCCGTTGCTGCTGGCCAGCAGTCTTTCGTTGGGCACAACGCTGGCCGCCCCTGGGGTGTACGCCCAGGAGCCGGTTGCGTTGGCCTCGGCGTTGGTAAGCTTCTCGGTCGCAGCCGGGCCGCTGGATCAGGCACTCAGCCAGTTTGGGCGTCAGGCGGCAATTCCCCTGTCTGCGGATGCTCGTTTGACCGCCGGCCTGTCCAGTCCCGGTCTGCAAGGTTCGTTCAGCGTGGAACAGGGCTTCGCCCGTTTGCTGAGGGGTACGGGCCTTGCTGTGGTGAAAACCTCGCAGGGCAATTACCTGCTGAACCAGGTCGTCGAAGAGCAGGGCGCCGTGGAGCTCGGAGCCACCAGTATCGATGCGCGAACCCTGGGCCTTACCAGCGACGGTTCCGGGTCCTACACCACGACGGCGACCACGACCGCGACACGTCTGAACCTGTCGTTGCGTGAAACACCGCAGACCGTCAGCGTCATCACTCGCCAGCGACTCGATGACCAGAACCTCACGACCTTGGCCAAAGTACTGGAGCAAACCCCGGGTATTTCTCTGCAACCGCTGGATTCGGAGCGGGTGAACATCTACTCCCGCGGCTATGGTATCGACAGCTATCAGTACGACGGCGTACCTACCACGTTGGTGGTTTCCACCAGCGCCACCCCGCAAAGCCTGTCCGACATGGCGATCTACGATCGTATCGAAGTATTGCGCGGTGCATCCGGGCTGCTGACCGGTGCCGGCGATCCCTCGGGCACCATCAATCTGGTGCGCAAGCGCCCCACCGATCAATTGCAGGGCTATGTCAGCGCAGGCCTGGGCTCGTGGGATCAGTACCGTACCGAGATGGACGTTTCCGGACCCTTGACGCCCACGGGCAACATCCGCGGGCGCATGGTCAACGCCTATCAGCAAGGCAATAGCCACATCGATCACTACCAGACAGAGAAACAGGTCCATTACGGCATCGTCGAAGCCGACTTGACTGACAGTCTGCTGCTGACCGCTGGCTATGACTATCAGACACAAGACCCGCGCGGCGTGTCCTTCGCCAGTTTCCCGCTGTTCAACAGCGAGGGCGGGCAGACCGATTTTTCCCGCTCTACCAACCCGGCGTCGCGCTGGAGCAGGCGCCAGCAGGACACGCTGAATGTCTTCTACTCGCTGGAACAGCAGTTGGCCAATGACTGGGCGCTGAAGGCTTCGGTCAATCAGATGTACAGCAAGCGCGATTCGAAACTGGCTTCCGCCAGTTGGGGGTTTATCGACGAAGCTACCGGTGACGGCATGCAGCTCTATGGTGGCTCGTCGACCGGCTGGCAAAAACAGACCGGGATTGATGTCAACGCCAAGGGCCCGTTCCGGTTGTTCGGGCGTGAGCATGAACTCGTGATCGGCATGACCTACACAAAGTTCGAAGACCACAACGATCCTGCCGCGGGCGAAGATGTCGAAGGTCGCTCCATCAACTACTACACGTGGAACAACCGTACCGAGGAACCTCAGGGCAACGGCCAGATTCTGTTCGATAACGACACCACCATCCGCCAGTTGGGCACCTACGCCGCCGTGCGCCTGCGCCCTGCCGATGACCTGTCGATCATCCTCGGCGGGCGGGCCAGCAACTATAAATACGACAGCTTCTACCATTACCGGGCGCCGGCAGATGCCGCCAACAGCAGCGATACCCAATACCAGGAGCACGGCGAGTTCACCCCCTACGCCGGTATCGTCTACGACCTGACCGACCAACACTCGATCTACGCCAGCTACACCAGCATCTTCAAGCCGCAAAGTGTGCATTATCGGGACGGCAAGTCCTTGGAGCCGCGTACCGGTGATGCGTTCGAGGTTGGCGTCAAAAGCGAGTTTCTCGACGGTCGCATCACCACCAGCTTCGACGTGTTCATGACCAAGCAAGACAACCTGGCAGAGCTTGATCCAGGACAGATCGTCAGCGGCACCCTCAGCGAACGAGCCTACCGTGCGGTCAACGGCGCCAAGACCCGCGGTTTCGATGCGGAGATCAACGGTGAGATCCAGCCCGGCTGGAAAGTCGCGGCCAGCTACACCCACGCCGTGACGGAAAATGCCGATGGCGACCGGATCAATACCGTTGCCCCTGCCGAACTGGTCAAGTTCTGGACCACCTATCGCATGCCCAACGAACTGGATCGGCTGACCCTGGGCGGTGGCGTCAACTGGCAGAGCGGAATCCACTTCAGCACCACGCCGTGGCAGTTGAGCAAGACGGTCAAAGCCAGGCAGGACGACTACGCGGTCTTCAACCTGATGGCCCGCTACGAGTTCACCGACAACCTGTCTGCGCTGGTCAACGTCAACAACCTGTTCGACAAGAAGTACCTGAGTCCACTGGATGAAACCTTCCTCGGCGGTTACTACGGCGACCCACGCAACCTCATGGTCACGGCTAAATACCAGTTCTGATGGGCAAGCGGTCTTGAGGCTGCAGGTTGCTACGGTCTCCAGACCTGGAGAGGTGACGAGGCGGACGAAGGTATGTTGTTTGGGGGGCGTGCGGCTCAGGTGAACCGCGGGCAGTTCGTCTGTAAGAACTGGTAGCACACTCGATGAGCGAATTTTCGAGGGGAAGTGTCTCAGGTGAAGACGCGTGGGGATTCTGCAAAACGTAGAAGCCAGCCAGAGACGAAATCGAATGACGACCATGATTCGCACCCTCCGGACGCTACTTGTCGCCGCGCTGGCAACCGGCGCCATTGCCAGTATCGTGCAGACCCAGCTCAATCTGGGCGAGCTGCTCCGCCTCGGGGCGCCGGTGACCTCATCCATTCGGCTCTGGACGACGCTCGAAGACCTCGCACGGTTTGGTCCGGTCATGTTCGGCATCGCTGCGGCAGCCTTATTGCTCGCGGTCTTGGCAGGCCACTGGGTGCTGCGTTTTGCTCCGCCTTCCTGGCGCCGGTTCATATTCATCGCGGCCAGCGTGTGTGGTCTGGCTTTCGTCTTCTGGCTGATGCGCTCGGTGATCCCCATGCCCGCACTGCCGGGCACCCGCACGACTGTTGGCCTTGGCCTGATGTCGCTGACGGGGATCGTCGGCGGTTGGCTGTATGCGCGTCTGACCAGTTCCTCCAAACGGAGTGATTCGCCGGACGGAGGAGGGCGCTGGCGCGAGGCGGCTGTCGTGGCGGTTCTGCTGGCGGCACCGGCCATGCTTTTTTTCGCCATGGCCCCAGGCGCCCCCGACAAGCCGGCGACAGTGGATCGGGCCAGCTATAAAGTGCAAACGGTCGCGACGGGGCTGAACCGCCCGTGGTCGGTGGCGTTTCTTCCGGACGGCCGTGTGCTGGTCACTGAAATGGATGGGCGACTCTTGGTCATCGGCACGAATGGCGCAGCTTCGCAGATCAAGCTCGACGGGCTCCCGCCCATCTTCCAGCAGGGCGGCACCGCAGGACTGATGGAAGTCGCGCTGGATCCACAGTTCGAGCGCAATGGTTGGCTGTACCTGACGATGGGTTACGGCGAAGCCGCTGCGAACGGCACGCGCCTGGTACGGGCCACGCTGGAGAGCGACAGGATCGAGGATGTCCGAGTCCTGTTCAGCTCCACGCTCAAACCTCGCACGGGCAACAACGGTGGGCGCATTGCGTTTCTCGGCGACGAGACCTTGGTGCTTTCCCTGGGAGACGGCAGCGAGCGACGTGAGGAAGCGCAGAACCCGGCGAACGATCTGGGTACCCTGGTCAGGCTCGACCGCGAGGGCAGGCCTGCGGCGGACAATCCTTTCATCGGCAAAGCCGGTGCGGCCCCCGAGATCTACAGCCTCGGCCACCGCAATGTCCAAGGCATCGCCGTGGATCCGACAACGGGCGACCTGCTCATCACCGAGCATGGCGCGCGCGGCGGTGACGAGATCAACCGGATCGTGCCAGGCGGCAACTACGGATGGCCTGTCGTGACCGCTGGCATCGACTACCCGTTCGCCAAGGTGACGCCGTTCACTCAGCTGCCGGGCTATCAAGATGCGGTTCTGGAGTGGACACCGTCGATTGCACCTTCAGGCTTGGCGATTTATGACGGCCCGCTGTTTCCCCACTGGCGCGGGGATTTGCTGGTCCCGGCACTCAAGGAGCGCGCCGTGCGCCGGATCGTGCGCAATGGGCAGCAGATCGTGGATCAGCAGTTGCTGCTGAGCGAACTGGACGAGCGCATGCGAGACGTCAAGGTGGCTCCCGATGGGTCGATCTATGTGCTTACCGATGGGGTCGATGCGAAGCTGTTGAGGGTGATGCCTGGGGTTCGTGGGGGCTGAAGGACAGGGCTTGCTTTGCTCGGATCACTGGCTCACCTGAACGGGGAATGGCAACTGTTTCAACAGATCCACGATGACCGCAGCGTAGCGACCGTCAGGGTCCAGGTCAGGGTCAAATACCGTGACGGTCATCCCCCTGCACCGCGGGTCAGCCACGAAGGGCGCCATGATGCGCGACAGGTCCGCAGCTGGAATACCCGGAGAGCCTGGACAGTCCACGGCGGGCATCACGGACTGGTCAAGAACGTCCACATCCAGATGTATCCAGAACCCTTGCTCAGGTGTTCGGCCCAGCGTTTCGCGAATGCGATGAATGACGGCAGCTGGTCCCAATCTCAGCGCTTCAAAGACATCGATCCGGTTGATCGCCGTATCGTTGATGTCAGGCCACGCAAAATCCGTGTCGCGATTTTCCCGTTCGCCCAGCTGAACGACATCCACGTCAGCGACCAGAGGTCCCACCACGCCCGGCCACTGTGTCGCCAATGACTCACCACGCCCAGTGGCCAACGCAAGGTCCATGCCCGCTACCGCGCCGAGGCTTAGCTGCGCGTCATAGTTGCCCGGATGGCGAAAGTCGATGTGCCCATCGATATGCAGAAGGGAAACGGGGCCGGCTTGGCGAGCGCCCGCCAACGCCCCCAATAGGATCGAACAATCCCCGCCGATGACCAAGGCAAACTCACCCTGTCTGCAGGCTTCGTCCACTCGCTTCGCCAAAGCGATGTTGAACGCGCGCATGGCGTGGCCGTTGCGTAGCCGTGTGCCTGGCTGGGCTACGGGGGAATAGCGGGGGCGGGGTAGTTCCTGGGGGGCATGCGCGCCGATCGCCTCCAGTAGGCCGGCGGCCATCAGAGCAGAGGGCGCTCGCCATGTGCCGGGTTCGTGGCCGGGGTGTGGGGGGCTTAGTCCAAGGTTGGAGGGTGCGGTTATCAGCTGCATGGGGTGGGGTTTGCACTGGGTGGAGGGCTGCGAATTGTGGCAGACGATGGAAATGAGTGACGTCTGAGGGTAGCACCTGTTGTGTGGAATGGGGTTATGGATGGTGTGCGTAATTTTCAGTCATTCTTGACTTGCCGAACGGGCTGCTTTTTGCCATGAGCACTCCGTAATGTTTCCATGGCCGGAAGACCAAAAATTACGCATAGCGTATTTATTGTTACTAATTTCGCGCGGATTAGGGTGAAGCTGCAGCCCTATGCTTATGCGCTCCTGGCCGCTCCTGGCCGGTAGCTGCCCGTCACCAGCACTCACCCTTATACACTTCCCGCCAAACTTCTCCGCTCATGCAAACGGCAGTGGCCCGCGAAATGTGCCGATGGGCACCCAGTGGGTAATCAGACCGGTATCCACCTTCCAGTGATGCAGGAGTAACGCCGGCGGCTCCACATACGACGCCTCTTCAGCCTCTGCATCCAGGGCCAACCCGATGGCAGTCGTTGTGCTGGGCGCAGTGCACAGGACCGTGCCGCCAAAACGTAATTGCATCGAGCGGTGAATGTGGCCGCACACCACACGTTCGATCGCCGGATAGCGCTGCACCACTTCGCGCAGCCGCTCCGGGTTCCGGCAGGCATACGTGTCGATATAAGGAATGCCACTGAGGAACGGCGGCTGGTGCAGCATGATCAGAGTCGGGCGCGTCGGCTCCTGAGCAAGTGCCGCATCGAGCCAGGCCCCAGCCGCCTCGCTCATGTCGCCGTGATGTTCCTGCGGGACGGTCACATCCACACCAATGATCCGTACCGGTCCGAGGTCATCGGCGACGAAGTGCCACGGGTTTCCCGTTGAAGAGAGATACGGCTGGGAAAAGGTAGAACTCATTAAGTTTCGGTCATCATGATTGCCAGGAATCATCAGCAACGGCTGCTTGATGCCCGCCAGCAAGGTACGTGCCATTGCATATTCTTGCGGTAGCCCCTCATCCACCAGGTCGCCGGTGATGATCACGACATCGGGCCGCGGCATGAGGCTGTTCAGGTGTGCAATAGCCTGCTCGCACATCGTGTTTGAATCAACCAGCCCCTGATAAAGAATGCCTTGCGGCCTGATATGCAGATCGGAAAGGTGGGCAATCAGCACGGAATATTCTCCTTGGAGGACGCGGTGATCAATGGCGGGGTGAAGGTAGCATGCCTGAGCTGCAATGGATGGGTCAGCGTCCATGCGCACGTCAGAGCGCCGAGATCTCGAAGGCCGGAACGGGCGATGGAGGTCGAACCGACCCAGGCTCGAACAGCCAGTCGCCTAAGCAAAATTAACTGGTCGGGATTCCGGCACATAACTTGCTCTTCTCGTATTCCTCGCCTCGCTGGAAGTCCCCCATGCTGCACTCCCATCTCACCACCCTCAACGCTGTCTCACTGGTCCTGAGCACGTTCAAGGCGCAAGGCTGGTCCGCCGAGGCGCTGCTGGCCGGCAGTGGCATATGCGCAGCGGACTTGAACCGTGCCGACACGCGCATCGCCACGCATCAGGAGATGCAGGTGTGCGCCAATGCCGTGGCTCTGCAGCGCGACATCGGCCTGATCGTGGGGCGGCGTATGCATGTCTCATCCTACGGCATGCTCGGCTATGCCCTGCTTACCAGTGCCACTTTCGGTGACGCGCTCCGTTTGGCTCTGCGTTATCCCGCGCTGCTTGGAACACTGTTCGAGCTGAGTCTGGAGGAAGACGGCGAACGTATCTGGTTCACTGCGGGCGATTACCGCGAGAATCCGGCACTGACCGCCTTCAATGTCGAGCTGTGCCTGGGGTCGCTGAAAGTCATTTGCGACGACCTGCTCGGCCACTCACTGCCCTTGCTGGGCGCTTGCTTTGAGCACGATGCGCCGGACTATCAGACTCGCTACGCCGAATGTTTTGACTGTCCGTTGCAGTTCCAGGCCACCGTCAATGCATTTGCTTTTGATAAACGCTGGCTTGCCCAGCCTTTACCGCTGGCTGACGCGGTAACCCATCAGGCCATGACCGAGCGCTGCCGAAAACAGAACACGGAATTTACCGGGCGCGAGGCCTGGTTGGGGCGGATCCGGCTATCGCTGGCTGCACAACTGCATGCCGCACCTAGGCTGGACATGCTGGCCCGACAGATGAACTGCTCGGCGCGCACCTTGCGTCGACATCTGCACGACCTGGGCTGCAGCTATCAGGAACTGCTCGACGAACTTCGTTTCGAACGCGCCAAGCAACTGCTGGCCGAAGACCGGTGGCCCATCTACCGGATCGCCGAGGCTCTGGGCTTCAGCGAGACCGCAAGTTTTAGGCACGCTTTCGTGCGCTGGAGTGGCGTGGCGCCGAGCCAATTTCGCGCATGACGCCTCATTGAGGAGCGAATTACGGACAGAAAATCTGGCCATATTTATCCCCTTTTGGCCGCACTTGCCGTTCTCATAAACCTCGCCCGGCGCAAGACTGTATTGACCGATACAGCCCGCGGAGAACAACAAATGCTGACAATTTACTCGGACGATCACCACCTGCACCACGGCCGCTGTGAGCTGATGGACGGGCAGTTGATGCCCTGCTTCGAAATGCCCTCACGCGCCGATCATGTATTGCAACGGGTCAGGGACCGTCAACTTGGCGATGTACAGGCGCCGCAGGACTTTGGTCTGGAACCGCTGCAACGCGTTCATAGCCGTGAGTACCTCGATTTCTTCAAGGGTGCCTGGGCGCGCTGGACCGAATTCGGTCAGGACGGCGACCTCCTGCCCTACACTTGGCCCGCCCGTACCCTGCGCCGCGTATTACCCGAAAGCCTGCATGGTCAACTCGGTTATTACAGCTTCGACGGCGGAGCGCCAATCACCGCCGGCACGTGGCAGGCAGCCTACTCGGCGGCGCAGGTCGCGCTTAGCGCGCAACAAGCGATTCAGCAAGGTGCCCACAGTGCTTTCGCCCTGTGCCGTCCGCCGGGACACCACGCAGCTGGCGACTTGATGGGCGGTTATTGCTACCTAAACAACGCCGCTATTGCTGCCCAGGCCTTTCTTGATCAGGACCACAAAAAGGTCGCGATTCTGGATGTCGACTACCACCACGGCAACGGCACCCAGTCAATTTTCTATGCGCGCAGCGATGTGCTGTTCACCTCGATCCACGGCCACCCGGAAGGGGAGTTTCCGTTTTTCCTGGGCTATGCCGACGAGTCCGGTGAAGGCGCAGGTGCCGGCTTTAACTTCAACTACCCACTGCCGGCCGGTTCCGGCTGGGAAACCTGGAGCGCGGCGCTCGAGCAAGCCTGCATAGAAATTGATCGTTATGACGCCGACATCATCGTCGTCTCCCTGGGCGTGGATACATTCAAGGACGATCCGATCTCGAAATTCAAACTCGACAGCAAGGATTATCTGGCGATGGGCGCACGCATCTCCCGCTTGGGTAAACCTACGCTGTTCGTGATGGAAGGCGGCTACGCGGTGGAAGAAATCGGTATCAATGCCGTCAACGTTCTCGAAGGCTTTGAAGGGGCTGCCCAATGAACATGTTCAAGTCACTTATCCTCTGCGCTGCCGTTATCAGTGGTATGGCTCATGCCGAAGAGAAAACCCTGCGGGTCTACAACTGGTTCGACTACATCACCCCCAAGGCGCTGGAGGACTTTAAGGCGCAGAATCCCGGCCTTAAATTGGTGTACGACATCTTCGACACTAATGAAGCGTTGGAAGCCAAGCTGCTCACCGGCAATTCAGGGTATGACGTGGTAGTGCCATCCAACGTGTTCCTGGCCAAGCAGATCGAAGCCGGTATATTCCAGCCGCTGGACCGCAGCCAGCTGCCGAACTGGAACCACCTCGATCCCAAGCTGATGAAGCTGATCGAGGCCAACGATCCGGGCAATAAATTCGCCGTGCCTTACATGTACGGCACCATCCTGATCGGATTCAACCCGGACAAAGTCAAGGCCGCCCTGGGTGCCGATGCGCCAGTGGACAGCTGGGAACTGATTTTCAAGGAAGAAAACATCAGCAAGCTCAAATCCTGTGGTGTAGCGCTGCTGGACTCACCCTCCGAAATCCTGCCCCTGGCCTTGCAGTACTTGGGCCTCGACCCCAACAGCGGCAACCCCAAGGACTATGTGAAGGCCGAAACTCTGTTGATGAAAATCCGCCCCTATATCACCTACTTCCATTCGTCCAAATACATGGCGGATATCGCCAACGGTGACATCTGCGTCGCGGTCGGTTACTCCGGCAGCTTTTCTCAAGCCGCCAACCGCGCCAAAGAGGCCAAGAACGGCGTGACCGTAGACATGCGCCTGCCAAAGGAAGGCGCCCCCATCTGGTTTGACATGCTCGCCATCCCCAAAGGTGCCAGGAATCCGCACGACGCCTACACATTCATCAACTACCTGCTACAGCCGCAGGTGATCGCGCCAATCAGCGATTTTGTCGGCTACCCTAACCCCAACAAAGACGCTACCGAACAGGTCGATCCGGCGATTCGCAACAATCCCAACCTGTACCCCACCGAGGCCGCGATGACCACGCTCTATACGCTCAAGCCTCTGGGGCGTGACGCCGAACGCGCGCGCACGCGGGCCTGGACCAAGATCAAGTCAGGCACCTGATACCTGGAAGGCCCCGGCGATCGATTAGCGGTCTCAGGTCGAGAAGGCTTAAGGTTAAGCAGGGACATGGACGTCAGCTATCGGCCCAGAGTGTGTAAAAACGTCTGATTGGGGTTTTATTTCGACGCCCAAAGACCGTGCTGACGTTTCGCAAACTGATCAATACCACGACGCCTCCAGGAACAGTTAAAACGGCTCAGCAGCCTCTTAAAGTCATTTGACGGGGTAAAAAAGACCGGTTTTTACGCCGTTAACGCTTTCATCAAGCCAGTAGTGCCAATGATTTTCATGACCCGTTTCAGGTTGTAGGCGAGCACATTCAAGCTCATCTCTGCACTCACCCCGTTAAGCTTCCGGGTCAGGAAGTGCGTCGCACCCATCCATTGCTTGAGCGTCCCGAAGGGATGCTCAACCGTTCGTTTTCGGATCCGCATCATTTCCGGCGCGTTGCTCAGCCTGTTCTGCATTTCCTCCAGTACGGCTTCATGCTCCCAGCGTCGAACCCGCCGTTCCGTGCTCGGTGTGCACTGCGGTTTCATTGCGCAACCCCGGCATTTCGAACTCCAATAGCGGTGCAACGTCAGGCCTTTTTCAACGTTGGTATAGCGCCAGATCAGCGCCTCTCCAGCCGGGCAAATATATTCGTTTTTTGCCGCGTCATAGCTAAAGGCATCATTATTGAAACGCCCGTCTGCCTTGACTCCAGAGGGCATCGGCTTGGGCACATAGGCAGTGATGCCTGCATCGTGACAAGCCAGGATTTCTTCGCTTTTGAAGTAACCTCGGTCAGCCACTACCGAAAGCGTTTCTGACGCCATCGCCTCGCGGGCCTGCTTGGCCATCGAGCTGAGTTGATCGCGGTCGGAACCGACGTTGGTAACCTCATGCGCAACGATCAAATGGTGCTGGGTATCGACCGCTGTTTGCACGTTGTAACCGACGATTCCCGTGCCGCGAGTCATCATGGAACGGGCGTCTGGATCGGTCAGTGATACCTGTTTATCCGGCGATTCGTTGAGCTGAACTTCAATGACCTGTAACTCTTTCATCTGAGCTTTGAGCTTGTCGATTTTCTCTTGCAGACATGCAGCCTTGGGCTGAGCGATTGAGGGTTCTTGCCGATCGGCTTCGTCGAGCGCAGTCAGGTACCGATTAATACTCGATTCAATTTCTTCCATCCGCCGCTTCAGATTGGCGCTGGTGAAATTGCGGTCGCGGTTGTTGACGGCCTTGAATTTACTGCCGTCGATGGCGACCAGATTTTCGCCGAAGAGACCTAGCTGCTGACACAGCACGACGAACTGCCGGCAGACGCCTCGGATGGCCTTGCTATTGTCTTTTCGGAAATTAGCGATGGTCTTGAAATCTGGCATCAAGCGCCCGGTCAACCACATCAATTCGACGTTGCGCTGAGCCTCTCGCTCAAGACGCCGGCTGGACTGGATGCGGTTGAGATAGCCGTAGATGTAGATCTTTAGCAGGATCGCGGGATGATAAGCAGGCCGGCCAGTATCGGCTGGAATGACGCCTTCAAAACCCAGTTTGCCCAGGTCGAGTTCGTCGACGAAGACGTCGACTACGCGCACCGGATTAGTATCGCTGACGTAGTCGTCGAGGCTCTCGGGAAGCAGGGTACTCTGACCGCGATGCCCACCTTGGATGAAGCGCTTCATGGACTATCCCCGCGTAAATGCTGACCCATTCTACGCTTCGATTACGCGAATCGGCGCAGCAACTTCTAAGCTGCTTCTGGTAGTCTGCTGGGCCAGCCAGTTAACAAAGCAAGGCTCAATCAATGTTCAATATCCGTGTCATGACCATGGACGATTACGATGCGGTCATCGACCTCATGAGGCGTACTCCAGGCGTCTCCTTCCGTGATGCTGACTCTCGTGAATCGACCTCGAAATATTTAGAACGAAATCCCGGGATGAGCTTCGTTGCTGAAATCGGAGCCGTTCTCTGCGGTTGCATCATGTGTGGACACGACGGCCGCAGAGGATATTTGCAGCATTTGGTTGTCCTTCCTCAGTATCGGCGGCAAGGCATAGCAAATGCGTTGGTAGAGCTCTGTCTTTCGAGTCTTGAGAAGCACGGAATACTTAAATGTCATCTCGACGTTTTCAAGACCAATTTAACAGCTGCTAACTATTGGCACAGCCAAGGTTGGCAGCTTAGGTCTGATATCGATCGGTATTCGTTTATCCGATCGGATAATGAGAACGTATGACCGGCACCTAGCCCGTGAGGGCGGGCTGCGATCGTGTTTTTACACACTCTGGGCCAAAAGCGGTCTTCCACGACAGCCATTTAAAACGTGCGGACGACCCATCAATGCCAGAGCTCGAGATTGTCCCAGGAGGGCAAACCACCTATTGATAGTGCCCCAAAAATGTTTGGGTCACTTCAAAATCACGAGTACTTGGAAATATCAGCTTACGCGTCCGCTTACATCCGGTGATGTTCCAGTAAGAAGTCCACGAACAATCGTACCCGCGCCGGCATTGCCGCCCCGCCGACGAATACCGCATGAATCGGTTCCTCGTCCCCAGGGTTCCAGGCTTCCAACAGCGAAATCAGGGCGCCGCGCTGCAGATCCTCACTCACGCTGAACTCACCGATACGTGCAATGCCGGCACCTACTCGGGCGAGTTGTGCCAGCGCTTCACCGCTGCTGCATTCGATGTTGCCGCTGACCTTCAGGGAAAACTCTTTTCCATCGCGGATAAACGGCCAGTTGGGTTCAGCACGCCGGAAGTTGAAGCGCAGGCAGTTGTGCCGCAAAAGGTCTTCCGGCGCCTCGGGGATACCGTGGCGCTGCAGGTACTCGGGCGATGCGACCACTACCTGACCTGTGTCGCCGATCCTGCGCGCGGTCAGCGGGCTGTCGGGGAGATGGCCAAAACGGATCGCTACGTCGGCCTGCCCACCCAGGATGTCGACCACTTCGTCGCCCAAGCTAAGGTCGACGACGATGTTCGGGTAACGGGCGCTGAATGCTGCAACCAGGGGAACAATCGCCAGCCGCCCATGGCCAAGGGCGGCACTGACCCGTAATCGTCCCTTGGGTACGCCCTGGTCGGCGATCGCTTCTTCGACCTCGTCCATGTCGGCCAGGATACGCCGGGCGCCGCGCAGGAACGCTTCGCCCTCGGCAGTGAAGGCGATCGCTCGGGTGGTACGCAGCAGCAGGCGGGCGCCAAGACGTTGCTCGGTTCGCGTGATGATTCGACTGACTGCCGAAGGTGTCAGGCCCAGCGCTCGCGCGGCGGCCGATAGGCTGCCTTCCTGCGCCACGGTGGTGAACACGCACATTTCGCCTGACCTGCCGTTGAAATCCACTTGTGCCTCCCGCGCATAGGTGATTGCCAAAAATGCTAGCTACCGCGTTAAAAACCTGGATCGTAGCATTGGCGGCATAGATAAGGAGCCTTTCATGCGTATCAATCCACCACTTGTCGCGCTCGCCATCGGTGCCTTCGGCATTGGCGTAACAGAGTTCGCCCCCATGGGCATGTTGCCGGGTATCGCTGCGGATCTGGGCGTTTCCATTCCCGCCGCCGGTTTGCTGGTCAGTGCGTATGCGCTAGGCGTATTGCTCGGTGCACCGCTGATGACCCTGACTACCGGCAGGATTCCCCGACGCTATCTGCTGGTCGGGCTCATGGCCATTTTCACTTTAGGTAATCTGATGTCAGCCCTGGCCACCGATTACTACAGCCTCATGGTCGCCAGGGTGGTGACCTCACTGAACCATGGTGCATTTTTTGGCGTGGGTTCCATCGTCGCCGCCAGCGTAGTTGCCCCGCAGAAACGTGCCGGGGCGGTCGCGGCGATGTTCATGGGCCTGACGCTGGCCACCATCGGCGGTGTACCGCTGGCCACCTGGTTTGGTGAACTGTTCGGTTGGCGCACCGCTTTCTGGGGGATCACCGGCCTCGGCGTACTGACCATGGCCGCATTGTGGTTCGCCCTGCCCAACCTGAAGACGTCGCAAAGCGTCGGTGCAATGGCCGAAATTCGGGTACTGGGACGTGGTCCGGTGCTGGGCGCGTTGGCCTTGACCGTAGTCGGATCGAGCGCAATGTTTACCGTCTTCACTTACATCGCGCCCATCCTCGGCAGCGAGACCCATGGTTCCACCGCCTATATCACCGCCATGCTGGTTCTTTTCGGTGTGGGGTTGACGCTGGGCAACATGTGGGGCGGCAAGGCCGCCGACCGCTCGGTAGATCGCACCTTGATCGTCTCGCTGGGCGTTCTGATTCTCGTCTTGCTGGCGTTCACCGTGCTGATGCAGTGGGCAGTGCCGGCTGCTCTGGCCATCCTGATATGGGGTATCGCCAGTTTCGCCCTGGTGCCGCCGTTACAGATGCGCGTCATGGAAGCAGCGAAGGACGCGCCCAACCTTGCCTCTGCGGTGAATATTGGCGCCTTCAATTTCGGCAACGCGATTGGCGCAGCACTGGGCGGAGCGGTGATCAACGCTGGTTTGGGTTATCCGGCGATCTCCCTGGCCGGAGCGGCGATGGCCGCTCTGGGGCTGCTGTTGGTGTTGGCCTATGCCTGGCGTTCCAGAAGGATTGAATCGGCAGTGGTTTGACGAAGATGAGGGTAAGTGGTTCGTTACCCTTGATACTTGGCGGCAGTGGCTGAATGGCTGCCTTGGCGAAGGTGTAGCGATCGGTCAAGTTCAGGTATTGCTGACTGATAGCTATGGTTCGATAGCAGTTAGTCGCCAACAGCGTCTATCACCCTATGGTTCATACCTTTTCCAGACATAAAGGAGGAGCCGGCTTCTCAAGCGGCTCCCGCCAGCACAGGTTCAAAGTGTGGGTCGTTGCAGCCTCACCCAGGCCTGCACGCTAGGGCGCTGCCACTGACGCTGCGCATAGTCCACGAGAACCTGGGGCACTGCATCGCCGTTGAGTATCAGCCGGTTGAGCATCAGCGCGAGATCGACATCGGCGATCGACCATTGGCCGAACAAATGTTCCGTACCCTCCTTGAGCAGTGCTTGCGCGGCCTGGAATAGCTTATCTGCCGCCATACGAGCAGCTTGCGACAAGGGCCCTGATTTCTTGCCGTAGAAGACGACCAGCGTGGAGCGCTCCTGCCGAATTGGCAGCAGGTCGCTGCGGATCCACGCCTGAACCTGCCGCGCTTTTGCAAGCAGCCGCACGTCGTGCGGATAGATCGGGGTTTGGGGATAGGCGTTTTCGAGGTATTCGGTGATTGCAGAAGACTCGGACAAGGCAAAGTCGCCGTCAACCAGGGTTGGAACTCGCTGGGTTTGTGAGAGGGCCGCGTAGGCCTCTGTCTGGTTTTCGAGGGCCTGCAAGTCCACGGTACTCATCTGGAAGTCGATGCCTTTCTCGGCCAGTGCGACAAAGACGGACATGGCGTAGGGGCTGGCGAACTGTGAGTCGACGTATAAGCGTACGGTGTTCATAGAGTGATCTCCTTATGCAGAGCAAGCACCGTACGAGATTAGCCAGGGAGAGTGAAATCAATGATTTTCATGGGGGCATTCCTGGTGGGAATGCGCAATATTGGAATTCAGACGTGCTCAAATATCGGGTGGACCATTGCCTCACCTTCGAACATAAGGACGCGATATGAAACCAAAAAAAGTTCTTGTAACCGGCGCAAGCATCGCCGGGCCTGCGTTGGCGTACTGGTTGTCCCGGCAGGGCATGGACGTTACCGTGGTGGAGCGCGCGCCGGCGTTTCGCGATGGAGGGCAGACTATCGATGTGCGTGGCGCTGGTCGCGTCGTCGTTCAGCGTATGGGTTTGGAAGACCGGGTCCGAGCCAACACAACCAATGAACAGGGTATCGCTTTCGTTGATCGATCCAACCGCACCAAAGCGTTCATCGCTGTCGACGCGTTCGGCGGTGAGGGGCCGGTTGCCGAGCTGGAAATCCTGCGTGGTGAACTGGCCAAGCTGCTGATCGAGCACAGTCAGGACCGGGTCGACTACCGATTCGGCGACAGTATTGCAACCATTGTGGACGATGGCGTGCAGGTGCATGTGGGCTTCGAGCAGGGCGATGAGCAGGTCTATGATCTCGTCGTCGTCGCCGAGGGCATTGGCTCTAAAACGCGCAAGCTGATATTCGGCAATGAAGTCGAGCGTCGTCCTCTAGATCTATACACCGCCTACTTCACCGTGCCCCGGCAGCCAAGCGATGGTCAGATCATGCGCTGGCATAATATCCCCGGGGGCCGGTGTGTCTGCCTGCGCCCTGATAACCTCGGCACCACGCGGGCCTTCTTGTCCTTTCAGCAGGCGCCGAGCGGCTACGAGAAACTGACTCAGGCAGAGCAGAAAGCTTTGCTCAAGCACCAATTTGCCGACGCAGGTTGGGAAACACCTCGTGTACTCGCTGCTTTGGAGGGCGCGCCTGACCTTTATCTGGACGCGGTCGGCCAAGTTAAGATGCCCCACTGGAGCAAGGGCCGTATCGCCCTTGTAGGTGACGCCGCCTATTGCGCATCGCCGATCAGCGGCATGGGCACGAGTCTGGGGTTGTGTGGCGCCTACGTCTTGGCTGGCGAGCTGGGCCGCCACATAGATCATGTTCAGGCATTTGCAGAGTATGAAAAATTGATGCGTCCATACGTCGATCAGGCGCAAAGCGTGCCCACGCTCGCGCCCAGGCTGGCCTCGCCGCATTCGCGATGGGGAATCGCGCTGGGTCATGCCGTATTAAGGTTGGCGACCGCGCCGGGCTTCAAGGCCTTGTTTGCGAAGATCCTTTCGCCGAAGGCTGATGCAATTAGGTTGCCGGATTATGGGTAAGGGGCGGGGGGTAGGGTGGGGTGCCTGCTTTTGGCCGATTGCTGCCGATCCAGTTTGCGCTCCGGGTCAATGTCCGAGCTGATCAGCTTGCGAGTGTGGGGCGAGGACGATGACAATTCAGACACCAGACAACCCCGGCGACCAGCAAAGCAATGGCCGCTATCTCGTACGTGTCAGGTAGTCGATGCTCCCATAGAAATCCAAAAGCCAGCGCTGCCAATGTTTCGATCACCAGCACTTGCCCGCTAAGTGCCAACGGCAGAAGCCGGCTTGCCTGATTCCAGCACGCGCCGCCCACGACCGAAGAAAGAAGGGCTACACCGCAGGCCACCAGGAAAAAATGCAGCCATTCTTCACTGCCATGGGCATCTGCCTGATAAACCAGGACAGGCACCGCCAGGAGCAGCGACTGAGCGCCCGTCATGATACCGGTCAGCAGTGCCCAGTCATTGGAGGAAATGCGGGTGAGCTGAATCAGTTTCCGAGCATTGCTAACGGCGAACCAAGTCCACGTTATCAATGCACCTGTGGCGCAGAGAACACCTGCAATGGCTGTTGATGTTTCAGGTGTGTTGCCATTGATCAGTGCATGCCAACTGATAATTACAACGCCGGTCATTGCGCAACATAGCGAAGGGAAGAGTCTGCGCAAGGAGACAGCATGGGTATCGTGCCGACCTGCCAAGGTCATCAACACGGGGATGAGCCCGACGATCAGGGACGTGGTCGCAATCCCCACCAGTTGCACCCCGGTACCCACCAGCGCGTAGTAAACGAGATTTCCGATCAGGCTGAGCCAGAAGAGTGACTTCCAATCGGCTCGCGTGAGGTTGGCGCACACCCGCCGCCATCGGGGCATAAGCAGTACAGCTGAAATTGCACCGTAACAAAGAAATCGAAGCACCGCGAATTGCAGGCCGCTCAAGCCTTGGGTGAGCTGTGGCCCAAGAAAAATCACGCCCCAGCACAGTCCCGCGCAAATACCATACACAATGCCCTTCAACAGCGATCGATCAGTAAACATTCCACCCGTGCTCCGCAGCTTGAACGGGGAAAGTCTGAAGCGTCGAGCCAAGAGAGTATTGTCAGTAGCTGCCGAATTTTTTACCCAGCATGTTTTTGCGCTTTGCGATACACCGCCGGAGTGATCGCGCTCACACGTTGCATGGTTCGAGTCAGCGACGCCTGATCGGAAAAACCTGTACGCAAGGCAATCTCGGCGATCGGCAAGGAAGTGCCACGCAGCCATCGTTGAGCTTCCTTTATGCGTAACACCGTCAACCAGGCCTGAGGACTCATTCCAAACATCTGCCGGAATCGCTGGTGCAGTTGACTCATGCTCATGTTCGCAACCTGGGCCATGACTTCGTTGCTCCAGTTTGCCCCTGGGTTAGCCTGCAAGCGGGCGACCAGTTGCTCGATGGCGGATGGGGAACTGTAGATGTCAGGGCCGAGAGATGAGAGAAGCAGCGAGCTCAACTGCGGAGCGTCCAAGGCGAGCTGCTTGTTGCCGATGAGCTCGGCGAACTCGATCAGCCGCCTTGTCGCAGGGGAAATAGGCACGTAGGTCTTTCGAGCCAGACGCTCCATCTGGAGTGTCTCCAGGAGGGTCGGCGCGCAGTCCAGCACCAGGAAAC
Source organism: Pseudomonas sp. Leaf129 (assembly GCF_001423465.1). NCBI lineage: Bacteria > Pseudomonadati > Pseudomonadota > Gammaproteobacteria > Pseudomonadales > Pseudomonadaceae > Pseudomonas > Pseudomonas sp. Leaf129. The sequence continues at coordinate 357,026 of NZ_LMOC01000006.1, read as the reverse complement.
GGCTGTCTGCGTGGCTGAGCTGGGAGTGCACCGAACCCGGTCTCACCACAGCGGCCAATGACTGGTCGATGCTGCCACCGCGACCGTCTACATCAATTTCCATCTGGCCACGAACCGGCAGGACCAATTGAGCATGGTCGTGGGAGTGGTGAGGGTTTTCACGCTCATAGCTGCGGATTTCAAGATTCAGGAGCATGAGTGCATCACTCGGGCGGAGTCCAGGGACGCAGGATTCTAACACCCAGCCGAGCGATAGATTGCGTGAAAAGGAGCCGTTGACAACACGACCGCATCATATTCCGATGGCGGGTGCCAGTGTTAGTATTCAGTTAGTGAGAGCTACAGCCTGATCCGAAAATGGTAACTCGGCGCTCTGCTCGGTTTTGCCAATGCGGGGCTTCATATGATCCTTGTTCTTATTATCGGGATGTTGGCTTTTTGCTCGGGGTATCTGGTTTCCGTCGAGGACAGATTACAGAGGGACCATACATTTCATCCCTTCGATGTGTTTAACAATTTTCGGGCGTCGCCAAGGTGCCGGAAAAAAATGGCTTATGTCGGCATGTTCATTTTTGTCTTGGCTGGGGTGGTTTACTTTCTTGAGCCAGAAGTCAACTACTCCTCCAGGGACAAGGTCAAGGCATTGGGCGCGGTCATGCTGCTTTGGTCATTCATGTTTTACGGCTATTGCCGCGAACTGGAGTTCACCAAGTCAGGAAGTTCTCCTGCGTCGCTGCAGTGCATGGACTGCATTGAAGGAACAGAGTGGTATTCTTTGGCTTTCAAAGCGCTTTTGGCGACCTTCAAAATTCTGGCCGTTTTTGCGTTTTTGTATGCGATCAAGCGCATTTGACTGCCGCGTGCGATACCTGATCTGGATCGATACTGATCTCCAACGGTGAGGCGCTCCGCCAGAGGATCGCATTGCAAACATGTCGCGCTCCACTGCAACGCGCAGCACAGCAATATGCTCGATTTCAGAACGCAAAGCCGACCGGCAATAGGTTCCAAGCGCATGACCGGCGCGGGTTGTTGTGACCGCGATTACGTTGCCAAGCGTGAAGTCAGTAGCACGCACTGACTTCACCACGCCATCGCTTGGGTTCACTTGGTGGAAGTGAAACCGGCAAAGCGCTTGTTGAAGCCGGCAATCCGTCCTTCCGCCTGTGTTTTTCGGACTTGCCCGGTGTAGACGGGATGTGAAGCGCTCGAAACGTCAAGGGCGACATACGGGTACGCTTTGCCATCCGTATGCGTCTCGGTTCGAGTCGTTTCTACGGTCGAGCCGATCAGGAAATAAACGTCGGCGGCTGTGTCGTGGAACAGGACTGTCCGATAGTCCGGGTGAATGCCAGGTTTCATGGTCGGGATCTCACTTCGTTAATGTATGTTATACCGTAACACAATCATCTGGAGTGGTCTATCGCTCCTCGATGCTCTGCTGAGAGCTGCTATCGCGCACAGCGCTCGCACCAAAGATGCCTGGCTATGGGGATGACTGGTTTGGTGTTCGTTATTGATAAGGAGTCTGACCCGGATGGTCAAAGCGCTACGATGCGCAGTATCGAAGGTGTGAAGGCGCAGTTGGGCTTGCGAATGCGTAACAGATGGCGCGATTCCGGGAATCGCGCCACAAATCGCGCCACATCCATGCTGAATTGCGCCAAAAATTATGCTACACGCAACAGCTCAAGAAATTTTCGTAATGATGCATTTACCCCATCTGCAGCCTTTCGCAGATGTAAACGAGCGTATCTCACGGGTCGCGGCGAACCTACTGTTGTTCCACCCCAACCTCTGCCACTGACATTTCTCGATGTGCCTGAAGGTAGGCTCCAGGCGCACAAGGCCATGTAATCGACTATCAATGCTCGGGAGATACACGATGTTTATCAAGTCATCGATGGCGTTGCTGTTCGCGTGCGTGCTAATGACCGGAGCGAACGCAGCCAGCCGTTGCGGAACAAAGCTGGTCAATCCCGGAGACAAGCTTGCCGACGTTTTACAGTCGTGCGGTAGTCCTGTTGTCCAAGCCAGCGACGGTCCGGTGATACGCAACAACGGTGTGCCACGCAAGGGCTCGCAGAAAACCGATGTGGTTGTCTACGGCCCGAACGGTGGTGCCTACCAGTACATGCTATTCATCAATGACGAGTTGGTCAGGGTAGATCTTCGTCGGGAGGCGCCTGCTGGAAACATCCTTAGATGGTGAGCCGTCTTGCTATCTACGCGTGAGTACGGCACTCAGGAAAAACAGTCAGTGATTCTCAGGTCGCAACGCGTACGGACCGGTTTCACAGCAAGTTGAAAACTCCTGTCTCCCCAGTCTGCGTGTCATAAGCGACCAATGCTTCTTGAACGGCATCGGCACTGCACAGGATTTGACCCTGATTGTTCCAAATGGCCGAGCAACCCGCCGCGACATAGTCGTCGGCGGCCCCTACGCAGTTCGCCATCACCACGGTCATGGAATGCTTCTCAGCGATCATCGGATAATGAGCTTTCGCCAAGGTCGTGCCGCGTTCAGACTTCGCCACGCTTGCCAGATACACCTGAGCACCCGACTGTGCAGCTTCTTCGGCGTGGCTTGGCTGAAGTGATTCGTAGCAAATGGCGGGGGCCAGGACAACGCCTGCGTGGTCCAGCGCACACTTTCGGTTACCTGGAGTGAAGAACGGTAATTCGTCGGCATGCAGAATCTGTTTTGAGTAGCAGGTACGCGGCTGTCCAGGCTGGAAACTGATCATGCTGATTTCGATACCCTCGCGTCCCTGGGTGGGCGCACCCACGGCGATGAGCATCCCATATCGATCGCTCAGTTGCTGGAACTCATCAAGACGGCTATCGCTCGCACCCATCGCCAAGGCATCAGCCAGCCTTGGCTCGTAACCGCTGAGGGAAAGCTCGGGAAAGAGCACGAGATTGGCGCCCAGATTTGCGGCCTGCTGGATGGCAGCAATATGTTTGGCGATGTTTTTTTCATAGTTGCCCGGTACGGGGCAAATTTGCGCGGCGATCAGCTTCATTTGCTCTTTCTCTTCAACGTGTAGTGACGGCACTGAGGCGAATGAACCTGTGCCAGGAGCGAACTCAAAAAATACAGGGCTAGCTTGCACCAAACTGTGCGCTGATCGCCCAGCTTCTCTGCAAGCCGCTCAAGTTTCAACGCCTGGCGTGGATAGCGTATTACAACAATCTATTCGCAGTCCGGAGCTTTTCCATGTTCGCCCACTTGAAAGTCCGCACAGGCATGATCGGCGTGTTGGTGTTATTTGTCATCGCGCTGATGTTCTCGATCGTCAACAGTTGGTCATCGGCGGTGCGCAGTTACGACCAGGTCGACGAGCTCAGACATACTTCACAACAGATTGACGGTATCAACAATTCGCTGCTGTTGGCCATCCGTACCAGTGCCAATGTGTCATCGGCCTTCATCGAAACCGTGGGCGGTCGATTCGAGGATGCGGAAGCCCGGCTGGTGCGCAGTGAAGGCATCTGGAACGATGCCATTGCCAAACTCAATGCCTCGACGGCCGATATACGCGACCCGAAACTTCAAGCGCTCGCCGACGACTTGAAGGCCGCGTTCGCCGAGTACGGCACCGCCATCGTCGGCCAGCGCGCCGCCACCCGTGCACGCTCGGCGGACCAGTATTTCGTGGTCAACATCAGCGCTGGCAAGGGCATGACCAAGCTTCAGGAAATCCGGGTGAATCTGGTCGGCGCCCTGGATGCCCGTGCCGCTGAGATCAATCAGGACGCCAGTGATCGCCTGGCAACCGCCAAGCGGCTATCCCTGGCACTGGCGTGCATCACGCTGGCGCTGGCCGTGATTTGCTGGATGTTCATCTCCGGCCGTGTACTGCGCCCGCTTCGTGAGGCCGGTGAGCATTTCAAACGCATCGCCAACGGCGACCTGACCCAGGAGGTCGTGTCGCCGGGCCGCAACGAGATCGGTGACTTGTTCGTCGAGCTTCAGCGCATGCAAGCCAGCCAGCGCAACACCTTGATCCTGATTTCCGGTTCCGCGACCCAACTTGCCTCGGCGGCCGAAGAGCTCAACGCGGTGACCGAGGAAAGCAACCGTGGCCTGCAGCAACAAGACATGCAACTTGAACAAGCTGCCACTGCAGTCAACCAGATGACCAGCGCCGTCGAAGAAGTCGCGCGCAATGCCGTGTCCACTTCGCAAGCGGCGACAGCCTCAAACACGCTGTCGGAGAAAAGCCGTCAACAGGTTCGCGAAAACATCGCCGGTACGCAGTTGATGACAACTGAAATCCAGGGCAGCGCAGAGCGTATCCAGCACCTGGCCGGCGAAGTGCGCAACATCGGCAAGGTACTGGACGTGATCCGTGCGGTGTCGGAGCAGACCAACCTGCTGGCCCTCAATGCAGCCATCGAGGCCGCCCGTGCCGGTGAGGCGGGGCGCGGCTTTGCCGTGGTCGCCGATGAAGTCCGAACGCTCGCCTATCGCACTCAGGAGTCCACCCGCGAGATCGAGCAGATGATCGGCAGCGTGCAGACTACCGCCGAGCAAGCTGTCGACTCGATGCGCGATAGCACCCTGCGCGCGCAAGGGACTCTGGAAATCACTCAAGCCTGCGGCGCGGTACTGGAAGACATCTTTGCTGCCATCGGCCAGATCAACGAACGCAATCTGGTCATCGCCAGTGCCGCGGAAGAGCAGGCTCAGGTCGCCCGTGAAGTGGACAGCAATCTGGTCGCCATTCGTGACCTGTCCGCGCAGTCTGCGGCCGGCGCCCTGCAGACCAATGCGGCGAGTCACGAGCTGTCGCGTCTGGCGGTCGAGTTGAACGACCTCGTGTCTCGTTTTCGTACCTGAGTGAACCGAGATCAGATATAGGCTCCGACCACCCGCTTTACGGTGGTCAGCGCTTCACGCAGGGTCTCCATGCTCACCGAACCGAGCGCCAGCCGTATGGCATGAGGGACATGAGCCGAGGTGCAGAACGGCTCGGCCGTCGAAACCGACACGTGTTCGCGCATCAACTCCAGGGTGACTTGGTCCGCTCTTGCGTCCTCCGCCAGCGGCAGCCACAGAAAGTACGAAGCGGGATGACGTATCACGGGCAACCCTGACAGCAGCGAGTCGGCCAACGCCTGCCGGGCTCGGGCATCTGCGCGTTTTTGCGTTTCCAGTGCGGCGACCGTGCCATCGTCGAGCCAGGCGCAGGTGATGGCCGTCATGACGCCGGGTGTGTTCCAGGTCGTGGCCTTGACCGTGCGCTTCAACGCGTCCAATCGGTCCATCGGCGCTGCGACGTAGCCAACGCGCAATCCGGTGGCGATGTTCTTGGAAAACCCCGACACATAAAGGGTTCTTTCAGGCGCCAACTCGATGATCGGCGGCGGAGGATCCTGTGCCAGAAACGCGTAGGCTGCATCTTCGATGATTGTCAGATCATGTGCGCGGGCGATCGCCACCAGGCGCTCGCGTTGATCGGTCGGCAGCACCCAACCCAATGGGTTATGCAACGTGGGCATGGTGTATACGGCCCGCACCGGACGGCGGCGGCAGAGCGAGGCGAGGGCATCCAGGTCCGGTCCTTTGGCCGTGACAGGAATGGGCACCACTTCAAGGTGCAATGTTTTGGCCAGCAGCTTGAACCCCGGATAGGTCAGTGCATCGGCCGCAATCACGTCCCCCGGTTGCAGCAACGCCATCAGGCTCACCGCCAAACCGTGTTGGGCGCCACTGACAATCAGAATCTGCTCGGCATCGACCGTGACGCCACGTTGGAGCAGATGACGGGCGATGGAAGCCCGTTCATGCAAGCGGCCCGCATGTGGCTGATAGCGCAAATGAGCTTCCAGGTCGCCGGACAGCGCCAGTTGGCGCAGGGCACTGCGCAACAGGTCGGCTTGCCCCGGCATGGCCGGATAGTTGAAGTTGAGGTCGATCACACCCGCCGCAACGTCCGGCTGATCGATGCCTTGTCCGGGCGGTAACGACGTCTCGCGCACGAACGTACCGCGCCCGGTCTCCCCGCTGACCAGTCCTATGGCCTCCAGTTCGGCATACACCCGGCTGGCGGTGACCAAGGCCAAGCCATGGGTGGCCGCAAGTTGGCGGTGGGTCGGCAAACGCGTACCCGGCGGCAAACGCCCGGCGCGGATATCGGCTGCAAAGGTGTCCACCAACGACTTGTACCGGGAGCCCGCCATCTCGAAATGTATCCATGACAATTTTTTGATTGTCGTGATAGTCGGCCATAGGATGCGCTGCACGCAACCCAGCGCAGAGTGGACGCACAATGGAACGCACCTCTAACCAGAACCCGGCAACAGAGAAACCCGCGAGCGGTGTGATCAATGGCCTCATCGGTGTCGTGATCTTCAGCGGTTCGCTGCCTGCTACGCGTATCGCGGTGCTGGAGTTCGACCCGGTCTTTCTGACCGTGGCGCGGGCAGCCATTGCCGGCGTGCTCGCGCTGTGCCTGCTCTTGCTGTTCAGGGAACGGCGACCGGCCCGTCGGCAGATACCGTCGTTGATCATCGTGGCGATGGGCGTGGTGATCGGTTTTCCGCTGCTGACGGCCCTAGCGTTGCAATACGTGACGTCGGCCCATTCCATCGTGTTCGTCGGCCTGCTGCCGCTGGCCACCGCCGCGTTCGGTGTCCTGCGCGGTGGCGAACGTCCTCGGCCGGCGTTCTGGTTTTTCTCGGTGCTGGGCAGTCTGCTGGTCGTCGGGTTCGCCTTCAGCCAGGGACTGACCGCCTCGCCGACTGGCGACATTCTGATGCTCCTGGCTATTCTGGCCTGCGGCCTCGGCTATGCCGAAGGGGCAAAGATTTCCAGAGCATTGGGTGGTTGGCAGGTGATCTGCTGGGCGCTGGTGTTGTCGCTGCCGGTCGTGATGCCTTTGACCGCGTGGTTGGCGCCCGTGTCGTTTTCGCGCATCAGCACTCCGGCCTGGTTGAGCCTGGCTTACGTTTCGCTGTTCAGCATGCTGATCGGCTTCGTGTTCTGGTATCGCGGCCTGGTGCAGGGCGGCATCGCAGCGGTCGGACAGCTTCAGTTGCTGCAACCGTTCTTTGGCCTGGCGCTGGCCGCCGCACTCCTGCACGAACAGGTCAGCCTCGGCATGTTCGGCGTCACCGTTGCGGTGATCCTGTGTGTCGCCGGCGCCAGGCGTTACGGTCGGATCAATCCTCTTCCTTCACGGTAGCGACTTCATCCGCCTTGATTCTTACCTGCTTGCCCGAAACGTCTTCGAATTCATAGAAGCCATCTTTCGTTTTGGTGTCAGGTACATCCTTGGTGATGTACTGTGTCCCATCCTGCAACGTGACGACGGTGTTGGTGGAGCAACCGGCCAACGTCGCGGCGCACAGAAACGCAGCGCCATAGTAAAAAGTTTTCAGTTTCATGAAGTCGACCTTGTTCTGGATGTGCAAAGTTATCTGCGTTAACACAGACTTCGATGCTGATGCCTTGTCCGAGTTCCAGAACGGCCAGCTCGTCGTTGGTCCGCCCAGAGCAATCGGATACATTCAAGTCGCGTGACTGGAGGACCCATGTCTCACTACTGGCGGCATCATGCTGTTCCGCATCTGGAAATCCGCAACGTCGAAGACGGTCGCCGTTTCAGCCACGCGCGCCATTCACATTCGACGTTCTCGATTGGCGCGATTACGCAGGGGCAAAGTACTTACCTCAATGGCGACAGTAGCCGTTTGATCGGCGCCGGAAGTGTAGTACTCATGAACCCCGGTGCAGTGCACGCCTGCAACCCCGTTCATGAACAGCCCTGGGGGTACCGCATGTTCTACGTGGATGCCCAGTGGCTTGCGGCGCTGCAACAGCAACAACGTTCTGGCATGCAAAAAGACTTCGTGCCTTTTGCGCAGACCTATAGCGCCGACGTCAACCTGTTCGAAGATTTGGACGATCTGTACCACACGCTCACCGCCGACGACTGCGCGCCGAACATCATGCAGGGTGCGGCGCTGAAGTTTTTCCAGCGACTGATAGCAAGGCTGCAACCTGTTAGTAATGACGCCCGGTGTGAGCCGCACAAAATGTCCCAGGCAGCGGCATTCATCCGCGAACATTGCGCCAGTGAGTTGCGTCTGGAGGACATCGCGTCAGCCGTACAGCTGTCGCCTTCTTACCTGATCCGTGCCTTCAAGGCGTGCCATGGGCTCACGCCTCATGGTTACCTGATCGACTGCCGCCTCCAACTTGCCCGCGACCATTTGCGCCAGGGGGAAGGCATTGCCCAGGTCGCCGCGCGCGTGGGCTTCGCGGATCAGGCGCACTTGCAGCGGTTGTTCAAGCGCGCCCTGGCGAGCACGCCCGGACAATATCGCGGCGTGCCTACTCAAGCAGCAGGTACACGGCGCAACCCCCGAGCAGCGCGGCCATGACCCGATTGAAGCCGCGCATTCTGGTGTTGCTGTTCAAATACTCCCGCAACGAAGCACCGGCCCAGGCCCAGCTGGCCAGGGATAGCCAGCAGACCACCAGATAGATCAGCGCGAAGACCCACACCATCTGCACATCGCCATCGGCGACAAACGCGCCCATGCCCGCAAGGCACGCGAGCCAGGCCTTCGGATTGAGCCATTGCATCAGCGCGCCCGTGAAGGCAGAGGGGCGCGCTTGCGCCTGCACGGAGTCCACTCGACCATCACTGATTGCCAGCCTGTAGGCCAGATAAAGCAGAAAGATCACACCAGCGACGCGAATGACCTGCGTCAACCATGGCCATCGGTTCAGCACTTCGTGCAGTCCCAGGCCCATGAGCAACAGCAGCAGGATGAACCCCAGGGTCGCTCCCGTGACATGGGGCAGGGCGGCCCGCACTCCGTGGCGTGCGCCACAGCTCAGGGAGACAAGGTTGACCGGGCCGGGGCTAATGGAGGAGGCCAGCGCGAAAACGGCCATGGAAACGACGATACTCATCAGGCACCTTCAATACGGGTAACGGAGCACTGACGGTAAAGATCATTGCTGGGCCCGTATTGAAGGAAATCGCCCTTGGATGGTCTGGGGTGAATGGTTGATTTGCTGGGTTGTGAGTTGGACGTCTCTCATCCTGAGAGGGAGACCCACTTCATTTGATCGGATTTTCCGATTTGCAAAGCTGCAGGGCGATGCTGTCGAATTCCCGGTCGTAACTGGCGTTTTCCGCAGCACTCAAGAAACCCTGCTGCTGTACAAACTCGTCGGTTTGACGACGGATGGCCGCAACGCGTTCGATCATCTGGTCGGCTTCAGCTTGGGTAATCTTGCGGGCTTTTCGTGTAGTGCCGATGTCCGCGCTCAGAATGTTGGCGCGTACCGAGATGTGGGCTTGTCGGGGGTCGGTGATCTTTCCGCCTGTTTCGCCCACCAGTTCGCGTTGGGCTTTGATGTTGCAGCTGGGCAGGTCAAGACTCTGTTGAGCGGCCGATGCGTTCAGGCTCAAAACCAATAGCGAAGCCAGGATGCTGTATTTCATGAGTGTATCCAGTGTGGGCCGGTGGGTGTCGCTGCCGATAGTGCAGCTTATTTTCCCATGGACTCAAGCGTTTTACCGATGCTCACAAACCGCTTTCAGACCAATCACGGTGGTCGGCGTCAAGTCAGTGATGGTGCGGATGCTGACAAGCGTATTGGCCTGGCTACCTCACTCCAAACGGTTAAGCTTGTCTTGGCACGCTTTGGCGGCTTTTTGATCAATGTTCTCAAGCAGACCTTTAGCATGCCCACGGCGGGTTAAAAAGGTTGGGGCGCCACCCGCAACCAGTCCCATCTCGCCTGATAACTGAGCGCCTTTATGCGGAACTGGTCCGGCTGAGGAAAGTTCGGGTTCATGCGCAGAATGCCTTGCTCAAGCTCAGCCAGACCATGGGATGCATAGAGTTCTCCGGTGGCGGTATCAAGGCCGACGCAAGTCGAGCTGATCAGAAAGCGGTCGATACCCTCTTTCGCTGAGCGAAGAGGCGGATAATCTACGCCAAACCGGTCTGCGAACCAGAGGTGCACACGTGCCTGGTTTCTCAGTTCCACCGTGACGTTCAGGTCCTGAAACAGCGTTTGTGCAGCGACAATGGCACGGTTTTCAGCCTCCCATGACACGTCTTCATCGAAGTAGAAAACATCGTAATCGTTCACGCCCCAAGCGACCGGGCGTTCGGAAACGTGATTCCAGACAGCTTGGAAAAGGCACCCGGCGGTGACCATGCATTGAGCCAGTTTCAGCGAGGGCAAGCGTTCGACAATCTGCGCAGTGATCTCGTTGGACAGGGCGATTTCGATAAAGCGTGTGGCGGTCAGTGTCATGGGGCGTTCCTGGCTGGTGCTTCTTTTGCAAAGGGTTCGTCGACCGGCCCACGACCGAGCATCGAAGGCGACCGCAATGCGGTTGCGCATGACATGGCTGACTGCAAGAACGGTACCTTCGCACAACGTATATATGGAGAGTAGGAAGCTCACATGCAACGCGTGATGATTATTGGCCAACCGGGTTCAGGGAAAAGCACGTTGGCTCAAGCGTTGGGCCGCCGCACCGGGCTGCCTGTCGTACACATCGATACCATCCATTGGCAGCCTGGATGGGTGGAGCGCAGCTATGACGAGAAGACACGTCTATGTAGCGAAGTCGAAGCCCGTGATCGATGGATATTCGAAGGAGGGCACTCAGTGACGTGGGACAATCGCGTCTCCCGAGCGGATCTGCTGATCTGGATCGATCGCTCGTCAGCACTCCGGTTCTGGCGAGTACTGCGTCGTACTTGGCACCACCGCGGCAACAGCCGTGTTGATCTGCCTGAGGACTGCCCGGAACTGCTGGGCAATCTCCCGGAGTTTTTCAGGTTCATGTGGTCAACGCGTCGTTCGGCACGGGCCAAAATGAAAGAACTTATCGCGAAAGCGCCCGAGGGATGCCAAGTTGTTCATCTGAGATCAAACCGACAAACCAGACTGTTTTTGGAGTCTGTCTCGAAGGCTTCCAGTCTGGCGCCGCGTCCGCAGAACGAGGCCTGATACCCTGATGAGCTACCCAAGCTCAAGCCCTGCTGAAAAGGAATTCATTATGCTAGAACGTAACAAGTTGGTCCCTGAATTGATGATCACTGACCTGGATACCAGCTTGGCGTTCTGGGTGTTTTGCCTGGGTTTCGAAGTGGCTTATCAACGTCCAGAGGATGGCTTTGCCTACCTGGATTTGAACGGCGCTCAAGTGATGCTTGAACAGGCAGATCCGGACGCCGGCCAATGGCTCACTGCGCCGTTGAGCAAGCCTTTTGGAAGGGGGATCAATCTGCAGATCGATGTCGTCGCTGTTGCGCCGAATATTCACAAGCTTCGCCAAGCCGGATACGCGCTTTACCGCGAATGTGCGGACACTTGGTATCGGGTGGCCCAGGGCGAGGTTGGGCAGCGAGAGTTCATCGTGCAAGATCCTGATGGCTATCTGATCAGACTGGTTGAGCGTTTGGGGGAGCGGTGTAGTGCTGCAATGGAGTAGGCGTATTTGGTTGGAAGGATGCATTGCTTGACCAGAAGAAGGCTGGATGAGAAGAAGCAGGCGCGATTTCATGGACCAAGGCCGTGGCGTCAATGACGGCGCTTGGCCGGAAGCAGACGTTCAAAGGGTGATCGCTAGACCTCTCGCATTAGTTAGGCCGGAGAGCACATGCCTCGCAACGAGATTGATAAGGATATCTAAACAGCCAGAGTCTCATAAAGCTTATGCACTTGTCCTAAACGACTTGTCTATGCAAATGCCCAGTGCTTAGCCGGGCATCACATCTCACTTCAACGTTATCGTAGTATTAACCCCTTCGCTTATGCTTTTGTCATCAAACCATCTGCTTGTAATGGTTTTGGTCTGCGTATAGAACTGAATGACCTGCTTGCCATAGGGACCAAGGTCACCGAGTTTCGACCCGCGTGAACCTGTGAAGCTGAACGACGGTACGGGTACTGGAATCGGGATGTTGATACCTACTTGGCCGACATCGATCTCGCTCTGGAATTTTCGAGCTGCGGCGCCGCTTTGAGTAAACAACCCCACACCGTTGCCAAACGGATTCGCATTCACCAAGGCGATGGCCTCGTCCAAGCTGTCAGCTTCCAGGACGACGAGAACCGGTCCGAAAATTTCCTGAGTGTAAATATCCATATCGGTAGTGACGCCCGAAAACAAAGTAGGTCCGATGAAGTTACCTTCTTCGAAACCTGGGACGCTAATATCACGGCCATCAAGTTCCAGCTTCGCACCTTGGCGGACACCGCTTTCGATCAAACTGAGGATTCGCTGTTTGGCTCGCTTGGAAATCACCGGGCCGATATCTGTACCGGGTTCAGAGCCGGCGTTCACTTTCAGTTTCAGAGCTAATTCTTTGATATCAGGCAACCACGTACGGGCGTCGCCGACCAGGACAATCACCGAGGTAGCCATGCAGCGCTGCCCGGCTGCACCGAAACCGGCGCCCACCAGTGCGTTCAACGTATGCTCGCGATTCGCATCAGGCAGCACCACGGCATGGTTCTTGGCGCCCATCATCGATTGAACACGCTTGCCGTGCTGGCTGCCCAGGTTATAGACGTGAGTACCCACATGCGTGGAGCCTACGAACGAGATAGCTTTGATATCTGGGTTGGTGCAGAGCGCGTCGACGACTTCTTTACCGCCATGGACTACGTTCAGGACCCCAGCTGGAATACCAGCCTCCAACCCGAGCTCTACCAGCATCATGGTGGAGAGCGGATCCTGTTCCGACGGCTTGAGTACGAAGGTATTGCCCGTAACGATCGCCATCGGGAACATCCACAGCGGGATCATGGCTGGAAAGTTGAACGGCGTGATGCCGGCACAGACGCCGATGGGCTGTCGCAACGTGTAGGTGTCGACGCCCCCCGCGACGTTCTCGGCAAACTCGCCCATTTGCAGGCTGCCAATAGAACAAGCGTGCTCCACTACCTCGAGGCCACGAAAGATATCACCTTCGGCATCGGCGATAGTCTTGCCTTGTTCGGCACTCAAAACCTCAGCGATGCGCTTGGAGTTCTCACGAATGAGCGCTTGGAGCTTGAGCATGATGCGCATGCGTGCGCCTAGCGGGGTTTTTTTCCAGCTGTGAAATGCACGCTCGGCGGCATCGATGGCCGCCTTGACTTCCTCTTGGGTGGCCATGGGTACCTTTGCCAATACGGCTTGTGACGCTGGGTTCACAACATCGAGCCATTCGTTCGTTTTGGAGTCGACCCATTCACCGTTGATCAGCAACTTGACCTGAGCCACTGTAGTGTTGTTCTTGTTCAATGAAGCATTCATGATGTCTCCTTGTTTACAGTTCTAAAGTCAACGCTTTACTTCGAAGTTTTTACTGCATCGAGGTCGACGTTTTTGGTCTCTCTGAGTGCAATGACGCCGATGACGAGACTGACGCCTGTGATGAGGACGGGGTACCAGAGGCCGTAGTAGATATCGCCTGTATAAACGACCAAGGCGAAAGAGATGGTGGGCAGCAGCCCGCCAAACCAACCGTTACCGATGTGGTAGGGCAAGGACATCGAGGTGTAACGTATACGCGTTGGAAACAGCTCCACCATCGTTGCTGCCAATGGACCGTAGGTCATGCATGCAATCAGAATCAGAGCGACGATAATCGCGACTACCATAGGTTGGTTGACCTGAGCCGGATCAGCGCTGGATGGGTAGCCTGCCGCTACGGTCACGTTCTTGATGGCTACAGCATCAAAACCCTTGAGTACGGTGCTGCCAACAGCAATCTCGATCTCGCTGCCAGTCGGGCTGGCAATGGTTTCATAAGGGATACCCATCTTGGCCAGGTAAGCCTTTGTCTTGTCGCAAGGGCTATCAAACTTGGCCTTGCCAACCGGGTCGAACTGGAAGGTGCAAGACGCAGGGTCGGCAGTCACTGTGACAGGCGCCGTCATGCTGGCTTGCGAGATCTGCGGGTTTGCGTAATGGCTCAACGCTTTGAATAATGGGAAGTAAAGAACGGTAGCGAGTAGCAATCCCGTCATCAGAATGGGCTTGCGACCAATTTTATCGGACAGCGATCCGAATATGACGAAGAACGGTGCGCCGATGACCACGCTGATGATCAGCAGTGTATTAGCTTGCGCGGGGTCCATCTTCAAGAATTGAGTCATGAAGAACAGGACATAGAATTGCGAGGTGTAGAAGGTTACTGCTTGACCGGCGTTGATGCCGAACAGGGCGATCAATACAACCTTCAAGTTCTCCCAAGAGCCGAACGCATCCTTGATTGGTGATTTACTCGTGGTGCCTTCTTCCTTCATTTTCTTGAAGGAAGGCGATTCATGCATGCTCATACGAATCCAGGCCGAGATACCCACCATGATCAGAGACAACAGGAAAGGAATTCGCCAGCCCCACACTTCGAATTGATCGCCAGTGATTTTGCGACAGATCAAGATGACCAGCAGTGAAAGCAGGAGTCCAAAGGTCGCTGTTGACTGAATCCAGCCAGTGAACAGGCCTCGTTTGTTTCTAGGCGCATGCTCGGCGACATAGGTGGCAGCCCCGCCATACTCTCCGCCGAGCGCCAGGCCTTGGAGCATACGCAGAACGACGAGAAGGATCGGAGCGGCAATGCCCCAAGACGCATAGGTGGGAAGGATACCTACAAGGAAGGTTGATACACCCATGAGGACGATGGTCACCATGAATGTATATTTCCTGCCGATCATGTCGCCCAAACGACCGAACACTAGTGCGCCGAAGGGTCGTACCAAGAAGCCAGCAGAAAACGTCATCAAAGCGAAAATGAAGGCAGTAGTGTCATTGACTCCAGAGAAGAAGTGCTTGCCTATAATGACCGCCATGGCGCCATACAGGAAGAAGTCGTACCACTCGAAGATAGTCCCGAGGGACGAGGCGAAAATAACCTTTCTGTCCTGCCGTCCTAAGTCGGACGCGGTGACACTTTCGGTTTGCGCAATCTCACTCATTTGCAGTTCCTTGGCCCGGGGGGCTCATTTTGTTTTTGTTCTAGACTGCCGGCCAGTTGCATAGGCCGCCATCGTTGGATCATTGCAGCCCGCGCTCCAATAAC
The DNA here is from genome assembly GCF_001423465.1 of Pseudomonas sp. Leaf129. Taxonomy (NCBI): domain Bacteria; kingdom Pseudomonadati; phylum Pseudomonadota; class Gammaproteobacteria; order Pseudomonadales; family Pseudomonadaceae; genus Pseudomonas; species Pseudomonas sp. Leaf129. The sequence continues at coordinate 341,960 of NZ_LMOC01000006.1, read as the reverse complement.
GTAATGGTCAACTGATGGTTCATGCTTCTTAAAACAGCGGCCTTGTCAGTTATCGCCAGCGGTAATAGAACCGAGTGTAGGAGGGCCCTATAGCGTGGCACAGAGCAGAATCTGCTCAACGGGTGTGCAAAAAAAGGGGGACGGTCAGCGTATGGCCACCTATCCAGCGCACAGCCTGATGCGAAGGCGCCAAGCGCAAATAGACTAGGGTGCCGGCTCCCTAGTCAGGCATTTACCTAGGTACACTTGCGCCAGTAGACGCATTCAGGACCCACATAGGCGCTGATTCGCGAGCGGGGTCTATGCAGGATCCTGAGGGTTTTCGCCCCAAGGCCAGGAGCAGAGTGATGACAAAAAAACAAAAAAAAGAGAATTGGGATGACTTTCGATATTTTCTAGCCGTGGCCCGAGCAGGAACCCTATCGGGCGCAGCCGAAATGCTTGGAACAGAGCACACAACCGTTGCCAGGCACGTTTCTGCGCTGGAGGACGGGTTGAATATAAGACTTTTTCACAAGAGCAATTCCGGCTACGAGCTCACTCCGGAAGGGGAGCGGGTTCTAAACGCTGTCGAAAATATGGAAAGTATCGTGCTTTCATACAAGAGCGACGAGAGCGACCTAGGCCAGATTTCCGGCTTGGTCAGGATTGGTGCGCCGGATGGTTTCGGCAGCGTATTCCTTGCCCCGAGGATGGCCGAGCTGACAAGAAGGCACCCTAATCTTGAGGTCGAGATCTATGCGGCTGCTCGGGTGTTCAGTCTTTCCAAGCGGGAGGCTGATATAGGCATTAGCCTAGCGACGGCGGAACACATGCGTGTTGCCTCTCGGCGGCTCACGGACTACCGCCTTCAAATCTACGCAACCCGTCAGTACCTCGAGGAGTCCCCTCCGATACTCACCCAGAAGGACCTTGAGCAACATCCATTCGTAGGGTACGTGGAAGAGCTCCTGTTCGCGCCCCAGCTCAATTTTTCCAGTGGATTGGACGTAGAGCTCGTTTCGCGCTTGCGTAGCACCAACCTGCTGACTCAACTTCATACGGTTCTGGGCGGCACTGTCCTGGGCATCCTGCCTGCCTACATCGCGAACTCCTTTCCCAAGCTGATTCCCGTCCTTGCTGACGAGGTCAACATCAAACGCTCGTTCTATATGCATGTGCATGAAGACCATCGCAAAGCTGCACACATCCGCGAGGTCGCCAGGTTCATCGCTGACGAGGTCAGTGCCAACCAGGAGATCTTCCTGTAGAGACAAGCGGAGAAGCACGTTGAACGTCAGTGATTTTTTGCACGCCGGATGTGTGTTTATCGTGTTGTGAAAGCACGACCGGCGGGCGTAACGTAATCCCAACGAGCCAGATCCTTTCGAAGTCTGGCTTATCTGGAACGTCTAAAAATAATAATAGGTGCAGCATGCTCTATGTCATCTACTGTAGAGATAATCCATCTACGCCCACCCTGCGCGAAGCGTTCTATGACGCGCATCGCGCTTACCTGAAAAGTGCTCCGATCAACATTCTGGTCGCTGGACCCTACACGTCCACCGACAGTGACAAAAAGATTGGAAGCATGCTGGTGGTGGACGCAGAATCGTTCGAGCAAGCGGTGGACTTCCAGAAAAATGATCCGTTCGCTCTAAATAATGTTTGGAGTGAAGTCAGCATTAACCCTTATATCAAGGCAATCGATCAGCGTTAGCCCAAGCGTACAGGGTGAAACACCCGCACTTGGACAACCTACGATCAATCGCACTTAACTGTTTAGCACAACCCTTGTAAAGCAATGGAGAACAAAAATGAAAACTATCGCTTGGATCGGTCTTGGTTTCATGGGCATCCCTATGTCCAAACACATGTTGAATGCCGGCTACATCGTGAGAGGTGTGGATATTGACGCTGCGGCCCGCGAAGCAGCTGCAAAAAACGGCGTTGAAGTTTGTGCGACGGTGGCTGAAGCCTGTAAGGGTGTCGATGCCGTTTTTACGATGTTGCCTACAGGTACCGAGGTCAAAGAAGTCCTGACCGGTCCGAACGGCGTATTTGCAAGCATCGATCCAAGCACCGTAGTTATCGACTGCTCCACCATCGGCATTGAAAACGCCCGAGCTGTCCATGCTTCTGCCAAGAAAGCGAATCGAATCTTTGCCGAGGCGCCTGTCTCCGGTGGTACCGAGGGAGCAATAGATGGCAGTCTAACCTTCATGATTGGTTGTGATGACCCGCATGTTGCCCGCGTCAAGGAGCTGCTGGGCCCGATGGGTGGTTACATCGCCCATGCCGGTGGTCCGGAGGCTGGCCAGGCAGCAAAGGTCGTCAACAACCTGATCATGGGGGTTTGCGTCGCGGTCAACTGCGAAGCCACTGCATTGGCCGAGCGCCTGGGTTTGAACCTGAAAGAGTTCTTCGAAATTGCTATTCGATCCACCGCCGATAACTGGACGTTCCGCGTCTGGAATCCGGGTGTGGGTGTAGTTGCAACCGCCCCCGCATCGAAGGGCTATAAGGCAGGCTTCAAGACCTGGCTGCTGGCCAAGGATCTCAGCCTTGCCATGGAGGCAGGCCGCGAAGTGGGTGCCACGATCGCCACAGCCGAAGCTGCCCACGCCATCTTGAAAAAACACATGGATAACGGCGGCGCAGACATGGACGCTACTTCCTTGGTGCTTAGCCTGAAAGACGCCGCGGAGAAAGCCGTACCACAGAAAGCTATCGCTTGATCGCAAGCGCTGTCCTGGAACATTGCGACATCCGGCCCGGAGTCTCAGCTTCGGGCCATTTCTGATTCAACGGTCATATGCAAATTTAAATAACCATCGCCGGTGTTCCTAAGTAACTGCGGTCTCCTGAGGGCTGGCGCTTAGCGTTCGGCTGCGGCCTCGGTTTGCCGCATGAAGTCACCCATAATAATAAGTGAGGTCAATATGACGATAACCTCTGCCGGTCAGCGCTTCCGTCAAGCTGTAGAACATGAAAGTCCACTACAGATTGTTGGCGCGATCAATGCGAACCACGCGCTACTAGCGAAACGCGCTTCCTTCCGCGCCATTTACCTTTCTGGAGGAGGGGTAGCAGCTGGATCCCTGGGCATACCTGATCTCGGAATCAGTGGGCTGGATGATGTTCTGACCGACGTTCGCCGTATCACCGACGTGTGTGATCTCCCATTATTAGTCGACGTCGATACCGGCTTTGGGTCGTCGGCGTTCAATATCGCGCGAACTGTAAAGTCGATGATCAAGTTCGGCGCCGGCGCAATCCATATCGAGGATCAGGTCGGTGCCAAACGTTGCGGCCATCGCCCTAACAAAGAACTCGTCAGCCAGCGAGAAATGGTCGATCGAATAAAGGCTGCTGTCGATGCTCGAACGGACGAGGATTTCGTCATCATGGCCCGCACCGATGCGCTGGCGATTGAAGGAGTAGCGTCGGCTCTGGATCGTGCAGCTGCCTACGTCGAAGCAGGGGCAGACATGATCTTTCCCGAAGCGGTGACCGAACTTGTCAGGTATGAGCAATTCGCTGAACGGGCGCGGGCGCCGATCTTGGCCAACATCACGGAATTCGGCTCAACCCCACTCTATAGAACGGACGAGCTGGCCTCGGTCAATGTGGCAATGGTGCTGTACCCGCTCTCGGCCTTTCGAGCGATGAACAAGGCGGCCGAAAACGTCTATCGAATTCTTCGCAGAACTGGCACCCAGCAAGACGCTCTGGAAACCATGCAGACCCGAATGGAGCTGTATGAGTCAATCGACTACCACGATTACGAGCAAAAGCTCGACGCGCTTTTTGCGCGGAGTCTGGCGTAACGACTTGCTTTGTCGGTCGACGTCGATGAATCCAGCGGGTCAGAGTCGAGCGGCCCGCATCTGCCTTTAGTGAGAGTCAGCCTGCCCATGAACAACCAACATCGAAAGCCCCTCCCAGGTACTCGCCTCGACTATTTCGATGCACGGGAGGCAGTGGAGGAAATCAAAGCAGGTGCATGGGCGGGCCTTCCGTACACATCCCGTGTACACGCGGAGAACCTTGTGCGTCGTTGTGATCCTTCGACGCTTGTCTTGTCCTTGGAGCAGATCGTTTTCCGCAAGCGGGACCATGATTTTCCGTGGTTTCCCGCCCGTGTGGTTTGTCACGACATCCTCGGACAAACGGCTTTGGTCGATCTGGCAGGTCTACGCGATGCAATTGCTGCGCGAGGGGGGGACCCCGCCAAAGTGAACCCCATTGTGCCTACGCAATTAATTGTCGATCATTCGCTGGCTGTGGAATGCGGGGGCTACGACCCCGACGCTTTCATCAAAAACCGTGCGATTGAAGATCGCCGCAATGAAGACCGGTTTCACTTCATTGAGTGGACAAAGAAAGCGTTCAAAAATGTGGAGGTCATCCCCCCCGGCAACGGGATCATGCATCAGATCAATTTGGAGAAAATGTCCCCGGTTGTTCAAGTGCAGGACGGGGTGGCTTTTCCCGATACCTTGGTAGGTACCGATAGCCATACTCCCCATGTCGATGCGCTTGGCGTCATCGCCGTGGGTGTAGGTGGTTTGGAGGCAGAGAATGTCATGCTGGGCCGGGCCTCGTGGATGCGCCTGCCGACCATAGTCGGTGTAGAGCTTGCAGGGCGGCATCAACCAGGCATCACCGCTACGGATATCGTGCTGGCCCTCACCGAGTTCCTGCGCAAGCAAAAGGTAGTCGGTGCCTATCTTGAGTTTTACGGTAGTGGGGCGAGATCGCTCTCTATTGGCGACCGAGCAACCATTTCCAATATGGCTCCGGAATATGGCGCCACCGCGGCCATGTTCGCTATCGATGAGCAGACCCTGTCCTACCTTCGTTTGACTGGCCGAGAAGACGCCCAGGTGCGACTGGTCGAGACCTACGCCAGGGCGGCGGGCTTGTGGGCTGACGACTTGGTGGGCGCCCAATACGAACGAGTGCTGCCCTTCGATCTGTCGCAGGTTGGGCGCAACATGGCCGGGCCGTCCAACCCACACGCCCGGGTTGCAACTGCTGATCTGAAAAGCAAGGGCATCGCTGGCCCCTGGACGTCCACACCGGGCCTGCTTCCTGACGGGGCCGTGATCATTGCCGCTATTACAAGCTGCACGAACACGAGCAACCCTCGCAACGTGATTGCCGCTGGCCTGCTTGCACGTAATGCAAGGCGTCTGGGGCTGGATCGCAAGCCGTGGGTGAAAACTTCCCTAGCCCCGGGTTCCAAAGCCGTAGCGCTTTATCTGGATGAAGCAAATCTGACCACGGAGCTTGAACAGCTTGGTTTTGGCATCGTGGGTTTCGCCTGTACCACCTGCAACGGTATGTCAGGTGCACTTGACCCTGTCATTCAGCAGGAAATCATCGATCGCGATCTCTACGCGACCGCTGTGCTGTCAGGGAACCGTAACTTCGATGGCCGTATCCACCCCTATGCCAAGCAGGCATTCTTGGCTTCACCTCCATTGGTAGTGGCCTACGCCATCGCCGGTACGATCAGATTCGATATCGAGAACGATGTTCTAGGTGTGGTCGATGGACGGGAAATCAGGCTCAAAGACATTTGGCCCGATGACAGCGAAGTCGACGCAGTGGTGGCCGCTGCAGTAAGGCCCGAACAGTTTCGTCAGGTGTACATCCCAATGTTTGCAATCGAGGAGGATACCGGTCCTGCTGTTCCTGCCCTTTATGAATGGCGTCCCCAAAGCACCTATATCCGTCGCCCTCCTTATTGGGAAGGCGCGCTCGCTGGCGAACGAACCTTGCTGGGCATGCGTCCGTTAGCGGTACTGCCTGACAACATCACCACGGATCATCTCTCGCCTTCCAACGCCATCATGGCAAACAGTGCGGCAGGTGAATACTTGACGAAAATGGGCTTGCCGGAGGAGGACTTCAACTCCTACGCAACCCACCGTGGTGACCACCTCACTGCGCAGCGTGCAACGTTTGCGAATCCGAAACTGATCAATGAGATGGCCTGGGTCGATGGCGAAATCAAGCAGGGGTCTCTGACGCGTATTGAGCCTGAGGGCAAGGTGACGCGCATGTGGGAGGCCATCGAGACCTACATGGCACGTAAGCAGCCTTTGATCATCATTGCGGGTGCAGATTACGGGCAAGGTTCATCGCGTGACTGGGCAGCTAAAGGCGTCAGATTAGCGGGTGTGGAGGCAATTGCCGCCGAGGGCTTCGAACGCATTCATCGCACTAATCTCTTAGGCATGGGCGTGCTTCCTCTCGAATTTCTTCCCGGTACAACGCGCAAAACCCTAGGTATCGATGGAAGCGAATTGTTCGATGTTCTTGGAGAACGGACGCCTGGGGCGTCCCTTACCCTCGTGATTCGCCGCCGCAACGGAACCTCTCTTGAGGTGCCTGTCACCTGCCGTCTGGATACGGCCGAGGAGGTTTCGATCTATGAGGCCGGTGGGGTGTTGCAGCGCTTTGCAGAAGACTTCTTTGAAAACGTACCGGCATAAGACGGGAGTAGCGTCATGAGTCATCCGGCACAACTGCGAATCCCCGCTACCTACATGCGAGGCGGAACCAGCAAGGGCGTTTTTTTCTCACTCGACGATCTACCCAGAGAAGCCCAACGACCCGGAGTCGAGCGAGATGCCCTGGTTCTTCGAATCATCGGAAGTCCCGACCCCTATGGCAAACAGATCGATGGAATGGGAGGGGCCACTTCCAGCACCAGCAAGGTGGTGATCGTCAGCCGCAGCCAACGCCCTGATCATGATGTCGATTATCTGTTTGGGCAGGTGTCGATCGATGACGCCCTCGTGGACTGGTCTGGAAGCTGCGCAGATCTATCGGCTGCGGTGGGCCCATTTGCAATCAGCAACGCACTGCTACCGTTCGCACGTGTTCCTCTCGACGGTATCGCTACCGTTTGCATATGGCAGAAGAATACCGGCAAGACCTTGCTGGCGAAGGTTCCAATCAGAGATGCCGAAGTGCAGGAGTTGGGTGATTTCGAGTTGGAGGGCGTGCCGTTTCCAGCAGGGGAGATTGTCCTCGAATTTCTCGACTCCGCTTCCGGCGCGGATGGCGATGGCGAAGCGATGTTTCCCACCGAAACCTTGCAAGTGAGCACGAGCGTTGAGCGTCAACATGAAGTGAGGCACATCGATCGCGTGGTGATGAGTCGCAGTGCCCGAGTGCTCATGAACGGCTTTGTTCACGTACCTAAACCCTGGTAGCGGTGAACTGAGTGTCCGATTTTCAGGGCTGATGCCAACGGCATTGCCTACAGCTGGTCGATGTCCCACGGCCCCAGATCAGGAATGACAACGTGCTAAAGAAATACTTCGATCATGTACGTGAACGAGCGGCCCATGGTTTGCCCCCGTTGGCTTTGAACCCGGAGCAAACGCTAGCGCTGGTGGAGCTTTTGAAGTCGCCACCCATCGAGCATGAGCAATTGCTCCTGGAGTTGATCACACACCGTGTGCCGCCAGGGGTCGATGAAGCGGCGTATATAAAAGCGGGCTTCCTGTCGGCCATCGCACTCGGCACCGGGCACTCTCCTCTGATAAGCCCAATGCAGGCTGTCGAACTGCTTGGCACCATGCAGGGCGGCTATAACGTCTCAACCTTGGTTGAATTACTGGATAGCCCCGGCCTGGCGGCAGAAGCAGCGGCGCAGCTCAAGCACACCCTGCTCATGTTCGATGCGTTTCGTGATGTAGCAGACAAGGGGAGAGCGGGAAATCACTATGCTCAGAAGGTGCTGCAATCGTGGGCTGAGGGTGAATGGTTTTCCAGCCGACCCGCTATTGCAGATAAATACACGCTGACTGTCTTCAAGGTAGCGGGTGAGACGAACACGGACGATCTCTCTCCGGCGCCAGATGCCTGGTCACGTCCAGACATTCCGCTGCATGCCAGAGCCATGCTCAAAATGAGCCGTGATGGTATCGAGCCGCAGCTCCCCGGCGAAATTGGTCCGCTCAAGCAGATCGAGGACATACGTGCCAAAGGCTATCCCGTTGCCTTTGTGGGCGATGTGATTGGGACCGGCTCGTCGCGCAAGTCGGCCACCAACTCGGTGCTGTGGTTTTTTGGAAATGACATACCTCATGTACCGAACAAGCGTGCAGGAGGGTTCTGCTTCGCAAACAAGATCGCTCCTATTTTCTACAACACAGTGGAAGATGCCGGTGCGCTCCCGATTGAGTTCGATGTCTCGGCTTTGGGAATGGGGGATGTCATCGATGTGTACCCGCTGGAAGGGAAGGTATGTAAGCACAACTCGGACGAAGTCGTAGCGAGGTTCAGTTTGAAGACCCCTGTTCTACTCGACGAACTACGAGCCGGCGGTCGAATCCCTCTGATCATCGGTCGTGGATTGACGGAAAGAGCTCGGGTCGAACTGGGGCTCGAAGCCTCTATGCTCTTCCATAAGCCAGAGCAGCCAGCGGATTCTGGAAAAGGTTTCACCCTTGCGCAAAAGATAGTGGGCCAGGCTTGTGGCGTTGCAGGCATTCGGCCAGGAACGTACTGCGAACCGAAGATGACCACGGTGGGCTCGCAAGACACAACAGGGCCCATGACGCGAGACGAACTCAAGGATCTGGCATGCCTGGGCTTTTCGGCAGACCTGGTAATGCAGTCCTTCTGTCATACCGCTGCGTATCCTAAACCTGTAGACGTTATGACTCATCACACCCTACCGGACTTCATGAGGAACCGAGGAGGCGTATCACTGCAACCAGGCGATGGGATCATCCACAGCTGGCTCAATCGAATGCTTCTGCCTGACACGGTCGGCACTGGTGGTGACTCCCATACGCGTTTCCCGCTTGGCATTTCGTTTCCGGCCGGCTCAGGTCTGGTAGCCTTCGCGGCAGCGACGGGTGTGATGCCTCTGGACATGCCTGAATCGATTCTGGTTCGGTTCAAAGGGACATTGCAGCCAGGCATCACCCTACGGGACCTTGTGCACGCCATTCCATACTATGCGATCGAAGCCGGGTTGCTGACGGTCGAGAAGAAAGGCAAGAAGAATGTCTTCTCCGGCCGGATTCTCGAAATTGAAGGTCTTGATCACTTGACCGTCGAGCAGGCATTCGAGCTGTCCGATGCCTCTGCCGAACGTTCTGCAGCAGGTTGCACGATCAAGCTCCCCGAGAAAGCTGTCGCTGAATATCTGAGCTCGAATGTCACGCTGCTGCGCTGGATGATATCCGAGGGCTACGGTGACTCCCGTTCACTCGAGCGGCGTGCAGCCGCGATGGAGGACTGGCTAAGTACCCCGTCGCTGATGTCCGCCGATCCCGACGCCGACTACGCGGCCGTGCTCGAGATCGATCTGAGCGACATCGTCGAGCCGATCGTTTGTGTACCGAACGATCCAGATAATGCGCAACTTCTTTCACGCGTGTGTGGCAGCAAAGTCGATGAAGTTTTCGTCGGTTCGTGCATGACCAACATTGGCCATTTCCGAGCCGTCGGCACACTTTTGAATCGGCAGGTCGATTCGATTCCGACCAGGCTTTGGTTATGTCCACCTACCAGAATGGACGAGCACCAGCTGAGAACGGAAGGGTTCTACGATGTGTTCAAGCGTATTGGTGCTCGAACCGAGATTCCCGGGTGTTCGCTGTGCATGGGCAACCAAGCGCGCGTTGCGCCAGATTCGACTGTCGTTTCGACCTCGACGCGCAACTTCCCCAATCGTCTGGGAGACGGGGCCAATGTCTACCTGGCGTCGGCAGAGCTTGCCGCTGTGGCTGCGATCCTTGGCAAGCTTCCCAACCTGGATGAGTACATGCAGCACGCAGAAGTGATCGCGAAAATGTCCCCTGACATTTACAGATACTTGAGCTTTGATCAGATTGCGAGTTTCAAGACTGCTGCGCAAATATCCCAGATAGCTGTTGTGCCAGCTTAGGCCCAACAATGATAGAAATGACGATGTACACGCATGCTGCCGGGTACGCACTGCACGTTTGCGAAGAAGATGCGCGCAGGGGAGATCAGGCATTTTATTTCTCGTGGCGCCTCTCTTCTGCAGAGACCGGCAGCGCCCATCCGGTACGCAAGACATCCTGCAGGGTCTGACGCGTATCGATGGCTTCGCCGGTATTGGCACTTGCCCATGCAATGGCCAACGCCGCAAGAAAGATGTCGCGACCGGTCAGCGACGGTCGCGCATCACCATTGCGCTGCGCAGCTTCAAGAAATACGCCGGAAGCATCGACTACTGACTGGCATGTTGGACGCAGAACAGAGCTCGGTTGAGACCAGGCTGCGCGTAAAGGCTCGGGCAGTCCTTCGTACGCATTCATCCAGGTTCCCAAGGCTTCGATCCAGCGGTCCAAAGCGATTCGAGGTTCGGACTCCTCGGCTTGGATCGTCATACGGGCTTGATCGAGGTAGGCATAGTGCACCTCCATCAGGGCAGCCAGTAACGCATCACGCGTCGGGAAATGACGGTACAGAGTCCCGGGGCCGACTCCTGCACGTTTGGCAATACTGTCCATGGAGACGTCGACGCCCTCATCTGCAAAGGCAAGGCCGGCGACTTCAAGAATATGGCTTCTGTTGCGCAATGCATCAGCCCGAGGGGGCCGTGACGATGACTTTATAGGCATGGGCTGCTAGCCGACTCTTGATATTCGGAGGGCATCTCCATATATTAGCCTGATGTAAGCGGAGAGTTGTTCCGCTTATCCTCTGAGGCTGATACTGGGGACGTTGGGGCGGCATGATAGATCCCTAGGCGCGGCATTAGCCACACCAAGGTGTCATAGGTGAACAACGTCAGGCTCACCGGCACTGTGTAGTTCAAGACCGGCGGCCACCTGACAGGAAAGCGATGAACACGATGATTATTGGTCTGCATCTGGGTAACGGCTACGGTTCACAACCGGGGGCATGGCGCATGCCGTGGGTCGATCCCACGAACTATGTCAGCTTCGAGGCGCGAGTACGCCAGGCGCAAGCGGCGGAGCGTGGCAAGTTTCAGTTCATCTTTCTTCCCGACGGCCCCAGCGCGGTAGCTGACATCGAGAACGAAGCGCCTCATTTCAACCTTGATGTCATGATGACCCTGGCAGCGGTGGCGCGCGGTACCGAACGCATTGGCTTGGTAGCCACCGGATCCACGACGTTCAATGAAGCATTCAACCTCGCGCGACAATTCAAGGCGCTCGACATCATGAGCCATGGTCGAGCAGGTTGGAACGCAGTGACCTCAAGCGGCAATGACGTAGCCGCAAACTATGGCCGGCGAATCCCGTCCAGTGCAGATCGTTATGCGCGTGCCAACGAGTTTGTACAACTGGTGCAGTCTTTGTGGGGAAGCTGGGGTAAAAACGCCTGGGTTCATGATCAAGTCAGCGGGCAATTCGCAAAGGCGGACCAGATCGCACCCATAACGTTTCAGGGCCAGTACGTACGCTCTCGCGGACCTCTTTACATCCCTCCTTCCGAGCAAGGACAGCCGGTCGTTTTTCATGCGGGCGGCGGGCGCAATGCTTTTGAGTTTGCCGGTCGGTATGCAACTGCGGTGATCGGTGCGTGCTTCACAGTGGAAGATGCCCAGGCGCAAAGACAAGCTTTTCGCAACGCAGCTGTAAACGCTGGTCGGCACCCGGATGAAATCAAATTCATTCCCGGTTTGATGACGACTATTGCGGACACTCGTCGCGAGGCGCTGGATCGTCGAACGATGCTCAATGAGCGCTATTTTGCCCATCAGGCTGCCTATCTGGGGCAGATGTTAGGCCTGAGTTTTGACCTCGCACTGATTGACAGACCGCTGTCGCCAATGCAGCTGGCGACTGCGCACCCATCGCCATTCGATCCGCGCGCGCAGCACGCGTTGGAGATTGCCCGCGAGGGTTGGAGTATGAAAGACATATTGGCCCACGGTGTGATCGATTATCACCCGGCCATCGTCGGCCCACCCGTTGAAGCGGCAGACCATATGCAGAAATGGTTTGAAGCCGGTGCAGCTGATGGCTTCTGGATTTCACCAGACATCAACGACGACGGTATCGACGCATTTGTCGACGGCGTTGTCCCGATTCTTCAAGAACGTGGTCTTTTTCATCGAGATTATGAAGGTGCCACCCTGCGCGATCATCTGGACGCAACGGCCCAGTATGGAACCGATCCGCGCGTTAGTACCTGACGCAGCATCTACCTTATGCCCCTGAGGACATTGTATGAAAATCGGTATTATTGGCGCAGGCAACATTGGCGGCACTCTCGCACGTAAATTCGTAGCCGCAGGCCATAGGGTCAAGCTGGCAGGATCCAAGGGGCCGACTGAAATCCAGCAGTTTGCCGATCGAATAGGCGCCCTTGCAGTCGCTTCGAAGGAAGCCACGGAAGATGTAAACGTGATCATCTTGTCGATCCCGTTCGCGAGCATCCCTGATGTTGCAGGGATCGTTGCCAGCGCCGCGCCGGACGTTATCGTGATCGACACATCGAACTATTATCCGCAGTTCGGTACACGAATCTCGGAAGTCGAAGCAGGCCAGCCTGAGAGCATGTGGTCGAGCGAGTGTCTTGGCCGACCTGTCATCAAGGCGTTCAATGCTGCACTCGCCAAAACATTGGCCGACGGCGGCAAATCCAAGGGAGCTGTAGACAGGATCGCCATGCCCTTATCCGGTGATTCCCAGCCTCGCAAGGCCGTTGTATCCGAGCTGATCGACGATGCTGGATTCGAGCCATTTGATGCAGGGAGCCTTGCTCTGTCATGGCGCCACCAACCCGGCACGCCTGCCTACTGTACCGAGCTGACTCTGCCGGAGCTGGAATGGGCAATACGCCACGCTGTCAAGGATCTCGCTCCTCACAATCGCGACGCACTGATGGCGGAGTTTGCAGCAAGCAAGGCGCCGCTCGACCATGCCGCTGTAATCAAGCGGAATCGAGAAGTTACAGCACCCTCGTCGATGGAGTGACCAACCAGATGAGCATCTTTAGTGTGAGCGCCCCGCTATGAAACCAGCCCTCGGTATCTACTCTGCCAGCGCGGCGGTCGCCGGGATCGTGTGTTTGGCAGGAATGTCGTTGGCCAGTCTTGCCCAGGCCAAGCAAGAGCCTCTTGCAGAGGCGTATGGGTGCAGCGAGCGTTTGAAAGTCGCTATGAGCCGCGACCCCGCCACGAAAGTTCTGCTCGTGAAGAAATTCCATAAAGGTGATTCGCTGGTCCTGAAAGACGCTTCGCCTGGCGCGAATTCTGCTGCAGCGGTCGAGGGAGGAAAAAAGGCGGGCCCACCCATTGCTGGTAGCGATCTGTGTCTGGTAAAACTGCTGATTGGTCCTGGCAACCCTGGCCCGATGGGCGCACCGTCTACTTCTTCCGGTATTGGAATTGAAGTTCTTCTACCGTCTTCAGACAGGTGGAATTTGCGCATTCGCGCCTATGGCAATAGTGGCTGGTCGGGGACACCCCAGGCGGACCGTTCGACCGTTGCCAGTGACGATCTACATGTGGCGGCGGCAGCTAAGGGATACGTAGTTGCCACTTCCGATAACGGCCATGCGGGATCGCCTATCAACGGCTCCTTCGCCATGAGTCCCGATGGCGGGATCAATACCACGGGTTGGCACGATTTCTCCGAAAGAAGCCTCCATGAACTGGCCGAGAAAACCAAGCTGTTGACCAAGTACTTCTATGGTCGCTCTCACCAATATGCCTACTGGGATGGTTTTTCCACGGGTGGCCGTCAAGGGCTCAAGCTGGCGCAAGCTTTCCCCAATGATTTCGATGGGATTCTCGTAGGTGCACCTGCCATCAATTGGTCCCGATACCATACGGCCGGTTTGTACGCATCGATTTCGATGCAGCAAGACCTCGGCTATTCAATTGCGCCTGAAAAATTGAACAGAGTCACTGCTGCGGCTTTGGCTGCGTGCGGCGGTGCAACGCTTGGTTTTTTGATCGACCCTTTGTCATGCCGTTACGATCCTTCACAAGATGCTTCGATTCTATGTACTGAGAAAGAGGCTTCAAATCGTCTCGCTGGTACTGCTTCACAGTCATCCTGTCTTACCAAGGCAGAAGCTGGAGTCATCAACAAGATTTGGTACGGGCAGACCGACGACGGCACTGCCCCCTCTCCAGGAAGCGATAATGGCAATATCAACCTGCTTGAGGGCAAACGAAGGTTATGGTTCGGCTGGACACGCGGGACAGACCTGAAAAACACCCCGGCCGGTGGAGCCCCTGGGCAAGTTCTCGCAGCCGATCAGACGGCGCTTGAGTTACAGGATCCGGAACTGGGAAGTCCCCTATTCAAAAATGCCACAGGCCATGGCAAGAACCAGTGGCTGCACCAGCTTGATTATGCAGGATTGGCAAATGCGCAATCTAAAGGTGAGTTGCTACAGCCGCAATTCAGCCATATCAATACTGATAATCCAGACCTGCTTCAGTTCTCCAAAGCGGGAGGCAAGATAGTGATGTATCAGGGGCTGGCCGACGAGTACATCCCGCCGCAGGGCGCGATAAATTACTACGAAAGCGTCATCGCGACGATGGGCGGGGCAGAGGGGGTAGGTCAATTCTATCGCTTCTACCTGATTCCTGGGTTTACCCATAGTGGTCGATCCGAAGGCTTGCCTTTCGTACCTGTACCTCAACCGGTGTCAGGGCGCGACGAAATGTTCAGCGCGCTGTTGGCCTGGGTTGAACAGGACGCTGCGCCGGGGAATATCGTAGTGAAGTCCAGCGACTTGAGCACCTCGCTACCGCTCTGTCCGTATCCGCAGAAAGCCGTATACGGGGGGGTAGGTTCGGTGCGCACGGCATCGAGTTACGTATGCCGTTAGCTGAGGAAGTTGAAGTAGCTACGAGCATGATAGAAGCCGATTACTAACAGCCCGATGCCTATTGAATTTTTCAGTCAAGCCCTGTGCCGTTTTTAATAAATCAAATAGTGGGTCAAGACCGTCTGCGGCCTGTAGCGTCGTTTGCCTTTGGTAATTAGTCCACATGTGGGTGGCTAACGATCTCGAGCACTGTTGTACGTTAGAAAAAATCTCATCTCATCCGAGGGCAGTATCATGAAGATTGGAATTCTGGGAACCGGAAACATTGGCAAGACACTCGTTACGCGGTTGAGCCAAGCAGGACACGACGTGAAAGTAGCGAATTCCCGAGGTCCTGATAGCATTGATCCTGAATTGCTGGCGTCGGGTGCTCAAGCTGCAACGACCGAAGACGCGCTCGTCGACGTTGAGGTAGTCATCCTGTCCATCCCGCTGAACCGCCTTTCAAGCATCGCTACGCTGGTCAGCGGCCTTCCGGAAGACACGGTCGTGATCGACACGTCCAATTACTATCCGTTTCGCGACGAAAAAATCGAAGCGATCGAGCAAGGACAGGTCGAGAGCCTGTGGGTTACAGAGCAACTTGGTCGCCGTGTAGTCAAGGCATGGAATGCGATCGGGTCGGCCTCATTGGCGAAAAAGGCAAAGCCCGCGGGAGCAGCCGATCGGATCGCCATTCCTGTGGCGGCCGATCATGACCGCGATCGTGAGGTCACCATGTCTTTGGTCAACGATACAGGTCTGGATGCCGTCGATGCCGGGCCGCTCGCGGACTCCTGGCGCCAGCAGCCGGGGGCACCCGTCTACTGCACGGATCTGTCCCGTGCCGAAGTAAGTCCGGCCTTGAGCGCCGCCGAGCGTGACAGGTTGCCAAAGCGCCGTGACCTTGGCGTCGCCGTCATGCAGGAACGCCTGGGCGACGGCACCACGAATCCCGATGAGGATTGGGGCGTTCGGTTGGTGCGTGTGATCAACATGTAACCTTGCCTACTGCGCCGAAGGGCGCAGTAGGCCTTAAGCTATCCACGAGCCTTCGGCAGAATTTTTTCATAGAAAGAACTTTTCATGAATCGTCGCCGTTTCATGTTCTTGAGCAGCGCCGCTGCGGGCGTTGCCGTGCTTTCCACAGCGGCGCGAGCCTTGGGTATTGCAGCCGCCGAGGCACCGCTACAGCCTGCTATGCATCCCTCACATGAAAGTGTGCGACCGTTTACGATTGCAGTACCGCGCGCACAACTGATCGACCTTCAAGAGCGTTTGGCAAAAACCCGATGGCCAGACCGGGAAACCGTCGACAGCACAGTACAGGGGCCGCCGCTTGCTGACATCCGCCGTCTGGTGGAGCGCTGGAGGAACGGCTATGACTGGCGTTCATGTGAAAGACTGCTCAACAGCCTGGGTCAGCACGTCACCCAGATCGACGGACTCGACATTCACTTTCTACATATTCGCGCCAAAGAGCCAAATGCCCTGCCACTGTTGTTGACTCATGGTTGGCCGGGCTCAGTGCTCGAGTTTCGCCACATTATTGGCCCACTCACCGACCCTGTCGCGCATGGTGGAAAAGCATCAGATGCTTTCGACATCATCCTACCGTCGTTACCGGGTCACGGCTTCTCTGGTAAGCCGACCACAACAGGATGGAACAATGAGCGTATTGCCAAAGCCTGGATTGTTCTCATGGAACGGCTTGGATACGAGCGCTGGGTTGCTCAGGGTGGCGACCGGGGTGCGCAAATCACGACCAGACTTGGCTATATGCAACCGCGTGGTTTGATCGGCATGCACATCAACCTGGTTGAATACATGCCCACTGAGACTGAGCGCTCGAACGCTACAGCGGCCGAGCAGAAGATACTCGCCGACATGCAGTTTTACCTCGACAAATTATCGGGCTATTACGCAGTGCAGAGTAAGCACCCCCAAGCCATTGCCTACAGTGTTGCAGACTCTCCGGTAGGCCAGGCGGCGTGGATCTATCAAATGCTGCAGGATGTATCCGATAGCAACGGGCAACCTGAAAAGGTGTTCGAACTTGACGATATGATCGACGACATCATGCTGTACTGGCTGCCTAACGCTGCGGCGAGTTCGGCTCGACTGTATTGGGAAACGGCGCAGGAGAAACCCAGACCTGTGACCATCGAAGACCCTATGCCGGTGCCAACAGGCATCAGCATGTTCCCAGGCGAAAAAGCACGCATTTCAGAGCGGTGGGCCGCGCAGCGCTTCGCCAAACTCGTTCACTTCAATGATGTGTCGAAGGGTGGGCACTTTGCTGCATGGGAACAACCTGCGGTATTCGTTGACGAAATGCGCGCCACATTTCGTACCGTTCGGTAATGGATTCATCGGCTAACTCTGCTTTCCAGTACGGATGGTTGCGTTACCGACGACGATAGTCTGCTTTCGGCCAATTGCAGACATTCGCAGATGACCACGATCGCCCCGAGATAGTCGACAATCCCGTTCTTCACCCCCTTAATCCTACCCTTTCAGTCGCGTTGGCCTAGTCTCCATAGCCTGAAGCTCTACGTCGAGAGGCATTGCCTTCCATCTGCACACCGCCAGCAAAGGCAGGGCATCAATTGAGGCTCTTGGGCAAACCCAGCCGCAAATCTCGCAGATGACCGAAGTCTTCGGAGCGGGAAAAGCTACGCCGATCAGCGCTTCATTAGGTAAAATTATTTCTGAGGGAGGTAGTCCGGAAGAGATTCCTGGTACCTACCAAGCCTAACCCGATACCTACATCGGCGGGTTGAACGACTACAGCACACGCTTCTGGCTGGGGGCGCCTCCTGCTCCTACTTGTGACAGGTGCGCGCGCCTAGATCCATGACGAAAAGCTACAAATTGGAGCTTCGATGACACAAAAGGCTGAAGCATTAAGGTTGGTTGAGGACGGGCTGAAGGATTTGGATTCTCCTAAGGGCCTGGTATCTAGCGCGGTGCAGAAGCTTACGCGCGCTTCCGCGTTGTTGGAGAATAAGGATGTGCAGATCTGGTGCCAGATCCAGATGGCACATTCAGACTACGTGCCGGAATTGAAAAACCTCATGAAGGTTTTAGGTAAAGATAGGCCAAAGGGTGATGACTCTGAACGTGACAAAGAGGTGAGTGAGTCTTTAAAAAAGCTCGAAAGCATTGGCCTTAATCAAAAATATCATTACAGTAATGAAGAGATAAATGTAAAATTTAATGAAAAGGGCGGCGGTTACGCCAGCATTGGCTTCATTGAAGAGCGGTACGCGGATCTTGTGCGCACTAAACGCGGAAATGACGGCTCTTATTACAAAATCAATCTATCTACACATATTGCATACATAAAAAATAAAGCGCACGAACACCTGTCTTTGTTGCATAACCAACTAAAGTTCTCAGGCACGGTTACCAACAGTTTTGATCTGCTCAAAGCAGCGGTAGATGACAAGCTTCTAGATCTCAATCCGGTCTTGGCTGAACAGCTGATGATTGCCTTTCGCTCGGTTTCGGGGGCCAATAGTGAAGAGTGGTCTCAGGCGTTAACGTCTTGCCGAAGGCTGCTTGAGGGCATCGCGGACGAACTGTTCCCTGCCGGGCAGTCAAACGCCAAAGGGCGACCACTTGGCCAAGGGCAGTACGTCAATCGACTCTGGGCATTCATGGATGCGGCTATCGAGTCCGAAAGCAATCGGGATTTGGCCAAGTCGCATGTTGATTACCTTGGCTCTTGGCTGGAACGGACAAACAGAATTGCGAACAAAGGCGTCCATGCCGATGTAACGCAGCTGGAAGCAGTTAAAGCGGTCTTTCATACATACCTTGCGATTGCAGATTTGTTGGAATACATGACTGCTACGAGCAAGCCTTCAGCCTCTCGCGATATTAATGATGCGACCATTGATGAGCTGGAAGCGCTTCTAGACATTAGTCGTGCCACGGCAAAAGAAATCATCAAAGCGCGCGTACTCAACGGAAAGCTGGACAAGGTATCGCTCGCCAAGGTGAAGGGAGTGGGGGCGAAAGTCTTGGCGAAGGCGGTCGAGATCTTTGCCTTAGATAAGAGCTAACGTTGCGTGTTTGGGAGATGGCCGATTTAGCGAACCTCCGATAGGAGTGCATATGTACTCCTTCGCAATACTTCCTAAATTTCTCATTGTAATCAGAAAAATCGGTGCTTGAGTAGACGGCATTTCTGAGATTTCAAGCCCTGTGCTTTTCCGCAGCCCCGGCTAATCCTTGCAGACCCGCCCGTGAGTCACCTCACGACGCTTCAGCATCATGTTCGGCGCGAAGGGCAAGACTTTTCTCTGCCTTCAACTATTCCAGAAATTCAAAAATTGCCAGAACTCATGCGCAAGACGACGTGGCCGAAATTACCGTTCATGGTATTCGGACATTTGGGCAGTGGCCTAAGATTACGAGGTAGCCGTAACTCGAAAAATGTGACTTGCAACAAAAACTACGCGCACCGGGCGGCACATCATTCCCCTGAAAAGCTTATGGACGTGATTCCGTCCGAGCGTAAGTTGCGCCTCATTAGAGGCCCGCAGACAGGGGTTAAGCTGCCGCGCAACCAAGGGGCATGGGCGCGGTGACTTGATTCATCGACGTCTGCTTTGGGCCGAAAGCGGCCCGAGCAACGAGCGGATCACAACGTGCGCAACACTAAAACCATCCCGCACATTCCAAGCCTAGCCCATCACCCAACAGCCCAATACATCGCCTGAACCCAGATATGCGGATGACTTTCCAAAGGTTCCCATTCATCCAGAAACACAAAGCCCTGCCTGAGATAGAAATGCGCGGCCCGTGCATTTTCTGGACAAACGTCAAGATAAATCCCGTCCACTCCAATTACCTCGGCACGAGCCTTCACCGCATCAACCAACCCAGCAGCCACTCCAGAACCCCGTGCAGCACGCTCGACCCACATGGCGATCAAGCAATAACGACCTTCACCACCAACGGCCGCACCCACCATCCCGATCGGTCGGTCACCGTCGAACGCCAGCCAAAATGCGGTTCCAGCGGACGACGCTCGCTCTTTCCACTGCTCGTCAGTGTACTGGGCCGCAGTCTGATAGCTCACGCCGAACGCCGTCGGCGTGTCCAAAAGGGCGGCAAGCCGTGTCTGTTTCAACAGCATCCAATCTGCTGTTTCAGTCAGCCGGATATGCACCTCACACTGGCGCCGGGCTCTGCAACAACGGATACAACGACAGCACCAGCAACGCCGCCATGCTCCAGTTGAACAGTCGCAACCAGCGCGGTACTCGCAGCACGTTGCGCAGGACGCTGCCGAAGCCGGCCCAGACGCACACGCTGGGCAGGTTGACCAGTGCGAACACCGCAGCGATAACCATCACGTTGTAGACGTAGCCCTGCGCCGGCACATAGGTAGTGATGGCGCCGACCGCCATTACCCAGGCCTTGGGATTGACCCATTGGAAGGCGGCGGCGCCGAGGAAGGTCATTGGCGTGCTGTCTTGGTCTCCTGCTTCGCTCACGCTGCCTGAGGTGGCGATACACCATGCCAGGTAAAGCAGGTAGGCCGCGCCTATCCAGCGCAGGGCAGTGTAGGTCCAGGGCACGGCGGTGAAGATTTCACCCAGGCCCAGTCCGACCGCCAGCACCAGCAGCATGAACCCCAGGCTGATGCCTAGGGCGTGGGGAATGGTGCGCAGGAAACCGAAGTTCACCCCCGAGGCCAGCAGCATGGTGTTGTTCGGGCCGGGGGTGATGGAGGACACCAGAGCGAAGAGGGCGAAGGCAGGCAGCAGGTCGATGAGCATGTCCGTATGGTCTCTGGGATGTTGTAGAAGTGAAAGTACCTCACGACCCGGCCAGCGATACCGTACAGACAATGTTGAATTCACCAGTACACACTCACAGCCACTTGGCCTTTTGTAGGTGCGACCGGTCTTCTGCTCAGACCCGGAGGGTTGCTTAACAAGGAAAGCGAGGGTAGTGTTTACGCTGTGCGCGGATGTATACAGCGTAAACAGTTATGTCAGGAGTACTGCCATGGGTTCGCCCGTTCTTTCTTTTCGTGTGGAAGCAGAGCTGATCGATCAGCTCGATCAGCTCGCCGAAGCTACCGATAGAGATCGCCAATACCATTTGAAACGTGCTTTGGCCCGCTATGTGGAATCCGAGTCGTGGCATTTTCGTGCTGTAGCAGAAGGCATTGCTGATGCAGAGGCAGGCAACTTGGTCGATTTAGATGCCGTGAAGGCTAAGTGGGTGGCGCGTGCCGAAAGTCGCATTAACCAGCAAGGCGGCAAGTGATCTCGACGGGATTCATGAGCACCACGAAGCGCTCAGAGGACCCGAAAAAGCAGAAGAAACCATTTTTCAGATGTTGGATAGCCTGAGCCAGTTGGAGGTGTTTCCCCAACTGGGGAAGGCATCGGGCATTCCCGATTGCAGGGAGCTGATCTTCGCGAGGTATCCCTACCGTGCGATCTACACCCTGAAAGGCAATGTCATTCTGGTGTATCGAATTTTGCACCAGCATGCAGAGCGCCCTGAGGAGTGGTAACGAAGACGTCCATTTCAGTAGTGTTGGTCACTCTGTTGGTCGCGCGTGCATCTGGTGCTCGCCTCCCTACGTAAACAAATAACTGTCCATCGCCAACACCCCATACTCCACGCCACCTTCGATCACCCGCGTTTCATACTGCTCACCCGCCGCGCCGACGGCGATGAACAGGGGCAGGAAGTGCTCGTCCGTCGGGTGCGCGCGCTCGGCCGAGGGTGCGTATTGCCGGTAGTCGAGCAGCGACTCCAGATTGCCCGAGGCCAGGGTCTTGGCCGTCCAGGCGGCGAAATCCTTGACGTATTGAGCGCCGTGGGGCGTGGCGCCGCGGAACTCGTAGAGGTTGTGCGTGAGGCTGCCCGAGGCCACGATCAACACGTTCATGTCGCGCAATGGCTTGAGCGCCTGGCCCAGCTTCCACGCCTCGCGGGTGTCGAGCGACGCCGGCATGGAAACCTGGACCACCGGGATGTCCGCGGCTGGCGCCAGGTACAGCAGGGGTACCCAGGCGCCATGGTCCAGACCCCGATCGGCATCCAGACGGGCGCTCCAGCCAGCGGTCTTGAGCATGTCGACGATCTGCGCTGCCAGGGCCGGTGCGCCGGACGCCGGGTATTGAATCTTGTACAGCGCGTCGGGGAAGCCGCCGAAGTCATGGATAGTGGCGGGAGCTGCGCTTGCGGTCACGCCGATCTCGCCGCGGGTCATCCAATGCGGGGACACGATGACGAGGGCCTGAGGCCGCGTCAGTTCACGCCCCAGCTCGGCCAGGTGTTTGCCCGCAGGGCCAGGTTGGACCGCGAACATGGGAGAGCCATGGGAGACGAACAGTACGGGCGATGGAGTGGTCATCGGCGGGCTCCACATCAAGAGGTTGCGGTTTGAGGGCTCCAGCTTTCAGCAAGCCGGCATTTGACCCAGTACTCGAAGCTGGCGCAGAGCCAGATGCCATAGGCGAGCAGTTCCACGCCTTCCTCGGCGGTGGTTTTGGCCAGGCGCTGGTAGCTGTCGCCCATGACCTGATGCCAGAACGAACCCATGCCGAAGATCCTGGAAAAGATCAGTACCGCGAAGCCCGTCGCCAACGCGGCGAACGTCGGGGTACGCATGAACGCGCCCAACGCCTGGACAGTTTGCTGTCTGTGCTTGGCGCTTACCGCGTTGCCGATGGCCACCGCAGCGATGGCCAGAAAGGGCCACAGCCAGGCGCTGTGGCTGATGGGGTCGAACAGGCCGTCCAGCTCGCGGGTCAGCAGGCAGGCGAAGAAGCCCGCAGCGAGAAATTCGAAGCCGCCTTTGCGGCCGGTTCCCGGGGCGGTCCAAAAGAGCAGGGCGCACAGCGCAAGCATCAGTTCCTGGGTGATCTCGGTGAATGACATTTCCAGAATTTCTGTGTGAAACACGGCAATGTCCAGCCACACCATGGCAAAACACAAAACGGCAACCGAACATTTGGCCAGGGCGAACAGGAGCGGGTATTTCAGATCGGGGCGGGCGTACACGTGAAGCTCCAAAGCGGGACGATGTCTATAAGTCGCGCATCTAAGCGTCTGGCAAGGGGAATGTGAAGCGTTGTTTAACGATAGTTAACATCGATGTATTTGATGCGATGGACAGCGCGCCCTGCCACGGCGCGCTGTTTGCCGAGGATCTAGAACGCCGCGGTGTAGATCGCCAGTGCATCGGCTTCGCTGACCTCGCGCGGATTGTTGACCAGCAGCCGTTGCTGCAGCATCGCGCTGCGAGCCAGTTCCGGCAGGCTTTCGCGGGTCACGCCGGCTTCGCTGAGGCGCAGCGGCAGGCCGGTGGCTTCATGCAGCCTGAGCAATTCGTCGATGAATTGCTGGGCCGCGTCGCCCAATTGCAGGCGTTCGCCCAGCACCACGGGGGCAAGTTCGGCGTACAGGTTCTGGGCCGCGGAGAGGTTGAAACGCAGCACTTGTTGCAGAACCAGCGCATTGGACAGGCCATGGGGCAGGTGGAAGCTGACGCCCAGCGGATACGCCAGTGCGTGCACGGCGGCGACCGGCGCGTTGGCGAACGCCTGCCCAGCCAGGCAGGCGCCCAGCAACATGGCCTGGCGGGCTTCCAGGTCGTGCGGCGTGTTGACCGCGCGCTCGAGGTTGGTCGACAACAGGCGCAAGGCTTCGCGCGCCAGCAGGTCGGAGAGGGGATTCTTGCGGTGTTTGCTGGTGTAGGCCTCGATGGCATGCACCATGGCGTCGATGCCGGTGGCCGCCGTGACCGGGCCGGGCAGGCCGATGGTCAATTGGGCGTCGAGAATCGCCAGGTCCGGCAACAGCTGGTTCGCCACCACGCCGGATTTGCCGGTGGCAGTGGTGACGATGGAGATGGGCGTGACTTCCGATCCGGTGCCTGCAGTAGTGGGCACCTGAATCAACGGCAGGCGCGGGCCGGTGGCCTGGTTCACGCCGTAGATGTCGCTCAGGCCCTGTCGGTGTGCGGGGTGCGCCAGGTAGGCGACCAGCTTGGCGGTGTCCATGGAGCTGCCGCCGCCGAAGCCGACGATCAGGTCGGCGTTCATGCGCCGTGCCTGCTCGGTGGCGGCCAGCACCAACGCTTCCGCCGGGTCGGCGAGCACATCGCTGTACACCGCGTATTCGATACCGGCGCTGGCGAAGCCCGGCAGCACGCTGTCGAGCAGGCCGTGCTTGAGGATACCGGCGTCGGTGACCAGCAATACACGCCGGGCGCCGCGGCTGGCGCATTGTTCGGCCAGGCCGGCGGCGCTGCCGGTGGCGCAGATGAGGTGGGCAGTGCTGCTGAAGGTGAATCCTTGCATGGGGTTAACCTCGTATTCTTGTCATGGGGGGGAGCTGTTTTCCGCACCTGGCCGGGGCGGCGGCTGTTCGGGTTCGGCCGGTGGATCGGCATCGATGATCTGCTGGGCGATGGCTTCCATGCTGGTCCGGCGCGTCATGGCTTCGCGTTGCAGGCGCCGGTGGGCATCGTTTTCGCCGAGGCGATGGCGGGCCATCAACAGCGCCTTGGCCATGGAGATCTTCGACACCGCCGGTTGCCGGCTTTGCAGCTTGCGCAGCTCGGCGAGCATGTCGATGCGCGCCCTCCAGGCGGCGCGCGCCATCAGCAACTGGGTCAGCAGACCGAATGGCCGCAAGGGCCGTTCGATGACCGCCGCCGGTTGCGTTTCCAGCACCAGTTGCAGCATCGACGGGTTCTCGTAGCCGACCACGGCGATGATCGGCGGCGCCTGTTCGCTCAGGCTTTCCACCAGTGTCTGCGTGTTGCTGCGCTGGCTGAGTTCCACGGCCAGCAGCACCACGTCGACCGCTTCGGGCAACGTCGTGGGCACCGGCCAGCGCTGTTCGACGATGCAGCCGATGCGCTGCAACTGGTCGAGGACGATGCGCGCCTCACCGTCCTGGGGGTGAATCACCAGCACGCGCAGGCCCTTAAGTTCGCGCAGCAGGGACGGCGCGCTGGTCATCTCGGCCTCCGGCAGCTCATGGCTGTGCGTCCATCTGGTAGTCGACCATGTAGGGGCTCGGCGGCACCGCTTCGGCGCTCTCCAGCACCAGTTGGAACTGGCGTCGGTCGTCGAGCCGGGCAATGCGCGGCCATAGCCAGGTGTGCTGGGTCTGCGGGTCGATCTGCACCGTGCCCTGAGGCGCATCGAAACGAGCGCCGGCCAGGGCTTCGCGCAGGCCCTGCACCGAATCGTCGGCGGTGCGGCGCGCGGCCTGGGCGAACAGGTGCACCTGAAAATAGGCGGCCTCGGCGCCGGCAGTGATGGCGGCCCCTTCGCCGAAGCGCGCGCGATAGTGGCTGACGAACGCCTGGCTGGCGGGCGTCTGCAACGTCGAGAACCAAGGTGCGGCCGAGATGTGGCCTTCGGCTTCTTCGTCGGTCATGGCCTGCACGTCGACCTCGTTGGTGGCCAGGCTGACGATGGGCACGCGTGCAGGATCGAAACCCGCCTGGTGGTAGGCCCGGTGCAGCGAGGGAATGTCGCTGCCGACGATGGTCGAATAGATGGCGTCGGGTGCGGTCTCGCGCACCCGCTGCATGACCCGCTCGAAGTCCTCTGCGGTGGCGTGGAACGGCAGGTAGATCTCGTCGACGATCTTGCCGCCCGCCTGCTCGAACAGCTCGCGCATGATGCGGTTCGATTCGTAGGGGTAGACATACGAACCGCCCACGAACAGCACGCGCCCGCCATAGGTCTGCAGGACGTAGCGGGCCAGTTGCAGCGAATTCTGGTTGGGGGCCGAGCCGGTGTAGAAGCAGTACGGCGAATATTCGAAACCTTCGTACAACGTTGGATAGAACAGCAAGCGCCGACGGCTTTCGACCACCGGCAGCACGACCTTGCGCGTGCTCGACATGTGCGTGCCGAACAGCACCTGCACCTGATGGTGGTCGCACAGGTGCAGCGCGCTGTCGCGGTAATCGTTCGGATCGGCGCCGGGGTCGCCGTCGATGGCCGTCAGGCGACGGCCACCGATGCCGCCGCTGTCGTTGATCTCGGCGATGGCCAGGTGGGTGGCGTTGGCCTGTGCGGTTTCCGACGCCGCCGTGAGGCTGGCGCGGGAGAACAGCAGGCCTACCTTGTAATCGTCGCCGTTCATGAGCTCAGGCTTTCCCAGTCGATGTGCTGTTCGAAGTGGTGCGCGGCCTGGTAGAGGGTCGCCTCATGGTAATCACGGGCGATGAGCATCAGGCCCACGGGCAACCCTGCCGCCAGCCCGCAGGGGATGGACATGGCCGGGTGGCCGGTGACATCGAACGGGGCGGTGTTAGCGTTCATTTCCAGGGCGCGGGTGACCCAGGTCACGGGCGTAGCATCGGCGGCCGGCAGTTTCGGCGCCTTGAGTGGCACGGTCGGCATGAGCAGCAGGTCATAGCGGGTGAACTGCTCGTCGTAGGCGGCGCGCAGCTGGCGCGCGGCGTTCTGTGCCCGGGCGTAGTACTGGCCGCCGAATCGCTGGTGGGCATAGTGGCCTGCCAGCAGGCAGGTTTTCAGGTCATGGGGGAACGCGTCGGCCTGCTGCTGCCAGTCGTGTTGCGCGCGCATCAGGCTCTCCACGTACAAGCCTTTCCAGTTTGAACCGTAATTGTAGCCGCGCAGCAGCTGCGTGGTGCCTTCCACGGCAATTGGCGTCCAGATGGCATGACCCAGCGCGTGCAGGGGGATGGAAACCTCTTCCACCTGCGCACCCCATTCGGCGAACAAGCCGGCCGCCCGGCGCACCGCGGCGTCGACGTCGGCTTCGGAATTGGCGTGGCCGAAACCCTCGCTGACCACGCCAATGCGCAGCCCTGAAACACCCGCGCCGAGCGCCTGGGTGTAGGCCTGCACCGGCATCTGCCGATCCTGGCGCGGATCCAGGCCGTCGGCACCGGCAAGTACCTCGAGCAGCAGGGCATTGTCGGCCACCGTGGCGCTCATCACGCCGGCGTGGTCCAGGGTCATTTCGATGGGCATGATGCCGGTGTAGGGCACCAGCCCATGGGTCGGCTTCATCCCGTAGATACCGGAATAGGCCGCCGGAATGCGCACCGAACCGCCTTGATCGGTGCCGATGCCCAGATCCACTTCGCCCGCGACGATCAGCGCGGCGCAGCCTGAAGACGATCCTCCGGTGGAGTGGCCCGGATTGCGCGGATTGTGCACCGCGCCCGTGGCGTTGGTATGGCTGCTGCCCGACACGCAGAAAAACTCGCAATGGGCCTTGCCCAGAATGCTGCCGCCAGCGTCGAGCACGCGCGTGGCCACGGTGGCGTCGACGTCCGGCACGTACCCTTGCAGGGTCGAGGCGCCATTCATCATGGGTACCCCGGCCAGGCAGATGTTGTCCTTGAGGGCGACGCGCTTGCCGCTCAGCTTGCCGCCCGCCGCCCCATGCAGATCGGTGCGCACGTACCAGGCGTTGTAGGGATTCTGCCCAGGCGTCGGCAGGTGCCCGGCGCTTCTGGGGTAGCGTTGCGGGACGCTGGCAGGCTGCAACTGGTCGAGGCGGTCATAGTCCTGCCAGACGGCTTCGAGGATGTCGGCGTATTGCTCGAGTAACGGTGCTTGCAGGTGCAGACCCAGCTGGCGGCCGGTGTCGGCAAGCTCAGCCTGGGTGGGACGTTGAATGGACATGACGATGAATCCTCAGGAATGAAAGCCCATGAAGCGCTCGGCAAGCGCTTCGGCGGTGGTGCTGGCGGGGTCGACTTCATCGACCAGTTGGCCGTTCTCGATGATCAGGATGCGATCGGCCAGCGCCGTCAGGAAGTCGATGTCCTGCTCCACCAGAATGATGCCCAGGCCTTGTTCGCGACGCAGGCGTTGCAGGGTTTCGATGATCTCGTCGCAGATGGAGGGCTGGATGCCTTCGGTGGGTTCGTCGAGCAGGATCAGCTTCGGGTTGCCGCACAGGCAGCGCGCCAGGGCCAGCAGTTGTTGTTCGCCGCCCGACAAGGCGCCACCGGGTTGGTCGAGCAGCCGTTGCAGACGTGGGAAATACGCCAGGATCCGCTCGATGGTGGCCGGGGCCTGGGCGAAGTGCTTCACGCAGCCCATGCGCAGGTTTTCGCCGACGGTCAGGAACGGGAAAATCTGCCGGCCCTGGGGCACGTAGCCGATGCCGGCCCGTGCCCGCTGGCTGGCGTCGGCGCGGCTCAGGTCCTGGCCTGCGAACTGCACGCTGCCCGACAGCGCCGGCAGCTCGCCGATAAGCGCGCGCAGCAGGGTGGTCTTGCCCATGCCGTTACGGCCGAGCACGCCGATGCAGCTATCGGTGGCGCCGCGCAGAGCGATGTCGCGCAGCACCGGCACGCGCCCGTAGCCGGAACACAATCCATTGACTTCAAGCATGTTTGATCTCCTGTTTGCCCAGATAGGCTTCGCGCACCAACGGGTCCTGAGTCACCTCGGCAAAGCTGCCCTGGGCCAGCACCGCGCCCTGGTTGAACACGGTGACCGTGCCGGCGATGAGGCGAATGAACTCCATGTCGTGCTCGACCACCACCACCGTGCTGTGCGCGTTGATCTCCTTGATCAGGGCGGCGGTCTTGCGCACCTCCTGATAGGTCATGCCGGCAGCGGGCTCGTCCAGCAGCACCAGGGTCGGCTTCGAGGCGAGGATCATGCCCAGCTCGACCCATTGCCGTTGACCGTGAGCCAGGTC
Source organism: Pseudomonas sp. Leaf129 (assembly GCF_001423465.1). Taxonomy (NCBI): domain Bacteria; kingdom Pseudomonadati; phylum Pseudomonadota; class Gammaproteobacteria; order Pseudomonadales; family Pseudomonadaceae; genus Pseudomonas; species Pseudomonas sp. Leaf129. The sequence continues at coordinate 313,475 of NZ_LMOC01000006.1, read as the reverse complement.
GCCCACCAGACGGTGGCGGTGTTCGCTCAGGTCGATGCGTTGCAGCGTCTGCTCGGCGGTTTGCCGGGCCTGCGCGGCGCTCTGGTTGCGACTGGCGGCCAGGCGCAGGTTTTCCAGTACATCGAGGCCGTCGAATACACTGGGTGTCTGCGTCTTGATGCCGATGCCCAGGCGCGCGATACGGTGCGGCGGTAGGCCACTGATGCGCTCGGCCTGGAAGTGGCAACTGCCGTGGGTCGGCTTCAACTGCCCGCTGAGCAGTTTGAAGAACGTACTTTTACCGGCACCGTTGGGACCGATGAGGCAGCGAAGTTCACCGCGGTGCAGGGTGAAATCCACCGCTTTTACGGCGTGCACGCCGCCGAAACTGACGCCCAAGCCTTGGGTTTGCAGAAGCACGCTCATACGGCGCCCTCCTGTGGCACGGCGCTGGTGGAAGCGGGACGACGCTCGAACACGCGCCCGGCCAGCGTGCCAAGGCTGGGCAGCAAGCCACGCGGCAGCAGCATGACGAAGGTCAGCAGGATCGCACCCAATACCAGGCCGCTATCCACCGCCTGCTGTTCGCCCAGGCGTGCCATCAGCGCCTGCAGGCTGATGCAGGCCAGGATCGGCCCGAACAAGGTACCGCGACCGCCGACGATGACCCAGATGATGATCTGCGCCGACTGCGCCAGGCCAAACACACCCGGGCTGACGAACGCGCCCCAGTTGGCGTACAGGCACCCCGCCAGGCCAGCGATGCCGCCGCCCAGGCTGAAGACGATCAGCTTGTGCAGGCGCGTGTCATAGCCGAGCAAACCGGCGCGCTGCTCGTTTTCACGGATGGCTACCACTACCTTGCCGAAGCGACTGGCGAGCAGCCCGCGCAGGCCCAGGTAGCAGAGGATCAAGGCGCCGCCGATCACCTGAAACAAGGTTTCGGGCTCCAGCACGCGCTCGGGATCGAACGGCACGTTGAGCGTCGGGATCGCCGGAATGCCGTTGAAACCGCCGAGCAGCGCACTGCCGATGTGGTATTCGCTGCCCGAGGTGGAGTTCATCACGTTGAACAGAATCAGCGTCACCGCCAGGGTGATCACGCCCAGGTACACATCGCTGATGCCACCGTAGAACATGAAGTAGCCCATGGCCGCAGCGAACAGGGCGGGCACGGCAATGGCCAGCAATACCGGCCAGGTGCTGTCGCCGATGTTCAGCACACCGACCGCATAGGCATAGGCCCCCAGGCCGAAGAACGCGGCTTGCCCGAAACACAGTATGCCGCCGAAACCCCAGATGAACGCCAGACTCAGCGCCAGCAGGGCCATGACCAGGTAGATGGTCAGCGAGAGCAGGGTGAACAGGTCCAGCCAATACGGCAGAACGCCGACCAGCACGGCGGCCAGCGCGCAGCCGAGCACCGGCAGCAGATCACGAAATGTGACAGGCATCAGAACGCCCTCCGAAAGAAACGACCGGTGATGCCCTGAGGCAACACGCGGATCAACACGATGGCGGCCAGCAACAGGGCCACCTCACCGAACACCGGGGTGCTGAAGAAGGTCACCACCTGACTGATGACGCCGAACGCACCGGCCGCACTCAGTGTGCCGGTGATGACAGCGCTGCCGCCGCCGATCACGGTGATGAAGGCCTTGGCGATGTAGCTGGCGCCCAGCGTCGGGATCACCCCGGTGAGCGGTGCGAGGACCGCGCCGCCGAGCCCGGCCAAGGCCGCACCCAGGCCAAAGGTGAGGCTGTAGATGCGTCCGGGGTTGGCACCTAGAGCGGCGGCCATCTTGGCGTTCTGCATGGTCGCCCGGGCGCACAGGCCGAACTGGGTGAAGCGCAGCAGCGCCCACATCCCCAGCAACACCGCCACGGCCACGGCGATGACGAACAGCCCGTAGCCACTGGTTTGATAGGTACCCAGGGTGATGCCCGGCAACGGTGAGCTGATGCCCACGGTGGTGTTGCCGAACAGCATGGTCGCCGTGCCGGTCAGCGCCAGGCTCAAGCCCCAGGTGGCCAGCATGGTGTCGATCATGCGGCCGTAGAGGTGGCGTATCAGCAAGCGCTCGACCAGCATGCCGAACAGGCCCACCGTCAGCGGCGCCAGCACCAGGATCGAGATCCAGATCGGCACGTGCAGATGGTGAGTTGCCAGGACGGCGACGTAACCGCCGAGCATCATGAACTCGCCATGCGCCAGGTTGATGATCTTCATCATGCCGAACACCACCGCCAGACCGATGCTGAGCAGCACCAGCGTGGCGATGGCGCCGACGATCTGCAGGGAAAAAATCGCGGCCCAATCCATGTCCGTCTCCTTACAGCGCGATGCTGTATTGCTTGGCATCACGCGGGTTCTTGACCAGGTCGCAGACCGCGGCGGTGTCCGAAGGGGCCTGCTGGGCGAAGCTTTGCACCACCTCCAGGCGGCGATCGCGCACCTCGGCGATGTGCACGTCCAGAATGCAATGGTGGGTGGCCGGGTCGATGCTGACCTTGCCGCTGGGCAGGTCCAGGCTGATACCTTTCTCCAGCGCCTCGATGACCGCCATGCGCTCGATCGAACCGGCCTGGCGAACGCCCTCGGCCCACAGCATCATGCCCTGATAGGCGCCCATCGCCAGTTCGGTGATGTACGGATAGTCGGCGCCGAAGCGGGTGTGGAAGCGTTCGACGAACGCGGTGTTGAGTGGGGTCTGCAGTTCCTGCACGTAGTTCTGGCAGATCAGGATGCCGTTGCACTCTTCGGGCGAGAGCACGATGTGCTCGTTGCCCCCGGCAAAGGTGGTCGAAGCGATCGGCAGCTTGCCGGTCATGCCGGCAGCCTTCCACTGGCGGTAGAACGACATGTGAGCGCCGCCGACCAGAGCCGACCAGACGAAGTCCGGCTTGGCTTCCTGGATCTTCGATATGGTGGCGCCGAAGTTGGTCACGTCCAGCGGGAAGAACTCGATCCCCACGCTCGACCCACCAGCCTGCTCGACGTACTTCTTCACCCAGGCGGTGACGATCTGCCCGTAGTTGTAGTCCGCCGCGACGATGTAGACCTTCTTGCCCCATTTCTGGGTCACGTGGGACACCAGCTTCTCCACGGTCTGGCCTGGGGTCACGCCGGTGCCGAAAAAGTTGCGATCGCACACGCCGCCTTCGTACTGGTTGTCGTAGAAGTACAGCGTCTTGTAGCGGTCCAGCACCGGGCGCACCACTTCACGGGAGGCGGAGGTGATGCCCGCATGCACCACCGCCACCCGATCCTTGAGCGCCGCCTGCTGGGCGTACTGGGCGTACAGCTGCATGTTGGACTGGGTGTCGTACTTGATCAGGCTCAGCGGCCGGCCGAGCAGGCCGCCCTGGGCGTTCAGCTCTTCGGTGGCGAACGTCAGTGCATCCACGATCGGCTTGCCATAGATGTCCAGGCCGCCCGAGCTGTCGTACAGCGAGGCGATCTTGATCGCGTCGTCGGCGGCGAAGGCCGACAGGCTCTTGAAGCTCAACGCCGACAGTGCGGCAGCGGAAATGGCGGACGAACGCAGGAAGGTACGACGATTGATAGCCATGCTCAGTGCTCCTGAAACCAGCCCTTCATGCCATCGCCAGCCGGATCGCGGACAGCCGAACGGGCCGCCGTGCAAACCGGAAAAGGGGAGGAGTGGGGCTGGATGAAATGCAGGCGAGGGAAGGTGGGGCCTGATTTCACGTGACCGACGACGCTGTCGGCTGAACGGGTGTCGAGCGTTTCGCTTGTGAACCGCGGCCGCATCGTTGGGGCCGGGTCACCCAGGGCGTGGAGGCGCTGGGGGAAACTGGTGTCACGTGGGGCGCGTGACGTCAGTGCCAAAGCAATAACCAGGCCACTGAGTATAAATGATTGTTTTTACTATTTATTTATTTGATCTTGTTGCTTCAGGGGAGTGGTGCTGTGCTCTAGGATGGGAATCCTGCACTCAAAGCGTGCAAAGGAGATTCGGATGGGTAACAGTCAGGGCAGTGCTCGCGATGCGTGGAGCACCGCCCTGTCTGTGAAGCCGCATCCGTCGACGGACCATCAGCCGCTGGACGCCAGCCGAGAAATAGCCGCCTTGCTACCGGCGCGCTCGCGCAGCACGAATTTCTGGATCTTGCCTGTGGCCGTCTTCGGCAGCTCCGTGAAAATGACCTGTCGCGGGCATTTGAACCTGGCCAGGCGCGCTTGGCAGAACCCTATGAGCTCCGCAGAACTGGGTGCTGCCGCACCCGCCTTGAGTTCGATGAAAGCGCATGGCACCTCGCCCCATTTCTCGTCTGGCTGGGCAACCACGGCGGCGTGCAGGACGCTGGGATGGCAGTGAATGACATCCTCGACCTCGATCGATGAGATGTTCTCGCCGCCCGAGATAATGATGTCTTTCGAACGATCGGTGATCTGCACATAGCCGCCCTCATGCACGACCGCGATGTCCCCCGTGTGAAACCATCCTCCCTCGAATGCCTTGCCAGTGGCTGATGCGTTCTTCAGGTATCCCATCATCACGGTGTTGCCGCGCAGCAACAGCTCGCCCGTGGTGACTCCGTCATGCGGCACCGGGACCAAGGTGTCCGGATCGGCCACCATCAACCCCTCGAACGTCGCGGCCCTGGCACCTTGCCGGACACGCAATGCGCGCTGCTCGCTATCGCTCAAGGCGTCCCAGCCGTCTTGCCAGACACAACTGACCGGCGTGCCGGACACCTCGGTGATCCCGTACACATGATCCACATCGAAGCCCAGGGCGACCACGGCGCTGAGTACCGATGCAGGTGGAGGGGAGCCGGCTGTCAGCACCCGGACAGGGGCACGCAGTGGCGCGCGATCACGTGCGTCGGCAATCATTGCCATGACCACCGGTGCGGCGCAGAAATGATCCACGCCGTGCGTGTCGATCGCGTCGAACACGGCGTCGGCATTGACCTTGCGCATGCAGACATGGGTGCCCGCGGCAGCGGTGATCGCCCAGGTGAAACACCAGCCATTGGCGTGGAACATGGGCAGCGTCCATAGATATCGAGGAGCACGTGGCAGCGGCCAGTTGGTCATCTGCAACAGGCTCATCAAATAGGTTGCTCGATGGCTGGTGACGACTCCCTTGGGGTCTCCAGTGGTACCGGATGTGTAGTTCAGCGCAATGGGCTGCCATTCATCGACCGGCCAAACGCCCTCGAAGCCTGGGTCGCCGCCGGCAAGCAGCGCCTCATAGCTCACCACGCCGATCGATGGGCCCAAGGGCGCAAAGGGGTCATCGATATCGATCACGATCGGGGCAGGATCAAGCAGTTCGAGTGCGTCGGCCATCACGCTGGCGTACTCGCGATCGACGAGGACGGCCTTCGACTCGGCATGCCTCAAGATGAATGCCACCCCTTCGGCATCAAGCCGACAATTGATGGTATTGAGCACCGCGCCGCACAGGGGAATACCAAAATGCGCTTCCAGCATGGCGGGTGTGTTGGGGCACATGATCGAGATCGTATCGCCGGCGCCCAGTCCTCGCGCGACCAGCGCGGCGGCCAGGCGCATGCATCGCTCTCGCGTCTGCGCCCACGTGCGAGTGATCGATCCGTACACGACCGCAGCGCGGTTCGGATGGACCCATGCCGCTCTGTCCAGAAACCCTAGCGGGGTGAGAGGGAGATGATTGGCCGGAGTCTTGTCGAGGCACTCGTAACGGTCGGCGGGCTTCATGGGGGAGTCTCTTTGTTGTTGTGATGAAAGGTCGTGAAAGCACTGACCGCTTCGCGCTCGGTGACCAGCTCGTTCTCGACACTGGAATCGTCTGCGTAGCCCAGGCTCATGCCGCACACCAGCATCTGCTCGTCGGGGATGCCGAGTACTTCGGTGATGACCTGGTGATACTTCAGAAAGGCAGCTTGCGGGCAGGTATGCAGACCACGGGCTCTGGCGGCAACCATCACGCTTTGCAGAAACATGCCGTAGTCGAGCAGGCTGCCTTGTTGAAGCACACGATCGATGGTGAACAGCAGGCCGACTGGCGCATCGAAGAATCGATAGTTGCGCCCGTGTTGTTCGTGCATGCGCTGCTTGTCGCCCTTGGCAATGCCCAGCAGCCCGTACAGCTCCCAGCCGACTTTCTTCTTGCGATCCAGATAGGGCGTCACCCACTCCCTGGGGTAATACTCGTAGGGATCGAGCAACTGGCCGGCATGTGCAGGATCGTTGTCGATATCCGCGATGGCGCTGGACAGCTGCCGCTTGGCATCGCCCGTGACCACGTGCACACGCCAGGGCTGCATGTTCACGCCCGTGGCGCAGAACCGGGCGACGTCGAGAATGCCTTCCACGTCTTCCCGGGCCACAGGGTCCGGAAGAAAAGCCCGGATACTGCGCCGTGAGGTGATGGCCCAGTCCACTGCCTGCACCAGAAGCGGGGGGCTCAAGGGGGGTTGAGACAGTCGATTCATACAGGTACCGATTCAAGTGGATTTAGAAACATCGGGATTCAATCCCGAGCTGTCCATGCTCGATTTCGACCGACTCGCCGAGCGCGCCTGGGAGGAGTCGGCAAGCGACTGGTTGACCAGCGAAACGGCTGCCGCTCCGATAAGTCCGGCGAGCGCAATGGCCATGAAATTCTGCTCCAGAGGCAGATGCATGGAGATCAGCCAGCCGATCAGCACCGGTGCAACGATGGCGCCTATGCGCCCCACGCCCGAGGCGAAACCCACGCCCGTGGCCCGGATTGTCGAAGGGTAGAAGTCCCCGGCATAGGCGTAGGCCAGCAGTTGTGTGCCCAAGGTCGATGCGCCTACCGCGAAAACCACCACGTAGAGCAGCGCAGGCGAGCGGGTGTAGGCCAAGGCGACCAACGCCAGTGCGCCAACGATGTAGAAACACACCAGCACACGCTTGATGTTGAATCGGTCACCCAGCCAGCCACCTCCCAGCGCGCCGGCGATCGCGCCAACGTTGAACACGATCACGAAGTTCAGAGCCGACCCCAGGCTGAAGCCGGCCATTGCCATCAACTTTGTCAGCCAGGAATTCAGGGCATAGACCATGAACAGCCCGGTCACGAAGGCGGCCCAGATCATTACCGTGCTGAAACCGCGGCCATTGGCGAACAGGTTGCGTACCGGTGAATCCTGTTTGTCGAGTATCTCGGGGTTGCCCGCCATGAGCGCGTCTTCGGGAATGGCAATGCCAGGGTCGAGTTTCCGCGCAATATCCCTGAGTTCATTCTGCTGCCCCTGTTTGAGCATGTAGCCGATGGAGTCAGGCATGGTTTTCAAAATGAACGGGATCAAGATCACAGGAAGCGCCGCGACATAGAACACCCACTGCCAGCCATGACTTTCGATCAGCTGCTTGGCGGTCAGGGCGACCAGAATCCCGCCCACTGAGTAGCCGGCGAACACCAGCGTGACCAGCCGTGTTCGCAGTTTCAACGGTGAAAATTCGCCCATCTGCGCGGTGCAGATAGGCAGGACGCCGCCGATGCCCAGCCCTGCGATGAATCGCATGATGCTGAAACTGATGGGGTCGTTGGTCAGTCCTGCGCCAGCGGTGAAGAGGCTGAACAGCGTGACGCAGATGGCGGTCATCTTTGGGCGGCCGATGCGATCGGCCAGCGTGCCGAGGAAGATCGCCCCAAGCATTGTCCCGAACAGCGCCGAGCCCGCCATGATGCCCGCGCTGGTCGCCTCGATGTTCATGTCCTTCATGATGGCCGGCAGCGCGGCGCCGACAACCGCAAGGTCGTAGCCGTCGATGATAAGAATGAGCACGCACCAGAAAAGGATCAAACCATGAAAGCGGTTGAACCTTGAATCCTTGGCGAGCGCGAAGACGTTCACTGGCTGCATAACGTGTCTCCTTCGGTTTTATTCTTGTTTTGAAGTGCACAGGTGTTGTTCGACCAGGCCAAGGGCAGGAGGCCATGGCTTGCGTTCGAATATCGTAGGCGCAGACATGGCATAGGCCCATGTCCAAAGTCATCGTTATGCGTGGGGTGTTTGGACAGTGCCAAGGCAGGCATGAAGCGGGCCGGGGTGTTTCGTCAGCCCTTGCGAACAAAGCGTTCGTGGCTATCGTTCATCAAGCGTATTTTTCGTCGCGCTCATTTCTCATCAGGCCCTGCACGACGATAGAAGCCCGGACTCACCCCCGTCCATTTCTTGAAGGCGCGATGGAAGGCACTGGCGTCCTGGAAGCCGGCCTGCAGCGCTACATCGTTGACCGTGAGCTCTTCGCGACCCAGCAGATGAATGGCCATGTCCCTGCGCAAATCATCCTTGAGTCGTTGATAGCTCAAGCCTTCGGATTGAAGTCGTCGCTGCAAAGTCGAACTGGACGTGCCCAGCGATTTCGCCAGCCTGTCGAACTCGGGCCAGCTCTCCGGATCCACCCCCCGGAGCCTCTGGCGGACTTTCGCGCCGGTGCTTTCACCGTTTCGATATTTGACCAGCAAATTGCCCGGCGCCTCTTCCAGAAAGCTTGTGAGGGTTGCCGGCGTCTGAACGACTTTAAGGCCGAGCAGGTCGCGGTCGAACCAGACGGTCGTCGGTCCGGCACCGAACGTCAGGGACTCGCAAAAGCGCAGGCGGTAGTCACTGTCATCCAGCGGTTGGGCTGGTCGGAAACTGATGCTGTGGATGGGCAGGCGCCGTCCACCGAGCCAGCACAGCAATCCATGTACGAGGATGAGCCAGGTACCGTAGCTGAACAGGCGTCTTTCGATGCCTTGATCATGAATGATCAATACCGTCCAGTTGTCCTGGAAGGTCAACTCGCCATGGATATCATCCAGCGTGGCGCGCAGGAACGATAGAATCCGACGCAGCGCTTGTTCGAGCGAATGGCATCCCAAGGCGACATGGCACATGAGACGGAAACTGCCTCTGCGCAGAGGGTGCGCGTCGATGGCGAAAAACTCGTCGTCGAGCCGATCAGCAAGGGCAACCCAGAGCCGAGAAAACGCCATGGCTGAGACCCTTGCCTGGGGGGCATCGAGCAATCCAGGGTCGATGCCTGCTTCGCGCAGCACTGGCTGAACATCGATACCGCGCTGCACTGCACCGTACAAGGCTTCGTGCACCAGGCCTATGGAAGTCGTGCCTTTGTCTGCAATCACCACCATGACGTGTCCATGTGACTCTCTCACTCAGCGCCGATCAACGGCCTGAAGGTAAACAACCCCAGTCATCCAGGCAATCGGTCCAGCAAGGTGCGCAACGTTTTCACGTCGGTATTGCTGCACCCCATGCAGGTATATACTGCAAATCCACCGTCTTGTAGAACCCCGAGCGAGTTTCCATACTCACTCGCACTACTGATCGACTGGAGAACGACATGGCCGCAGTGATTCGTTTCAATCAACCGGGCGATCCTTCCGTGCTGTGGGAGGACACTGTGGCCGAGCAGGCGCCGGGCGAGGGGCAGGTGTGGCTGCAGCAGGCGGCCATTGGCGTGAATTATCTCGACGTCACCCAGCGCAACGGTGCGGTCAAGGTGCCGCTGCCGTCTGGCCTCGGCCTGGAAGGTGCCGGCACCGTGGTGTCCGTGGGGGCTGGGGTCACCCACGTGCAGCCGGGCGACCGCGTGGCCTATGCCACGGGCCCGCTGGGCGGTTATGCGGCGCAGCGGCTCTATCCTGCAGAACGCCTGGTGAAGCTGCCCGCTGGCGTCGGTTTCGAGCAGGCGGCGGCGGTGCTGTTCAAGGGCATCACCGCGCAATACCTGCTCAAATCCACCTACCCCGTAGGCCCCGGAACGACGATGCTGCTGTACGGCGTCGCCGGTGGCCTGGGGCAGATGATGGGCCAGTGGGCCAAGCACCTGGGCGCGTACGTCATCGGTGTGGTGTCCAAGCCCGAAAGTATCGAGCGGGCCAAGGCCGTGGGCTGCGACGAGGTGCTGGTGTTCGATGCGGCCACGCTGGCTGCGGATGTGGCGAAGCTGACCCAGGGGCGCAAGGTGGACGTGGTCTACGACCCGATCGGACGGATCTCCTTCGAGGCGTCCCTGGACAGCCTGCGACCGCGGGGCCTGATGGTGTCGTTCGGGGCGTCCTCGGGCGCTCCGGCGGCGGTCGAGCTGTCCACCCTCAATGGCAAGGGCTCGCTGTTCCTGACCCGGCCGTCGATCGTGGCTCATACGGCATCCGCCGCCGAGTATCAGGAGCGCGCCGCCGACGTGCTGGCAGCGGTCGAGGCGGGGATCATCACGCCGCGGATCTGGAAGACCTATCCGCTGGCCGAAGCAGCCCGTGCCCATGAGGCACTCGAGTCGGGGCAGTCGGGCGGGGCGATCGTTCTGACGCCATGACCCCGGACCTGCTCGACAGTCAGCACAGCGACGAGATCGCCGCCTTCCTGGCCGTCGCCAGCCAGGGCTCGTTCGTCGCCGCTGGTCGCTTGCTGCAGCGTCATCCCACGGTGATTTCCAAACGCCTGGCCGCCATGGAAAAGCGGCTGGGCGTGCGACTCATGGAGCGCTCGACCCGCCAGGTACGCATCACCGACGTCGGCGCGAAGCTGGAGCAGCGCCTGCGCTCGGCGCTGTCCCAGATCGCCGAAGCCGAGCAGCAGGCCACCTCGGGCGTCACGCAGGTGCGCGGCGTCTTGCGCCTGGCGCTGCCGGCCGCCATGGGGCGCCTATGGGTGGCGCCGTTGTTGCCCGAATTTCTAAGCGCGCACCCTGGTGTGTCGATCATCGCCGACTACAGCGAGCATGTCGTCGACATCATCGAGCAGGGCTATGACCTGGCCCTGCGCATCGGCGAGCTGGACGACAGCCGGCTGATCGCCAACAAGCTCTGCGACCATCGCCGCATACTCTGCGCGGCTCCCGCCTACATCGAACGGTTCGGCATGCCGCTCAGACCCAGCGACCTCGTCCGACACAACTGCCTGCGCTTCAGCGGGCTGGCGTCGTTTCCCGGGTGGCGGCTGCACCATGCGCAGCGGCAGGAGAGCGTGACGACCCAGGGCACCCTGACCTCCAACGACAGCGAAACCCTGCTCAGTGCCGCATTGGCGGGCATGGGCATTCTTGGCGCGGGTGAGTGGCTGATGAGCCGTCAGCTGGCGTCAGGCGAGCTGGTTCAGGTACTGCCCGACTGGCGATTGGATTCAGTGGGCGGGGTCTACCTGATACGGCCGTCCTCGAAATTCCCGGCGGCCACCGTTCTGGCGTTCAAGGCGTGGATCGAATCCAGGTTTGCCAATGGGTCGCTCTGGGCGGTGTGAACGGTCTCTGGTGGATCGTTTGGCACGCAAAGCGGAACCACGTCACAGTAGTGTCACTGTGATATTAAAGTCTCTGACAACTCGACCGATACCCCCATTACAAGCGAACACATGAGAGCCAAAAGCCATCATCGTAGTTGCTTGCTCGCAACAAGTGCTGGCACAATGTCATCATCGGTTATTGCGTCCTTTAATCCAGGGCGTTATGGCCTTGGTTGGTTCGACATGCCCCGTGCAGCTCTTGAGCTTCACGATCATGCCGACCGACACCCGATCATGCTGTCAGTCACGATCCGACAGGATCGCCAGGGAACAATGGCGGCCTGGATTTCCACGTAGCGCTACAGGCCTGCGTTGGCATCCAGGGTCTTTACAAACACTCGCGTAAGCGAACCTATTCTCATCCAGAGGGGTGAGAACCACGCAAGCAAGGTTGCTTTTATAATCCCAGAAATGGGATTGCTCCATTGGAACACAATGAATCGATCTATCTGCCTGACGCTCGGCCTGCTTCTTTCCGGCTGTAATGGCATCCCGACTCCCTTTGTAAGCGATGCTGCCTACAAAGACGCTTTCATGGTCACCTCCAGTCTTCCCGCCCCTCTTCTGTATCAAGCCTCGGCCGTGCAATGGAACGAGGACTATGCAGTTTCCGCCAAACACACGCCTTATCTGAGTGATGTCGCGTACCGCGGTCGCGGCGACGTGGTCTTCATCAAGCGCAAAGCCACTTCGGCGCCGCACTGGCGTCAGGCAACAGTTGGCGAAAGCGTCACCGCTGTGGGTTTCAGCCCTTTGCTGATGCCCGTCAAAGGCAGTGGTCAGGTGAAGGAAGGCAAGCTGCTGCTCCAGAACCTCAACGATGGTGTGCTCTATTCCATCCACGATGGTCCCAGCGCCGTAGGCATGTCCGGCGGGCCGGTGTATGGCAAAGATGGCTCCGTGGTCGGTATGACGGTGGCATTCGTGCCCACGCACTACACCCAAAGCCTGACCAACAGCGACCTGGCCGATGCCAAGCGTGTGAGCGTGTTCATGGGTTACAAGGAAATCGAGAAGGAGTGGCGGCGCTTTCAGGGTGACGTCAAGGTACCGGCCCCGGTTGCAGGCTACGTGATACGTTGAGTGGGTTGCGCAAGGGCAGGGGTGTTGTCGAGGCGGGGGACGTGGCGGGAAAAGCACGGCTCGGGCGGCCTCGGCAGCCGCCCAAGCCCTTCACTCATTTCTGAGCGCGAGCTGCGTCACGCAGGGCCTTGATCTTGTCATGGTTGCGCATTACGCCTTCGAATTGCTTCTGGATCAGGGCGTGTGCCTCGGGGGTCACATCCTTGTTTTCCAGTGCCTTGGTGTAGCTCTTCTTGGCAACGTCTTCGCCACGCTCGGCTTCGTTGAGCAGGGCAACATCGTCTTTACCGGTGATGGCCGACTTCAGGTCGACCCAACGACGGTGCAGATCGCCGGCGACGCTGGTGGTGGTTTCAGCTTCGCCACCCAGTTGACGGACGTAGGCTTGCAACTCGGCAGCGCCGGAAGCGGTGTCGGCAGCAGCGGTGGTGAAGACGCCTTTGAGTTCGGCGTTTTTGGTGTTCTCGGCGAGATCCTTGAAACCAGCCTCACCATCTTTCGATGTCTCGATGAGGTCGTTGAGTACCTTGATCGTTTCTTTATGAGCGTCGGTCATTTCAAAATCTCCGTGATGGACGGTCTGGCTCAGACCCAAGAGGCAGCCATGGCGTATGCATGGTACGTACGCTGTGATTAGGGCGCCCGGTTGTGCCGAAGGTTCCGATTTTTTTGAAAATGAGCGTTCGACGTTCGTGCAGAACCCGTCCACTTGACGTGTCGATGCGCGGCTGCACCCAGCAATATCAGGTGACTGGCTGAGTTATGTCGGCCAATTCCCTGACCAATCGATCCAGCTCGGCAAGTTCGAACGGTTTGCGCAGCACCACGGCACCGGCGATGGCGTCGAGCGCGAGGGTATCGGCGTAGCCGCTGATGAAAATGATCGGTAACTGCGGAACGAATTGGCGGGCCTTGCGCGCCAGCTCGGCGCCGTTCATCTCCGGCATCAGAAAATCGATGACGGCCACCGCGAAGCGGGTGTTGCCCAGCAGCGCCAATGCCTTGCTGCCGCGATCGACGTCGATCACTTGGTAGCCGCGGGCGCGCAGGTCATCGACCAGCACCGTGCGTACCGCATCATCATCGTCGACGACCAGCACCGGCCGGGCGAAGGGTATCGCTGGCGCAGTGGTCATGGGCTGCACCACGCCGCGCGGGGGCACCTGCGGCCGTTCGGCCGCAGGCAGCACGAGTTCGAAGGTCGAGCCCTGGCCCAATTCACTGGTGATCCTCAGATCCCCGCCGCATTGACGGCACAGGCCATAGACCTGGGCCAGACCCAGGCCGGTGCCGCGGCCCGATTCCTTGGTGGTGAAAAAGGGCTCACAGGCCTTCGCCAGTACCTCGGGCGACATGCCCGTGCCGCTGTCGCTGACGTGAATCGATACCGTGGGCGGCGTACTCGAAGGCTCGGTTGGCGAGCATTTGACGGTGAACCAGCCGCCATCGGGCATGGCGTCTCGGGCGTTCAGGGCCAGGTTGAGGATGGCCATCTCCAGTTGCAGCGGGTCGGTGCTGACGAACAGATGACGGTTCGGCGTCTGCATGTCGATGTTGATGTCAGGGCCCAGTGCGTTACCCACCAGTTCGAAGGCAGCGTTGACGCTATCGGCGAGATTGACCGCCGATACGTTCAGGCGTTGCGTGCGTGAGAAGGCAAGCAACTGCCCGGTCAGGCGAATGCCCTTTTCGGTCGACAGGGTGGCCCGTGTCACGTACTTCAGCGCCTTGGGATCGTTTACGACGTGGCGATGGAGTAATTCGAGATTGCCTGAAACGCCCATCAGCAGGTTGTTGAAATCATGAGCGATGCCGCCCGTCAATTGGCCTACTGCGTCCAGGCGCTGGGCGCGGTTCATTGCCTGTTCGGCGACGATGCGTTGCGCCGATTCCTGTTCCAGCTCCGCCCGCTTCTCGTCCAGTTCCAGCTCCAGACGCTGCCTGATGGTGGTTTCCAGTCGCCGCTGCTTGTGCCGTTGAAGGTCCAGTCGGGCGGTTACCCGGCCATCCTTGATGATCAGAATCACCAGCGGCATGAACACCGTTGCCACTACCAGGGCCAGTGCGGCAGGCGCACCGATGGCACGGGCGTTGACGGCCGACAGCAGCAGCCAGCCGATGACTGGCAGAATGGCGGTCAGCAGCAACTGTCGGCGGGTCGCGGCGCCGGCGCGATTGCTCAGCGTCACCACGTTCAACCAGCCCTGGTCGGCCTGGAACAGCATCATCGATACCGCCAGGCACACCAGCGCCAGGGCGGTGTGGACCGCCATGGCGTTGAACAGCAGCACCGAGTACAGGTCCTTCACGCCGTAGGCATAACCCAGCAGGCCAATGCCGGCCACGGCGAAGGCGAGCAGGGCGAGGACATCGCAGACTTTGTGTCGACCGGCGAGTTGCGCCATGCGCGCCACGCTCAGCAGGGCCAGACAGCTCGCCGTGGCCGGGGAAACACTGCCCAAAGCAAGCGCAGAAGGGGCAAACAACCACGCGTTCACCGGGCCACTGAACACGTCACGACCGATGAGCAAGTGCGCGCCCAGCAAGGCGAAGGCGATGCACGCGGCGACTCCGGCGAGCAGCCAACTGGGGCGCGCACGCCGTCCCAGCAGGCAGGAAAGCGACAGCGCGGCAAGGGCCATGGCCGTCAGTGGCGACATCCCCGTGAGGGCTGGCGCCAAGTGATCGAGCATGGGTCGACCCAGCCCGTATTCGCACAGCGCTGCGGCACCGGTGAGCAGCGCCACCCAGGCCAATAGCTTGGCCACCCACCTGACCGACGTCGCGGCATGCAGACGGCTCAATCCCCAATCGGAAGTGCGGGTTCCGATGTCCAGGTCGTCGTCAGGTGCGTGCATCGGTGACAGGCCTCCGTGGTGGCATGGGCGATCGAGGGGCTGGTGAGTGTGCGGCGAAGGCTGGGTCTGTCATTTGTAGAGGCAATACCGCCAAGTCTCAAGCCTTGGGCTGCTTTATTCGGATCGGGAAACTACCGCCACGCCGCTGCCGGTGGGGAATCGTTGCCGACTGGCAAACCCGTGCGCAGCTCCGCAATCTGGCCACGCCCGACCGTTCATCAGCAGAGATCACCATGACACACATCCAACAGGTACACGATGTCGTTGCGCGAACGTTATGGGGTGAAGCCCGTGGCGAAGGCATCCGCGGACAAATCGCGGTGGCCTGGGTCATCCGCAACCGCGTGCAGGACGCCCAGCCACGGTCATGGTGGGGCGAGGGCTACATCGGTGTGTGCCGCAAGCCCTGGCAGTTCAGCTGCTGGAACCTTCGCGATCCCAATTACCCCTATATCAGCGGCGCTCGTCCCATTCCCCCGGCGCAGCTGGCGCAAGCCCTGGCAGTAGCCGAACAGGTGATGGCCGGCCAGGTGGCAGACCCCACCGGCGGCGCCACCCATTACCACGCCACGCACCTCTCCCTACCGCCAGCCTGGACAAAGAGCGCTATCCGCACCGTGGTGCTGGGTGGTCATGCTTTCTTCAAGAACGTGGCCTGAGCCTACCTGCTGTCTCGACAAAACCTGGTCAGTATTACCGCCCGTGCAACAGTGTTTCACCGCGCTGCGCTATGGCGATTTGTCGCAGCTGCAGGATTTTTTTGATATCGTTGCGTAACTAACTAATTAGTTAATGCTGCGGCGGCGCCCGTTTCCCTTTCCGGGAGCTCTGACGGAAAGCCGTGCAGGTCGTGGAACCACGTCACCCATCGTGTCATGACAAGCGTGTCGTACAGGCTTGCCTACACTGTGTTCGACCTTCCAGAAACGTTCATGCGTCAACAGGATCATGCAACATGACTAAGCCTCAACCTTCGCCAGCGGTGCGCCGTTGGCCCATCTGGGTCGCTGCCTTGGGCGTACTCGTATTCGGACTGCTCTATCTTGCTGGCGGTGGCTACCTCGCCGCGCTGGGGGGGAGCTGGTACTTCCTGCTGGCCGGTCTGGGCATGACCGTCGCCGCCATCGCCCTGTTCAAGTCGCGCCTGCTGGGCGCCTGGCTGTTCGCCGCGGTCATGGTGCTGTCGGTGATCTGGGCCCTGGTCGACGCCGGTCTGAACTTCTGGCCGCAAATCTCCCGTCTGTTCGCTCCGGCGGTGCTGAGCCTGGTGGTGGCGTTGGCCTATCCGACCTTGCGTCGGGCCAATGGCCTCAGCGGCGGCCGCGCTGGCTATGTGCTCGGCGCCGTGCTGGCGGTGGCGGTGGTTGCTGGCGGTGCCGGCATGTTCGTGCCACACCCTTCGGTCGCGCCGACCGGTGAAGGCCCCGGCCTGACCCAGGTCAACCCGGCCAATGCGCAGAAAGACTGGGCCCATTACGGCAACGACGAAGGCGGCAATCGCTTCGCGGCCCTGGACCAGATCAACCGCGACAACGTCGCCAGCCTGGTACCGGCCTGGACCTACCACACCGGTGACGTTGCCATCAGCAACGGCAACGGCGCCGAAGATCAGGCCACACCGTTGCAGGTGGGTGACAAGGTGTTCGTGTGCACCCCGCACAACAACATCATCGCCCTGAATGCCGACACCGGCAAAGAGCTGTGGAAGAACGAGATCAATGCCCAGGCTGCGGTCTGGCAGCGTTGCCGTGGCCTGGCGTATTTCGATGCCAGCAGCCCGGTGGTTGAGTCCAGTGAAGGCAACACGCCAGTCAAGGCGGTGTCGGTCGCACCTGGCGCCAACTGCCAGCGTCGCCTGCTGACCAACACCATCGATGCCCGTCTGATTGCCGTGGACGCCGACACCGGCGAGTTCTGCCAGGGTTTCGGTAACAACGGTCAGGTGGACCTGAAAGCCGGTCTGGGCAAGGTTCCGGATTCGTACTATCAGTTGTCGTCTGCGCCGTTGATGGCGGGCACTACCGTGGTGGTCGGCGGTCGCGTTGCCGATAACGTACAAGCCGACATGCCAGGTGGTGTGATCCGTGGTTTCGACGTGATCACCGGCCAGATGCGCTGGGCCTTCGATCCGGGCAACCCTGAGGACAAGCAGGCGCCGACCGGCGACAACACCTATGTACGCAGCACGCCCAACAGCTGGGCGCCGATGTCGTACGATCCGAAGATGAACACCGTGTTCCTGCCCATGGGCAGCTCGTCCACCGACATCTACGGTGTCGAACGTACTGCGCTGAACCATCGTTACGGTGCTTCGATCCTGGCGCTTAATGCGACCACGGGTGAAGAAAAGTGGGTCTATCAGACCGTGCACAACGATCTGTGGGACTTCGACCTGCCGATGCAGCCCACCTTGATGGATTTCCCCAAGCCTGACGGCAGCAGCGTGCCAGCAGTGGTGATAGGCACCAAGGCAGGGCAGATCTATGTGCTGGACCGCGCCACCGGTCAACCGCTGACCGCTGTGCAGGACATTCCGGTCAAGGGCTCGGACATTCCTGGCGAACCCTATGCCAAGACCCAGCCGCTGTCGGTAGGCATGCCGCAGATCGGCGCGCAACACCTGAGCGAATCGGACATGTGGGGTGCCACGCCGTTCGACCAGATGCTGTGCCGCATCTCGTTCAAGAAAATGCGTTATGAAGGCCTGTACACCGCGCCGGGCACCGATGTGTCGCTCAGCTTTCCAGGCTCCCTTGGTGGCATGAACTGGGGCAGCTTGTCGACCGACCCGGTGCATGGCTTCATCTTCGTCAATGATATGCGCTTGGGCCTGTGGGTGCAGATGGTGCCTCAGCAGAAGGATGCCAAGGCTTCTTCGGGTGGCGAAGCGCTGAACACCGGCATGGGTGCAGTGCCGCTCAAGGGCACGCCGTATGCGGTGAACAAGAACCGCTTCCTGTCCATCGCCGGCATCCCGTGCCAGGCGCCGCCTTTCGGCACCTTGACCGCGATCGACATGAAGACTCAGAAAGTCGCGTGGCAAGTACCGGTCGGGACGGTGGAAGACACCGGCCCAATGGGTGTGAAGATGCACCTGCCGCTGCCGATCGGCATGCCGACGCTGGGTGGCACGCTGTCGACCCAGGGTGGCCTGGTGTTCATTGCCGGTACTCAGGACTACTACCTGCGGGCGTTCAACTCGGCCACCGGTGAAGAGGCCTGGAAAGCCCGTCTGCCGGTTGGCAGCCAGGGCGGCCCGATGACCTTCGTCTCGCCCAAGACCGGCAAGCAGTACGTGGTCATCACCGCTGGCGGCGCCCGCCAGTCGCCAGACCGCGGCGACTACGTGATCGCCTACGCCCTGCCCGACAAGAAGTAACCCGCATTGCCGCTGCTACACCCCTGTAGCAGCGGCGCAAGCCGCGTCATCGGTATACGCGGTGTACCAGACAAATCGCGTCGCGCCTTTCGCGGCCACGGACCGCTCCTACAGGGTCGATGGCGCTGGTGTTTGTGGGAGCGGTTATCGGCCGCGAATCGGCGACGCGGTGTACCAGGTAAACCGCGTCGCGCCCTTCGCGGGCAGAGCCCGCTCCCACATGACCTGCACCATGCTTCAAATCACCTCGACAATGACCTGAACCTTGCCGGCCATGCCGACCTCATCGTCGACGCCTTTGCCCAACAGGCTTTGCCCCAGCGGCGAGCGTGGGGTGATGACCATGACCGGGCAGCCTTCGAACTCAAGCTTCAACCCCGCCGCATCCGGCCCCAGGAAAAACCACTGGCGCGCACCGGTTGCCGATTCCAGCGTCACAAGCGCACCCAGCTCGATTCCCGCCCGAAAATCACGCAACTGCAACGCAAGAAACTTCGCCAGCCCCTGGCGAATCTCCTCCATCCGTCGCGCCTGTCCGGTGGCCAGGTAGGACGCTTCCAGCCCCAGCGTGTCGTATTTGTTCTCGGCCACGTTCTCTTCGTGGGTGGCGGTTTCATAGGCCGTCTGGGCAGCCCGCTGGGCAATGTCCAGGTCCAGGGTCAGGCGTTCGATGATCGATTGCAGCAGGGCAGGCTTGTTCATGGGCAGACTGATGATTGGGGCGAGCGGACGATTGTCGCACGAACCGCCTTTAATGCTTCTGTGCGCCGGTGTTTATGCGGACAATAGCGCGCTTTGTGTAACCGTTTGCGTTGGAGTCAGCCATGAAGGCCACCTGGGACATTTTCTGTACGGTCGTGGACAACTACGGCGACATCGGTATCACCTGGCGCCTGGCCCGGCAGCTGCAGGTCGAGCACGGCATGCAGGTTCGTCTGTGGGTCGACGACCTGGTGCCGTTCGCCCGCCTGTGGCCCGCGGCGAACGCCGAGCAGGCGCAGCAGTGGCACGACGGCGTCGAAGTCCGGCATTGGAGCGGCGAATGGCAAGCGACCGAGGTCGCCGATGTGGTGGTGGGGGCCTTCGCCTGCAAGTTGCCGCCTGAATATGTGGACGCGATGGCGGTTCGCAGCCCGTCACCGTTGTGGTTGAACCTCGATTACCTGAGCGCCGAAACCTGGGTCGATGGCTGCCACGGCCTGCCTTCGCCGCAGCCGGGCGGACTGCGCAAGTACTTCTTCTTCCCCGGCTTCACCACGGGGACCGGTGGCCTGCTGCGCGAAGCCGGGCTGATCGAGCGGCGCGAGGCTTTCCAGGCCGATCCTAAGGCGCGTCAGGCGTTTCTCGCAGAACTGGGGATTGAGCCCGAACCGGGAGCGCGCGTGCTCTCCCTGTTCGCCTACGAGCACAGCGGCCTGGCCTCGTGGCTGGACGCGCTGGCTGACGATACGCGCGGCAACCATCTGCTGGTCCCCGAAGGACGGGTGCTGGCCGATGTACGGCAATGGCTGGGCGATGCTTCCCTGGAGGTCGGCAGCCAGGTGCAACGAGGCAGCCTGAAGGTCCAGGTGCTGCCGTTCGTCCGCCAGAGCGAATATGACCGGCTGCTGTGGTGCTGCGATTTCAATGCCGTGCGCGGCGAAGATTCCTTCGTTCGCGCCCAGTGGGCCGCCGCGCCGATGGTCTGGCACATCTATGTGCAGGAAGAATACGCCCACTGGGAAAAGCTCGAAGCGTTCCTCGATCGCTACGGCGAAGGCCTGTCGCCCGCGGCCTATGCGGCGCTGCGCGGACTGTGGCGGGCCTGGAACCAGAGCGTGGAGGGCGCCGACATCGGCCCGGCGTGGCGCGAGGCCCTCGAACACTGGCCGGAACTGGTCGCCCACGCGCGTCAATGGTGCGCGCTACAGGCCGCACAAGCTGATCTTGCGACGGCGCTGGTGCAGTTTTACCGAAATTGGCTATGATACGCGGCCTAGATTTTTGTAAATCACCATCCAAATTCGGATATTCGTAATGAAAACTGGTAAAGAACTGAAACCCGGTACCGTGATCCGTATCGACAACGACCCTTGGCTGGTTCAGAAAGCTGAATTCACCAAGTCGGGCCGTAACAGCGCGATCATGAAGACCAAGCTGAAGAACCTGCTGACCGGCTACAAGACCGAAACCGTCTACAGTGCCGACGACAAGCTGGACGACGTGATCCTGGACCGCAAGGAAGCGACCCTGTCGTTCATCAGCGGTGACAGCTACACGTTCATGGATACCACCGACTACACCATGTATGAACTGAACGCCGAAGATATCGAAGCCGTTCTGCCATTCGTGGAAGAAGGCATGACCGACGTCTGCGAAGCCGTGTTCTTCGAAGAGCGTCTGGTCAGCGTAGAGCTGCCGACCACCATCGTGCGTCAGGTCGACTACACCGAAGGTTCCGCTCGCGGCGACACGTCGGGCAAGGTCATGAAGCCTGCCAAACTGAAGAACGGTACCGAGCTGAGCGTTGCGGACTTCATCGAGATCGGCGACATGATCGAGATCGACACCCGTGAAGGCGGTTCGTACAAAGGTCGCGCCAAGTAAGCTTCATGCCTGCTTGATAGCGATGCAAAAACCCGACCTTGAGTCGGGTTTTTTTATGCCCAGTCACCGCCCATTTCGTAGGAGCGGTCATCGGCCGCGAAAAAAACGCCACGGTATATCCTGATGCACCGTAGTGCTTTTTTCGCGGCCACTGACCGCTCCTACAGGCTGGCGTCGCGGGGAGGGGTGGTCAATGCGAATGCCGCGGCACCTCGGACCCCCTGCACCCGACCAGAAAATCGAAATCGCAACCCTGGTCGGCCTGCATCACATGGTCGATGTATAACTGCCGGTAGCCGCCCACCAGCAATGACTGCGATGGTGCCTGCCAGTCCGCCAGGCGGGCCTGCAATTCGCTGTCGGGGATGTCCAGGTGCAAGCGCCCGCTGGCGCAATCGAGCTCGATGTAATCGCCTTCGCGGACCACTGCCAACGGCCCGCCGGCGGCGGCTTCCGGCGCCACGTGCAGGACTACCGTGCCGTAGGCGGTACCGCTCATGCGCGCATCGGAAATACGCACCATGTCGGTGACTCCTTGCGCCAGCAGCTTGGCCGGCAGGCCCATGTTACCGACCTCGGCCATGCCTGGATAACCCTTGGGCCCACAGTTCTTCATGATCAAGATGGAGCTGGCGTCCACGTCCAGGTCTGGATCGTTGATGCGCGCCTTGTACATGTCGAAGTCCTCGAACACCACCGCGCGACCGCGATGGGTCATCAGCGCAGGAGTGGCGGCCGAGGGCTTGAGCACCGCCCCTAGCGGCGCCAGGTTACCGCGCAACACGCAGATGCCACCGTCGGCCACCAAGGGGTTGTCGATGGCGCGGATCACCTCGTCCTCGCCATAGATCGGCGAGTTCTGCACGTTCTGCCACAACGTCTGACCGTTGACGGTCAAGGCATCCGGGTTGGGGATCAGATTGTTTTCCCCCAGGCGGCGCAGAACGGCCGGCAGACCGCCGGCATAGTAGAACTCCTCCATCAGGAAGCGGCCCGACGGCTGCAGGTCAACCAGGGTGGGGGTGCCGCGGCCGATGCGCGTCCAGTCGTCCAGCTCCAGGTCCACGCCGATCCGGCCGGCGATGGCCTTGAGGTGGATCACCGCATTGGTCGAGCCGCCGATGGCCGCATTGACCCGAATGGCGTTTTCGAACGCCTCCTTGGTAAGGATCTTCGACAGGCGCAGGTCTTCACGGACCATCTGCACCGCACGCATGCCCGACATGTGCGCGAGCACATAGCGACGCGAGTCCACTGCCGGAATGGCGGCGTTGTGCGGCAGCGAAGTGCCCAGCGCTTCGGCCATGCAGGCCATGGTCGAGGCAGTGCCCATGGTGTTGCAGGTACCGGCCGAACGCGACATGCCGGCCTCGGCCGAGAGAAACTCGTCGAGGCTGATCTGGCCGGCTTTGTACGACTCATGCATCTGCCAGACGATGGTGCCGGCGCCGATGTCGCGGCCCTTGTGCTTGCCGTTGAGCATCGGCCCGCCGGTCACGACGATGGCCGGCACGTCGCAACTGGCCGCGCCCATCAGCAGGGCAGGGGTGGTCTTGTCGCAGCCGGTGAGCAGCACCACGCCGTCGATCGGGTTGCCGCGGATCGCTTCCTCCACATCCATGCTGGCCAGGTTGCGGGTGAGCATCGCCGTGGGGCGCAGGTTGGACTCGCCGTTGGAGAACACCGGAAACTCCACAGGGAAGCCACCGGCCTCGATCACGCCGCGTTTGACGTGTTCGGCGATGGTGCGGAAGTGGGCGTTGCAAGGGGTCAGCTCGGACCAGGTGTTGCAGATGCCAATGATCGGCTTGCCATTGAACTGGTGATCGGCGATGCCCTGGTTCTTCATCCAGCTGCGGTACATGAAGCCGTTCTTGTCAGCCGTACCGAACCATTGGGCCGAGCGCAGGGTGGGTTTGTTGTCAGGCATGAGGGCTCTCTTATTGTAAGACTTGTTTTTGTGTATGCCCTCAAAATAGGCCATTGGATCGTCGATTGGAAGAGCTTGTGAAGCAAATAGTAATACTATAAAGTCGATTTCAGTGAAGGTTGAGCGTCGTTTCAGGTCCCTCGAAAAGGGCGACGGGGCGCTGTGGCCTTCCCACCCAAAACAAGCATAAAAACAAGAAAGTGGAGATCGATCCCATGAGCCAGGAACTCGGGCTTATACGCCGCATCACCTTCAAATTGATCCCGTTCCTGATTCTGCTGTACCTGATCGCCTACGTGGATCGCTCCGCAGTGGGCTTCGCCAAGCTGCACATGGGCGCGGACGTGGGTATCGGCGACGCCGCCTACGGCTTGGGTGCAGGGCTGTTCTTCATTGGCTACTTTCTGCTGGAAATCCCCAGCAACCTGATGCTCGAACGTTTCGGCGCCCGTCGCTGGTTCGCCCGCATCATGATCACCTGGGGCGCCATCACCATCGGCATGGCGTTCGTGCAGGGCCCGCACAGCTTCTATGTCATGCGCTTCCTGCTGGGGGCGGCCGAAGCCGGCTTCTTTCCCGGCGTGCTCTACTACATCACGCAGTGGTTCCCGGTCCGTCACCGCGGCAAGATCCTGGGTCTGTTCATTCTGTCCCAACCCATCGCCATGATGATCACCGGGCCTGTGTCCGGCGCTCTGCTGGGCATGGACGGCGTGCTCGGCCTGCACGGCTGGCAGTGGTTGTTCATCGTCATCGGCACGCCGGCCATCCTGCTGACCTGGCCGGTGCTGCGCTGGCTGCCCGATGGCCCGCAGCAGGTCAAATGGATGAACCAGGCTGAGAAAGACTGGCTGGCCACTGAACTGCAGAACGACCTGCAAGCCTATGGCCAGACGCGCCACGGCAACCCGCTGCATGCGCTCAAGGATTTTCGCGTGCTGCTGCTGGCGTTGTTCTACCTGCCGGTGACCTTGAGCATCTACGGTCTGGGCCTGTGGTTGCCGACCTTGATCAAACAATTCGGCGGCAGCGACCTGACCACCGGATTCGTGTCTTCGGTACCGTATGTATTCGGCATCATCGGGCTGTTGCTCATCCCGCGCAGCTCGGATCGTCTCAACGATCGCTACGGCCATCTGGCGGTGTTGTACGTGCTAGGCGCAATCGGTCTGTTCCTCAGCGCCTGGCTGAGCCTGCCGGCGGCGCAGCTGGCAGCTCTGTGCTTGGTGGCGTTCAGCCTGTTCTCCTGCACGGCGGTGTTCTGGACCCTGCCGGGTCGCTTCTTCGCCGGGGCCAGTGCGGCGGCCGGCATTGCCCTGATCAACTCGGTGGGCAACCTGGGCGGCTACATCGGGCCGTTCGTGATCGGCGCGCTCAAGGAGTACACCGGTAACCTGGCCAGCGGCCTGTATTTTCTCAGCGGCGTGATGGTGTTCGGGCTGGTGCTGACCGCAGTGGTCTACCAGTTGCTGGAGCGCCGTCACGTGCTGCCGGCCGATGCGTTCGCCGCCAGCGCCCGTTCCTGAACCCAGCAAAAGGAAGCTCGTCATGCATCTGGTGCAATTTGAATTGAGCAACGGTCAACGTCGGGTCGGTCTGGTCGACGGCGATCGGGTCCACGAAGTGCGCGGCGCGAACAGCGTCCGTGAACTGGCTTTGGCCGCCATCTCCGCAGGCCATGGCCTGGCCCAGGCGGTGGATAGCTGTGGTCTGGGTGAGCAGCACGACTACCCGCAGTTGCTCGAAGAGGCGCGTATTCTGCCGCCGCTGGATCACCCCGATCCGGCGCACATGCTGGTGACCGGCACCGGCCTGACCCACTTGGGCAGTGCCGCCACCCGCGACAAGATGCACCAGCACAGCGCCGACACGGCAGTCACCGACAGCATGAAGATATTCCAGTGGGGTGTGGAGGGCGGCAAGCCTGCCGCGGGCCAGCCCGGCGTGCAGCCGGAGTGGTTCTACAAGGGCGACGGCAGCATCGTCGTGCGGCCCGGCCAGGCGTTCCCCGTTCCGCCCTTTGCCGAAGACGCCGGCGAAGAGCCCGAGCTGGGTGGGCTGTACGTGATCGGCCCGGACCGCCGCCCGTATCGCCTGGGATTCGCCCTGGGCAACGAATTCTCCGACCATGTGATGGAACGCAAGAACTACCTCTACCTGGCCCATTCCAAGTTGCGCAGTTGCAGCTATGGTCCGGAGCTGCGCGTGGGCGAGCTGCCCGAGCACCTGTCCGGCACCAGCCGTATCCGGCGGGCTGGCGAGGTGATCTGGGAAAAGGAATTTCTCAGTGGCGAAGCGAACATGTGCCACAGCTTCGACAACCTGGAGTACCACCATTTCAAGTACGCGCAGTTCCTCAATCCGGGCGACGTGCACATTCACTTCTTCGGCACGGCCACGCTGTCGTTCGCCGATGGCCTCGCCACCCAGGTGGGTGATCGCTTCGAAATCAGCCTGCCGGAGTTCGGCGCACCGTTGGTGAACAGCGTTGGCCAGGCAGAGCAAGCGTTCGCTCCAGGCACCGTGGGTGTCCTGTAGGGGCGCGACAGCAGGCCAGAAGGATGCATCGCAGGTATCATGGTCCGACTTTACCCAGGAGGTCCGACCATGACCCTGCCCACCGCGCTAGAAACCTGCGACATGCTGCTGATCGACACGCTGCATGCCTTCGACTTCTCCTTCGACGAAGAGCAGACCCTGCACATCGAATGCATGGACGGCCGCGAGCTCAAGCGTTGGGCGTTTACCCTGGCTGAGCAGCAGGCTGCTCAGCCAGGTGCCGAGCCCGACAGCTTCGTTATCACTCGCGACGGCACGTCCCACACCTTGACGTGCCTCAGTGCCTTTTCGGCCCGCGACGAAGACGATGAAACCCAGGCGTGAACACGGTGGTCTGTAAAGTCCGATCCACGTTCGCTCCTGCTGCCGCAACAACATTCAGCGCCATGCAAGATCGGCCACACACAAGAGGCTTCGGAGAAACCTTCATGAAGCGAGTTTTGCTATCCATGCTTGTCAACGGCTTGGCCCTGACATCCCTGCACGCCGCTGCAGCCGAAAAATATGACCTGCTGGTGGGCACCTACACCCAGGGTTCCAGCGAAGGCATCTACCGCTACGCCTTCGACAGCACTACCGGCCAGATCGAGGCCCAGCCTCGGCAGACGGTCAAGAGTTCCAACCCGTCCTGGCTGACCTTGTCCCAAGACCAGCGCCGCCTGTTCGTGGTCAATGAAAACGGCCCCGGCCAGAAAGACGTAATTGGCAAGGTCACCAGCTTCACTGTGGACGGCAAGACCCACGATATCCGTCAGGTCAATCAGGTGGCCACCAGCGGCGACGAGCCGACCCATTCCAGCCTGAGCCAGGACGGGCGCCACCTGTTCGTGGCCAACTATGCCGTCAGTGCCAATCCGGGCGGCAGCCTGAGCGTGCTGAATGTGGCCGAAGACGGCACTCTCAGTAACGTCGTGCAGGAGCTCAAGCACGTCGCCAGCCAGGTCAACCCCGAGCGCCAGGCCGGGCCCCACGTCCACTCGGTGGTGTCGCTGCCGCCGTCGGGCCGTTATGTCTATGCCAGCGACCTCGGCGCTGACCGCGTCTACGTCTACCGTTACGAGCCCAAGTCCGCCGAGCGTCCACTGGTGCCCGCTCAACCGGCCTCGGTGCAACTGCCGGACGGCAGTGGTCCGCGTCACCTGCTGTTCAGTCGTGATGGCAAACATGCTTATCTGACACTGGAGATGAGCGGTCAACTGGCCATGTTCGACGTCAAAGATGGCAACCTGGTACGCCAGCAGCTGCTCGAACTGGGCACCGTCGGCAAGGAAAGCGCCAGCGGCGCCTTGCACCTGTCTGCCGATGGTCGCTTCCTCTACGTGAGCAACCGCGGCACGGCCAACCAGATGCTGGTGTTCAGCGTCGACCCCGGCACCGGCCATCTCAAGGAGATCCAGCGTCGGCATGTGGACGGCGATCACCCACGCGAGTTCGCCCTCGACCCCACCGGTCACTTCCTGTTGATCGCCAACCAGAAGAGCAACCAGATCACCGTGCTCAAGCGCGACGCCAGCACCGGGATGCTGGGTGAGACGGTACAGAGTTTCAAGCAGGACGCGCCGTCGGACCTGAAATTCCTGACTCAGTAACACGCTACAGACAACCCGGCGTGCCAGGCACGCCGCGTTGTCCGGGTCAGGGCGCTAGCCGCTGACCTCGACGCTGCTCAGCCCATTGCCCAGACGCCGCACCTGAATCTGCACCGGGATGCGTTCGTGCATCTCCTGCACGTGGGAAATCACCGCCACCTTGCGTCCCTGCGCCTGCAGGCCGTCGAGCGCATCCATCGCCAGTTGCAGCGATTCGGGATCGAGGCTGCCGAAGCCTTCGTCGATGAACAGCGACTCGATGCGCAGCGTGCTCGACGCCATCGACGCCAGCCCCAGGGCCAGTGCCAGTGACACCAGAAAGGTTTCCCCGCCTGACAACGAATGCACCGAGCGCATTTCGTCGCCCATTTCGGTGTCCAGCACCAACAGCCCGAGCATGCTGCCGCCGCGCTTGAGGCGGTAGCGGCGCACCAGCTGACGCAGTTGCACGTTGGCGTGATGCACCAGCAGGTCGAGGTTGTAGGCCTGGGCGATCTTGCGGAAGCGATCGCCTTCGGCCGAACCGATCAGTGCCGCCAGGCGTGCCCAACGCTGGTAGTGCGCATCGGCCTCGGCAATCTGCGCCTGCAGGGCCTGGTTGGCGCTGTGCCGACGCTGGTCTTCGGCTTGCTGGGCGCGCAGCTCGGCGCATTGCTGCTCCTGCCGTTCGACGTCCATCAGCAGGGCGGCGTGCTGTGCGTCCAGCGCCTCGGCACTGGCAATCGCGTCGACCTGTGCCCGATGAGCCTGCTGGCGCTGCTCGCGTTCGTGCAAGCGGATGCGCGCCTGTTCCAGGGTTTTTCCCGTGCTCTGCAGGCGGCTGCGCAGCTCATCGACCTGGGGTTCATCGATGGCGAGCAGTGCCTGCAACCCGTCGTCGTCCAGTTGCGGACGCTGCTCGCGCCAGGCGTGCAGGGCCTGCTGCACGTCAGCCAGGGTTTGCTGCAATTGGGCCTGCTGCGCAGTATCGGCCTCCAGGGCGCTGGCGGTCTGCACTGTCTGGGTTCGGAGATCCTGTTGCTGGCGGTCGACCTGCCGTTCCTGCTCGCGCGCCGTCTCGACCTGATCGTGCAAGGCCGTCTGCCAGGCGGACGCCTGGGCATGCTCGCCCAGCAATTCGCGTAGCCGTGCCTCGCAGGTCTGCAGTTGCGTGGACAGCGCCTCGACCCGCTGGCGTTGCTGCTCGCAGTCGGTCTGCTGCCGCGCATGCTCGCTGCGGGCCTGTTCGATGCGTCGCGCACGGGCGTCGAATTCCGACTGTTCTTCATCGCGCTGCTCGATCTGGGCCAGGCGCTCGGCGATGTTCTGCTCCAAGGCCATGAACGTCTGCGCCGGGTGTTCGCGCAGGGCCTGCAGGCGAGCGGCGGGCAACTGACTGGCCAGCGCCTGTAACTCGTCGTCGAGCCGCTGCTGGTCGGCGTCCAGGTGGGACTGATGCGCCTGCAGTGTCTGCCGCGCCTGCTGGCTGGCTTCACTGGCCTGCGCCACGGCGCGCTGCAGGGCGGTCGCCTGCTGTTGCAAGGCCAGCAGGCTGTTCTGCTGACGTTCATCCTCGTCGATCAGACGCGTGTGGTTGGCCAGGGTGTCGCGCAGCCAGTCTGCCGGCTGCTCGGCGTCGCTCAGGGCAGGGTAGAGCGGATGCCCGGCCAGTTCGGCGTCACCTGGCTGGTCGAGCCATTGTTGCTCCTGCGCCTTGAGCTGCTTGTGCTGCTCGATCAGCGCGCCGACTTCGGTACGCAGCTCGACCAGGCGTTCGGACAATGGCTTCAGCGCAGCGCGGGCGCGCTGCTCTTCGTCGTCATCGTGCGCCGACAGCGCCTGCAACAGCGCCTCCGGCGCATGATAGGGGTGCTCGACACTGCCACAGACCGGACAGGGCTGCTCGGGCTGCAAACGTTCGCGCAACTGCTCGACGCTTTCGCTGCGCGCCAGGCGCTGGCGTTCGAGCAGTTGCAGGGTCACCTTCAAGGCTTGCTCGGCCTGTTCATGGGCCGCGCGGACCTCCAGCCCCTGGGCGGTCAATTGCTCGCGCCGGGCCAGCAAGGTGGCCTGCTGCTGGCGCCCTTGTTCGAGACGTTCCTGAACGGCGTTGCGCCGCTGCCACAGCCGTTCCAGTTCCTGTACGCCACGCAGCGCCAGGCGTTGCTGTTGCAGGCGCTGGGTCAGTTGCTGCAAGCGCTCGGGCAGGTCCTCGGCGCTGCATGGGGCATGCTGAAAGACGCGGGCAAGGTCGCTTTGATGCGCTTCCAGGCTCGTTTGTGTGGCGTGTGCCTGCGCCTGCAGGTCTGGCAGTTCGATCTGGCCCTGGCGCAGGCGACTGCTCAGCGTCACCACTTGCTGCAGGCGCGGCAGGTAGGCGCTCCAGGTAGCGGCCAGCGGCGCCAGTTCGGCGCTGCGCTCGAGCGCGTCGGCGACCTGCTGCAGGCGTTCGCCACTGTCGGCCTGTTGCTGCTCCATGCCCTGCAGCGCCTGCTCTGCGGAGGAACGCTGCCGCTCGGCTTCGGCCAGCGCCGGACTCAGGGGTTCGAGCTCGGCCTGCAATCGGCTTCGGTTCGACTGCTCGTCGAAGGCCTGCTGCAACCGGGGCTGCGCTTGGGCCTGTTGCGCCAACGCCTGTTGCAGCGTGCGCCCGGCCTGTTCGCGTTGCTCGTCCAGTTGTTGCTGCTGCACCGCCTGCTGTTGCTGCCGCGAACGCGACAGCTCGATACGTTCGGCCAGGGGCTGGAGCTGGGTGCGCACTTCCTCCTCGCGGCTGAACAGGTAGCGTTGCGGTGCCAGTTGTTCGAGCATGTGCAATTGCGAACGTTGCTCGGCGCCTGCTTCCCATGCCTGGGATGCGTCTTGCAACTGCTGCCTTGCTGCCTGGCAGTCGTCGCTCAGGCGGCGGTCTTCGCGGTGCCACTGCTGTTGCTGTTCCACCTGTTTGAGGTGCGCCTGGTGCTGCCGCAGTTGCTCGCTGGCGGTGTGAAATTCCAGATCCAGCGCTTCGCGCGCTTCGGCGGCCAGTGGCGCGATACCGGTGGCCTGGTCCTGCCAGTGCTTGAGCTGCTCGCGGGCGTCGCGGCTCTTTTCGAAGGCGCGTTTGCCCAGGCGCGTATAGAGCGCGGTGTCGGTGAGCTTTTCCAGCAGTTCGCTGCGTTCATTGTCGTCGGCCTTGAGAAAGGCACTGAACTCGCTCTGCGCCAGCATCACCGCACGGGTGAACTGCTCGAAGTTCAGCCCCAGGCGAGCTTCCAGCAGTTGCTTGTATTCCCCTTTCTGGCTGGCGAGCAACTGGTCATTGTCCAGATCGCGCAGCGACTGCCGGCTGTTCTGCAACTTGCCCGCCGGTTTGTCCCGTGCCCGGTTGGCCTCCCAGCGCGCGCGATAGCGACGACCGTCGACGCCGAGGAAATCCACTTCCGCATAGCCCGCCCCGGTACCCCGGCGCAACAGGGTGCGCGGGTCGTAGCTGCCGATTTCACCGTCGGCGTCGGGCACCTTGGCACTCTGCGACGCATTGCCCAGGCGCGGTACGGCGCCGAACAGCGCCAGGCACAGGGCGTCGAGCAGGGTGCTCTTGCCCGCGCCGGTGGGGCCGGTGATGGCGAACAGACCGGCGCTGGCCAGCGGTTCGGCGGTGAAGTCCAGTTCGAACGGGCCTGCCAACGAGGCGAGGTTCTTCAGGCGGATGGCCAGAATCTTCATGGGGTTTCGCCCTCCAGCTGCACTTCCTGCAACAACTGCGCGAAGTCGTCCAGGGTCTGTTCGTCCACCTCGCTGCCGTAGCTGTCGAGCCAGGCGCGGCTGAACAGTTCGTGGGGGCTGAGCTGGTCCAGCTCGATCAGGGCGCCGACATCCTCGTTGTCGGCGTTGACCCGCCCGGCGTACTCGGCAGCGATCCGCACCAGACGCACGGCCTTGCCTTGCAGGGCGGTTTCGATGTGCTGGCGCAGGTCCGGTTGCGGCTCGTCGAGTACCACCCGCACTTCCAGCCAGGGGTAGCTCAGCACATCAGCCAACAGGTCCACGTCCGGTAGTTGCTGCAACTGTTCGCGGACCTGCGGCAACGGCGCCGGGCCGATGCGCAGCAGGTCGACCGCGCGCGGGATCAGGATCGGTTCCACGCTCACCAACTGCTCACCGGCGCACTCGATCTCGAGGATCTGGTGCGGGTACTCGATCTCGGAAAACGACAGCGGTATGGGCGAGCCGCTGTAGCGAATGCGTGATTCGCCGTTGACCTTCTGCGGCTTGTGCAGATGGCCCAGCGCAACGTAGCTGATGCTGGCGTCGAACAGGCTGGCCGGCAGGGCTTCGGCACTGCCGATCACCAGGCTGCGCTCGGACTCCATCGACACCGAACCGCCCGCCATGTGCGCGTGGCTGATGGCGATCAGGGCCTGCCCCGGCGAGCGTCGGGCATTGGCAGCGGCGATCAGCATCTCGTGCACCCGGGCGATGCCTTGCAGGTAATCCTCGCCCAGGGTTGCGCCGGTCACCTCAGCGGGGCGCAGGAAGGGCAGGGCCAGGCACCAGGCCTGCACCTGGCCATGGGCATCGGGCAGCGGCAGCAACAGCCGCTCGCTGTCGAGGCGGCCGTCTTCGAGCCACATCACCCGGCCCAGCGCATGGGTGCGCAGGCGACGCATCAACGGCCCCGGTAATTCGATGCGCGAACCGGAGTCGTGGTTGCCGGCGATCATCACGATGGTCAGCTGCGGTTGTTGCTCGTGGGCGCTGACGATGAAGTTGTACAGCCGCTCCTGCGCCCGCACCGGCGGATTGACCGTATCGAAGATGTCGCCCGCCACCAGCAGCACGTCGGGCTGGCGCTGGGCGAGCTGACGCAGCAGCCAGCGCAGGAAGCTTGCATGTTCGAAGTCGCGCTCCTGACCGTGCAGGCTTTGGCCGAGGTGCCAGTCGGAGGTGTGGAACAGGCGCATGAAGGCTCCGGGGGGCAGGGAAGGCCGCCATGATAGCCGTTCGGTCCCGCGCTTCCCATGCGCCCGCTCGTGGCGGGATGTGACGGACCGATTTTTACGCTTTCTTTACGGCCAGGCCCGGGTATCGATCTCGCGCCTTTACACCCTGGCCTTGGAGAATGTCGGCAAGCGGCAGCCGCCGCGCCTGGAGATATTCCCATGTCTGTTCTGGACGGCCTGTTCCTGCTGCTGGCCATCGGTTTGTTCGTGTACCTGCTCGTTGCCCTCTTGCGCGCCAGTGGAGGCTAGTCATTGATGAACAGTCACGATTTCGCCCTGATAGCGGCCTTTCTCGCCTTGATCCTGCTACCGGCGCCCTGGCTCGGACGTTTCTACTACAAGGTCATGGAAGGCCAGCGCACCTGGCTCAGCGTACCGCTGCAACCGGTGGAGAAGCTGTGCTACCGCTTTTGCGGTATCGATGCGCAACAGCAGCAGAGCTGGCAGCAATATGCCCTGGCGCTGCTGGTTTTCAACCTGGCCGGCTTTGGCCTGCTGTTCGCCATGCTCATGCTGCAGGGTTATCTGCCGCTCAATCCCCAGCACCTGCCGGGCCAGGAGTGGACCCTGGCGTTCAACACCGCCGTCAGCTTCATGGCCAACACCAACTGGCAGGCCTACAGCGGCGAAACCTCGCTCAGCTACCTGAGCCAGATGGCTGGCCTGGGCGTGCAGAACTTTCTCAGCGCCGCCACCGGGTTGGCGGTGCTGGTGGCGCTGTGCCGGGGCATCAGTCGCCGTTCGGCCAGTACCCTGGGCAACTTCTGGGTCGATGTGACCCGTGCCACGCTGTATGGCCTGCTGCCGCTGGCCTTGCTGCTCGCCGTTTTCCTTGTCTGGCAGGGTGTACCGCAGACGTTCGCGCCCTATGTGGACGCGCTGACCTTGCAGGGCAACTCACAGACCATCCCCCTCGGCCCGGCAGCCAGCCAGATCGCCATCAAACAGCTGGGCACCAACGGCGGCGGATTCTTCGGCGTCAACTCGGCCCATCCGTTCGAGAATCCCACGGCTTGGAGCAACCTGTTCGAATTGGTCGCGATCCTGACCATCCCGGTCGCCCTGGTCTTCACCTTCGGCCATTACGTGAAGGACCTGCGCCAGAGTCGGGCGATCCTGGCGTGCATGTTGACCTTGCTGTTGCTGGGCCTGGGGCTGTCGCTGTACGCCGAGCAGCAACCCAACCCATCGCTGGCCAGTGCCATGGTCGAGCAGACCGCGCCGCTGGAAGGCAAGGAAAGCCGCTTCGGCACCACCGCCAGCGTGCTTTGGTCGGTGACCACCACGGCCGCCTCGAACGGTTCGGTCAATGCCATGCACGACAGCCTCAATCCGCTCTCCGGGATGGTTGCGCTGGTCAACATGATGCTCGGCGAAGTGATCTTCGGCGGTGTCGGCGCCGGTCTCTACGGCATGCTCCTCAACGTGCTGCTGACGGTGTTCCTGGCCGGCTTGATGATCGGTCGAACCCCGGAGTACCTGGGCAAGAAACTCCAGGCGCGCGAGGTGCGCTGGTTGGTGGCGAGCCTGCTGGTCATGCCCGTGGGTGTGCTGGTGCTCAGCGCCATCGCCGTGAGCCTGCCGGGACCGGCCGGAGCGGTGAGCAACCCCGGCCCCCATGGCTTCACTCAGTTGCTGTATGCCTACACCTCGGCCAGCGCCAACAACGGTTCGGCCTTCGCCGGGCTGTCCGCCAACACGGCCTTTCACAACCTCATGCTGGCTTTGGGCATGTTGCTTGGCCGCTTCGGCTACATCCTGCCGGTGCTGGCCCTGGCCGGAGCCCTGGCCAGCAAGAACGCCAGCGCGCCGAGCGCCGACAGCTTCGCCACCCACGGCCTGCTGTTCATCACCCTGCTGACCGTGACCCTGCTGATCGTGGGTGGCCTGACTTTCCTGCCGGTGCTGGCCCTGGGGCCGATCGCCGAGCACTTGAACCTGCATTTCTGAGGCCTGGACCATGAACCGATCGACCGTTGCCGCTGCCACGCAACCACAACCGCCCGCCGGGGCCACCTTGAGTGCCCTGTGGCGACCCGCGCTGCTGCAGGCGTTCGTCAAGCTCGACCCCCGGCGACTGCTGCGCAGCCCCGTGCTGCTGGTGGTGGAGTTGTGCGCCGTACTGACCACCGGCCTGTGCCTGCTGCCCGACCCGGCAGTGTCGGCCTCGGTTGCCGTGCAGATTGCCGTGTGG
This sequence comes from Pseudomonas sp. Leaf129, assembly GCF_001423465.1. NCBI lineage: Bacteria > Pseudomonadati > Pseudomonadota > Gammaproteobacteria > Pseudomonadales > Pseudomonadaceae > Pseudomonas > Pseudomonas sp. Leaf129. The sequence goes on along the minus strand of NZ_LMOC01000006.1, from coordinate 279,077 downwards.
CTGTGGTTTACCCTGCTGTTCGCCAATTTCGCCGAAGCACTGGCCGAAGGCCGTGGCCGTGCCCGCGCCGACAGCCTCAAGGCCGGCAGCCAGGGCCTGCAGGCTCGCCGGCAACGTGCCGACGGCAGCTTCGAGACGGTTGCCGCCACCGCCTTGCGCAAGGGCGATGTGGTTCGCGTCGAAGCCGGGCAGATGATTCCCGGTGACGGCGAGGTGCGCGAGGGCATCGCCGCCGTCAACGAGGCCGCCATCACCGGTGAGTCGGCGCCGGTAATCCGTGAATCGGGTGGCGACCGCTCGGCCGTCACCGGCAATACCCTGGTGGTGTCGGACTGGCTGCTGATCGAGATCAGCACCGACCCCGGCGAGTCGACCCTGGATCGCATGATCGCCCTGGTGGAAGGCGCGAAGCGGCAGAAGACGCCCAACGAAGTGGCCCTGGACATCCTGCTGATCGGCCTGACCATGGTCTTCCTGCTGGTGGTGGTCACCCTGCAGCCGTTTGCTCGCTTCTCCGGGCACAGCCTGCCGTTGGTGTTTCTCCTGGCATTGCTGGTAACCCTGATCCCGACCACTATCGCCGGCCTGCTGTCGGCCATCGGTATCGCCGGCATGGACCGCCTGGTGCGGCTCAACGTCGTGGCCAAGTCCGGCCGCGCCGTGGAAGCGGCCGGTGACGTCCATGTGTTGCTGCTCGACAAGACCGGCACCATCACCTTCGGCAACCGCCGCTGCAGCGCCTTGCATGCCGCCCCTGGCGTCAGCGACGCACAGATGGCCGAGGGTACGCTGCTGGCCTCGCTGGGCGATGAAACGGCGGAAGGGCGCTCGGTGGTCGAGTTCATCCGGCCACTGTTCAGCATCGACGAGCCCGCTGACGAACGTTGGCAATCGGTGCCGTTCAGCGCCCAGACGCGGCTGTCGGGCGTCGAACTCGACCAGCAGTGCTACCGCAAGGGCGCGGTGGACTCGCTGCTGGCGTTCATCGGCCAATCCAGGGCGCAGCTTGCGCCCGCGCTGGCCGAACACATCGAGCGCATCGCGCAAAGTGGCGGCACACCGTTGCTGGTATGTCGCGACCGGCAGTTGCTGGGTGTCATCCACCTCAAGGACGTGGTCAAGCCCGGCATTCGCGAGCGCTTCGAGCAGTTGCGCAAGCTGGGCATCCGCACCGTGATGGTGACCGGCGATAACCCGCTGACGGCTGCCGCCATCGCCGCCGAAGCCGGGGTCGACGATGTGCTGGCCGAAGCCACGCCGCAGAAGAAGCTGGCGCGCATACGCCAGGAACAGGCCGACGGCCGCCTGGTGGCCATGTGCGGCGACGGCGCCAACGATGCGCCTGCACTGGCCCAGGCCGACGTCGGCGTGGCGATGAACGATGGCACCCAGGCTGCGCGCGAGGCAGCCAACATGGTCGACCTGGACAGCGATCCGACCAAGCTGCTCGACATCGTGCGCATCGGCAAGGAACTGCTGGTCACCCGCGGCGCCTTGACCACGTTCTCCATCGCCAACGACGTGGCCAAGTATTTCGCCATCCTCCCGGCGCTGTTCGCTGCGGTGTACCCATCCCTGGGCGTGCTCAACGTGATGAACCTGGCCAGCCCGCAGAGCGCGATCCTCTCGGCCATCGTCTTCAACGCCTTGATCATCATCGTGTTGATCCCCCTGGCCCTGCGCGGCGTGCGGGTGCAGGCCGACAGCGCCGCGCAACTGCTGCGGCGCAACGTTCTTATCTATGGCCTGGGTGGTTTGGTGGTGCCCTTCATCGGCATCAAGGCCATCGATATCGTCCTCACCGCTTTGCACCTGGTCTGACCCTGGAGCTTGAATGATGAACAGTTTGTTGCGTCCGGCCTTGAGCCTGATTCTGTTGATGACCTTGCTCACCGGCGGTGCCTATCCGCTGCTGGTGTGGGCGGTAGGGCAGTGGGCCTTTCCCGCCCAGGCCAACGGCAGCCTGGTGCGCGACGCGCAGGGCCAGGTACGCGGTTCCGCCTTGCTCGCCCAGGCCTTCACCGATGAGCGCTGGTTTCATTCACGGCCTTCGGCAGCCGACTACGCGACCCTGGCCAGTGGTGCGAGCAACCTGGCGCCGAGCAATCCAGCGCTGGGCACTCGCGTGCTGGCGCAGGCCGATGAGCAGTTCGATGCGCAGCAAGGTCCGGTGCCGCTGGCGCTGTTGACCACCTCGGCCAGTGGCCTGGACCCTGATCTGCCACCGGCAGCGGTGAGCTATCAGGTCCCCCGGGTGGCGCGCGAACGCGGGCTGCCCGAGTCGACTCTGCGCGCGCTGGTGCAGGCGCAGACCCGATCGCCGGCCATCGGCCCGGAGGTGGTCAACGTGCTGGCTTTGAACCAGGCGCTGGATCGGCTAACGTCACAGTCCCGATGATTATGATGCGATGCCATGAGCCCAGACCATGAGTGATTCCGGCCGCGCCGATGCCCTGCTGGCCGCCTTGCCCCGCAGCGGGCGTGGCCGCTTGAAAGTGTTTCTCGGCGCCGCGCCCGGTGTCGGCAAGACCTACGCCATGCTCCAGGCCGCCCACGCTCGCCAGCGTCAGGGCATCGAGGTCCTGGCTGCCGTGGTGCAGACCCACGGCCGCGCGGAAACCGAAGCGCTGCTGGTCGGTCTGCCCCAGCAGGCGTTGCGGCGCTGCGAATACCGCGACGTGACCCTCGAGGAAATGGACCTGGATGCCGTGCTCGCTGCCCGCCCGGCCCTGGTCCTGGTCGACGAGCTGGCGCACAGCAATGCGCCTGGCAGCCGGCACGCCAAGCGTTGGCAGGATGTGCAGGAACTGCTCGCCGCCGGCATCGATGTGTACACCACGGTCAACGTCCAACACCTGGAAAGCCTGAACGATCAGGTCCAGACCATCACCGGCGTGCAGGTGCGCGAAACCCTGCCCGATTGGGTGGTGCAGGAGGCCGACGATCTGCTGCTGATCGACCTGCCGCCGCGCGAGCTGCTCGAACGTCTGCGCGAGGGCAAGGTGTACGTGCCGGAGCAGGCCCGGGCCGCCATCGACGCCTTTTTCACCCAGACCAACCTCAGCGCCCTGCGCGAGCTGGCCATGCAGACGGCCGCCGCTCAGGTCGACGACGATCTGCACGAAGGCTACCGCAGCCTCGGCCAGCAGGCGCCCAGCGTGCGCGGACGACTGCTGGTAGGCATCGCCGCCGACGAGCAGGCCGAGCGCCTGGTGCGCCACGCCAGCCGCGTCGCCCGCCGTCGTCATCTGCCCTGGTCCGTGGTCCATGTGGACGACGGCTCGCTGCTGGATGAAACAGGGCGTCAGCGCCTGAAACTGGCCCAGCAGACGGCCGAACGGCTCGGCGGCGAGGTGGTGGAACTGCGCGATGCGGAAGTGGCCAGGACCTTGCTGCAACACGCCGCCGACCGCCGAGCCAACCTGGTACTGGTCGGCCAGTCGCGCCGGCGCCGCTTCGGCGCGGGCCTGGCCGAACGCTTGCTGCGCCATCCCAGCGGTCTGGAAATCAACGTGCTGGCGCGGGCTCAGATGCCGTCACCGCCAACGCCGCGCACACGGCCCGTCGGACGTTGGCGCGAGTATGCCCTGGCGATACTGGCAACGCTTTTGGCCAGCGGGCTGGCCTGGGCCGTGGCACAGGTGCTGGACTTGCCCAATATCTCCCTGGTATTCCTCGCCGCCGTGCTGTTGGTGGCGGTTCGCAGCAGCCCGGGGCCGGCACTCAGCTGTGCCGCGCTGTCGTTCCTGGCGTACGACTTTCTATTCATCCCACCCAATTTCTCCCTGAGCATCCAGCGCCAGGAAGACGTCCTGACCCTGCTGTTCTTTCTGCTGATGGCAGCGCTCACGGGCAACCTGGCCGCGCGCCAGCGCCAGCAGCTCAGCGCCTTGCGCGAAACCCAGGCGCACACCGCGCAACTGCTGGAGCTGTCCCGACTGCTGGCTGCGGCGACCGACCGCCAGGCGGTGTTCAGTGCAGCCGCGCAGCACTTGCAGGGTTGGCCGGGGCTGGACATCTGTCTGCTCGAGCGCAGCGAGCAGGGCTGGAAGGTGGCCCAGGGCGGGGCGGTGTCGTTCTCGACCACCGAACTGGCTGCAGCGCAGTGGGCCGGCAACCACGCGCAACCGGCTGGGCTGGGCACCACCACATTGCCGGCGGGGCGTTGGTGGTGGTTGCCAGTAACATGGGAGGGCCAGGTGCTGGCGTTGCTCGCGGTGGCCGAACAGCAGGCCGGTCGGCTCGATGACCCTGGCCGACGCCTGCTCGGCGCGCTGGTGCAGCCGGTGGCGCAGGCCCTGGCCCGCGCGGACTTGGCCCATGACCTGGAAGCGGCGCGCCTGCACGGTGAAACCGAACAGTTGCGCAGTGCCTTGCTGGCCTCGGTGTCCCATGACCTGCGCACGCCGCTGACCGCCATGCGTGGCAGCATCGACAGCCTGCTGGCACTGGGCACGGCCCTGGCGCCGGACGATCGCCAGGCCTTGCTCGAAGTGACCCGTGACGAAGCCGAGCGCCTGGACCGCTACATCCAGAACCTGCTTGACATGACACGCCTGGGCCACGGCGCTCTCAAGCTGGCGCGGGACTGGGTGTCGGCCGGGGATATCGTCGCCAGCGCCGTGAGTCGATTGCGCGCGCCGCTGGCACCGTTGCAGGTCCAGGTGCAGGTACCTGCGCAATTGCCCTTGCTGTATGTGCATGCGGCGTTGATCGAACAGGCCCTGGTCAACGTGCTGGAAAATGCCGCGCGGTTCTCGCCGGTGGGCGGTCGCTTGCAAGTGTCGGCCCGTGTGCGCGATGAGAGCCTGCTGCTCGCGGTCAGCGACGAGGGGCCCGGTATTCCCGAAGCCGAGCGTGCGAAGATTTTCGACATGTTCTACACCGCCGCGCGCGGTGATCGAGGCGGGCAGGGCACGGGGCTGGGCCTGGCGATCTGCCAGGGCATGGTCGGCGCCCATGGCGGTCGCGTGGAAGTCGGCAGCGGCATCGATGGCCATGGCACCTGCATCGCCTTATGCTTGCCGCTGCGCGCTCAACCGGGCGCCGATCCGGATACCTGAGCATGAGCCTTACCCATCCTCCTCTGGCCAGCACCTTGCTGGTCATCGACGACGAACCGCAGATCCGCAAATTCCTACGCATCAGCCTGGCCTCCCAGGGCTACAAGGTGATCGAAGCGGGCACCGGCGCCGAGGGCCTGAGCCAGGCCGCTCTGCTGCGTCCGGACCTGATCATGCTGGACCTGGGCCTGCCGGACATGGACGGCCAGCAGGTGCTGGAGCAGTTGCGCCAGTGGAGCGCGGTGCCGGTGCTGGTGCTCTCGGTGCGCGCCAGCGAGGCGCAGAAGGTCCAGGCCCTGGACAGCGGCGCCAACGACTACGTGACCAAGCCCTTCGGCATCCAGGAATTCCTCGCCAGGGTGCGTGCGCTGTTGCGCCAGGCCAGCGGCAGCCCGGTCCACGAAGCGGCCTTGCAACTGGGTCCGCTGCAGGTCGACCTGGCATCGCGCCGGGTCACCCTCGATGGCGTCGAGGTGGCGCTGACCCGCAAGGAGTACGCCGTGCTAGCACAGCTGGCGCGCTATCCGGGGCGAGTCATCACCCAGCAGCAATTGCTCAAGGACATCTGGGGCCCGACCCACCTCGACGACAGTCACTACCTGCGCATCGTCGTCGGCCACCTGCGCCACAAACTCGGCGACGACCCCGCCGCCCCGCGCTTCCTCATCACCGAACCCGGCGTCGGCTACCGCCTGGCAAGCCCCGACTGACGCGCCGCTCCCAGCCCACACCTATCCCCTGTGGGCGCTATCCCTGTGGGAGCGGGTTCTACCCGCGAAGACGCCAGCCCCTACACCATCAATCCCGGATTTACACTCGAATCCAGCGGTGCCAGTGCCGACGCCTTCGCGGGTAGAACCCGCTCCCACAGGAACCCGCATCACTGGGGGCCACACTACGGACCCACACAACGGCACTTTTTAGATGGCACATCGTCTGACCCAGCATTACCCTGACGTTTTTCCCGAGGTGTCATCGATGAAAGCCTGGATCTGTGTGCCGCTGGTGGCACTGGCCTTGAGCGGTTGTGCCGGCAAGACCGCCTACCGCGACAGCTGCGCCACGCAGCTCGATGGTGCCTGGCACGAGCTTGACCTGGCCAAGGCCGAAGGCCTGGCCGGCACCGTGAGCTATTCCAAGGCGCTGTCGCTGCTCACCGGGGCCAAGACCCAGCAGCAGTTCGAAGCCTTCGAGGGCTGCACCAACAAGGCCGAAAAAGCGCGGTTCTACATCCGCGAGTCGCGTGCCGGACGCTGAAGCACTTCGGTCGCCCAGAGCCGCCTGACAGCGGGCCAGCAGACGTAGTATCGACAAGGAGTGTCTGCCATGCGCAGCCGATTGGATGAATGCCTGCAAGCCGTCAATGAAGTCCTGCTGGGCAAGGAAACCCAGGTTCGCCTGGCATTGACCTGCCTGATCGCCGATGGCCACCTGCTCATCGAGGACTTGCCCGGCATGGGCAAGACCACCCTGAGTCATACCCTGGCCAAGGTGCTGGGCCTGAGTTTCCAACGTATCCAGTTCACCTCCGACCTGCTGCCCAGCGATATCCTCGGCACCTCGGTGTTCGACAAGGACAGTGGTCGTTTCGTCTTCCACCCCGGACCGATCTTCGCCGAACTGGTGCTGGCGGACGAAATCAACCGTGCCACGCCCAAGAGCCAGAGTGCCCTGCTCGAAGCCATGGAGGAGGGCCAGGTCACCATCGAGGGCGCCACCCGTCCATTGCCCCAGCCGTTTTTCGTGATCGCCACGCAGAACCCTACCACCCAGGGCGGCACCTTCGCGCTGCCCGAGTCGCAACTGGACCGTTTTCTCATGCGCCTGTCGCTCGGCTACCCGGCCAAGGCCGCCGAAAAGGCCTTGCTGATGGGCGAGTCGCGACGCGATCTGCTGCCGCGCATGAGCGCCGTACTCGACCACGCGCAGCTGTCCGCATTGCAAGCTCAGGCCCGTGCAGTGCGGGCCAGCGACGCGTTGGTGGACTACGTACTGCGCCTGGTGGAAGCCACCCGCACCCAGCCGCAGTTCGCCTATGGATTGTCGCCACGGGGCAGCCTGGCGTTGCTTGCCGCTGCAAAGGCGTGGGCCTTGCTGCTCGATCGCGACTACGTGATTCCCGAAGACGTGCAATCGGTACTGCCCTCAGTCGTCAGCCACCGCCTGCGCGAACGGGCCGACCCTACCGGTCAGGGCGGCGGAGCGCTGGTGCAGTGGCTGCTGCGGGAGGTGCCTGCGCTGTGAGGCGGCTGCTCGGCGAGCGCTGGCGGCGCTGGCAGGCGCGCCGCTTGCCGGCAGCGCCGCGCATCGAGCTGGACCAGCGCAGAATCTTCATCGTCCCCAGCCGCAGCGGTACCGGTTTCATCGTCGTGCTGCTGTTGATATTCCTCGCCGCCATCAACTACCAGAACAGCCTGGCCTATGCCCTAGTATTCCTGCTGGGCTCGGTGTTCGTCGTCGCCATTCTGCACACCTACCGCAATCTCAGCGGCTTGCTGGTCAGCGGCAACGGCGCCACCTCCGTGTTCGTCGGCGAGCAGGCGCGCTTCGGCCTGCGCCTGGAAAGCGGCGGCAAGGAGCACCAGGCCATCGGTGTGGGTTGGAACGCGCAGCAACTGCAACGCAGCGACGTCGCCCCCGATCACGTACAGGCCTTGGAACTGAGCCTGCCGACCGAGCGCCGCGGCTGGCTTCCAGCACCGCGCATGCGCGTGGAGACCAGCTTTCCCCTCGGCGTGCTGACCGCCTGGACCTGGGTCGACCTGGGCCAGCGAGTGCTGGTCTATCCGCAACCGTTGCAGGGCGAAGTGCCGACCTTGCACAGCGAGTCGGCGGATATCGAAGACCAGGCGCAACGCCTGCACGGCCAAGGCGTGGACGATTTTCAGGGTCTCAAGCAATACCAGCCGGGCGATTCCTGGCGGCGCATGCATTGGAAAGCCTATTCACGCGGCGAAGGCCTGCTGGTCAAGGACTTCGCCGACCTGCGCGGCCAGGAGCTGTGCCTGGACTTCGTGGCCCTGGGCGGCGATGTCGAACAGCGCCTCTCGCGCCTGTGCTATTGGGTATTGGCCCTGTCCCGCGAGCAGCGGCCTTTCGCCCTGCAGTTGCCCGGCAATCGGCTGGATACCGACAGCGGCGATGCACACCGCGAAGCCTGTCTGCGTGCCTTGGCACTTTTTGGAGAACAGCCATGAGCACGCCCGCCGCGATTCCGCGCGTCAGCCTGACCTGGCTGCTTTTGGCGCAGTCGCTGGTACTGGTGCCGCTTTGGTGGCACGTGCCGTTGTGGCTGCTGGGGTTGTGGTTGGGCTGCACGCTGTGGCGCATGCAGGTGTTTCGCATGCGTGCGCGCTATCCGGGACGGCTGATCAAGGTAGCGCTGATGCTTGCGGTGGCCGCCGGGGTGTATCTGTCCAGCGGCACCTGGGTGGGCCTGGAGGCCACCGCCGCGCTGCTGGTGGCCGCGTTCCTGCTCAAGCTTCTGGAGATGCAAACCGCCCGCGATGCCCGCGTGGTGATCTTTCTCGGCCTGTTCTGCCTGGCGGTGGCCTACCTGTTCGATGCCAGCCTGGGCTGGGCGCTGTACAGCGTCCTGCCACTGCTGGCTCTGCTCGCCGCCTTGATCGGATTGCAGCAGACCTCACTCATCGCACGCCCGATGGCCACGCTGAAACTGGCCGGCAGCCTGATGCTGCAGGCGTTGCCGCTGATGCTGCTGCTGTTCGTGTTCTTTCCGCGCCTGGAACCGCTCTGGTCACTGCCGCTGCCTGCGCCGGGGCAGGGCGTGACCGGCTTGTCGGAAAGCATGAGCCCGGCCGACGTGGCCAGCCTCAGCCAATCCGGAGAGGTGGCCTTTCGCGCCAGCTTCGAGGGCGCCATACCGCCCAAGCGCGACCTCTACTGGCGCGCGCTGAGCCTGGATGTGTACGACGGCCGTACCTGGAGCCAGTCGCCCTGGATCCAGACCCAACTGGCAGCGCAGTGGCAACCGACCGGACCTTCGCTCACCTATCAGGTCATCCAGCAGCCCAGCGGCAAGCCCTGGCTGTTCGCCCTGGACGTCGCGCGCACCGCCTTGCCTGGCGTGCGCCAGCTCAGCGACGGACGCCTGCAGCGTCGTCGCCCGGTCGACCAGCCATTGATGTACGCGGCCACTTCCTGGCCGCAGGTGATCCGCGACCCTCAACTGGCACCACCCGCATTGCGCACGGCGCTGCAATTGCCGCCGCAGGGCGACCCGCGCACGCGCCAGTGGGCGCAAGACCTGCACGCCCGTTTCAGCACGGCACCGGTACTGGTCAACGAAATGCTCCGACAGTTTCGCGAGCTGCCCTTCCACTACACGCTCAATCCACCGGTGCTGGGCCGCGACAGCATCGACGAATTCCTCTTCGACAGCCGCCGGGGCTTCTGCGCGCACTACGCCGGCGCCATGGTCTACGCGCTGCGCGTGGCCGGCGTGCCCGCGCGCGTGGTGGCCGGCTATCAGGGCGGCGAGGTCAACCCGGCAGGCAACTACCTGACCGTGCGTCAATTCGAAGCCCATGCCTGGGTCGAGTACTGGCAGTCAGGCATCGGTTGGCAACGGGCCGATCCCACTGCCGCAGTGGCACCCGCGCGGGTCGAGCAGGGCTTGCAGCAGGCGCTCTCGGCGGATGAAGAATTCCTCGCCGGCTCACCGTTCTCGCCCTTGCGCTACCCGCATCTGACGTGGCTCAACGACCTGCGCCTGCAGTGGGACAATCTCAACTACGGCTGGCAGCGCTGGGTGTTGGAGTATCAGGGCGAGCGCCAGATCGAATTTCTCGCGCGCTGGTTCCAGGGCCTGCAGCGCTGGGCGCTGCCAGTCGGCGGGTTGTTGTTCATGGTGCTGGCCAGTGTCTGGCTGCTCAAACCGTGGCAGCGTCGGACCGATCCCCAGCTCAAGGAGTTCGTCGCCTTCGAGCGTCTGTTGCGTCGGCGCGGCCTCGTGCGGCATACAGGCGAGGGAGCCATGGCATTCGCCGAGCGCGCAGCGGCTCATCTGCCCAAGCAGAGCGAAGCCATCCTGGCCTTCGCCTACGCCTTCATGGCCCAGCGCTACGCCGGTCGACCGGTATCCCGCGAGCAATTGCGCGCTGCGTTGGCGACCTTGCGCCGACAACTGGCGACCGCGCCTGGCCCAGGGCCCCGCTAGCGGCGTATCGCCACGAAAGCTGAGAGAACTGTAAATTGGCCGATATGAAACCTGCGGTCGGGCGCCGAGCTGGCTACCATCTAGCCCATCGACCCTCACCCTCAAGGCCGGCCCATGAACCTTCGCGACCTGCTAGCAAGCGCACGACGTCCACCCCACAGTGTCACCGTACCTCGCGAATGGAGCCAGGGCCGCGCCTGTTACGGCGGGCTCATGGCCGCTTTGCTGCACGAGGCGATGGCGGCGCACGTTCCCGACCGACCGGTCCGCTCGATGGCGATTACCTTCGTGGGCCCCGCCGAATTGGACGTGCCCATCGATCTGCAGGTGGAAATACTGCGCGAGGGCAGTGCCGTGACCTCGGTGCTGGCCCGTGCAGTTCAGCACGGTCGCACCATGACCGTGGTCCAGGCCAGTTTCGGCCTGGCGCGGCAATCGGCAATCGACATCAGCGCAATGCCGGTGGCGCCCATGAAACCCTTGGCCGAATCGACACCGCTGCCGTACCTGCCAGGCGTTACCCCGGAGTACATTCGGCACTTGGACATGCGATGGGGCATCGGTGCACTGCCGTTCAGCAATACACCGGTCGCCGGGATCGGCGGATGGATGCAGTTACGCGAACCTGAGGTCAACGAGCCCATCACCGAAGCGCTGCTGCTGGTGCTGGGAGACGCCTGGCCACCCGCGCTGTTGCCTTATCTGAGCAAACCCGCACCTGGCAGCAGCCTGACCTGGACGATCGAATTCATCCAGCCCTTGCCCGCCATGGGAAGCCTGGACTGGTGCCGCTACCAAGCCGTGATCGAACATGCCCGGGACGGCTATGGCCACACGTCCGCGGCCATGTGGAACCCTCAAGGCGAGCTGCTGGCGATCAGCCGGCAGACGGTGACGGTGTTTGGCTGAGCGCGTGCTGCGGGCGACCCAGCGCGAAGGCGGCAACCAGGCCGATCACGCCGATGGCAGCCTCGGCAATGCTGGAGCAGGCAGCCGCATCGACCAGCATCAGGGCAGACAGGGCCAGCAACGGCAGGGCAATGGCTCGCGAGACGCGGATGCCGTTGTTCGGGTCGTTGACGATGTTCAGGGCGTTCATATCGTTCATGGCTCAATGCTCCATAGGCATGGTGCAACAGGACCTGGGTTCAGCAAGGCGGGTAGCATGAGCTGTAGAGTCCAGCCAACCGCCGATTGTTCAAGCCAGATCCAGATCCGGATCGGTTGAGAACGATAATAGTCACCGCTCGCATCGCCCGCGAATCAAGCTTTGCTATCAGCATCATAGAGAGCGGGCGCGCCCGTGCCGATCTCAGGCAGGCCAAAAAATGCCCGTGCGCACGCGGTCGTACTCCACGCCAGATCGGCCAGGCTTTCACCCCGATGCTGGGCCACCTCGCGCAAAACCTCGGTGAGAAAGGCCGGTTCGTTGCGGCCACTCTTGGGCTTGGGCCGCAAGGTGCGCGGCAACAAATACGGTGCATCGCTCTCCAGCATCAGCCGCGAGGCGGGAATGCTGCCCACCAGCGGGTGCAGGTGAGTGCCGCGACGCTCATCGCAGATCCAGCCGGTGATACCGATGTGCAGGTCCAGGTCCAGGTAACCGAACAAGGCCTTGCGCTCGCCGGTGAAGCAGTGCACGACGGCTGCCGGCAGGTGGTCGCGGTAGTCCTTGAGAATGTCCAGCAGGCGCTGAGGCGCATCGCGTTCGTGGAGAAACACCGGCAGCTGCAGCTCGACAGCCAGCGCCAGGTGCTCCTGCAACACTTTCTCCTGCTGTGGTCGCGGCGAGAAGTCGCGGTTGAAATCCAGACCGCATTCGCCCACTGCCCTGACCTGTGGCTGGCTCAGCAGATCACGCAAACGCGTGGCACTGTCGCCGTTCCACTCGCTGGCGCTGTGCGGGTGGATGCCGGCGGTGGCGAACAAGCGCTCACCGGCTTCGTCCCACTGCTGACACAGCTGCAAGGCCTGTTCGCTGCCCTCGACACTCGTGCCGGTGAGCACCAACTGACAGACGCCAGCGGCGTAGGCCCTCTGCAGAATGGCCTCGTGCTTTTGCGCGAAGCTCTCATGGGTAAGGTTGACGCCAATATCGATGAGTTGCATGGTGCTACCTCAAAGCAGGAGGCGAAAAGCATACCAGAGCTTGGTGATCGGCAAGAAAACCAAGAACTTCAAAAGGTTATGGCGGTCTTTGAGGGCTGCTCGAGACATTTGCCGGGGAACCATGGGCGCAAGATCACTGATTGTCATGCTGTGTCTGGTCCTCGGACTGCCCTCGGCAGCCGCCGCTCGTCCGGCAGGTCCCCCGTTGGCGGCACACCCGGCCAAGGTCCGCGACCTGGCCCAGATTCAGTCGAGCCGCGTGTTGCGCGTGCTGGTCAATCAGAGCCGCAACAGCTCCGGCCAGGTCCGTGGCCAAGCCATCGGCGTCGAATACCATCGCCTGCAGGCGTTCCAGAACTTCCTCAACGCCCACGCCGGCAAAGGTCAGGCGTTGCAACTCAAGATCATTCCGCGAGCCAAGGAACAACTGCTCGGCGCCCTGCAGCGTGGCGAAGGCGATCTGGTCGCGCCGGGCGAACTGATGGAGTTGCATCCCGCCAGCAAGGTCGCGGCCAGCGATGCCGTGATCGCCAACGTGCCATTCGTGCTGGTCAGCGGCAAAGGCGGGCGGCGCCCGGTGCGGGTCGAGCAACTGGCAGGCAAAACCCTCGCCTTGCCCAATGGCAGCGCTGCGGGCGCCGCCATCGAACGCCTGAATCAGAAGCTGGCCCTGCGCAAACTGGCGCCCATCGACATCGAATGGGTCGACCCCAGCCTGGCCGTGGAAGACGTGCTGGAGATGGTCCAAGCCGGGATCTACCCGCTGACCGTGGTCGAATTGCCCATCGCCGAGCGCTGGGCCAAAGTCATGCCACGGCTGCGGGTGGACCGCCGTGTGGTGCTCAGCGCGCCCGGCTCGGTGAGCTGGTACGTGCGCCGCGACGCGCCGCAGCTCGGCGCCAGCGTCGATCGCTTCCTGGCGTCCTATAAGGCGCCGAGCGACCAGGACGCCGCGTTCGTCAAGGTTTACCGTGGCCTGTACAAGGTTCACTACCCACTGGCCCGCAGTGATCGCCAGCGGCTGGAAAAACTGCGTCCGGTCCTCCAGCGCCACGCCCGCGAGCAACGCATGGACTGGCTCAACCTCGCCGCGCTGGCCTTCAAGGAGTCCAAGCTCGATCCGGCGGCGCGTGGTGGCGGCGGCGCCACCGGCCTGCTGCAGATCACCCCGGCGGCGGCTCGTCGGGTAGGCGTGGGTAACATCCAGGACGTCGACAACAACGTGCAGGCCGGGGCCAAGTACCTGGCGATGATCCGTCGCAAATTCTTCTCCAGCAACAAGCTCAACGAACGTGAACGCATGGCCTTCACCCTGGCCGCCTACAACATGGGCCCTGAACGGGTGCAGGCCATGCGCAAGGAAGCCCGCCGCCGTGGCCTCAACCCCGACCAATGGTTCTTCCAGACCGAGCGCATCGCCATGGAACAGATGGGCATGGCCTCGGTGAGCTACGTCAACAGCGTGAACAAGTACTACCTGGCGTTCGCCCGCGAACGCGATTCGCTGGAGCCAGGCGCGCGCAAGCTGGCGTCGGCGCGTTGAATCTTTGGCTGGATAATCGATCTTGTCGACTACACATACCGCAACACTGTACAGATCCGCCGAGAAACAGGAGAAAGTTCATGCTCGGGTTGCTTTTCAAAATCAGTAAACGAGAGAAAGAAATCTTGGATTCGCTGCGTGAGCTCCGGACACTGCGCGTCAGCAATCGTGGCGGCATGTCGATCGACTCGCAGGAAATTCTGATGAATGAGTGTTTCATCGAGGCCAGCAAGAGAGCCAGGAAAATCGTGGCCCGTGGCTGATGGGTCTGTTTCTCCTCCTGCCCGTCCTGGTCAGTGGATATCTGCACTGCAATGCAAACACCCTACGCTTCTCCACATCCGGCGCGGCCAGTCAGAACGCTCTCGCAGCACACGGAGCAAGCATTAGCTTAGGCGCCTAAAGTTCGGCAGAAGGTTGGTCGTCGTATGATATACGCGCGACAAACCATATAGCTTCGCCTGTCGGAGTCTGCACCACGACCTCATCACCTTCTTCTTTTTTGAGAAGGGCGCGAGCCATGGGAGAGTCGATGGAAATGTAGTCATTTCGACCGTAGATTTCATCGTAGCCGACGATTCTGAATCGCTTGCTTTCGCCATTGTCGTTGTCGATCTCCACCCATGCGCCGAAGAATACCTTGCCTTCCTGTTCAGGTGCGTAGTCCACGACCCGCACATCTTCCAGCCGCTTGCGAAGGTATCTGATTCGACGGTCGATCTCCCGGAGCAGCTTCTTGTTGTACTGATAGTCAGCATTCTCGCTTCGATCACCAAGAGACGCTGCCCAGGCGACCTTTTGGGTGATTTCAGGGCGATAGGTATGCCAAAGATGATCCAGTTCCGTCTTCAACGCAGTGTGCCCGGCGCGGGTAATGATATTAGTGGGCAATACTGGCTCCAAGTGTGGTCGGGTGATTTACATCTGCAGCATTGCGCCTCAGCCTGTGCATCTTGGACAAGCGCTGCTCGGTTGTTCGAGCGCTGAGGCTAACATGCAAAAAGGCTGCGCTTGTAGCCACGAGATCTGTTTCAGTACCTGGACCGTATTACCTACCAGCCTCTGTCTCCTGCTACTGGTAGGAAAGGCCTCGCGCAACGTCCGCCAATCTTGGCGAGTGCAGGGGCTGCAAGCCTTAGAAACCTGGAGCGGGGTTGTTGACACGCGCCCGGCGCGTTCACTACGATTACCCCTCATGCGCCGATTTAGACAGCTACTTGCGGGGCGCCTGGAGGTTCTTGCGAGCCTTCGAAATACCGCTAAAGCGCTGGTTCGGTGATGCCTCCCACCGCTGTCCAGCTCTCCCACATGAAGCGGTCGAGGCTGAGAACACCATCATGAACTGTCCCCGTCCCATCGTTTGTCTGGCGCCGATCCCGGCGAGTCCTTCCCTGCGCAACCCGCGCATCCTGCTGGTGGGCCAGCACCAACCCAACCTGCTGCGCAGCCTCGATGGCTGGCCTCGCCGTCGTGGCAAGTCCGGTGCTTTCGTGGCTCGCTTCATCGACCAGCACAGCGCCTTGAAAGGTTTGCCCGACAACAGCTTCGAACTGGCCGTGATCCAGGCACCGTCGGCGCAGGATGCCCATGAGGTGATTACCCATGCCGTGCGCATTGCCCGGCAGGGGCTGATCACCCTTCGCTGATCGGCGGGTAGCGCGTCAGCCTTCTCTGAGCACCTGCAGCGGGCTTGCATTGAGGGCTCGACGTGTGCCGAAGACGCCGGCCCCACCGACCAGCAGCGCACCGATCAGCGGCAAGCAAAGCAACCACGGATGCGGTGTCCAGGCCAGGTCGAAGGCATAGCGATACAGCACAAAGCTGATCAGTTCGCTGCCCAACGCCGCCAGCACACCGCTGGCGGCACCCAGCAGACCGAACTCGATGCGCCGTGCCTTGACCAGCAAGCGCCGCTCGGCACCCAGCGCCCGCAGCAGTGCGCCTTGCCGAATGCGCTCGTCCAGCGTCGCCTGCAACCCGGAGAACAACACGGCCATGCCCGCGGCAAGCACGAACAGCAGCACGTACTCCACCGCCAGGGTGACCTGAGCCAGGATGCTGCGCAGCTGTTCCAGCAGTGCCTCCACCCCCAGGATGGTCGCCGCAGGGAAGGCGCGAGACAGCTCGACCACCTGTGAATCATGCCCAGGAGCGATGTAAAAGCTGGTCAGATAGGTGGTCGGCAGGTCATCGAAGGTGCCGGGCTGGAAGATCATGAAGAAGTTGGGCTGGAAGTTGTTCCAGTCCACGGTGCGCAGGCTGGTGACCACCGCGTCGCGATTGGAGCCGCCAATGTTGAAGGTCAAGCGGTCGCCCAGTTTGAGCTTGAGGCTTTGCGCAACGCCTTCTTCGACCGACACACCGGGCAGGTCCTGGTTCGGCGTATCGCTCCACCATTGCCCGGCGGTGATCCGATTGCCGTTGGGCAGATGCTCGGCCCAGGTCAGGCTCAAATCTCGTTGCACTGCGCGTTCACCGCGGGAATCCTTCTCGACCAGTTCCTGCACCGGCGCATCGTTGATATCCACCAGGCGTCCCGGCATCACCGGGTACAGGGGCGCCGCACGGGCGCCGGCGTCCTGCAGGTGACGCGCGAAGGCATCGCGCTCGTCCGGCAGGATGTTCAGGGCAAAATAGTTCGGCGCATCCTTGGGCAACTGGTTCTGCCAGTTGTCCAGCAACTCGCCACGCAGCAGTGCGATCAGCGTCATGGCCAGCAGAATCAGGCCGAAGGCCAGGGCCTGGCCAGCCGCAGCCAGCGGATGCCGAAGCAGTTGCCCAAGCCCCAGACGCCAGGGCAGGGTGGAACGGGCCAGCAGACGGCGCAGGCTTTTCAGGCCCAGCAGCAACAGGCCACCCAAGATCAGCGCAGCCAGCAGGCCACCGGCGAGCAGGGCGAAGGTCAGGACCAGATCGAGGCTCAACCGCCACATGATCAGGCCCAGCGCCAGCAGCGCAGTGCCGTACACCAGCCAGGTGCTGGTCGGCACCGGCAGCAGGTCGCGCCGCAACACGCGCAGCGGCGGTACCGCGCCCAGGGCCGCCAGCGGTGGCAGGGCGAACCCGGCCAGGGCGACCAGCCCGGTACCGATGCCGGCCAACGCGGGCAATACGCCCCCGGCCGGAACCACGGCAGGTAACAAGCCATGGAGCATCTGGAACAGCACCAGTTGCGCCAACCAGCCGATCAGCGCACCGCTCAGACACGCCAGCACACCGAGCAGGGCCAGTTGCACGCAGAACATCAGCATCACTTCGCGGCGTGACAAGCCCAGGCAGCGCAGCAGGGCACTGGCATCGAAACGTCGCGCGGCGAAGCGGCTGGCCGACATGGCCACCGCCACGCCGGCGAGCAGTACCGCCACCAGGCTGGCCATGTTCAGATAGCGTTCGGCCTTGCCCAGCGCGCCGCCGATCTGCTGGTTGCTGTCCTTGGAATCACGCAGCCGCTGGTTGGGCTCGAGCGCCGACTCCAGTCGCTGCTGATAGCTGGCCAGTTGCTCGGGCGTGCCACGCCAGAGCTCGCGGTAGGTCACTCGGCTGCCTGGCTGCACCACGTTGGTGGCGGCCAGGTCCTGCAGGTTGATCATCACCCGTGGCGTCAGGCTATAGAAGTTGCCGGCTCGGTCCGGCTCATAGGTCAGCACCCGTGCCAGGCGCAGGGTCTTGCTGCCCACATCCAGGGTGTCGCCAACCTTGAGGTTCAGCGCTGCCAGCAAGCGTGACTCCGCCCAGGCCTCACCGGGCGCCGGGCCTGCGCCGGCTGTTTCCTCTCCATAGGGCTGCGCGGCGCTCTTGAGCTCGCCACGCAACGGGTACGCCTCATCGACCGCCTTCACGCTGGACAGCTGGATGCCGTTGTCGGCGGCGATCACGCTGGCGAACTCGACCACGCGCGCATGCTCGAGCCCCGCCTGGGTGCCGGCATCGATCTGTTCCTGGCGGGCCGGGCTGCTGCCTTGCAGGATAAGGTCGGCGCCAAGGAACTCGGTCGCGCGCAGTTGCATCGCGCCATTGAGGCGCGCCCCGAAATAGCCGATCGCAGTGCTGGCAGCGACCGCCACCAGCAGGGCAAAGAACAGTACGCGCAGCTCGCCGGAGCGGGCGTCACGCAACAACTGCCGGGCGGCCAGGGCCACCAGGCGGAACATCGGCAAGCCGACCATCAGGGCTCCAGAGGCGCGACGAGGCGCCCGGCATCGAGGCGGATCAAACGCTGGCAGCGATGCGCCAGGCGCTCGTCGTGGGTTACCAGCACCAGGGTCGTGCCGCGCTCCTTGTTCAATTCGAAGAGCAGGTCACTGATGCGCTCGCCGGTATGGCTGTCGAGGTTGCCGGTGGGTTCGTCGGCGAACAGCACGTCAGGTTCGGCAGCGAAAGCGCGGGCGATGGCCACGCGCTGTTGTTCGCCGCCCGAGAGCTGGCGCGGCGAGTGTGTCAGGCGTTTGCCCAGGCCAACCCGTTCGAGGAGGTTGCGCGCATGCTCCCGGGCATCCTTGCGGCCGTCGAGCTCCAGCGGCAGCATCACGTTTTCCAACGCATTGAGGCTGTCCAGCAGTTGGAACGACTGAAACACGAACCCCACGTGTTCGGCGCGCACCCGAGCCCGCTGGTCCTCGTCGAGGGTGCCGAGGTCCTGGCCAGCCAGGGTCACGCTGCCCGCACTGGGCAGGTCCAGGCCAGCCAGCAGGCCAAGCAGGGTAGATTTGCCCGAACCCGAGGCACCGACAATCGCCAGGCTGTCGCCTTTCGCCAATTGCAGGGAGAGTTCGTGCAGTATGGTCAGTTCACCTTCCGCGCTGGTGACCACTTTGCTAAGGTTCCGCGCTGTAAGAATGCTTGCGCCCATGGAGAGTCCCGATGCGAATGTGGTTGATGAGTGCTGGCCTGGGCCTGATGTTGGCCGCCCAGAGTGCAGTGGCAGGTACCGTCCTGATCGTTGGCGATAGTATCAGCGCAGCTTTCGGCCTGGATACCCGCGCCGGCTGGGTAGCACTGCTCGAAAAACGCCTGGCGCAACAGGGTTTCGACAACAAAGTCGTCAATGCCTCGATCACCGGTGATACCTCGGCCAATGGCCTGGCGCGGCTGCCCGCGCAGCTTGCAGCGCACAAGCCGGACCTGGTGCTGCTGGAGCTGGGCGGCAACGATGGCCTGCGCGGAATGCCTGTCGCGCAATTGCAACAGAATCTTGCGTCGATGATCGATCTCTCTCGCAAGGCCGGGGCCGAGGTGCTGCTGCTGGGCATGCAATTACCGCCCAACTACGGCGCGCGCTACACCAAGGCATTCGCCCAGGTCTACCAAACACTCGCGGACGAGAAAAAAGTGGCCCTGGTGCCGTTCCTGCTCGAAGGGGTGGGTGGCGTTCCGACATTGATGCAGGCCGACGGTGTCCATCCCACCGCAGGTGCCCAGGGCAAACTGCTGGAAAACGTCTGGCCGACGCTCAAACCGTTGCTTTGACGCTTTTCTGGATGCTGGCTTTCGGCTAATGTGGCGCCCCCTGTTTGGAGCCCCCGATGCCGCGTCCCGCCTGGTCCCTGTTTGCCTACCAACTGATCGAACCCGACGATCAGCTGGACCTGTTCGCCTGCCAGGAAAGCCGGGTGCATCTGGTGGCGCGCCAGCTGGAGCTCGGTGGGTCGGTGGACCGCACCCTGTGCGGCACACTGCTGCCGGCCCAGCCGCGCTGGCTGGAGGTGCACAAGCAGATCTTCCGCGATCAGCGCCTGTGCAAACTGTGCCGGGCCATTCTGTTCGCCCAGCGCAAAGGCACGCGGCCGGTATGGCCCGAGTTGCAGTCGATCCCCTGATCGGCGCGCCGAGGGTCTTCGGCTACACGCGCCCGGCAACTGCGCGTACAATCGCGGCATTGTCCCGTTCAGTTCGATCAAGGATTTCCTGGATGCCGCCGAGCCTTTCCGTCTTCACTCGCTGCCTGTCGCTGGCCGCCGCGTTCGCTGCGGCGCCGGTCATGGCGCTGGAATTCCCGTTGCCGCCTCCGGGTGAAGACATCATTGGCCAGGTGCAGACCATCACCGCCAAGTACGAAGACACCTTCGCCGATATCGCGACCGCCAACGACCTTGGTTACCTGGAAATGGTTGCGGCCAACCCCGGTGTCGATCCCTGGCTGCCGGGTGCCGGCACGCAGATCGTCCTGCCGACCCGCTTCATTCTGCCCCCCGGCCCGCGCGAGGGCATCGTCATCAACCTGGCCGAATATCGCCTCTACTATTACCCCAAGGGCGAGAATGTCGTGCGTACCTATCCGTTGGGGATAGGCCGGGAAGGGTGGGGGTCGCCGATCGCGCAGACCAAGGTCATCGCCAAGACCGCCAATCCGACCTGGACGCCACCGGCTTCGATCAAGGCGGAGCACGCTGCGGATGGCGATCCGTTGCCCAACGTCGTCCCGGCCGGTCCGGACAATCCGTTGGGGCCGTTCAAGTTCACCCTCGGCCTGCCGGGCTACCTGATTCACGGCTCGAACAAACAGTTCGGCATCGGCATGCGTACCAGCCATGGCTGTTTCCGTATGTACAACGATAACGTGCTGGAGTTGGCGAGTATGGTGCCGGTGGGTACCGGCGTGCGCATCATGAACGAGTCATACAAGTTCGGCATGAGCGGTGGCAAGGTGTACTTGGAGGCTCACGCGCAATTGACCGACAAGGGTGACCCGGTGGCCCTGGACAGGCACACCGCCGTGATCAACGCCTTGCTCAACCGCAGGGACTTCGCCCCGGACATCAAGATGAACTGGGACGTGGTCCGCGATGTGGTCGCTGCCGAAGACGGCCTGCCGGTCGAGATCGCCGTTTCCGGCGCGCCGATGATCAGCAGCGCACCCGACACGGCGCCGGCGCCATAACCCGGTCTTCATCAGGCATAAAAAAACCGACCCAATGGGTCGGTTTTTTTACAGCCTCGAAAGGCTGTTACTTGCGGCTGGCCTTGTCGAGCATGCGCAGGGCGCGCTCGTTGGCTTCGTCGGCAGTCTGCTGAGCTTTCTGAGCAGCGGTCAGTGCTTCGTCAGCCTTGCGGTAGGCTTCGTCGGCACGGGCTTGCGAACGTGCAGCGGCGTCTTCGGTAGCGGTCAGACGAGCTTCGGTTTCTTTGGATGCGCTGCTGCAACCGGTAGCCAGAACGGCGGCCAGGGCCAGTGCAGAGAATTTCAGAGCGTTGTTCATTGTGTTCCCCTTCGAAGGACATTCTTTTAAGTAGCCATTTCTCATGAATGAGAAACTGGCCGCCGTACATAGTACTCATTACTTGTAGTAAGTAAACGGACGCAACGCAAGAGATGAAAAAAAATCCATGCGTGCCAAGGATGGCGGAACGTAACCCGCAAAGCACGGTCTAGCGCTGGTTGCGCGAGGGTCGAGGGTTATCGCAAGTGCGCGGTTTAGTTGTCGCAGACATGAACTAAGGCGGGATTTACATGTCCGCTTATGCGGGTCAATCGAGACGGTTTAGAAAGCGGCCTTTGATTTAGCACGACGCGTGACAACTAAGCCGAACGTAAGCCGAACGACGATATTTTTCACGTCGAACGCGTAGGCTTCGCCCGGCCTTGATGACAAAAACAGCACAAGTCGGCACAACGGTTTCTAAGTCGTACAAAGAGCGGTAAGGTAGAGATCAAAATCCAAGACCCGCGAGGAACTGCCATGAGCGAGGCGCTATCCATCCACCACGATCAGGCCGGTCACCAGTTCGAAACCAACATCGACGGCCACCGTGCGTACCTGACGTACATGGACCTGGGCAAACAGACCCTGGACATCTACCGCACCTTTGTCCCCAACGCTCTGCGCGGGCGCGGGATCGCTGCAGCGTTGACCGAGCAGGCCCTGGACTACGCCGAAAGCCATGGCTATACGGTGATTCCGTCCTGCTCGTATGTCGAACGCTACATGGAGCGTCATCAGCGTCGTGCGGCAAAGCTGTAACGCTGTGCCCCGGGTACCGGGGCAGCGAAGGCTCGACTGACCCGGTACTGGCGGTCAGCGGGTACGCTTTGGCAATACATCCTTGAGTTTGGCGTGCATGCTGCGCAGCGTCTTTTCGGTGCTGGCCCAGTCAATGCACGCGTCGGTGACCGAGACCCCGTATTGCAGGTCGCCCAGGTCCTTGGGTATCGACTGGCTCCCCCAATTCAAATGGCTTTCCACCATCAGGCCGATGATCGACTGGTTGCCTTCCAGAATCTGGTTGGCCACGTTCTCCATCACCAGAGGTTGCAGCGCCGGGTCCTTGTTGGAGTTGGCATGGCTGCAGTCGACCATGATGTTGGCCTTGATGCCGGCCTTCTCCAACGCTTGCTCGCACACCGCCACGCTGACCGAATCGTAGTTGGGCTTGCCGTTGCCACCACGCAGAACCACGTGGCCGTAGGCGTTGCCCTTGGTGGTGACGATGGAGACGCCACCTTCCTGGTTGATCCCCAGGAAGCGGTGAGGGTTGGACACCGACTGCAGGGCGTTGATGGCCACGGTCAGGCCACCATCGGTACCGTTCTTGAAGCCCACGGCCGAAGACAGGCCCGAAGCCATTTCGCGGTGGGTCTGGGATTCGGTGGTGCGCGCGCCGATGGCCGACCAGCTGATCAGGTCCTGCAGGTACTGCGGCGAGATCGGGTCAAGCGCTTCGGTGGCGGTAGGCAGACCCATCTCGGCCAGGTCCAGCAGCAATTGCCGACCGATGTGCAGGCCATCCTGGATCTTGAACGAGTCATCCAGGTACGGATCGTTGATCAGGCCTTTCCAGCCGACCGTGGTGCGCGGCTTCTCGAAGTACACGCGCATCACCAGGTACAGCGTGTCCGAGACTTCGGCGGCCAACGCCTTCAGGCGGCGGGCATACTCGTGCGCGGCATCGATGTCGTGGATCGAGCAGGGGCCGATGACCACGAACAGGCGATGATCGCGGCCATCGAGGATATCGCGCACCACTTCACGGCCGGCAGCGACGGTCTTGTGCGCAGCGGCGCTGAGCGGAATTTCCCGCTTCAGCTGTGCAGGCGTGATGAGGGTTTCATTGGAGGCGACGTTAAGGTCGTCGATCGGTAGGTCAGCCATCGTGTTACTCGTCAGGTCACGGGTGCCGGCCGCCAGCGAACCCCGCACGGCGAGGCACAGCATGATTATGAGCGGCGGGGGAGTCGAACCTTAGCGCGTTAGAGCGCATGCAGACAACGGATTTGTGCCATCGCTCTGCCGACGACCGGTGCACTGCGAACGGCGCTGCTACGCTCAAGTGTGCCCTGTCGCCTTGGCCACTTCGGAGGTCGCATGATCCGCTCCATGCTGTACGCCACTGACCTGGGGGTGTACGCCCCATTCGTCATGCAGCACGCCGTCGCCCTGGCGCGCAGCTTCAACGCGCAGCTGTATGTCATCCATGCTGTAGAACCCATGGGCCTGATCGCCGAATCGGTGCTGCAGAGCTATCTGGACGAGTCCACCCTGGATCGCCTGCACAACCACGGCTTGAGCGCCGTGATGGCGGGGATTGAAACGAAGGTTCTGCAAAGCCTGCGCAGTGACCTGGGCGACGACGAGCCAGACCTCGCCCTGATCCGTGCCGTGCGGGTGCTTCAGGGCGATCCGGCCGAGGTCATTCTCGATCAGGCCCAGCGCCTGAAAGTGGACCTGCTGGTGCTCGGCAGCCACAGCCAGGCAGCCACCGTCGATGTTTCGCTGGGCCGCACGGCTACCCGCGTGTTGCAGCTGTCCCCGGCGCCGGTCTATCTGGTACCCCTCACCGAGCAACGCAGCCGTCTGAAGAGCTAGACGACAAGCTGGTTATTTTTCCTACAAATTTAATAAAAAGTTCTAGATTTATTGCCTAGACCTTTAATATAGTTATAACCCTTCGCCGACGACTGGCGGTTTTCCTGTGTGAGGGATTCATATGAAGCTTCAGCAACTGCGCTACATCTGGGAGGTAGCGCACCATGACCTCAACGTCTCCGCCACGGCGCAAAGCCTGTATACCTCGCAGCCAGGTATCAGCAAGCAGATCCGCCTGCTGGAAGACGAACTGGGTGTTGAAGTCTTCGCACGCAGCGGCAAGCACCTGACCCGCGTCACGCCGGCAGGTGAGCGCATCATCACCACCGCCGGTGAAATCCTGCGCAAGGTGGAAAGCATCAAGCAGATTGCCCAGGAATTCTCCAACGAGAAAAAGGGCACGCTGTCCATCGCCACCACCCATACCCAGGCGCGCTATGCCTTGCCAACGGTGATCAGCAGCTTCATCAAGCAGTATCCGGACGTGGCCTTGCACATGCACCAGGGCTCACCAATGCAGATCGCCGAAATGGCTGCCGACGGCACCGTCGACTTCGCCATCGCCACCGAAGGTCTGGATTCGTTCGGTGACCTGATCATGATGCCGTGCTACCGCTGGAACCGCTGCATCGCGGTGCCCCAGGGGCATCCCCTGACCAAGGTGCCGAAACTGACCCTGGAAGCGCTCGCCGAATACCCGATCGTCACCTACGTGTTCGGTTTCACCGGCCGTTCCAAGCTGGACGAAGCGTTCTCGCGCCGCGGCCTGGCGCCGAAGGTGGTGTTCACCGCGGCCGATGCCGACGTGATCAAAACCTACGTGCGTCTGGGGCTGGGCGTGGGCATCGTGGCCAAGATGGCCGTCGATCCCAAACTCGACAATGACCTGGTAGTGCTCGACGCCGACCATCTGTTCGAATCCAGCGTGACCCGTATCGGCTTCCGCCGTGGCACCTTCCTGCGCGGCTTCATGTGCGACTTCATCGAGAAATTCGCGCCGCACCTCACCCGCGAGGTCATGGCCAAGGCCATCCAGTGCCACAACAAACAGGAACTCGAAGCCCTGTTCGAAGGCGTCGAGTTGCCCGAGCATTGATCACACCACGGGCCTGAGCATTGCAGGCCCATGTGCCTGCCATGCTCAGGCCTTGGTGATCAGATTCCCCGCGTGCAGTCCACATTCCTTCTGCGTGGCTTCCTCCCACCACCAGCGCCCTTCGCGCTCGTGCTGGTTGGGCAGGACCGGCCGCGTGCACGGCTCGCAACCAATGCTGATGAAGCCGCGCTCGTGCAGGCTGTTGTAAGGCAGTTCCAGCATGCGGATGTAACCCCACACTTCTTCACTGCTCATCTGCGCCAGGGGGTTGAACTTGTACAGCGTGCGCTCGGGCGTCGAGAACGCGCCGTCCACTTCAACTGCCGCAACCTGGCTGCGGGTACCGGGGCTCTGGTCGCGCCGCTGGCCGGTGGCCCAGGCACTGACGGTCGAGAGCTTGCGCCGCAACGGCTCGATCTTGCGGATGCCGCAGCACTCGCCGTGGCCGTCGCGATAGAAGCTGAACAGGCCCTTTTCCTTGACGAAAGGGTCCAGCAACGCATTGTCCGGTGAGACCAGTTCGATGGTGATCTTGTAGTGCTCGCGCACCTGTTCGATGAACCGGTAGGTTTCCGGGTGCAGGCGCCCGGTGTCCAGGCTGAACACCTTGACGTTCTTGTTCAGTTTCCAGGCCATGTCCACCAGCACCACGTCTTCGGCGCCGCTGAAGGAAATCCAGAGGTCGTCGCCGAAGTGGGCGAAGGCGAGCTTGAGAATGTCCTGAGGGGACTTGTTGGCGTAGGTCGTCGCCATTTCGGCGACATCGAAGGGCTGGCTCATCAGGCGGCTTCCTGGTCAAAGTGGCGCTGGGCGCTCTATATGGCGCCATGGTAACAAAAAAACTCCCAGCGGCATGGCCGGGATCAGAGCCCCGCCAGGGTGTCCAGCAAGACCTTGACCTTGAAGATCGATTCTTCGTATTCGGCTTGCCACTGGGAGTCGGCCACGATCGCGCCGCCGCCCCAGCAGCAGACCTGGTCATCCTTGAGCAGCAGCGTACGGATGGCGATCGAGCTGTCCATTTCGCCGCGCACATCCAGGTACAGCAACGAGCCGCAGTAGATCGCACGCTGGGTCGGTTCCACTTCGTCGATGATCTGCATGGCGCGGATCTTCGGTGCGCCGGTGATCGAACCACCGGGAAAGCTGCCTGCGATCAGGTCCAGGCAATCCTTGTCCGCTGCCAGCTCACCGGTGACGGCGCTGACCAGATGATGCACGTTCGGGTAGCTTTCCAGGGCGAACAGCTGCGGCACCCGTACCGAGCCGATCCGGCAGGTGCGTCCCAGGTCGTTGCGCAGCAGGTCGACGATCATCAGGTTTTCCGAGCGGTCCTTGGCACTGGCCAGCAGTTCGCGGCCATGGCGTGCATCCTCTTCAGGGTCGAGGCTGCGCGGGCGGGTGCCCTTGATCGGCCGGGTTTCCACCTGGCCGGCCGTGACCTTGATGAAGCGCTCCGGGGAGAAGCTCAACAAAGCCGCGCCGGTGCTCAGCTGCAGATAGCCGGAAAACGGCGTGGAGCAGGCGGCGCGTACTGCCTGATAGGCGGTCCAGGGATCCCCGGCGCAGGCCGCGCGAAAGCGCTGGGTGAGGTTGACCTGATAGCAATCGCCTGCCTGGATGTAGGCCTGCACCGTCTCGAATGCCCGTCGATACTGCTCTGGGGTCTGGTCCGGTGTCATCGGCGACTGCAGGCGAAAGGGCTGCGCCTGATCCCGGGCCGGTTGGCCGAACAGGTCGATCAGGCGTTGCCGTTCGCAGGCCTGCAGCGCGGGATGGAACATCAGGTGGCTGGTCTGCCGCTGATGGTCGCTGATCAGGGCCCAGCCATACAGGCCGAGGCTGGCGTGCGGCAGGTCGAGATCGTCGTGGTTGGGGTGTGGCAGGTTCTCCATTCGGCGGCCGAAATCGTAGCTCAGGTAGCCGATCAGACCACCGGCGAACGGTAGTTCGCAGCCATCGGGCAATTGCGCCTGACCCAATCCGGCCAATGCCTGGCGCGCACGGTGCAGATACTGCTGGCCGGATTCATCGGCTTGAACGCTGAGCGTCTGCAGGGGCCAGGCGCTGATCAGGTCGAAGCGGCCGCGTTGGGCAATCGGCTGCGCACTGTCGAGCAGTACCGCGCCGGGGGCGTGGCGGACCACGGCGAAATAGGGCGCCGGATCGGCCAGGTAGGGCAGGGCGTGGAGCAAGCAGGTCGGCATGATAGATCGGTGGCCAGTGGCGGGGCTGGGATTGTAATGCACCCGGCCGCTCGTGTGCGGGCGGTGTGGCGTCCGGTCTCAGCTCGTCACGGCAGGCACGTGACCGAACAGCGCCTGGACGAACCGTGTGCGTTCTTCCACGGTTTCCACGAGGCCTTCGGCGGCCAGTTCTTCCAGGTGTTTTTCCACGGCCTGGGTGCGCAGGGTCAGGCCGCAATCGTTGGCGATCTGGATGTTCAGCCCGGGGCGGGCGTTGAGCTCCAGGATCAGCGGGCCTTTTTCCTGGTCCAGGACCATATCGACGCCGATGTAGCCCAGCCCGCAGAGCTCGTAGCAGCCCGCTGCCAGACGCATGAAACCGTCCCAGTTGGGCAGTTGCACGCCGTCCACCGCGTTGGTGGTGTCGGGGTGCTTGCTGATGATGTTGTTGAGCCAGGTACCGCGCAGGGTCACCCCGGTGGCCAGGTCGACGCCCACGCCGATGGCACCTTGGTGCAGGTTGGCCTTGCCGCCCGATTGCCGGGTCGGCAGGCGCAGCATGGCCATGACCGGGTAGCCCATGAGCACGATGATGCGGATGTCCGGCACGCCTTCGTAGCTGATGCTCTTGAAGATCTGGTCGGGAATCACCCGGTATTCGATCAAGGCGCGATCGCGGTGCCCGCCCAGTGAATACAGGCCGGTGAGAATGCTGGAGATCTGGTGTTCGATGTCGGCGCGGCTGATGATCTTGCCCGACACGGTGCGAAAGCGCTCCTCGAAGCGGTCGGCGACCACCAGGATGCCGTCCCCGCCGGCCCCCTGGGCAGGCTTGACCACGAAGTCACTGCGGCCGCCGATGATCTCGTCCAGGCGGTCGATCTGTTTTTCCGTGGAAATGACCCCGAACATCTCAGGCACGTGAATGCCTGCAGCGATGGCGCGCTCCTTGGTAATGATCTTGTCATCGACGATGGGGTAGAGGCTGCGCCGGTTGTACTTGAGCACATAATCGGCGTTGCGCCGGTTGATGCCCATGATGCCGCGGGCCTCCAGCGCCTTCCAGGTCTTCCACAAACCGAACATCAGGAATCGGCCTGCTTGAGGAATGCCTTGAAACGGACCAGTTCGGTCAGGCGGTAACCCCGGTAGCGGCCCATGGCGAGCATGAAACCGACCAGAATCAACAGGATCGCAGGGAAGGTGAACACGAAGTACACCAGTTCCGGAACGCTCATCAGGATGTGCGCCAGAGACGCGGCGAACAGCGTGCCCACGGCGACCTTCAGGGCGTGCCCGCTGCCGCGTTCTTCCCAGGTGATCGACAGGCGCTCGATGGTCATGGTCAGGATCACCATCGGGAACAGCGCCACCGACAGCCCGCGCTCCAGGCCCAGCTTGTGGCTGAACAGGCTGATGGCGGCAATCAGCACCACGACGAAGGTGAGTACCACGGACAGCCTGGGCAGCATCTGCAACTTCAGGTGCTCCAGGTACGAGCGCAGCGACAGCCCCAGGGCGGTGATCACGGTGAACAGGATGATGCCGAAGCCCAGCTGGGTTTCGCGGAACGCCAGGGCGATCAGCACCGGGGTGAAGGTGCCCAGGGTCTGGATGCCGATCAGGTTACGCAGGATCAGGATGACCAGCACGCCGATCGGGATCATCACCATGATCATGAAGGTCTGCTGGGTCTGCAGCGGCAGGCCGTAGAGGCTGTATTCGAGAAAGTCGGCGTCGGTGTTTTCGTCGGTCAGCTTGGCCAGGCGAATGGCGTTCATCTCGCTGTTGTTCATGGTGAAGGTCACGGTCGCCTTGCGTCCGCCCTCCACGCTGACCAGGTTCTCGTCACCCGTCCACCAGAGCAGGCGATCCTCGGGCAGGCCCTGCTCGCCCGTATCAGGGTTGAAGTACAGCCAGTCGCTGCCGTTGAAGCTGCGCAGCCACAGTTCCGGCGTCTGCGCCTGATCGGCCAGCAGACGTACGGTGTGGACCTTCTCCATTGGCACGTGGGCGATGGACAGCAGCAGGTCGACGATCCGCGCCTTGTGCAGGGTCGAGGTGTCACCGGCCAGCAGCAGCTTGACGTTGTCGTCGGCCAGGTTGTTGACCCGCTTGATGGTTTCGCCGACGAAGGTTTCGACGTCCGCCGAATGCTGGCGGATGGGGGCCAGCAATGCCTCGGCGGCGATCTTCTCCGGGCCTTCCACGGCCAGGCTGTCGCGGAAGATGGGCCCCTTGACCTTGGGCTTTTCACCGCTGTAGCGCTTGGTCAGCACCAGGCGGTAATACAGTGTCTGGTTGCCCGAGGCGCGGCGGGCCGACCAGGTCACCTTGCGGTTGCCGTCCAGGCGATTGACGCTGACCCCGTAGTTGTTGGAGATGAAGCTCTCGTTGAGGCTCACGTAGTCACGGCTCAGCGGCGGCACGAACATCTGCACCTTCACCGGGTCCTTGGCGCTGGCGACGAACTCGACCTTGGCATCGATGTTCCACAGGTCGTCGGTTTCGTCTTCGGTCACCGGAATGCCGAGGACCAGAATCTGATAGGCCGTGATGGCGATGCCCAGAGCCACCAGCGCGGTGATCAGGATCTTCAGGTGCAGGGTTAGCGCGCGCATTGAAATTACTCTGCGATTTTGGCGACAGTGGCGCAGGCAGGTTTGCCGGCAGCGTGTTTGCGGCTGGGGTCGACCAGCGCATCGAAGCGGGTCAGCGCGTCGGAGCCGATCAGCAGCGGGTAGTCGAATGCGGTGCGGTCGGTCAGGTTGACCTCGATGCGTCGCTGGGTGTGGCCCATGCACACGTCGAGTTCGATCACCGGTCGCTGGGTGTGAGTCTTGCGCTCCTGCGCGCTGCATTCGCAGTCATCGGCCCGGCGCTTGATGGAACTCATGCGCACCAGCGGCCGTTCGATGGGGTGAGAATGGGCGTTGTCGATGGCCAGATAGAAGCGCACCCAGGATTGCCCGTTGCGCTTGAAGCGCTTGATGTCACGGGCGCTGAGCGAGGCGGTCAGCGCGCCGGTGTCGAGCTTGGCCGCGACCCGCAGGTCGATGTCGGTCAGCTGTGCGTATTCGTTCAAGCCGTAGGTGGTCTTTTCGGCGGCCATGCTCAGGCCCGGAATGAAGAGGAGGCTGAGCAGGCGGGAGAGGGGCTTGAGAGTCATGAATTGAAATTATGAATACCGAATCGGACACCGCGAAAACGTTCCGCGGGTAACAGGAAGGGAGCGCTGCATTCTAGCACGGTGCTTTCACGCCGCCAGCGCATGCACCGCCAGGCGAGGCCTTGGAGTCTGGAACGATCCGAAAGTTCGTCGGGCGCCTGCCCGGCGTGCCTGGCGATAGCTACTTGAAGCGCCGTTCGACGCCTTTTTCGACGAGGATCTTCGCGGAGATTTCCTCCACCGAGAAATGCGTCGAATTGATGTTGGGAATGTTCTCCCGGCGGAACAGGCCTTCCACCTCGCGCACCTCGAATTCGCACTGGGCGAAGCTGGCGTAGCGACTGTTCGGCTTGCGCTCGTGACGGATCGCGGTCAACCGGTCGGGGTCGATGGTCAGGCCGAACAGCTTGTGCTGGTGAGCCTTGAGCGCGGGCGGCAGTTGCAGGCGTTCCATGTCGTCCTCGGTCAACGGGTAGTTGGCCGCGCGGATGCCGAACTGCATGGCCATGTACAGGCAGGTCGGGGTTTTGCCACAGCGCGAAACGCCCACCAGGATCAGGTCGGCCTTGTCGTAGTAGTGGGTCCTGGCACCGTCGTCGTTGTCCAGGGCGAAGTTGACCGCCTCGATGCGCTCCATGTAGTTGGCGTTGTGGGCGATGGAGTGAGACTTGCCGACCGAATACGAGGAATGGGCGCTGAGCTCCATTTCCAGCGGCGCCAGGAAGGTCGAGAAGATATCGATCATGAAACCGTTGGAGGTCGCCAGGATCTCGCGGATGTCCTGATTGACGATAGTGTCGAAGATGATTGGCCGTACGCCGTCCTTGTCAGCGCAGTTATTGATTTGCTGTACCATGGCCCGGGCCTTGTCCACGCTGTCGATATAGGGCCGCGTGAACTTGCTGAAGGTAATGTTTTCGAACTGCGCCAGTAGACTTTGCCCCAGCGTTTCGGCGGTAATGCCGGTACCGTCGGAGATGAAGAATGCAGATCGTTTCATTGTGCGCCCCGGCCCTTAAGCAACTGACGATTCTTGGATATGATAGGCCTGATTGATGGCCAGCATTGCCAGGCATTCTCGTTCATTTCCAGGGCTGCGGCCACAGCCCCCGTGTGCGTTCATTCGCGCCCGGCACCCGAGCTTTTCCAACCCAGTCAGTGGAGAGATCACCTTGGTAGAGTACGTAGTTTCCCTCGATAAGCTTGGTAATAATGATGTGGAACACGTGGGGGGCAAGAACGCGTCCCTGGGCGAGATGATCAGCAACCTGGCCGGTGCCGGCGTGTCGGTCCCCGGCGGCTTTGCCACCACTGCCCAGGCCT
Source organism: Pseudomonas sp. Leaf129 (assembly GCF_001423465.1). Classification (NCBI taxonomy): domain Bacteria; kingdom Pseudomonadati; phylum Pseudomonadota; class Gammaproteobacteria; order Pseudomonadales; family Pseudomonadaceae; genus Pseudomonas; species Pseudomonas sp. Leaf129. The sequence goes on along the minus strand of NZ_LMOC01000006.1, from coordinate 247,609 downwards.
ATCGCGACTTCCTCGAGCTCAGCGGCCTGAACGAGCAGATCCACGCTGCCCTCGATGCGCTGGACGTGGACGACGTCAACGCCCTGGCCCGCACCGGCGCGCAGATTCGCCAGTGGGTCATGGAAGCCGAGTTCCCCGAGCGCCTCAACGAAGAGATCCGCATCGCTTTCGCCGAACTCTCCAAGGGCAATCCGGACATCGCCGTGGCCGTGCGCTCCTCGGCTACCGCCGAAGACCTGCCCGATGCTTCCTTTGCCGGCCAACAGGAAACCTTCCTCAACATCCGCGGCGTCGACAACGTCATCCGTGCGGCCAAGGAAGTCTTTGCCTCGCTGTTCAACGATCGTGCCATTGCCTACCGCGTGCACCAGGGCTTCGATCACAAGCTGGTCGCCCTGTCGGCCGGTGTGCAGCGCATGGTCCGCTCGGAAACCGGTACCGCGGGGGTGATGTTCACGCTGGACACCGAGTCCGGGTTTCGCGATGTGGTGTTCATCACCGGCGCCTACGGCCTGGGTGAAACCGTGGTGCAGGGCGCGGTCAACCCCGACGAATTCTATGTGCACAAGAACACCCTGGAAGCCGGTCGCCCGGCCATCCTGCGGCGCAACCTGGGCAGCAAGGCGATCAAGATGGTCTACGGCGACGAAGCCCGCGCCGGTCGCTCGGTCAAGGTGGTGGACGTCGACAAGGCCGAACGCGCGCGCTTCTGCCTGACCGATGCGCAGGTCAGCGAGCTGGCCAAGCAGGCGATGATCATCGAGAAGCACTACGGCCGCCCGATGGACATCGAGTGGGCCCAGGACGGTGACGACGGTCAGCTGTACATCGTTCAGGCGCGCCCCGAAACGGTCAAGAGCCGCTCCAGCGCCAATGTCATGGAACGTTACCTGCTCAAGGAAAAGGGCACCGTGCTGGTCGAAGGCCGGGCCATCGGCCAGCGCATCGGCGCCGGCAAGGTGCGCATCATTCATGACGTATCCGAGATGGACAAGGTCCAGGCCGGCGACGTGCTGGTTTCCGACATGACCGATCCGGACTGGGAACCGGTGATGAAGCGCGCGAGCGCTATCGTCACCAACCGCGGCGGACGCACCTGCCACGCGGCGATCATCGCCCGTGAACTGGGCATTCCTGCCGTTGTGGGCTGCGGCAATGCCACCCAGTTGCTCAAGGACGGTCAGGGCGTTACGGTTTCCTGTGCCGAAGGCGACACCGGTTACATCTTCGAGGGCGAGCTGGGCTTCGACATCAAGCAGAATTCGGTCGATGCCATGCCCGAGCTGCCGTTCAAGATCATGATGAACGTCGGCAACCCGGATCGCGCCTTCGACTTCGCCCAGCTGCCCAACGCCGGTGTCGGCCTGGCGCGCCTGGAGTTCATCATCAACCGCATGATTGGCGTGCACCCCAAGGCGCTGCTGAACTACGACACCCTGACCCCGGAAATCAAGGACAGCGTGGACAAGCGCGTGGCCGGCTACAGCGACCCGGTGAGTTTCTACGTCGACAAGCTGGTCGAGGGCATCAGCACCCTGGCAGCGGCGTTCTGGCCGAAAAAGGTCATCGTCCGGCTGTCCGACTTCAAGTCCAACGAATACGCCAACCTCATCGGCGGCAAGCTCTACGAACCCGAAGAAGAAAACCCGATGCTGGGCTTCCGCGGGGCGTCGCGCTACATCAGTGAGTCGTTCCGCGACTGCTTCGAGCTCGAATGCCGGGCAATGAAGCGGGTGCGCAACGAAATGGGTCTGACCAACGTCGAGATCATGGTGCCGTTCGTGCGCACCCTGGGCGAAGCGTCGCAGGTGATCGACCTGCTCGCCGAGAACGGCCTGGCCCGCGGCGACAACGGCCTGCGCATCATCATGATGTGCGAGCTGCCATCCAATGCGATCCTGGCCGACGAATTTCTCGAGTTCTTCGACGGCTTCTCGATCGGCTCCAACGACCTGACCCAGCTGACCCTGGGCCTGGACCGCGACTCGGGGATCATCGCCCACCTGTTCGACGAGCGTAACCCGGCAGTCAAGAAGCTTCTGGCCAACGCCATCCAGGCGTGCAACAAGGCCGGCAAGTACATCGGCATCTGCGGCCAGGGGCCATCCGATCACCCCGACCTGGCCAAGTGGCTGATGGAGCAGGGCATCGAAAGCGTTTCGCTGAACCCGGACTCGGTCCTGGAAACCTGGTTCTTCCTGGCTGAAAAGGAAGGCGTCGCCTAAACACCGCAACCCCCAGACCGGTGTGTCCTCCCACACACCCGGTCCCCTGTAGCAGCGGCGCAAGCCGCGTAGCTTGTGATCTTGCTTTTCAAAGGCAAATCAAAAGGCTACGCGGCTTGCGCCGCTGCTACGGTTTCATTCATTCAGATGCAAGTGCCCTATGCAAAGCAGCAGTACCCTCTTTCCCGTCGCGCTGCTCAGTGCCGAGCGTCGCGGCGACCTCAGCGAAGACATCTACCGCATCAAGGCCGCCAACAGCCCCGACCCCAGCGTCGAACTGGCGTTGACGCGCCTGGGCCTGGCCGATCAGCCCGGCGCCCGCGGAGTGCCGGTGATCCTCCTGCATGGCAGCTTTTCCAATCGGCGCTTCTGGTACTCGCCCAAGGGCATCGGCCTGGGGCCCTGGCTGGCGCGTCGTGGCTTCGATGTCTGGATCGCCGAAATGCGCGGGCACGGCCTGTCGCCGCGCAACCAGCATTACGCCAGCAACACCGTGGCCGACTATGCCCAGTACGATCTGCCGGTGATCGGTGCGTTCGTCGCCGAGGTCAGCGCCCAGACGCCGCACTGGGTCGGGCATTCGCTCGGCGGCATCACCTTGGCGGCGGCCCTGGGTGGCGGCTATCTGCAAGGCGATCTGGCTGCCTCCGCGGCCCTGTTCGGCGCGCAGGTCAGTCGTCGCCACTGGCCACTGCGGATTCCGCCGCTGAACTGGGCCGGGCGCTTGCTGCTCAAGCGTTACCCGCACATTTCCGGCGCTCGGCTCAAGCGCGGTCCGGAAGACGAGCCCGTGGGCGTCGGCCTGGAATGGCTGCGCTGGAAAGGGCTGTTCGGCCGTTTCGGCGACAGCCAGCGTGATTGGTGGGAAGGGCTGCACGAGGTGAAGCTGCCGATCCTGGCCGTGGCCGCCGCAGGTGACCTGCAGGACCCGAGCTGGGCCTGTCGGGACCTCTTCGAGCAGTTCGCGGGCAGCCATAACCAGTTCGTCAACCTGGGCCGCGGCGAGGGCTTCGGCGATGATTTCGATCACGTACGCATGTTGGTCAGCCCCCAGGCCCAGGCCGAGGTCTGGCCGCTGGTCGGTACCTGGCTGAGCGACCCCTACCGGCCATTGCTGCCAGGTGCGACCCCGTTGGCGGCGACCTGAGCATGGTCTAGGCTGTGATGGCCGCGCCGCGTCCGGCGCAGCTTTCCGGCTCTTGCAGCCGCCACTCGCCCCAGGAGCAACGCCATGCACTATCTGACCCCCGACCTGTGCGACGCCTACCCCGACGTCGAAGTGCTCGAACCGATGTTCAGCAATTTCGGCGGCCGCGACTCCTTCGGCGGCCAGATCGTCACCATCAAGACCTTCGAGGACAACTCGCGGGTGCGCGAGCAGGTCGCGCTGGATGGCACCGGCAAGGTGCTGGTGGTCGATGGCGGTGGCTCGCTGCGCAAGGCGTTGCTGGGCGACATGCTTGCGCAGAAGGCTGCCGAGAACGGCTGGGAAGGCCTCGTCATCTATGGGTGCGTGCGTGACGTCGACATGCTCGCGCAAACCGATGTCGGTGTTCAGGCCTTGGCCAGTCATCCGATGCCCACCGTCAAACGCGGCCTGGGCGATCTCGACGTGAAGGTCAGCTTTGCTGGCGTAACTTTCATCCCCGGCCACTATCTGTATGCCGACAACAACGGCATCATCGTCTCGCCGAAGGCGCTGACCATGCCGGAATGAGAATTTTCCATCAGTAACGGGGACACGATGTTCGAGGAAGAAAACGCGCAGTGGGGGCTGGTGCATGCCTTGGTGCTGGACGGCAAAGGCGGCGCGCGCTCGATTGCCCGGACCGAAATCGATGAATTGCAGCTGCAGCCTCATCAGAGCCTGTGGCTGCACTGGGACCGCAGTCATCCCCAGACCCGCAACTGGCTGCGCCGCAGCAGCGGCCTGAGCGAATTCGCCTGCGACCTGCTGCTCGAAGAGAACACCCGTCCACGCCTGGTGCCGCTGCCCGACGATGAACTGCTGCTGTTTCTGCGCGGGGTCAACCTCAATCCCGGTGCCGAACCCGAAGACATGGTTTCGGTGCGCATCTTCGCCCAGGCCCAGCGGATTATTTCCCTGCGCCTGCGACCGTTGCGCGCAACCGACGACCTGCTCGAACAGTTCGCCGCCTGCAAAGGCCCCAGGACCGCTTCGGAACTGATTCTCTACCTGGCCCAGCACCTGACGGAAAAGGTTCAGGCTTTGGTGGAGGGCCTCTCCGAAACCGTCGATCTGGAAGAAGACAAACTCGACGCCGACGAGCGGTACACCCCCGAGCATGGCAGCATTCTGCAACTGCGACGTCGTGCCGCAGGACTGCGGCGATTCCTGGCGCCGCAACGTGATATCTATGGCCAGCTGGCGCGCAACAAGGTGCCGTGGTTCGTTGACGATGACGCCGATTACTGGAACGAGCTGAACAACAGCCTGACCCGCTACCTGGAAGAGCTCGAACTGGCGCGCGAGCGGGTAGGGCTGGTACTCGAAGCCGAAGACCGGCGCCAGAGCGAGCGCATGAACCGCACCATGTATCGCTTCGGGGTGATCACCGGGATCTTCCTGCCGATGAGTTTTCTCACCGGCCTGCTGGGCATCAACGTCGGCGGAATACCGGGTTCGGACAACCCCTATGGCTTCACCATGGCCTGCGGATTGATGGTCGTGGTGGCGCTGGGGCAGTGGTTGTTGTTTCGCCGCTTGCGCTGGGTCTGATCGAGACTTTAACCTCTGCGCGGGACGATCGTTGTGACTCACCGTGCAACGGTCTCGTCTTTGAATGAAATTCGCGAGGTGTGCATGCCTGATCCGTTCGAAGAATCCCTGCGAGACATGCTCAACGCCCAGGCGCCAGGTCGCGACGATCGCGCCGCGCTGGGGCGGGTGCTCAAGACCGCCAATCGGCAAGTCGGCGCAGGTGACCTCTTCAGCCTCATGGGGCGTTGGGGGCAGGCGTTCATGATCGCGGTGAACAGTGGTTCGGCGAATATCGCGCCGGTGTCGCGTCGTAAAAACTCCGCCGCTGTTGCGGATAAGGCTGATTGATCAATGGAACTGGATCCCTGGACCCAAAGCCTGTTTGCGGCGATGACCGCTTTGTGGACCAAGGTCGCCAACTTCATCCCCAACCTCTTCGGTGCGTTGGTCGTGGTGATCCTGGGCTTCCTGGTGGCCAAGCTGCTCGATACCTTGTTGTCCAAGCTGCTGGCCAAGTTCGGCCTCGATCGCCTGATGGCTGGTACGGGCCTGACCAAGTTGCTGGGCCGCGGCGGCCTCAAGGTGCCGATCTCGACCCTGATCGGCAAGATCGTCTACTGGTTCGTGCTGTTGATCTTCCTGGTGTCGGCTGCCGAGTCGCTGGGGCTGCAGCGTGTGTCGGCGACGTTGGACATGCTGGCGCTGTACCTGCCCAAGGTGTTCGGTGCCGCGCTGGTGCTGCTGGTCGGCGTGCTGCTGGCGCAACTGGTCAACGGCGTGGTGCGCGGCGCCGCTGAAGGGGTCGGGCTCGACTATGCTGCAGGTCTGGGTCGGGTGGCTCAGTGGCTGGTGATCATCATCAGCATTTCGGTAGCCATCAGTCAGCTGGAGGTCAAGACCGACCTGCTGAACCATGTGATCGTCATCGCGTTGATTACCGTTGGTCTGGCCGCGGCGCTGGCGATGGGGCTGGGCAGCCGTGAAATCGCCAGTCAGATACTGGCCGGAATCTACGTGCGGGAAATGTTTCAGGTAGGCCAGCAGGTGCAGGTTGGCGAGGTCGAAGGGCAGATCGAGGCAATCGGCACCGTCAAGACGACGGTCCTGACCAACGACGGCGAACTGGTCTCGATGTCCAACCGCGAGTTGCTGGAGCAGCGGGTGAGTAGCCGATAGGTCAACGTTTTGCTAATGTATGCCGCCGCAAAAAGGCTGAGCGATCATGCCGTGGCGGACACTGACCAGACCTTCGGGGACCTGACCTTCGGGCCGACCTGTTTTGAATAAAGTACATACGCTGCCCGTGCGCTACGACCCCCGCGAGCTCTCTGACGAGGAGTTGGTGGCGCGTTCGCACGAGGAGCTGTTCCATGTCACACGGGCGTATGAAGAGTTGATGCGTCGCTACCAGCGAACCCTTTTCAACGTCTGTGCAAGATATTTAGGGAACGATCGTGACGCTGACGATGTCTGTCAGGAAGTGATGCTGAAGGTGCTGTACGGGCTAAAGAATTTCGAGGGAAAGTCGAAATTCAAGACGTGGCTTTACAGCATCACCTATAACGAATGCATCACGCAGTACAGAAAGGAAAGGCGAAAGCGCCGCTTGATGGATGCCTTGAGTCTCGATCCGCTCGAGGAGGCATCCGAAGAGAAGGCGCCCAAGCCGGAGGAGCGCGGTGGTCTCGACCGTTGGCTGGTGTACGTGAACCCGATCGATCGGGAGATTCTGGTACTGCGATTCGTCGCGGAGCTGGAATTCCAGGAGATCGCCGACATCATGCACATGGGCTTGAGCGCCACCAAAATGCGGTACAAGCGGGCTTTAGATAAGCTCCGCGATAAATTTGCAGACCTGTCCGAAACTTAGTTCGGCGCAAAGGTCTCTAACGTATCGGCAAGGTCTGCTAGACTTGTCGTCGAGCTGCCCCTGGATTAGGGGCGCTTAACAATCACCAGATGGGGATTTAACGGATGAAACTGAAAAACACCTTGGGCCTTGCCATTGGTTCTCTTGTTGCCGTGACTTCGTTCGGCGTATTGGCACAAGGCCAAGGCGCAGTCGAGGTGGAAGGCTTCGCCAAGAAGTACATGACTGACAGCGCCCGTGACTACAAGAACGACGGCAACCTGTTCGGTGGCTCGATTGGCTACTTCCTGACCGACGACGTTGAACTGGCTCTGTCCTACGACGAAGTCCACAACATCCGTAGCGATGCTGGCAAAAACATCAAGGGCGCCGATGCCGCTCTGGACGCTTTCTACCACTTCGGTACTCCAGGCGCCGGTCTGCGTCCGTACGTCTCCGCTGGTTTCGCACACCAGAGCATTGGCCAGGACAGCGGTGGTCGTGACCACTCCACCCTCGCCAAGTTGGGTGGCGGCGCCAAGTACTACTTCACCGATAACTTCTACGCCCGTGCCGGCGTTGAAGCTCTGTACAACATCGACAAGGGCGACACCGAGTGGGCTCCTGCCGTCGGCGTTGGTGTGAACTTCGGTGGCGGCTCCAAGCCTGCTCCAGTCGCTGCTCCAGCTCCAGTAGCTGAAGTTTGCGCTGACTCCGACAACGACGGCGTGTGCGACAACGTCGACAAGTGCCCTGACACCCCTGCCAACGTTACCGTTGACGCTGATGGCTGCCCAGCCGTTGCCGAAACCGTTCGCGTTGAGCTGGACGTCAAGTTCGACTTCGACAAGTCGGTCGTGAAGACCAACAGCTACGGCGACATCAAGAACCTGGCTGACTTCATGAAGCAGTACCCACAGACCACCACCACTGTTGAAGGTCACACTGACTCCGTCGGTCCTGACGCTTACAACCAGAAGCTGTCCGAGCGTCGCGCCGCTGCTGTCAAGCAAGTGCTGACCGGTCAGTACGGTGTTGAATCCAACCGCGTTCAGTCGGTTGGCTACGGCGAAACCCGCCCAGTGGCTGACAACGCCACTGACGCTGGCCGCGCTGTAAACCGTCGCGTAGAAGCTGAAGTAGAAGCTCAAGCTAAGTAATTAGCGACTGCTTCAACGAAGAGCCCGGCTTAGGCCGGGCTTTTCTTTGCCTGCGATTTGGTGGCCGGCAGGGGCGTCGGCATACCTAACCAGGTCCGAATCTGGCACAATCGCACCCCTCTATCGCTTCCACCGAGCTCAGCCCGCCTATGTACACTCTGGCCCGCCAGCTGTTATTCAAACTGTCCGCAGAAACCTCCCACGACCTGTCGCTGGACCTGATCGGCGCTGGTGGCCGCCTGGGCCTCAACGGCCTGCTTACCAAGCCGCCGGCACGCCTGCCGGTGACGGTCATGGGGCTGCAGTTCGATAACCCGGTCGGGCTGGCGGCTGGGCTGGACAAGAACGGCGCGGCCATCGACGGTTTCGCTCAATTGGGTTTCGGTTCCGTCGAAATCGGGACCGTGACCCCGCGTCCGCAACCAGGCAACCCCAAGCCCCGGCTGTTTCGTCTGCCGGAGGCCACGGCGATCATCAATCGCATGGGTTTCAACAACCTGGGCGTCGACAATCTGGTGGCGCGTGTGAAAGCTGCCAAGTATCGGGGCGTGCTGGGTATCAACATCGGCAAGAACCTGACCACGCCGGTCGAGCAGGCGGTCGATGACTACCTGATCTGCCTGAACAAGGTCTATGACCACGCCAGCTATATCACGGTCAACATCAGCTCCCCCAATACCGCCGGCCTGCGCAGCCTGCAGTTCGGCGATTCGCTCAAGCAGCTGCTCGATACCCTGGCCGAACGCCGTGTGGTGTTGACTGGGCAGAGCGGTCGTCACGTTCCCCTGGCGATCAAGATCGCCCCGGACATGAGTGACGAAGAAACCGCGCTGGTGGCTCAGGCGCTGGTCGATTCGGGGATGGATGCGGTGATCGCCACCAACACCACGCTAGGCCGAGCAGGGGTCGAGGGGCTCGTGCACGGGGAGGAAGCTGGGGGGCTTTCAGGGGCGCCGGTGCGCGAACAGAGCACGCACATCGTCAAGGTGCTGGCCCAGACCCTGGGTGGCAAGTTGCCGATCATTGCAGCGGGCGGTATTACCGAAGGAGGGCATGCGGCTGAGAAGATCGCCGCCGGTGCCAGCCTGGTGCAGATCTACTCGGGGTTCATCTACAAGGGGCCGGCATTGATCCGGGAGTCAGTGGACGCCATTGCCGCGCTGCAGGCGACTCGCTGAATCCAGGCGTGAAAGGGGCCCCGTGAAGAGGCCCCTGGGCGCTAGCCCGCCGCCCTGGTTGGGCGTGCATGGTGAACAGGTAAAAAAGGTTTTCAGCCGACGGCGTGAAGTTCGTTGAGCCTATGGATTCCCGCAGTGCCGGTCATACCGTCCCAGTTGTCGCCGCGTCCTTCGCGCCAGCCGTTGATCCAGGCTTGGCGTACCGACGGTAGAGTAAAAGGGCAAAGCTCGCGGGATTTGCCATGGATGCCATACTGGTATCCGCGTAGAAATGCTCGTTCCAACGGATCACGCTTAAGTCTTCTCATAGGGTGTTGCCCTCTGTCTATTGACTGTAATGTCCCGTCGGCCTCGTCTGAGGCCAGGCAGATGGTCTGCCGGTATCGCGCTCGCTGCCGGCGTGGCGAGCAGTGATGTCATCGCCATTGCAGCGACGACCTGAGGTGATTTCTAAACGTTGAACTGCGTCATGTGAATGATCGTTTTGTCATAAGCACGTAACGATTTAGCGGTATGGGCGATAAGTAAGCAGGTGCTTCTGGCGCCCGAGGTCTGCAAGTCCGTCGTGTGCAGGGCCTGCAGCGTAGTTTGAGATCACTATGCCATTGCGAATCATCTCGATTTCGATGTGGCATTAAATCGACGAAGGGTCGCCTGAGCGGCCCTTTTTTCAGCAGAATCACGTTCTGCCTCATCTTTGCGCCGAACATGGCAACAGGTGAGGTGGGCTGACACCATGGTGGTGTCGTTCGGGCGCTCTATTGCGTAAAGCGCCTGGTTGAACCTCGAAAGGGCAATGCGCTTGCCCTCTCATCGATGCCCGCAAGGGCCAGGAAATACCATGTCGGACCGTTTTGAACTGTTTCTCACGTGCCCCAAGGGTCTCGAAGGCTTGTTGGCCGAGGAGGCCACCGCCTTGGGGCTGGAAGAAACCCGCGAACACACTTCCGCCGTGCGCGGGATGGCCGACATGGAAACCGCCTACCGGCTGTGCCTGTGGTCGCGCCTGGGCAACCGCGTGTTGTTGGTGCTCAAGCGCTTTGCCATGAAAGACGCTGAAGAGCTCTATCACGGCGTGCTCGATGTCGAGTGGCAGGACCACCTGCTACCCGATGGCACCCTGGCCGTCGAATTCAGTGGGCATGGCTCGGGCATCGACAACACTCACTTCGGTGCACTGAAGGTCAAGGATGCCATCGTCGACAAGCTGCGCACGCCCAGCGGCGAGCGTCCCAGCGTCGACAAGCTCAATCCGGACCTGCGCGTGCACCTGCGCCTGGATCGCGGTGAAGCCATTCTCTCGCTCGACCTGTCCGGGCACAGCCTGCACCAGCGTGGCTATCGTCTGCAGCAGGGCGCCGCGCCACTCAAGGAAAACCTTGCCGCTGCCATTCTGATTCGCGCTGGCTGGCCACGCATCGCTGCCGCAGGCGGCGCCCTGGCCGACCCGATGTGTGGTGTAGGCACCTTTCTGGTGGAGGCGGCGATGATCGCTGCCGACATCGCGCCCAACCTCAAGCGTACCCGCTGGGGTTTCAGCGCCTGGCTGGGCCATGTCCCGGCCATGTGGCGCAAGCTGCACGACGAGGCACTGGCTCGCGCCGAGGCTGGCTTGGCCAAGACCCCGGCCTGGATTCGTGGCTACGAAGCCGATCCGCGGTTGATCCAGCCGGCGCGCAACAACGTCGAGCGAGCTGGCCTCAGCGATTGGATCAAGGTCTATCAGGGCGAGGTGGCGACCTTCGAGCCCCGTCCGGATCAGAATCAGAAAGGCCTGGTCATCTGCAACCCGCCGTACGGCGAGCGCTTGGGTGACGAAGCCAGTCTGCTGTACCTGTATCAGAACCTGGGCGAGCGCCTGCGTCAGGCTTGCCTGAACTGGGAAGCGGCGGTGTTCACCGGCGCGCCGGACCTGGGCAAACGCATGGGCATCCGCAGTCACAAACAGTATTCGTTCTGGAATGGTGCCTTGCCCTGCAAGCTGCTGTTGATCAAGGTAACGCCCGACCAGTTCGTCACCGGTGAGCGCCGTACCCCCGAGCAGCGCCAGGCGGCGCGCGAGCAGGCCGAACAGGTGGACACCACGCCACCGCTGGCCGATCCGTATGCACGGGTGAACAAGAACGGCAACCCAGTCAAGCCAGCACCGGCGCCTGCGCCGGTGGTCGAACAGGCGCGGCTGAGCGAAGGCGGGCAGATGTTCGCCAACCGCCTGCAGAAGAACCTCAAGACCTTGGGCAAATGGGCACGACGCGAGGGCATCGATTGCTATCGGGTGTATGACGCGGACATGCCCGAGTACGCCATGGCCATCGATCTGTACCACGACTGGGTGCATGTGCAGGAATACGCCGCGCCCAAGTCGATCGACCCGGAGAAGGCCTCGGCGCGTCTGTACGACGCCCTGGCGGCCATTCCGCAGGCACTGAACATCGACAAGAGTCGGGTCATCATCAAGCGCCGGGAGCGCCAGAGCGGGACTCGTCAGTACGAGCGTCAGAGTGCCCAGGGCCAGTTCACCCAGGTACAGGAAGGGGGTGTGCAGTTGCTGGTCAACCTGACCGACTACCTGGACACCGGTCTGTTTCTCGACCACCGGCCGATGCGTCTGCGCATTCAGAAAGAAGCGGCTGGCAAGCGTTTCCTCAACCTGTTCTGCTACACCGCCACGGCCAGCGTCCACGCTGCCAAGGGCGGGGCGCGTAGCACCACCAGCGTCGACTTGTCCAAGACCTATCTGGATTGGGCACGGCGCAATCTGTCCCTGAACGGTTTCTCGGACAAGAACCGCCTGGAGCAGGGCGATGTGATGGCTTGGCTACAGGCCAATCGGGAAGAGTACGACCTGATCTTCATCGACCCGCCGACCTTCTCCAACTCCAAGCGCATGGAAGGGGTGTTCGATGTGCAGCGCGACCACGTCGAGCTGCTGGACCTGGCGGTCGCTCGGTTGGCACCGGGGGGCGTGGTGTATTTCTCCAACAACTTCCGCAAGTTCCAGCTCGATGCGAATCTGGCGGAGCGCTATGCAGTGGAGGAAATCACGGCGCAGACGGTGGATCAGGACTTTGCCCGCAACGGCAAGATCCACCGGGCCTGGAAGATCCAGGCGCGGTGACTCACTGAGGAGATGTGGCGCTGCCTTCGCGGGCAGAGCCCGCTGCCACAGGTATTAGAGGGTTACTGGATGTTGGGCGAGGTAGACGCGGCCTTTGGCTGCGAGTACAGGTCCAGCAGCGCCTGATCCAGAACCGATGAGGCGCCCCATGGGCGCGGATCGTTGAGGATGGCGACCACCGCCCAGGTGTTGCCGTTGCTGTCGCGGCTGTAGCCGGCGATGGCGCGTACGGTGTTGAGGGTGCCGGTCTTGATGTGGCCTTCACCTTGCAGCGCCGTACGCTTCAAGCGTTTGCGCATGGTGCCGTCCATGCCCACGATCGGCATCGACGCCATGAACTCGGCGGCGTAAGGGCTTTTCCAGGCGGCCTGCAGCAAGGTCGCCATCTCCCGCGCGCTGACGCGCTCGTCACGGGACAGCCCCGAGCCGTTCTCCATCACCAGGTGCGACGCGGTGATGCCTTTCTTCGCCAGCCAACCACGAATCACGCGCTGTGCGGCTTTGGCGTCGTCGCCGTCGGCCTCGTTGCGATAGCGTTCGCCCAGGCTCAGGAACAGTTGCTGGGCCATGGTGTTGTTGCTGTACTTGTTGATGTCGCGAATGATTTCCACCAGATCCGGCGAAAAGGCCCGCGCCAGCACGCGCGCGGTCTTGGGTACGGTGCCGACACGGTCGCCGCCCTGGATGGTGCCGCCCAATTCGTTCCAGATCGCGCGGACCGCGCCTGCGGCATAGCTCTGGTGGTCGAGCAGCGACAGGTAGGTCTGTGAGCTGCAGCCTTCGGCCAACTGGCCGCTGACCACGACGGTCATGCCGTCGGCCTGGGTGATCGGGTTGTAGCGCACGTCGCCCGTGCACTTGGTTCCTGGCAGCGCTTTGACCTGGTTGTCGATGCGAATGGTAGCGATCGGTGGTTCGACCGACACCAGCACCTTGCCGGTGTCGTTGCGGGTGACGAAGCGCAAGGCCTTGAGGTTGACCAGCAAGGAGTCCGGGCGGACCAGGAACGGCGCGTTCTCGTCGCCACCGTCATCGTTGAAGGCTGGCAACTGCGGCTGGATGAAATGACTGCGGTCCAGCACCAGGTCGCCGGTCACCTGACGCACGCCGTTCGCGCGCAGGTCACGCATGAGCAGCCAGAGTTTTTCCATGTTCAGCTTGGGATCGCCGCCACCCTTGAGGTAGAGGTTGCCGTTGAGCACACCGTTGCTCAGTGTGCCGTCGGTGAAGAATTCGGTTTTCCACTGATAGGTCGGGCCCAGCAGTTCGAGGGCTGCGTAGGTGGTGACCAGTTTCATGGTCGAGGCCGGGTTCACTGATACGTCGGCGTTGAACACGGTCGGGCTGCCGGGACCGTTGAGCGGCAGCATCACCAGAGACAGCGCGTCATTCTGCAGCTTGCTGGCCTTGATGGCCTGTTGAACCTTGGGCGGCAGTGTGGTGTTCAGGGGGGCAGCGCAGAGGGGAAGGGCCAGGGGCAGCATCAGGCCGGCGAGCAATAGTGGACGAAGAGATTTGATCATGTGCTTGAAAACCCTGCGGGCGAGGGGTGACGAAAACGAGGGCCATATAGGTAGATGAAGACCCCCACTACGGGTGAAACCGCCAGCATTATGCCCCAAGCGTTGCCTGCTTTGGCCAGCGGGCACCGGGATGGAGTGAATTTTTCCCATCAAAGCGACCGATCGACCTTAATGTTAGCAAGCTAACCATTGCCTTGACATTGTCTGCCTAAGCAGTAACATTATGTTTCGACGACGTATGAATCATGTACAAATCGTATCCATGCACACGCGCAGACATGCATTCGGCTAACAGGTGGACAGCTTCCGGCCCATGAATCACTACACCCCCGAGAACTTCCATACCTGCAACCTGGGCCTGCTGCTGGGCCGCGGATCGGCGTTGAAGGATCGTTTGCTGGACACGCATCTGGTGCCCTATGGCGTGACCGCAGCACAATTCAAGGTGCTGATCATCAACGCCCGTTTTGGCATCGACACGCCGGCGGAGATGTCGCGCTACCTATCGCTGGACAGCGGTTCGATGACGCGCATGCTCGACCGACTGGAACACAAGCAATTGATACGGCGCCAGCGCAGCGCTGCCGACCGACGTCAGGTGCAGCTGGTGCTGACCGATGAAGGCCAGGCACTGGCAGCGCGCCTGCCGGTCATTGGCGCCAACGCCATGAACGAGCTGGTGGGCATGCTCGATCGTGAAGAGATCGTCGAGCTGGAACGGATTCTCAAGAAGCTGTTGCAAGCTTCGGGGGATCCGCTGCTGGCGCTGGGTGCTGCCGCCGGCTGAATACTCCAGCGTCAGCGCCCCGACCGATCTGCTCGACGCAACACCGACCGAACCCTTTCAGGTGAACTGCCATGGCAACTGCCACTGATTCCAATGCTTCCCAGCAACCACCCGCAGCGCCGGCGGCCGACGACAAGGCTCCGGCCAATCGACGCAAGCGCAAACTCTGGTTGTTCATCCTGCTGGCCCTGGTGGTGCTGGGCGGTCTGGGCGTCTGGGCCTGGTACACCCTGTACGGGCGCTGGAACGAGAGCACCGACGATGCCTACGTGAACGGCAACGTGGTGGAAATCACGCCGTTGACCACCGGCACGGTGATCAGCATCGGTGCCGACGATGGCGATCTGGTGCACGAAGGCCAGCCCCTGGTGCAGTTCGACCCGAACGACTCGCAGATCGATCTGCAGAATGCCCAGGCCAATCTGGCCAAGGCGGTACGCCAGGTGCGCGGCCTGTACAGCAACGTCGACGGCATGAAGGCCCAGGTGGCTGCGCGCAAGGCGGAAGTGCAGCGCGCCCAGGACAACTATGGCCGACGCAAGAACCTGGCGTCCGACGGGGCGATCTCCCAGGAAGAACTGTCCCACGCCCACGACGATCTGATTTCGGCGCAGAGCGCCCTGAGCAATACCCAACAGCAACTGGCGACCTCGACTGCGCTGGTCGATGCCACCCAGGTGTCCAACCACCCCGACGTGCGGGCGGCGGCTGCACAGTTGCGTCAGGCCTACCTGGCCCATGCTCGTACCACCTTGATCGCCCCGGTGACCGGCTATGTGGCCAAGCGCACCGTGCAGCTGGGCCAGCGTATCGAGCCGGGAACGCCGACCATGGCGGTGATTCCGCTGAACCAGTTGTGGATCGACGCCAATTTCAAGGAAACCCAGCTGCGCCACATGCGCATCGGCCAGCCGGTGGACATCACCAGCGATCTGTATGGCGACGAGGTGAAGTACAGCGGCACCATCGACAGCCTCGGTGCGGGCACCGGCAGTGCCTTCGCCTTGCTGCCGGCACAGAACGCCACGGGCAACTGGATCAAGATTGTCCAGCGGGTGCCGGTGCGGGTGCACATCAATCCGCAACAGTTGAGCGAGCATCCGCTGCGCATCGGCCTGTCGACGGTGGTGGATGTCGACCTGCACGACCAGAGCGGGCCGGTATTGGCGCAGCAACCGCCGCAGCAGGCGTCCTTCACCACCAACGTCTACGACAAGCAG
The DNA here is from genome assembly GCF_001423465.1 of Pseudomonas sp. Leaf129. Taxonomy (NCBI): domain Bacteria; kingdom Pseudomonadati; phylum Pseudomonadota; class Gammaproteobacteria; order Pseudomonadales; family Pseudomonadaceae; genus Pseudomonas; species Pseudomonas sp. Leaf129. The sequence goes on along the minus strand of NZ_LMOC01000006.1, from coordinate 231,827 downwards.
TTGGGTGAAGCGGATGCCATGATCGCCCAGTTGATCCACGACAACAGCGCAGCGTCCGGCACCACGGCCACCCGCTGATCTACCCGAGCCGGCCCGTCACGGGTCGGCGCGGTCTCGCATTGCAAAGGGTGGATCATGGATTCCAAAGCCTCGTTCACGCCGCCAAGCCTGTTGCTCTGCACCATCGGCCTGTCGCTGGCGACCTTCATGCAGGTGCTCGACACCACCATTGCCAACGTCGCCCTGCCGACCATTTCCGGCAACCTGGGCGTCAGTTCCGAGCAGGGTACCTGGGTCATCACCTCGTTCGCGGTGAGCAACGCCATCGCCTTGCCGCTGACCGGCTGGCTGAGCCGGCGCTTCGGCGAAGTGAAGCTGTTTTTGTGGGCCACGATGCTGTTCGTGCTGGCCTCGTTCCTGTGCGGTATTTCCACCTCGATGCCCGAGCTGGTCGGTTTTCGGGTTGTTCAGGGGCTGGTCGCCGGGCCGTTGTATCCAATGACACAGACCCTGTTGATTGCGGTGTATCCCCCGGCCAAGCGCGGCATGGCGCTGGCGCTGCTGGCCATGGTCACGGTGGTGGCGCCGATCGCCGGGCCGATCCTGGGCGGTTGGATCACCGACAGTTACAGCTGGCCATGGATCTTCTTCATCAACATCCCCATCGGCCTGTTCGCCTGTGCGGTGGTGCGCCAGCAGATGGCGAAACGGCCTGTGCACCTGAGCCGGCAGCCCATGGATTACGTCGGGCTGATCACCTTGATCATCGGCGTCGGTGCCTTGCAGGTGGTGCTGGACAAGGGCAATGACCTGGACTGGTTCGAGTCGAGTTTCATCGTGATCGGTTCGGTCATCTCGGCGGTGGCCCTGACGGCGTTCGTCATCTGGGAGCTGACCGACGAGCATCCGGTGGTGAACCTGCGGCTGTTCGCGTTCCGCAACTTTCGCATCGGTACCCTGGTGCTGGTGTTCGGCTACGCCGGATTCTTCGGCATCAACCTGATCCTGCCCCAGTGGCTGCAGACCCAGATGGGCTATACCGCTACCTGGGCAGGCCTGGCCGTGGCACCGATCGGCATCCTGCCGGTGTTGATGTCGCCCTTCGTGGGCAAGTACGCACACAAGTTCGACTTGCGTCTGCTCGCGGGCCTGGCGTTCGTGGCCATCGGCACCAGCTGCTTCATGCGCGCCGGGTTCAACAGCCAGGTGGATTTCCAGCACGTGGCCCTGGTGCAGATGTTCATGGGGGCAGGGGTGGCTCTGTTCTTCATGCCCACCCTGAGCATTCTGCTATCGGACCTGCCACCGCAGCAGATCGCCGACGGGTCAGGCCTGGCGACCTTTCTGCGCACCCTGGGCGGCAGCTTCGCCGCCTCGCTGACGACCTGGATCTGGATCCGCCGCGCCGATCAGCACCATGCCTACCTGACCGAGAGCATCAGCACCTACGATCCGATTACCCGCCATGCACTGGAACAGATGGGCGGCAGTACACCCCAGGCGTATGCACGGATGGAGCAGATGGTGAACAGCCAGGCCTACATGCTGAGCACGGTCGATTATTTCACCCTGATGGGGTGGATCTTCGCCGGGCTGGTGCTGCTGGTGTGGCTGGCCAAGCCGCCGTTCACCGCCAAGGCGGGGCCGGCTGCCGGGGGTGGACATTGAGATCGGGGGTGCACCTTCGCGGCCACTGACCGCTCCCACGGATGGGGCGCAGTGTCTCCCGCGGGTGGCGCGGTATCTGTAGGAGCGGCCAGTGGCCGCGAACAGGGCGGCGCGGTGCGTCAGGCAGGCTGCGCGGTGAAATCGAACGGCGCCAGGTCGAAACCGTGCTCATCCACCTGCAGCACCCAGCCCTGCGCATCCCAGTCCCCCAGCACGATACGCCGCGCCGGTAGATCACCGACCTGCACCGCGTGCACCGCCGGGCGGTGGGTGTGCCCATGAATCAGGGTGGATACGCCGTGCTGGCGCATCACCCGTGGCACCTCTTCAGGCGTCACATCGACGATGTCGCTGGCCTTCATTCGCGTCTGTGCCCGGCTTTCACTGCGCAGCTTGCGGGCAAGCTTGTGACGGGTGCTCAGCGGCAGGTTCCGCAGGACGAACAGCGTCAGCGGGTTGCGCAGCACGCGACGCAGGCGCATGTAGCCTTCGTCGAGGGTGCACAGGCTGTCGCCGTGCATCAACAGCACCGGTTCGCCATTGAGGCGTACCACGCTCGGATCGGCCAGCAGGGTGCAGCCGGCTTTTTTGCAGAAGGTGGAACCGATCAGGAAATCACGGTTGCCGTGCATCAGGAAGATCTTCGTGCCACCGTCGCTGAGCGCTCGCAGCGCTGCGCAGATGGACGATTGAAAAGGGGTCATGGCATCGTCGCCGATCCAGGCTTCGAAGAAGTCGCCCAGGATGTACAGCGCCTCGGCCGAGCGCGCGCGCCCGCCGAGGAAATCCAGAAACGCCCGGGTGATGTCCGGGCGTTCTTCCTGCAGATGCAGATCGGAGATCAGCAGTATCACTCAACGATCTCGGCTTTCTCGATGATCACGTCTTCGGCCGGTACGTCCTGGTGACCCGCCTTGGAAGTGGTGGAGACGCCCTTGATCTTGTCGACCACGTCCTGGCCTTCGATCACTTCACCGAACACGGCGTAGCCCCAGCCCTGGGTGGTTTTCGAGGTGTGGTTGAGGAAGCTGTTGTCGCCCACGTTGATGAAGAACTGCGCCGACGCCGAATGCGGCTCCATGGTGCGGGCCATGGCGACCGAGTACTTCTTGTTCGGCAGGCCGTTGTCGGCTTCGTTCTGGATGCTCGGACGCTTGTCCTTCTTCTCTTTCATGCCTGGCTCGAAACCGCCGCCCTGGATCATGAAGTTACCGATCACGCGGTGGAACACGGTGTTCTCGTAGTGACCGGCTTTGACGTACTCGATGAAGTTGGCCACGGTCAGCGGGGCTTTCTCGGCGTTCAGTTGCAGCACGATGTCGCCGTGGTTGGTGGTCAGTTTGACGTTGGACATGGGGCTCTCTCTGTCTATGAAGCATGTTCTGTGGGAATGCTCTGTCGAGCATCCGGTAACGACGGCGCCCAGTTTACAGGCGCCGATAGCCATTCAAAGGCTGTTTTTTTCCATGCTGCAGGATTTACCCGATAGTTTGTCGGGGCTGGCCTGTCAGCCGGTTGACCGCTTCGGCTATGATAAGCGCTTTGATTTGGTCGGCCTACCCTGGCTGCCGCCGCATCGTTCGTTCAAGGATTCCAATGAGCAAGCCCACCGCCGACAACGCTCCCACCTCCAAAGGCAATGGCCCTGCCGTGCCTACCAACTTCCTGCGCCCGATCATCCAGGCCGACCTGGACGCCGGCAAGCACAGCCAGATCGTCACTCGTTTCCCGCCCGAGCCCAACGGCTATCTGCACATCGGTCACGCCAAGTCGATCTGCGTCAACTTCGGCCTGGCCCAGGAATTCGGCGGTGTCTGCAACCTGCGGTTCGACGACACCAACCCGGCCAAGGAAGACCAGGAATACATCGACGCCATCAAGCGCGACATCAAGTGGCTGGGCTTCGAGTGGGCCGGTGAAGAGCGTTACGCGTCGCAATACTTCGACCAGTTGCACGATTGGGCCGTCGAGCTGATCAAGCAGGGCGATGCGTACGTCTGCGACCTGACCCCGGAGCAAGCCCGCGAATACCGCGGCAACCTCACCGAGCCGGGCCGCAACAGCCCGTTCCGCGAGCGCAGCGTCGAGGAAAACCTGGACCTGTTCGCACGCATGAAGGCCGGTGAGTTCAAGGACGGCGAGCGCGTGCTGCGCGCCCGGATCGACATGGCCTCGCCGAACATGAACCTGCGCGACCCGATCCTCTATCGCATCCGCCACGCCCATCACCACCAGACCGGCGATGCGTGGTGCATTTATCCCAACTACGACTTCACCCACGGTCAGTCCGATGCCATCGAAGGCATCACGCACTCGATCTGCACCCTGGAGTTCGAAGGCCATCGGCCGCTGTACGAGTGGTTCCTGGACCACCTGTCGGTGCCGGCGCACCCGCGCCAGTACGAGTTCAGCCGCCTGAACCTCAACTACACCATCACCTCCAAGCGCAAGCTCAAGCAACTGGTCGACGAGCAGCACGTGCACGGCTGGGACGATCCGCGCATGTCGACGCTTTCCGGCTTCCGCCGTCGCGGCTACACCCCGGCGTCGATCCGCAACTTCTGCGACATGATCGGCACCAACCGTTCCGACGGCGTGGTCGACATGTCGATGCTCGAATTCAGCATCCGTGACGACCTCGACCGCACGGCACCGCGCGCCATGTGCGTGCTGCGTCCGCTCAAGGTGGTGATCACCAACTATCCGGAAGGCCAGGTCGAGCACCTCGAACTGCCGCGCCATCCGAAGGAAGACATGGGCGTGCGCGCCTTGCCCTTCGAGCGCGAGCTGTACATCGATCGCGACGACTTCATGGAAGCGCCGCCCAAGGGCTACAAGCGCTTGGAACCCAACGGTGAAGTGCGTCTGCGCGGCAGCTACGTGATCCGTGCCGACGAAGCGATCAAGGACGCCGACGGCAACATCGTCGAGCTGCGCTGCTCGTACGACCCGGACACCCTGGGCAAGAACCCGGAAGGGCGCAAGGTCAAAGGCGTGATCCACTGGGTGCCGGCCGCCGCCAGCGTCGAGTGCGAAGTGCGCCTGTACGATCGTCTGTTCCGTTCGGCCAACCCGGAGAAGGCCGAAGACGGCGCCACGTTCCTCGACAACATCAACCCCGACTCCCTGCAGGTGCTGCGTGGCTGTCGCGCCGAGCCGTCGCTGGCCAACGCCGCGCCGGAAGATCGTTTCCAGTTCGAACGCGAAGGTTATTTCTGCGCCGACCTGGCCGACACGCAACCCGGTCGTCCGGTGTTCAACCGTACCGTCACCCTGCGTGACTCGTGGGGCTGAGCCTCGCCAGGCCAAGTTGAGGAATCGTTGTGCTGAACATCTACAACACGCTGAGCAAGAACAAAGAGGTTTTCACGCCGCTGGACGGCAACAAGGTGCGCATGTACGTGTGCGGCATGACCGTGTACGACTACTGCCATCTGGGCCACGGGCGCAGCATGGTCGCCTTCGACCTGGTCACGCGCTGGCTGCGCTACAGCGGCTATGAGCTGACCTACGTACGCAACATCACCGACATCGACGACAAGATCATCAACCGTGCGCGGGACAACGGCGAAAGCTTCGATGCCCTGACCGCGCGCATGATCGATGCGATGCACGAGGACGAAGCGCGCCTGAACATCCTTAAGCCGGACCAGGAGCCTCGTGCCACCGACCACATCCCGGGCATGCTGGCGATGATCCAGACCTTGATCGACAAGGGCTACGCCTACGCACCGGGCAACGGCGACGTGTACTACCGGGTTGGCAAGTTCCAGGGCTACGGCAAGCTGTCGCGCAAGAAGATCGAAGACCTGCGCATCGGTGCGCGCATCGAGGTGGAAGAGGCCAAGCAGGATCCGCTCGATTTCGTCCTGTGGAAGGGCGTCAAGCCTGGCGAGCCAAGCTGGGAGTCACCGTGGGGCCCAGGCCGTCCGGGCTGGCACATCGAGTGCTCGGTGATGTCGACCTGCTGCCTGGGCGACACCTTCGACATCCACGGTGGTGGCAACGATCTGGAATTCCCGCACCACGAGAACGAGATCGCCCAGAGCGAGGCGGCCACTGGCAAGCCTTACGCCAATGCCTGGCTGCATTGCGGGATGATCCGGATCAACGGCGAGAAGATGTCCAAGTCGTTGAACAACTTCTTCACCATCCGCGACGTGCTGGAGAAATATCAGCCCGAGGTGGTGCGCTACCTGCTGGTCTCGAGCCACTACCGCAGCTCGATCAACTATTCCGAAGACAGCCTCAAGGAAGCCAAGGGGGCGCTGGAGCGTTTCTACCATGCGCTCAAGGGCTTGCCCAAGGTGGCGGCGGCGGGTGGCGAGGCATTCGTCGAACGCTTTGCCAATGCCATGAACGATGATTTCGGTACTCCGGAAGCCTGTGCGGTGTTGTTCGATCTGGTCCGCGAGATCAACCGGTTGCGCGACACCGACGTCGACGCTGCCGCGGGCTTGGCCGGCCGCCTGCGCGAATTGGGTGGATTGCTCGGCGTATTGCAGTTGGACTCCGACGAATTCCTGCAAGCCGGCGCAGCCGGTCGCGTCGATGCGGCCCAGGTGGACACCCTCATCGCCGCACGCCTGGCGGCCCGCGCCAACAAGGACTGGGCCGAATCGGACCGCATCCGCGACGAGTTGACGGCCATGGGGGTGGTGCTTGAAGACAGCAAAGGTGTCACGACCTGGCGGTTGGCGGACTGACCAGGTTCACGGCTGGCCTGTCGCCAGCCACTGAGCCATAGCGCTATCTGCGGTCAGTGGATGTGCTGGATACGATCCACGGCGGTGAGTCCTGGACACTATTGGGAAGTGTCTTTTTGCCTGTTTCGGCGATCCTGAGAGAGTTGATTCGAGGTGTATCAATCGGATTGACGAACCTTGGACGGCACGGTGTAATTGATCCAACAAATGCTTGCCAGCTGTTTTGTATTCAGCCTTAGTGCCACAGGTAACCGGAGGGTCGAGCATCTGCCAGACCCTCGACCCGAAAGGGATATTTCATGCAAACCCCACCCAAATTCGAACCCGTCGAACTCGAGCAGATCCATGCCAATATTGGCAAGCTGATGGCCGAGACCGCCAAGCTCAACGCCGAAGCCGGAAAGCTTGCGAGGGAGCGGACGCTGTACCCCATGATGGTCCTTGCAGGATTCATTGGTGCCATTGGCGCTACGACAGGCGCAGCTTTGACGATCCTGTTGAAGTTTTGAATGCAGAAAGCCCCGTATCAGCGGGGCTTTCCTGTTTCAGGAATTTGAACGAGTGTCACGACGGTAGCCATCAATGCACCACTGTCACCGGGTAGTGCGCAACGTCGGCCACCTACCTAGCGCTCGATCGAGCGGCTCCAGCGGGCGTTCCAGGCGGGGCGGAGCTGATTGACCTGGTCCCAGTCGATGGCCACTGCCGTCTCCAGGTACTTCTCCATCGCCTGCACCTGACCACGGGTCTTTTCGGTGGTCGGCGTGTTGGGGTTGGACGGTATCTGGTCGCCTTCTTCCAGCGCCGGTGCTTGCGCCTCGGGGCTCAGCAGATAGGCCGCCAGCTTCTGCGCAAGCTCGGGCTGATCGTTCTTGGCGATCACGCATTCGGCGACGTTGAGCACCACCGCACCTTCCTTGGGTTGCGCGTATTCGACCGGAACACCGCGCAGCTTCAGGGCCGTCACCTGAGTCGGCGTCAGCGGGAACAGCGCCGCTTCGTCGGTCTGGACCATCTCGGAGATCTTCGCCGAGCTTGCGATGTACTCCAGCACATTGGGGCCCACCGTCTTCGGCCATGCCTTGAACCCCGGCTCGACGTCGGTTTCGCTGCCACCCTGCAGCCGGTTGAACATCAGGAAGCCGTGCAGCCCGAAGGTCGATGACGCCAGCGACTGGAACACCAGTTTTTCCTTGAAGCGGCTGTCGGCCATGTCCATCCACGAAGTCGGCGTCGCCCAGCCATTCTTCTTGAACAGGCGCGTGTTGTAGGCCAGCCCGGTTACGCCCAGGCTGACTGCGGCCGCTTGATCCTTGATCCGGGCCTTGGCCGGTATCGCCGCCAGGCCATCGCTGTCCTGCAAGGTGTCGCACAGGCCCATGGAAATGGCGCGGTACATGATGCCGTCATCGAGGAACATCACGTGGATCTGCGGATTGTCCTTGCTCGCCTGAACCTTGGCGAGAATGTCCGAAGAGGTGCCCGGCACGATGACCACCTTCACATCGTTGGCCTGCTCGAACGCTGGCAGCACCTTGTCGGCGTATAAGCGTTCCATGGTGCCGCCGTTCATGCCCAGGTAGAGCGTGGGCCCGGCCTGAGCGCCGGTGGCGGCCAGCAGGGCAGCGAGGGAGAGTGCGTGAACCGTACGTTTGACTGGCTTCATGAAAGCGACCTTCCTTTATGCAGTTCAAGGGGAGAAAAGCGTTGGATGGAAAACGCGTCGATCGGCGCCCGGCTGCGGCCTTCGACGACCAGTTGCGACAGGGCTTCACCGACGGCGGGGCCGATCTGGAAACCGGCCCCGGCAAAGCCGAAGGCGTGGATCAGGCCCGGTTGTACCTGGCTGTGTCCGATCACGGGCTCACGATCGGGCAGATAACCTTCGGTCCCGCTCCAGGTGCGGATTGCCTGTGCACCGTGCAGGAACGGATACAACTCGACGGCGTTGCGCAGGATATCCAAGGTCGCCAGCTGGCCGGGGCGCGCCCGCAACGGGTCCAGCGCAAAACCCTGCCCGCCGCCGAGTACGCAATTGCCACGTGCCACCTGGCGAGCATAGATACCGCCGCCTTCGACACCGGTGCTGACGTCCATGACCACCGGTAGCGGCTCGGTGACCAGCATGGCCGGGTGCCCGCTGGTCATAGGTACGTGCTCGCCGAATTGCTCGGCAATGTGATTGGCCCAGGCCCCGGCACAGTTGAGCAGCCAGGGTGCGCGCAGCCTTTCGCCGTTGCTGCAGGTGACTTCGAATGTCTGGCCATCATGCTCGAAGGCCAGCGGTTGGACCTGCTCCACGATCCGCGCGCCGGCGCGCCGGGCAGCGGCTGCGAAAGCCGGCGACACCAGACGCGGGTTGGCATGCCCATCACCGCTGCACAGCGACGCACCCACTGCCACGTCGCCGACCCAGGCAAACCGCTGACGCAACTGACCATGGTCAAGCAACTCCACACCCAGGTCGAAATCGGCAGCAGCGTCGGCCCAGGCTTGCAGCTTGGCCATATCGGTGTCGCTGCGCGCAAGCTTCAGATGGCCCGAACGGACATACTCGCCATCGATACCGATCAAGCCGGGCAGGTCGCTCCACAGTTCATGGGCACGCTGGGACAGGGGCAGTTGCACCAGCGAGCGGCCCTGACGGCGTACGCCGCCGTAGTTCACGCCACTTGAGCGCGATCCACAGAAATCACACTCCAGCAGCACCACGCGCTGACCGCGCAACGCCAGCATCAGGGCCGCCGACGCACCGACGATCCCGCCGCCGATGATGATCACATCGGTTTCAGCGACGCGGCTCATGGCTGCACCTCGACACCGAAGGGCAACGGCTTGATCGGCGCCTGGGCGCGCAGGCGACCGACTTGCTGTGGTGAACACGCGGCCGCCTGGGCGATGATTTCCACCGCTGCGCTGCCGCACATGCGCCCCTGACACCGGCCCATGCCGACCCGGCAATGGGCCTTGACCCGGTTGATATCGGTGTGGCCCTGAGCGACCACTTGGCGAACTTCGCCGACGCTGATTTCCTCGCATCGGCACAGCATCAAGTCGTCGGGGGCCTGGCTGGCCCACTGCTCGGGGAACGGGAATGCGGCTTCCAGGCCGACGCGAAACCCCTGGATACGCGCCAGCTGTCGCTCGAGCTGTGGGCCACGTTCGCTGTCAATGGTGACGCCCATGTCTTCGAGCAGGGCCAATGCTGCGCGCTCGCCGGCCATTTCCGCCGCATCGGCGCCCATGATCCCGGCACCGTCGCCGGCCAGGTACACGCTCGGCACGCTGCTGCGCCCGGCTCGATCGCGGCTCGGCAACCAGGCGCGATTGAGCGGGCTCCAAGTGAATTGGCAGCCGAGCAGGTCGGCCAGTTGCGTTTCGCTGCGCAACGCATGGGCGAAGGCCAGTCCATCGCAGGCCAGACTGTGTTGGCTGCCAGCGCGTTGCCAGGTGACAGCTTCGACTTTTTGCTCGCCGACGACCTCGACCAAGGTCGCGCCTTGATGTACGGCGATCCCGTGGGCAGTCAGCCAGGCCCGGTAGTACAGGCCCTTGGCCAGGGTCGCAGGCTGAAGCAACAGCCGGGGCAGGGCAGCGACCTGGGCACCGAAGGGCGAGCTGTCCAGCACGGCCAGCACCCGGGCGCCGGCCTTGGCGTACTGGTAGGCCACCAGGTACAGCAACGGCCCGCTGCCCGCGAAGACCACTCGTTCGCCGATGGCGCAACCCTGGGCCTTGAGCGCGATCTGCGCGGCGCCGAGGCTGTACACGCCGGGCAACGTCCAGCCTGGTACTGGCAGGATGCGGTCGGTGGCGCCGGTGGCAATCAGCAGGCGGTCGTACTGGACGGTGCCGACCCGCTGCTGACTGAGCGTGTGCAGGTGGCCATCCTCGGCGTTCCACACCAACGTGTCGGGACGGTAGTCGATCTGCGCGCTCAGCGCGTCCAGCGCCTGATGCACCGCCCCCGCCTTGCGCGCTTCGAAGCCATAAAGTTGATTGGCCGAGCGCTGGAAATTACCCGGCGCACGCCGGTAGACCTGGCCGCCACCCTGCAGCGCTTCGTCTACCAAGCACGGCCGCAGGCCATGGGCGGCCAGGGTCTGCGCCGCGCGAATGCCAGCCGGTCCGGCGCCCACGATCACCACCGCGCTCACGAGCGCCGCCCCAGGTCGCGGTCGACCTGCATGCCCGCTTCCAAGGGCGTGGCGCAGGCACGTACGCGACGACCGTCGCCCAATCGAACCCAACAGTCCTGACAGGCACCCATCAGGCAAAAACCGGCGCGGGCCTGGGCACTGAAGTCGCTACCACGCACATGGTCGGCGCAGGTCAGCACGGCGGTGAGCAGGGTATCCCCCGCCAGGCCGCTCACGGCCTGTCCGTCGAGGGTGAACGGCACCGAAGGCCGATCGAGTTCGGTCAGACGCTTGAACAAGGCCATCAGTTTTTCCCCACCAGTACGCGGTCCAGCCCATACACCCGGTCGAGCAGAATCATGGTCGCGGCGGTCAAGGCGATCACCAGCGCCGACACCGCTGCCATCATCGGGTCGATGGATTCCGTGGCGTATACGTACATGCGCACCGGCAAGGTCTGGGTCGCGGGAGAGGTGACGAAGATCGACAGGGTCACCTCGTCGAAGCTGTTGATGAACGCCAGCAACCAGCCTCCGGCGACCCCCGGCAGGATCATCGGCAAGGTGATCTGCCGAAACAGGGTGAACCGACTTGCGCCCAGCGACTCCGCCGCCTGTTCGGCGCTGCGATCGATACCGATGGCGGCAGCGATCACCAGGCGCAGCACATAGGGTGTGATCACCACCACGTGAGCCAGCATCAGCCAGACGAAACTGCCATTGACGCCCATCAGCGCGAACAGGCGCAGCATGGCCACACCCAGCACCAGGTGCGGAATGATGATCGGCGACAGAAACAGCGCATTGAGAAAGTTGCGTCCCGGAAAGTGATAACGGGTGATCGCCAGCGCCGCCGGTACGGCGATCAAGGTCGCCAGGGTCGCGGCCACCACAGCCAGGATCAGGCTGTTATAGAACGCGTCGATGAAGTCGGCGCGCTCGAACACCGCGCGAAACCAGCGCAGGGAAAAGCCGGAGGTGGGCAGGGTGAGGGTGTTCTCCGGAGTGAACGCCACCAGGCACACCACCACCAGCGGAGCCAGCATGAACACCACCACCAAGGCATGAAACGACAGGGCCAACGGACCGTTCTTGGACATCGATCATTCCCCCAGGGCTTTCTTGTAGCGACCTTCGACCAAGCGGTTCCAGGACAGCATGATCAGCAGGTTGGCCAGCAACAGCGCCACTGCAATGGTCGCGCCCATGGGCCAGTTGAGTTCCGAGAGGTACTGGTCGTAGACCACCGTGGCGACCATCTTCAAGCGTCGGCCACCCAGCAGGCCGGGGATGGCGAACGAGCTGGCCGCCAGGCCGAAGACGATCAGCGTGCCCGACAGCACCCCGGGCATGATCTGTGGCAACACCACCATGCGCATGACCTTCGCCTGGCTTGCGCCCAGCGATTGCGCGGCCTGTTCGGCTGCCGGGTCGAGCTTCTGCAGCGAGGTCCATACCGGGATGATCATGAAGGGCAGCATGACGTGGACCAGTGCCAGAATCACCGCGAACGGTGTGTAGAGCATTTTCAGCGGGCGTCCGCCCAACGCGGCGATGGCCTGGTTGATCAGCCCGTCGGCACCCAGCAGCAGGCTCCAGCCGAAGGCGCGGACCACCACTGAAATCAGCAGCGGCGTGAGGATCAGGATCAGGAAGATCGAGCGCCACGGGGTACCCATGCGGCTGAGAATGTAAGCCTCCGGTACACCGATCACTACGCACAGCAAGGTCACCAGCGCACTGATCCAGAAGGTCCGCCAGAAGATTTCATAAAAGTAGCTGTCGCTGAGCAGGCTGGCGTAGTTGGCGAGCGTATAGCTGTCGCTCTTGACCCCCACCTCGTAGTCGAACAGGTTGAACGACAGCACCAGCGTCAGGCCCAGCGGCACGATCAGCAGGGCGACGAACAGCGCCAGCGCTGGCGCCGACAGCAGGTATCCGCGGCTCATGCGCAGACCTCGTGATCCAGGACGCGAAGCAGTTCGTGCGGCCAGTCGAGGCCGACAGTGATGCCGGTTGTCAGCGGTGCGCTACCATCGTTGCGGCGCACCACGGTGATTTCGCCCAGGGCGGTATCCAGGCGGTACAACCACTGGCTGCCCAGAAAGTAGCGGGTGACGATGCGTCCTTGAATACGGCCTTCACCGGCGGTGCAGATGTCGATCTTCTCCGGGCGCAGGCTCAACATCAGTTCGCCGTCCCCAGCCTGCGCCAGCGCCTGTGGCTGGCCCAGCGCGTCGTACTCGCCGGGCAGCAGGTTGGCCTTGCCGACGAAGCCGGAGATGAACGGCGTGCGCGGGTGCTCGTAGAGTTTGTAGGGTTCATCGATCTGGGTGACTTGGCCCGCTTGCATCACCACCACCCGGTCACTGATGGACAGGGCTTCGGCCTGGTCATGGGTCACCATCAGGGTGGTGATGCCGACTTCGCACTGGATGCGGCGAATCTCGAATTGCATCTCCTCGCGCAGGCTGGCGTCGAGGTTGGACAACGGCTCGTCGAGCAGCAGCACTGGCGGCTGGATCACCAGGGCACGGGCCAGGGCCACGCGCTGGCGCTGGCCTCCCGAAAGCTCCCGCGGGTAGCGCTCGGCATGAGCGGTCAGGCGCACCAGCGCCAGCACCTGGTCGACACGGGTGCGAATGTCGCTGCTGCTCACCTTGCGCATCTTCAGGCCGAACGCGACGTTGTCGCGCACGCTCATGTGCGGAAACAGCGCGTAGCTCTGGAACACCACGCCCAGGCCGCGGCTGCTGGGTTTTGCGTGAGTGATGTCGCGGCCATCGAGGACGATCCGGCCGCTGGTGACGTCGACGAAACCGGCAATCATCTGCAGCGTGGTGGTCTTGCCGCAGCCCGAAGGGCCGAGCAGCGAGACGAACTCGCCCTGGCTGACGCTCAGGTCGGTCGCCACCACGGCCTGTACGGATCCGTAGCGTTTGCACAGTGCTTGAAGTTCGAGAAAGGCCATGGCTGCGTTCTACCTGTCATTGTCGGCCGCATGTGCGGTGCGTTGATCGAGGGCAGAGGCGAAAGGGGTCCTGCAGTGGGGTGGCGCTCGATCTGAGTCGGCTGCCGGCTATTGTTGGTCTCGCCCCGTGGACGAAGAGTAGGACGAAGGCTAGGATGGCGAAAGCGCTTATTTCACTGAGTGGGTAGGTATTTTCCAATTAATCCTTTCAATGAAATCAGGTATGAAGATTATGGATAGTGATTCCATTGAGCGGAATATCGAGCCAGGCGTAGGCAGTGTGTCCAGGCTGTTCGCCGTGTTGCGTGGCTTGTCGGCTGCGCCGGCCGAGGGTGAGCGGGTGATCCAGCTCGCCGAGCGCATCGGTCTGTCGCAACCCACCACCCATCGGCTGTTGCGCGGGCTGGTGGAGGAGGGCATGGTCGAGCAGGATGCCCGCAGCAAACGCTATCGGCTGAGCCTGGAATTCTTCGCCCTGGCCGCGCGTGCCGGTAACGGCAGCAACCTGCGCGAGCTGGCACGGCCCAGCCTGCTGCGGTTGTCGGCCTCTTTGGGTGACTCGCTGTTCCTGCTCGCGCGCAGTGGTTTCGACGCGATCTGCCTGGACCGCAGCGAAGGGCCTTACCCGATTCGGACCTTCACCGGCGACATCGGTGGCCGCGTCGCACTGGGGGTAGGCCAGGGCAGTCTGGCCATCCTCGCGTTCCTGCCCGAGGATGAGCGCGAAACCGTGATCCACTACAACCTGCCGCGGCTCAGGGACCTGCACCTGTACGACGAAGTGCTGCTGCGTTCGGAGGTCGCCAGCGTGCGCCAGCTCGGTTATGCCGCGCGCAACACCGGCGTGTTGCCTGGCATGGCGGGCCTGGCGGTGCCGATACTCGACCGCGATGGCCATGCGGTCGCGGCCCTCAGCGTCGCCACCATCAGCGACCGGCTCGGCCCCGACCGACTGCCCACGGTGGTCGAGCTGCTCAAGCGCGAAGCCGCTGCCATCGGCCCACGCCTGAACCCCTTCGACCCGACCCTGCGCCGACCGTCGCAGACTTTCGGCAAGAGCTGAATCCACGGCTCATAGCGCGTGTCCCTGCGCGCGCAAGCGCTTGTACAGGGTGTTGCGGCTGACACCGAGGCGCCGGGCCAGGCGGGAGATGTTGCCGTCGCTGGCCTGCAGCAGCTCACCCAGGTCGCTGACCTTGGCCAGGGTCAGCAGTGGCCGAGGCGAGGCAGGTGCCTGCGCTGGTTGCAGACCGGCTTCGAGGAGGAAATCTTCAGGCAGATGCTCAAGGCCAATGACGTCCTGATCGGCCAGCACCAGCGCCACCTTGACCACCGCTGCCAGCTGGCGCACGTTGCCCGGCCAGGGATGGACCATGAAGGCCGCCCACACCTCGTCGCTGAAACCCGCAGTCTGCTGCGCTTCACGGTGCGCCTCCCACACCTGCTCGATCAGTTCACGCTTGTCGCTGCGTTCGTTCAGTGTCGGCAGGTGCAAGGTCATGCCCGCCAGGCGATAGTACAGATCCTCGCGGAACAACCCGGCCTGTACCCGTTGGCGCAGGTCTTCATGGGTCGCGGAAATCAGGCGGATATCGACCGGTATCGGATCGCCGCCCCCCAGCGGCTGGATGCAGCGCTCCTGCAGCACGCGCAACAGTCGCGCCTGGGTGGGCAGCGGCATGTCACCGATCTCGTCGAGGAACAGGATGCCTTTGTCGGCCTTGCGCACCAGGCCGGGGCTGCCCTTGTGGCTGGCGCCGGTGAAGGCACCACGTTCGTAGCCGAACAGCTCCGACTCGACCAGTTCGGCGGGAATCGCCGCACAATTGACTGCAACCAGTGGGCACGACGCGCGGTTGCTGGCCCGATGCAAGGCCTTGACCAGCACCTCCTTGCCGGTGCCAGTGTCGCCGCGCAGCAGCAAGGGCACGTCCTTCTCCAGCAGGCGCAGCCCTTGTTGCAAGGCCTTGTCCAGGCGCGGGTCGGAACCACGTCGCGCGGCGGGCGGCGCAGGGCGCAGGGCGGGCTTCTTGAGCAGGCATTGCAGGCGGCTGCGTCCTGGCGGTTGCAGGGCAAAGGTGCGCTCCGGCGGATGGTCGAGCAAGGCCTGGGGCGTCAGTCGGAACAGCTGCTGCAGGGTCAGGCCAGGCAACTCGGCACCCAGCAGGCTGTCGGCGCGACGATTGGCGGCCAGCACGCGACCGCTGTCGTCGAACACCAGCAGCCCGGCCCACTGGCTGTCGAGGTTGTTCACCCCGGTGTTGAAAATCAGCTGGTGATGCCGATCGGCGAACGCCTCCAGGATCAGGCGGTTCTCGACCGTCTGGCTCATCATCTTCACCAGCCCCAGGGTGTGCGAAGGCGGCAGGTGGCTGTCACTGGAGACGTCCAGTACCGCCACCATCTGCCGCTGGGCATCGAAGATCGGTGAAGCCGAACCGTTCATCAGGCGGTTGGCCAGCAGGAAGTGTTCGTCCGGCTCGACATGCACGGCCTGGCGACAAGCCAGCGCCGTGCCGATCGGATTGGTCCCGGCGGCCGCTTCCAGCCAGCAGGCGCCGGGTGCGTGGCCCAGGTGACCGGCACCCGCGCCGGGCTGCGCACCCCAGGACCTGAGCAGACGGGCCTGCGGGTCGGCCAGGCGGATCAGACAACGCGAGTTGCCCAGGATGTGTTCGTAATAGGGCAACACTTCGCGGTGGGTGGTGTGCAGCAAGGCCTGGTGACCGTCGAGCATCTGTTGCAGCGCAACGCGCGCGAGTGGCTCGAACCGCGGCACGTGGTGATGCTCCAGCCCCGCCTCGCGACAGCGCGCCCAGGAGCGTTGAATGAGTTGATCGTGGGCGAGGGTTGGGTTGGATACGGACATGATTCAGGTATCCCGGCGCGCGGCCTTGTTGTTTTTGTTCATGCAGTGTTGTTCACGGTTGTTCATTGTCAATGCGCCAGGCGTTCATTTTTGTTCAGGGGCGAACCTGACCTCCGGCCCACACCTGCGCCCGAACCGTTTGGCTCGCGCCTGCCGGCATGGCAGACGGCAATTGGCACGGTTATCGCTCTGGGTTTGCCAGCAGTCGTACCGACGCAAAGCTGCAACCGCTTCCAATAATAAAAAAGGCGCCGCCATGTCCCTTGTGCTCGAGCAGGTCACTCGTCGTGTGGAAAACCAGTTGTACATCGACAACGCATCGCTGGTACTGGAACCCGGTTCGTTCAATGTCCTGCTGGGACGCACGCTGTCCGGAAAGACCAGCCTGATGCGGCTGATGGCCGGCCTCGACAAACCCGATCAGGGCCGTGTGTTGATGAACGGTGTGGACGTCACCGGCAAGCCGGTACGCCAGCGCAACGTGTCCATGGTCTACCAGCAGTTCATCAACTACCCGACCATGACCGTCTTCGACAACATTGCCTCACCGCTGCGCCAGGCCGGCATGGCGCGCGAGCAGATCGAAGAGCGGGTGCTGCAGACCGCGCGCATGTTGCGCATCGAGCCATTCCTCAAGCGCCATCCACTGGAACTGTCCGGTGGCCAGCAACAGCGCACGGCCATGGCCCGGGCGCTGGTCAAGGATGCCGAGCTGATCCTGTTCGACGAACCCCTGGTCAACCTCGACTACAAGCTGCGCGAAGAACTGCGCTTCGAAATGCGCGAACTGTTCCTGACCCGCCATACCATCGCCGTCTATGCCACCACTGAACCCAACGAAGCCCTGGCATTGGGCGGCACCACCACGATCCTCCACGAAGGGCGGGTGATCCAGAGCGGCAAGACGTCTGAGGTCTATCACCGGCCGGCCAGCGTGCTGGCGGCCGAACTGTTCTCCGAGCCACCGATCAACCTGATCGATGGCCGCATCGGCGGCCAGGAAGTCAGCTTCGCCAACTTCGTTCACTTCGCTCGCAACGTCGATCTGTCTGCCGTGCCGGATGGCGATTACCGCTTCGGCGTGCGCCCCAGCCACATCGGCCTGACGCCGAGCAACGACGATGACCTGGAGCTGGCGGTGACCGTGGAGCTGGCGGAAATCAGCGGCTCGGAGACCTTCCTGCACGTACGCAACGAGTATTTCTCCCTGGTGCTGCACCTGCCGGGGGTCCACGACTATGCCGTGGACGCGGCGATACCGGTGTACATCCCGACCCACAAGCTGTTCGTGTTCCAGCCCGGTGGGCAATTGGTCCAGGCCCCCGGCCTGCGTGTGGCGAGGGCTGCCTGATGGCCGAGATCCGTTTGCAGCACCTGGCCCACAGCTACAGCACGCACCCGTCGGCGCCGGAAGACTATGCGATCCGCGAGATGGATCACATCTGGGAGCAGGGCGGCGCCTATGCCTTGCTCGGCCCGTCCGGCTGTGGCAAATCGACCTTGCTCAACATCATCTCCGGCTTGCTCAGCCCGTCCCACGGGCAGGTGCTGTTCGACGGCAAGGTGGTCAACGACCTGCCGCCCGAGCAGCGCAACATTGCTCAGGTGTTCCAGTTCCCGGTGGTGTACGACACCATGACGGTGTTCGACAATCTGGCCTTTCCCCTGCGCAACCAGGGCAAATCGCCCGAACAGGTGCAGGCCCGAGTGCAGGAAGTCGCCGAAGTCCTGGACCTGCAGCGACTGCTGCAGCGCAAGGCGCGCAATCTCAGCGCCGATGAGAAGCAGAAGGTGTCGATGGGCCGCGGCCTGGTCCGCGATGACGTGTCGGCGATCCTCTTCGACGAGCCGCTGACGGTCATCGACCCGCACCTGAAGTGGAAACTGCGACGCAAGCTCAAGCAGATCCACGAGCAGTTCAACATCACCATGGTCTACGTCACCCACGACCAGCTCGAGGCCTCCACCTTCGCTGACAAGATCGCCGTGATGTACGGCGGTCAGATCGTCCAGTTCGGCACCCCGCGCGAGCTGTTCGAACGACCGGCGCACACCTTCGTCGGCTACTTCATCGGCAGCCCCGGCATGAACCTGGTCGACGTGCTGCCCGAGCGTGGCGGCGTCGGCTTCGGCGGCATTCACGTGCCGTTGTCGGAAGCCTTGCAGGCGCGGATCGCCCAGGGCGGCTGGCAACGCCTGCAGATCGGCATTCGCCCCGAGTTCATCCGCGTCTGGGACGAGAGCTTCGAGGCCGCACTGCACGGCGAACGGGTGCACCTGGAAGACCTGGGCACCTACAAGATCCTGACCCTGGCGCTCGGCGGGCAGACCTTCAAGGTGCGCCTGCCCGAGGACCGCGCCGTGCCGGAAGGTACCGTGTTCATCAGCTTCCCCGCGCAGTGGCTGATGGTCTACGCCGATGATCGCTTGCTGGAGGTGAACCCATGAACAAGGTCCAGAACAACAAGGCCTGGTGGCTGGTGCTGCCGGTGTTCCTGCTGGTGGCCTTCAGCGCGGTGATCCCGATGATGACCGTGGTCAACTATTCGGTGCAGGACATCTTCGATCAATCCAGCCGCTATTTCGTGGGCGCCGACTGGTATCGCCAGGTCCTGCAGGACCCGCGCCTGCACGACTCGCTGTTGCGCCAGTTCATCTACTCGGCCTGTGTGCTGCTCATCGAAATACCCTTGGGCATCGCCATCGCCCTGACCATGCCGGCCAAGGGCCGCTGGTCGTCGCTATGCCTGATCGTCATGGCCATCCCCCTGCTGATTCCGTGGAACGTGGTGGGCACCATCTGGCAGATCTTCGGCCGCGCCGACATCGGTCTGCTGGGCTACACGCTCAATGCCATGGGGATCAGCTACAACTATGCCTCCAATACCTTGGATGCCTGGGTCACGGTGCTGATCATGGACGTCTGGCACTGGACCTCGCTGGTGGCACTGCTGTGCTATTCGGGCCTGCGCGCCATTCCCGACGTGTACTACCAGGCCGCGCGCATCGACCGTGCGTCGAACTGGGCGGTGTTCCGTCACATCCAGCTACCGAAGATGAAAAGCGTGCTGTTGATCGCGGTGATGCTGCGCTTCATGGACAGCTTCATGATCTACACCGAACCCTTCGTGCTGACCGGCGGCGGGCCGGGCAACGCCACCACGTTCCTCAGCCAGACCCTGACCCAGATGGCCGTGGGGCAGTTCGACCTGGGCCCGGCCGCGGCCTTCTCGCTGGTGTACTTCCTGATCATCCTGCTGGTGTCCTGGCTGTTCTATACGGCCATGACCCACAACGACAAGCAAGGTTGAGGCGGCCATGAACAAGCGCAAACTGATCCCCCTGCTGCTGTACATCCTGTTCCTGCTGGTGCCCATCTATTGGCTGCTGAACATGTCGTTCAAGAGCAACGGCGAAATCCTCGGCGGGCTGACGCTGTTTCCCCATGAGTTCACCCTGGCCAACTACCGGGTCATCTTCACCGACCCGAGCTGGTACACCGGCTACATCAATTCGCTGTACTACGTGAGCCTCAACACGCTGATTTCCCTCAGCGTTGCGTTGCCGGCCGCGTACGCCTTCTCGCGCTACCGCTTTCTGGGCGACAAGCACCTGTTCTTCTGGTTGCTGACCAACCGCATGGCCCCGCCGGCGGTGTTCCTGCTGCCGTTCTTCCAGCTGTACTCATCCATCGGCCTGTTCGACACCCATATTGCCGTCGCACTGGCGCACTGCCTGTTCAACGTGCCGCTGGCGGTGTGGATCCTGGAAGGCTTCATGTCGGGCGTGCCCAAGGAGATCGATGAAACCGCCTACATCGACGGCTACAGCTTTCCGAAATTCTTCGTGAAGATCTTCATGCCGCTGATCGGCTCCGGAATCGGCGTGACGGCGTTCTTCTGCTTCATGTTCTCGTGGGTCGAGCTGCTGCTGGCGCGCACCCTGACCTCGGTCGATGCCAAGCCGATCGCGGCGGTGATGACCCGTACGGTTTCCGCCTCGGGTATCGACTGGGGCGTGCTGGCTGCTGCCGGTGTGCTGACCATCGTGCCCGGCATGCTGGTGATCTGGTTCGTTCGCAACCATGTGGCCAAGGGCTTCGCCCTGGGCCGCGTATGAGGAGCCTGTGATGGAGTGGATGGCCTGGACTCTACCGACTGCCCTGTTCTTCGGCGCCATTGCGCTGTTGCTCGCCGGCATGACGTTCTACGAACTGCGCGTGCCCTGCACCGAGCGGCGCGGATTTCTACCGATCGCCACCACCCGTGGCGACCGCTTGTTCATCGGTCTTCTCGGAAGCGCCTACCTGCACCTGCTGGTGATCGGCGTGACCGACTGGAACATCTGGGTCGCCTCGACGCTGTCCCTGGTGTGGTTGCTGGCGGTGATGCGTTGGGGCTGAGCCATGCGGGTCTGCGCAGCGCGAAAATTTCAAACAGGAGGTCACTATGTACAAGAACAATAACAAACTGCGACATAGCATTGCCCTGGCAACCGCACTGGCGTGCGCTGGCCTGAGCGCCGCAGCATGGGCGGATGCCTACGAAGACGCGGCGAAGAAATGGGTCGGCGCCGAATTCAAGCCGTCCACCCTCACGCCCGAGCAGCAGATGGCGGAGATGCAGTGGTTCATCGAGGCGGCCAAGCCTTTCCGCGGCATGAGCATCAACGTCGTGTCGGAAACGCTGACCACCCACGAGTACGAAGCCAAGACCCTGGCCAAGGCGTTCAGCGAAATCACCGGGATCAAGCTCACCCACGACCTGCTGCAGGAAGGCGACGTGGTCGAGAAGCTGCAGACCCAGATGCAGTCGGACAAGAACATCTACGACGGCTGGGTCAACGATTCGGATTTGATCGGTACGCACTTTCGCTACGGCAAGAGCGAGTCGATCACCGACATGATGGCCAGCCCCGAGGGCAAGAAAGCCACCTCGCCGACCCTGGACTTGAAAGACTTCATCGGTATCTCCTTCACCACCGCACCCGACGGCAAGGTCTATCAGTTGCCTGACCAGCAGTTCGCCAACCTGTACTGGTTTCGCGCCGACTGGTTCGAACGGCCCGAGTTGAAGGCCAAGTTCAAACAGATCTACGGCTATGAGCTGGGGGTTCCGGTCAACTGGTCCGCCTATGAAGACATCGCCAAGTTCTTCTCCGAAGACGTCAAGGAAATCGACGGCAAGCGCATCTACGGGCACATGGACTACGGCAAGAAAGACCCTTCCCTGGGCTGGCGCTTCACCGATGCCTGGTTCTCCATGGCCGGTGGTGGCGACAAGGGCCTGCCCAACGGCTTGCCGGTGGACGAGTGGGGTATTCGCGTGGAGGACTGCCATCCGGTGGGTTCCAGCGTGACCCGTGGCGGCGACACCAACGGCCCGGCCGCCGTGTATGCCACCCAGAAGTACGTCGACTGGATGCGCGCCTACGCACCACCTGAAGCCCAGGGCATGACCTTCTCCGAATCCGGACCGGTACCGGCCCAAGGCAACATCGCCCAGCAGATCTTCTGGTACACCGCGTTCACCGCCGACATGACCAAGCCTGGCTTGCCGGTGATGAATGACGACGGCACGCCCAAGTGGCGCATGGCGCCATCGCCCAAGGGCCCGTACTGGGAGGAGGGGATGAAACTGGGCTATCAGGACACCGGTTCCTGGACCTTCCTCAAGTCCACCCCCGAGAAGCAACGTCTGGCCGCCTGGCTGTATGCGCAGTTCGTGACGTCGAAGACGGTGTCGTTGAAAAAGACCATCGTCGGTCTGACCCCGATTCGCGAATCGGACATCAATTCCCAGGCCATGACCGATCTGGCGCCGAAGCTGGGTGGTCTGGTGGAGTTCTACCGCAGCCCGGCCCGCGTGCAGTGGACCCCGACCGGCACCAACGTGCCTGACTATCCCCGTCTGGCGCAGCTGTGGTGGAGCCACATTTCCGAGGCGGCCAGCGGCGAGAAGACCCCGCAGCAGGCGCTCGACGGCCTGGCCAAGGATCAGGACGCGATCATGACCCGCCTGGAACGCAGCAAGGTGCAGCCGGTGTGTGGGCCGAAGATGAACCCCGAGCGCGACGCCCAGTACTGGTTCGACCAACCCGGCGCGCCCAAACCCAAACTGGCCAACGAAAAACCCCAGGGCCAGACCGTGGGCTACGCCGAACTGGTCAAGTCGTGGGAGGATGCAAGGAAATAGCAGCGCTGCGGTGCGTCCGATGAACCGTGGCGCCTGCTTCGCGGCCAGGGACCGCTCCTACGGGACGTCGATTCATCCGTAGGAGCGGTCATTGGCCGCGAAAGGGGCTCAGATCACTTGTGCAAGGTCTGTGCTGCATAGAGGGTATTTTCCAGCAGGCAGGCGCGGGTCATCGGACCCACGCCGCCTGGCACCGGCGTGATCCAGCCGGCGCGGGGCAGGGCGGTTTCGTACACGACATCGCCCACCAGCTTGCCATCGGCCTGACGGTTGATGCCCACGTCGATGACGATCGCACCTTCCTTGATCCATTCGCCCTTCACCAACCCCGGCTTGCCAGCGGCGACCACCACCAGGTCGGCGCGGCCTACGTGGCCCGCCAGGTCTTTGGTGAAACGGTGCGTCACGGTCACGGTGCAGCCTGCCAGCAACAGTTCCATGGCCATGGGCCGACCGACGATGTTGGAAGCGCCCACTACCACCGCGTCCATCCCGTACAGATCCTGGCCGGTGCTTTCCAGCAGCGCCATGATCCCTTTGGGCGTGCAGGGGCGCAGCAACGGAATGCGCTGGGCCAGGCGGCCGACATTGTAAGGATGGAAACCATCGACGTCCTTGTCCGGGCGGATGCGCTCGAGCAGCAACGAGGCATCCAAGTGGTCCGGCAGCGGCAACTGCAACAGGATGCCGTCGATATCGGTATCGGCATTGAGGGTGTCGATCAGCGTCTCCAACTCCAGCTGCGAGGTCGCGCTCGGCAGGTCGAAGGCGCGGGAAACGAATCCGACTTCTTCGCAGTCCTTGCGCTTGTGCGATACATAGACCTGGGAAGCGGGGTCGGTGCCCACCAGAATCACCGCGAGCCCTGGCGTGCGCAGGCCCTGCTGACGACGCTCGGCAACCTGATGAGCGATCTGCTGGCGCAGGTTGGCGGCGATCGCCTTGCCGTCGATAAGTTGTGCAGTCATGACGCGTGATTAACCATCGAAAAGGAATGAAAATGTGCGCGCATTCTCGCATGTCGCACGCCCAGGGCAAAGGCGCTTGCTTCGCGAAACCTCCTAAGCCCTTTAATTAAATGAATTTTTTTGAAAAAAGAGTTGACGACCCCAAGGCTCGTCTATAACATTCGTCGCACTTGTCGGGCAGGGCCTAGCACTGGTGAAGAAGGTAGGGCAAAGCAAGCGGTTTGAAGGCTTGTTTGTCATCACCGACTGAAGCTCTGGATTTGTAATCTGCAAGGACTACAGACTCAAAAGCGCCCGTAGCTCAGCTGGATAGAGCATCCGCCTTCTAAGCGGATGGTCGCAGGTTCGAGTCCTGCCGGGTGCGCCATTAGGCAGCTTTGGCACAAGTAACGCAGTAAACGCAATATGGTGGGCGTAGCTCAGTTGGTAGAGCACAGGATTGTGACTCCTGTTGTCGTGGGTTCGATCCCCATCGTCCACCCCATATTCCGAAAGGCGCCCGATTCTTACAGATCCGGCGCCTTTGCTTTAAAAGCTACACGCGGACGTGGTGGAATTGGTAGACACACTGGATTTAGGTTCCAGCGCCGAAAGGTGTAAGAGTTCGAGTCTCTTCGTCCGCACCAACCAGAATGGCAAGGCCCAGGCCTGCCGCTCAACGTGAAAGCCGCCCTCGGGCGGCTTTTTCGTGTCTGCGATTTGGCGAGCGCTTCATCCGCTCAAGGCTTCACGCCTCCACCGGTTGGACCATGCTGAACGTGATGACATTGCCGTTCTGCTCCACACTCAGGTTGCCGCTGTGAGCCACCGCGATTGCCTGGGAGATGTACAGTCCGATCCCCAGGCCGTTCTTGTTGCGCAGGTTCTCGGCGCTGTGCGGCTTGAACGGCTGAAACAGCGTCGCCAGTCGCTCGGGCGCCACCGGAGTGGTCTGATTGAGCACGGACAATCGCGTGTTCTGCTGTTCGGTGCTCAAGCTGATCAGTACCGGTGTGTCGGGCGTGCCGTGGTAGCGAGCATTTCCCAGCAGGTTGGTGATGACCTGCGCGTAGCGATCCGGATCGACCATGGCGCGTACGTCGGGCTCGATGCGGGCTTCGATGGTCAGGCCGGGAAAAGCCACGGCGGTTTCGTTGACGATGCTTTCCACCAGTGCCGACAGATCGGTGTCCACCCGATTGACCATGATGCCGAGGCCCGACTGCAGGCGACTCATCTCCAGGATCTGGCTGATCAGCCGCTCCATGCGACCGCTGGAGTGGCTGATGTGCTTGCGCAGTTCGGTGTCGCGCGTCTCGTTCGAAGACAGCATGGCGGCGGCCATGGAAATGGACTGCAGCGGGTTGCGCAGATCGTGACCGAGCATGGCGATCAGGCGCTGGCGCATGCCATCGATCTCGCTGGCACGGCTCAGGCACAACTCGACCAGGTCACGCCGCAGCTTCTCGGCGATGGCGATGTCGGTATCCCCCCAGCTGGCCGAGCGTCCGCGCACCACTTCTTCCCAGGCTTCGAACGAGCCTCGGGGTGTCAGCCGGGCGCCCGAGGGCCCGACCTTGATGATCTTCTCCGGCTTGCCGCCCCAGCGCACGTTGTTGATTTCTTCCTTGCGCAGCCACATGACCCAGCCCGATTCCTGTCGGTGGAAGCGGACCGCCAGAATCCCGCAGTAGCCGCTGGTGTTGCGCTCGCTGGCCGAGCCTTGCCAATGTTCGGTATGGAACACCTCGAGGTTCGGGTCCTGTTCGACGTGTTCGAGCACCTGGCGGCACAGCGCGTCGAAATGCCCGTCGATGCTTTGGGTACGTCCCGACATCACCACTGCAGCACCATCGCAGGGAATCAGCGAGGCAATGTTGTCCGGATCACCCGCCAGGGCGCTGACCAGATCTTCGGAGTCGCGGGCCAGGGTCATGAGTCTCTGTTGCTGGTCGCTTGCCTGCTTCAGGGTCTGTGTGGCCAGGTTGTGTTCCAGTCGTTCGACCAGCGCGCTGCACACCTGCGAGATGACCTGGAACGACATGCGCAAGGGGTGAGCCATCGTCTTGGGCGACATGTGGTGGCAGGAGAACAGCCCCCACAGCTTGCCGCCCACGACGATGGAAACGCTCATCGAGGCGCGCACCCCCATGTTGGTGAGGTACTCGCAGTGGATCGGCGAAACGCTGCGCAGGGTGCTGAAACTGAGGTCGAAAGGCTGGCCGGTTCGCGGATCCAGTGACGGGGTCAGGGGCGCCGGCGCATAGGCCACGTCGGCGATCAGGCGAATCGGATTCTGTATATAAAGCAGGCGAGCCTGGGCAGGGATGTCCGAGGCCGGATAGCGCTGGCCCAGGTAGCTTTCGAGGTCTTCGCGATGAGCCTCGGCGATGACTTCGCCGGACAGGTCAGGACGAAAGCGATAGGCCATGACCCGGTCGTAGCTCGTCATGTTGCGGATTTCCTGGGTCACCCGGCTCAGCAGGGCATCGATGTCGTGGCGGTTCTGCATCTGGCTGATGATGCGCTGCGCGTACAGGGCGAACTGGCTGAAGGAGCCGCTGGCCGTACGACGCGGTTCGAATTCCAGATACAGGATCTGCAGATGGCGATGGGCAACCACGTCGAACAGGCGGCCGAGCAGCACGCTTTCGACACTGTTGGCCCAGTGATCGCTGCTGGCAAGCCCCTCGGCGATCAGTGCCAGGACATCGCCGCCCAGCAACTCGCCGTCCGGCGTGCTGCCCGGCAGTACATCCAGCCCGATGGTCGCCATCAGGTTGGCGCTGCGGCTCAATACGCGACCTTCGGCATCCAGCGCGATCAGTGCGCCATGAGGCTGGATCGCGCCCGGCCGATGGATGGGCTCGTCCTCGCAATTGGCGAGGGAAACCAGCGGCACGGGGTTTATGGCCATGAAGGTCCTGCGATGGTGGGCATTGTTACCGGAAACGACAGAATGGTCGTGCTCTCCGCATAGAGGTGCAAGGTAATGACTTTATCCGCTGACAGAATACCAGCGGGCCCATCATTGTCTTGCAAAAGTTGTCCGAGAGATCACTTTTCATCCCTGAACAGGCCTTGTTTTGCTGCCGTTGGACGGTTTCTGCAGCGACTTTCCGCGCATCCATGTGCATAGGGTGACTTCTTGAGTTCGAGCCACTAGAATGCTTGCCCTTGATCTGGGGTCGGAAATGGCCGGCTAACGTCTGTGCAACGAGGAAAATCCATGCAAGTTTCTGTTGAAAACACTTCCGCTCTCGAGCGCCGCATGACCATCGGTGTTCCCGCCGAGCGCATCGAGGCCGAAGTCAACAAGCGTCTGCAACAGACCGCCCGTAACGCCAAGATCCCGGGCTTCCGTCCAGGCAAGGTGCCTATGAGCGTCATCCGTCAGCGCTACGAGGCTGACGCGCGCCAGGAAGCTCTGGGCAACGTCATCCAGGCTTCCTTCTATGAAGCCGTGGTCGAGCACAAGCTCAACCCAGCCGGCGCACCCGCCGTCGAGCCTAAAGTGTTCGAGAAGGGCAAGGATCTGGAATACATCGCTACCTTCGAAGTGTTCCCCGAATTCGAAGTCGGCGCGTTCGACAGCATCGAAGTCGAGCGCCTGAGCGCCGACGTCGCCGACAGCGACCTGGACAACATGCTCGAAGTGCTGCGCAAGCAGAACGTGCGTTACGAGCAGGTCGAGCGCGCTGCCCAGACCGAAGATCAGTTGAACATCGACTTCGTCGGCAAGATCGAAGGCGAAGCGTTCTCCGGTGGTTCGGCCAGCGGTACCCAGCTGGTACTGGGTTCGGGCCGCATGATTCCCGGTTTCGAAGACGGTCTGGTCGGCGCCAAGGCCGGTGAAGAGAAGGTGCTGAACCTGAACTTCCCCGAGGACTACCAGAACCTCGAGCTGGCCGGCAAGGCCGCCGAGTTCACCGTCACCGTCAACAGCGTTTCCGAAGCCAAGCTGCCTGAACTGAACGAAGAGTTCTTCGGCCAGTTCGGCATCAAGGAAACCGGTCTCGACGGCTTCCGCGCCGAAGTTCGCAAGAACATGGAGCGCGAGCTGCGTCAGGCCATCAAGGCCAAGATCAAGAATCAGGTCATGGACGGTCTGGTGTCGACCAACCCGATCGAAGTGCCCAAGGCGCTGCTGGACAACGAAGTCGACCGTCTGCGCGTTCAAGCCGTGCAGCAGTTCGGTGGCAACATCAAACCCGACCAACTGCCTGCCGAGCTGTTTACCGAACAAGCCAAGCGCCGCGTCGTGCTGGGCCTGATCGTCGCCGAAGTGGTCAAGCAGAACGAGCTCAAGCCGGACGAAGCACGCGTGCGCGAGCTGATCCAGGAAATGGCCTCGGCCTACCAGGAGCCCGAGCAAGTTGTATCGTGGTACTACAAAAATGACGAGCAGCTGAACGAAGTCCGCTCGGTTGTGCTGGAAGAACAAGTTGTGGATACTGTTCTGCAGAAGGCTAAGGTGACCGATAAAGCGGTCTCTTACGAAGAAGCAGTCAAACCGGCGGAAGCAGCACAAGCCGACTGATTGTCCAACTCGTTGGAAATTCAACCACAAGCCAGCCTCGCGCTGGCTTGTGCGTTTTCAAGACATGACTATTTGGGAGTAACTGCAGAGCATGTTCCGTAATTCCTATATTCAGCAGAACTCTGATATCCAGGCCGCTGGCGGCCTGGTCCCGATGGTTGTCGAGCAATCCGCTCGTGGCGAACGCGCCTACGATATCTACTCGCGCCTGCTAAAGGAGCGAGTGATCTTTCTGGTTGGCCCGGTAGAGGACTACATGGCCAACCTGATCTGTGCGCAGCTGCTGTTCCTTGAGGCGGAAAATCCGGACAAGGACATCCATCTCTACATCAACTCCCCAGGCGGTTCGGTCACTGCAGGCATGTCGATCTACGACACCATGCAGTTTATCAAGCCGAACGTGTCGACCACCTGCATTGGCCAAGCCTGCAGCATGGGTGCATTCCTGCTGACCGCCGGTGCCGAAGGCAAGCGTTTCTGCCTGCCGAACTCACGCGTGATGATTCACCAGCCACTGGGCGGCTTCCAGGGTCAGGCGTCGGACATCGAAATCCATGCCAAGGAAATCCTGTTTATCCGTGAGCGTCTCAACGCGCTGATGGCCAAGCACAGCGGGCGCACTCTGGAAGAAATCGAGCGCGACACCAACCGCGACAACTTCATGAGTGCCGAAGCTGCGCAAGCCTATGGCCTGATCGACAAAGTGATTGACCGTCGCCCCGCTTAACATGAGCCGCTCAAAATAGGGCTGGTTGGCATGCCCGACCATTGCCGGGCTTGAAAAAGCCCGCAATAGCCTTCATCTTGTGTTGCAAGCCTATCGGATTTGGATCGATCGAATGACTGACACCCGCAACGGCGAGGACAACGGCAACAAGCTGCTCTATTGCTCCTTCTGTGGCAAAAGCCAGCATGAAGTGCGCAAATTGATTGCCGGCCCCTCGGTCTTTATCTGCGACGAGTGCGTCGACCTGTGCAACGACATCATCCGCGAGGAGGTGCAGGAAGCCCAGGCCGAGAGCAGCGCGCATAAATTGCCCTCGCCCAAAGAAATAAGCGGCATCCTGGATCAGTATGTGATTGGCCAGGAGCGCGCCAAGAAGGTTCTCGCGGTAGCGGTGTACAACCACTACAAGCGCTTGAACCAGCGTGACAAGAAGAATGACGACGTGGAGCTCGGCAAGAGCAACATCCTGCTGATCGGCCCGACCGGTTCGGGCAAGACGCTGCTGGCCGAAACCCTGGCTCGCCTGCTCAACGTCCCGTTCACCATCGCCGATGCCACCACCCTGACCGAAGCCGGTTACGTGGGTGAGGACGTCGAGAACATCATTCAGAAGCTGCTGCAGAAGTGCGACTACGATGTCGAGAAGGCCCAGATGGGCATCGTCTACATCGACGAAATCGACAAGATTTCGCGCAAGTCGGACAACCCGTCCATTACTCGTGACGTTTCGGGCGAAGGCGTGCAGCAGGCGCTGTTGAAGCTGATCGAGGGCACCGTTGCCTCGGTACCGCCTCAGGGTGGTCGCAAGCATCCTCAACAGGAGTTTCTGCAGGTCGACACGCGCAACATCCTGTTCATCTGCGGTGGCGCATTCTCCGGCCTGGAGAAGGTCATCCAGAATCGCTCCACCCAGGGCGGTATCGGTTTCGGTGCCCAGGTGCGCAGTAAGCAGGAAGGCAAGAAGGTTGGCGAGTCGCTGCGCGAAGTCGAACCCGATGACCTGGTCAAATTCGGTTTGATTCCCGAGTTCGTCGGTCGTCTGCCGGTGCTGGCCACCCTGGACGAGCTGGACGAAGCGGCACTGATCCAGATTCTCACCGAACCCAAGAACGCGCTCACCAAGCAATACGGCAAGCTGTTCGAAATGGAAGGTGTGGATCTCGAGTTCCGTACCGACGCGTTGAAATCGGTTGCCCGTCGCGCGCTCGAGCGCAAGACCGGTGCCCGTGGCCTGCGTTCGATCCTGGAAGGCATTCTGCTCGACACCATGTACGAGATTCCTTCGCAGACGGATGTCAGCAAAGTGGTCATCGACGAAAGCGTGATCGAAGGGACGTCCAAGCCGCTGTTGATCTACGAAAACAGCGAGCCGCCGGCGAAGGCTGCACCCGACGCCTGATCAAAAATCTGAGCTGAAACAAGGAAGGGGCCTACGGGCCCTTTTCGTTTTTCAGACAGCGAACTTGTTTTTTGCCGGGCAAGCCCCCACATTGAAGGCATGTTCAATTCCATCTGTTTACGGCCTTCGGGGCCGCTGTAGAGGCGAAATCATGAAGACAACCATCGAATTGCCTCTCCTGCCATTGCGCGATGTCGTCGTCTATCCGCACATGGTTATCCCGCTGTTTGTGGGTCGTGAGAAGTCCATCGAAGCCCTCGAGGCGGCGATGTCGGGCGAAAAGCAGATCCTTTTGCTCGCGCAGAAGAATCCCGCCGATGACGATCCAGGTGAAGACGCCTTGTACCGTGTCGGCACTGTCGCCACCGTCCTGCAGTTGCTCAAACTGCCCGATGGCACTGTCAAGGTGCTGGTCGAAGGCGAGCAGCGCGGCAGTGTCGAGCAGTTCCTGGAGATCGACGGCCACGTGCGTGCCGAAGTGCAGTTGATCGACGAGGTCGACGCTCCGGATCGCGAGTCTGAAGTGTTCGTGCGCACCTTGCTGGGCCAGTTCGAGCAGTACGTGCAGCTGGGCAAGAAGGTTCCGGCCGAAGTACTGTCCTCGCTCAACAGCATCGATGAGCCCGGTCGCCTGGTCGACACCATGGCCGCGCACATGGCGCTGAAGATCGAACAGAAGCAGGAAATACTCGAAATCATCGAACTGCCTGCGCGTGTCGAGCATGTGCTGGCCCTGCTGGATGCCGAGATCGACCTGCTGCAGGTTGAGAAGCGCATTCGCGGACGGGTCAAGAAGCAGATGGAGCGCAGCCAGCGCGAGTACTATCTGAACGAGCAGATGAAGGCCATTCAGAAAGAGCTGGGCGACGGTGAGGAAGGGCACAACGAAGTCGAAGAGCTGAAAAAGCGCATCGATGCGGCGGGCCTGCCCAAGGACGCCCTGGCCAAGGCCACGGCTGAGTTGAACAAGCTCAAGCAGATGTCGCCGATGTCGGCGGAAGCGACCGTGGTGCGCACCTACATCGACTGGCTGGTGCAGGTGCCATGGCAGGCGCAGAGTAAGGTGCGTCTGGACCTGGCGCGCGCTGAAAGCATCCTCGATGCCGACCACTACGGTCTGGAAGAGGTCAAGGAACGTATCCTTGAATACCTCGCCGTGCAGAAGCGGGTGAAGAAGATCCGCGGTCCGGTGCTGTGCCTGGTAGGGCCGCCGGGTGTGGGCAAGACTTCGCTGGCCGAATCCATCGCTCATGCCACCAACCGCAAGTTCGTGCGCATGGCCCTGGGTGGCGTGCGTGACGAGGCCGAGATTCGGGGTCACCGTCGCACCTACATCGGCTCGATGCCCGGTCGCCTTATCCAGAAGATGACCAAGGTGGGCGTTCGCAACCCGCTGTTCCTGCTCGACGAGATCGACAAGATGGGCAGCGACATGCGCGGCGATCCGGCCTCGGCGTTGCTGGAGGTGCTGGATCCGGAGCAGAACCACAACTTCAACGACCATTACCTGGAAGTGGATTACGACCTTTCGGACGTGATGTTCCTGTGCACCTCGAACTCGATGAACATCCCGCCGGCGCTGCTCGACCGCATGGAAGTCATCCGTCTTCCGGGCTACACCGAAGACGAGAAGATCAATATCGCGATCAAGTACCTGTCGCCCAAGCAGATCGAAGCCAACGGCCTGAAGAAGACCGAGGTCGAGATCGAGGTCGATGCGATTCGCGACATCATCCGTTACTACACCCGCGAGGCGGGCGTGCGTGGACTGGAACGTCAGATTGCCAAGATCTGCCGCAAGGTGGTGAAAGAGCATGCGCACCTGAAGAAATTCACGGTCAAGGTCACGCCCGATTCGCTGGATCACCTGCTGGGCGTGCGCAAGTTCCGCTACGGTCTGGCCGAGCAGCAGGATCAGGTCGGTCAGGTCACCGGCCTTGCGTGGACTCAAGTGGGCGGTGAGTTGCTGACCATCGAAGCGGCAGTCATCCCAGGCAAGGGCCAGTTGATCAAGACCGGTTCGCTGGGTGACGTGATGGTCGAATCCATCACTGCGGCGCAGACGGTGGTGCGCAGCCGTGCCAAGAGCCTGGGAATCGCCGCGGACTTCCACGAGAAGCACGACACGCACATCCACATGCCCGAAGGTGCGACCCCCAAGGATGGCCCGAGCGCCGGTGTCGGCATGTGCACCGCACTGGTCTCGGCGCTCACCCAGATTCCGGTACGCGCCGATGTCGCCATGACCGGCGAAATCACCTTGCGTGGCCAGGTATTGGCCATCGGCGGGCTGAAGGAGAAGTTGCTGGCGGCCCATCGTGGTGGAATCAAGACGGTAATCATCCCTGAAGAAAACGTGCGCGATCTCAAGGAAATTCCCGACAATATCAAGCAGGATCTGCAGATTAAACCTGTTAAATGGATTGACGAAGTCCTGCAAATTGCGCTGCAATACGCGCCGGAGCCCTTGCCCGATGTGGCTCCCGAGATTGTCGCCAAGGATGAGACACGCGATACGGATTCCAAGGAACGAATCAGCACGCATTGAGCCTTGATTTGACTGGGTGGCTTTCTTGACAGCTTTTTTGAGCCCTTGTTATAAAGCGGCACTTGCTGTGTCGACAGCCACCCGGCGCACGTTTCACCACATACTTAGAAACAACTCAAAATATCGATATAAGGGGACTTATAGTGAACAAGTCGGAACTGATTGACGCAATCGCCGCATCTGCTGATATCTCCAAAGCTACAGCTGGCAAGGCGCTGGACGCCGTGATCGAATCCGTGACGGGTGCCCTGAAATCCGGTGATTCGGTTGTGTTGGTAGGTTTCGGTACGTTCTCCGTGACTGATCGCCCGGCGCGTACCGGTCGCAACCCGCAAACCGGCAAGGCCCTGGAAATCGCGGCTGCCAAGAAGCCCAGCTTCAAAGCCGGTAAAGCCCTGAAAGAAGCTGTCAACTAAGCTTCGGCCACGCCTTTGCTACCTGCTGCCAGGCAATGCCGGCAACAGGAGTGGAGCTGAGCAAGCTCCGCGAGTTACGAGAAGGCGCATCCTCGGATGCGCCTTTCTTCTATCCGGATTCCTATTACTCTCCGCGGTCGCTCTATCTGTACGGCCGTTTTCGGGGGATGCATGCTGCAGAACATCAGGGATAACTCCCAGGGCTGGATTGCCAAGACCATCATCGGTTTGATCATCGTCTTGATGGCGCTGACCGGTTTCGACGCGATCTTCCAGGCCGCCAGCCATAGCCAGGACGCTGCAAAGGTCAACGGTGACGAGATCACCTTGAACGAACTCAGTCAGGCGACCGAGATGCAACGTCGCCAACTGATGCAACAGCTGGGCAAGGATTTCGATCCAGCCCTGCTCGACGACAAGATGCTGCGCGAAGCGGCCCTCAAGGGCCTGATCGATCGCAAGCTGCTGCTGCAAGGTGCCCATGACGCCAAGTTCGCCTTCTCCGAAGGTGCGCTCGACCAGATCATGCTGCAGACGCCTGAGTTCCAGGTCGACGGCAAGTTCAGCGCCGAACGCTTCGACCAGGTCATTCGCCAGATGGGCTACGGCCGTCTGCAGTTCCGTCAGATGCTCTCCGAAGAGATGCTCATCGGCCAGCTGCGTGCCGGCCTGGCGGGCAGCAGCTTCGTGACCGACGAGCAGGTTGCCGCGTTCGCTCGCCTCGAGAAGCAGACCCGTGATTTCGCTTCGCTGACGTTCAAGGCAGACCCGTCGGCGACCAAGGTCACCGACGACGAGGTCAAGGCGCATTACGACGAACACGCCAAGGAGTTCATGAGCCCTGATCAGGTGGTCATCGACTACGTCGAGCTGAAGAAGTCTTCGTTCTTCGACCAGGTCACCGTGAAGGACGAGGATCTTCAGGACGCCTACCAGAAAGAGATCGCCAACCTGTCCGAGCAGCGTCGTGCCGCGCACATTCTGATCGAGGTCAATGACAAACTCGATGACGCGCAGGCCAAGGCCAAGATCGAGGAAGTGCAGGCACGTCTGGAGAAGGGTGAGGACTTTGCCAAGCTGGCCAAGGAAGTCTCCCAGGATCCAGGCTCGGCCAGCAATGGCGGTGACCTCGGTTTCGCCGGCAATGGCGTGTACGACCCGGCGTTCGAAACCGCGCTCAATGCCCTGAGCAAGGGCCAGGTTTCGGCGCCGGTGCGCACCGATTTCGGCTGGCACCTGATCAAGCTTGAAGACGTGCAGGCTCCGGACGTACCGACCTTCGCCAGCCTCAAGGCCAAGCTGACCAGCGACCTGAAGACTCAGGAAGTTGAACAGCGCTTCGTGACCGCCACCAAGCAACTGGAAGACTCGGCGTTCGAAGCCTCTGACCTGGGGCAGCCTGCGCAGGAGTTGGGCCTCAAGGTCCACACGTCCGAGCCGTTCGGCAAGGAAGGCGGCAGCCAGGGCGTGACTGCCAGCCGTGCCGTGGTGCAGGCCGCATTCAGCCCTGAAGTGCTGGAGGAGGGTTCCAACAGCGCTGCGCTGGAGCTGGACCCGGAAACCATGGTTGTGGTCCGCGTGAAGGAGCATCGCAAGCCTGAGCAACTGCCGCTGGAAGCCGTGGCCGGACCGATTCGTGCCGAGCTGGCCAGGCAGCACGCCGCAGCCCAGATGAAGGCCAAGGGCGAAGCGCTGCTGGCCGGTCTGCGCGACGGCAAGGTGCCGCTGGCGGCCAGTCAGGAAGGTCAGTCCTGGAAAGTGCTGGAAGCGGTCAGCCGCGGCCAGGACGGCATCGAGCCGGCCGAGCTGCAGGCACTGTTCCGTATGCCCAAGCCGCAGGCCAAGGACAAGCCCGAGTTCAGCAGCGTGACGCTGAAGGACGGTAGCTTCGTGGTTCTGCGCCTGGACGGCGTGAACGAAGCTGCAGCGCCGAGCGATGAAGAGAAGACCCAGTACCGCCGCTTCCTGGCGTCGCGCATGGGGCAGCAGGATTTCGCGGCGTACCGCAAGCTGCTGGAAACCAAGGCGGACATCACCAAGTATTGAGGTGATGGATGTTTGAACAAAAGGCCGCGTATGCGGCCTTTTGTTTTTTGGTGAATTCAAGGGCCTCTTCGCGGGCAGAGCCCGCTCCCACATGTCACCACTACTCCTTGCGCCACCGATAAACCGAGCGATAAAAAAACGCCGCTGAAATCAGCGGCGTTTCTTCAACCGACCGAAGCCAGCTTACTCTTCGATATCACCCATGGCGGTGGTGTTGAAGCCGCCGTCCACGTACATGATTTCACCGCTGATGCCCGACGCCAGGTCGGAGCACAGGAACGCGCCGGCGTTGCCGACTTCGTCGATGGTGACGTTGCGACGCAGCGGGGTCTGCGCTTCGTTGGCGGCCAGCATCTTGCGGAAGTTCTTGATGCCCGAGGCTGCCAGGGTGCGGATCGGACCGGCCGATACGGCGTTGACGCGGGTGCCTTCCGGGCCCAGGGAACCGGCCAGGTAGCGCACGCCGGCTTCCAGCGAAGCCTTGGCCATGCCCATGACGTTGTAGTTGGGCATGGTGCGCTCGGCGCCCAGGTACGACAGGGTCAGCAGGCTGCCGTTGCGGCCTTTCATCATTTCGCGACCGGCCTTGGCCAGGGCCACGAAGCTGTAGGCGCTGATGTCGTGAGCGATGCGGAAGCCTTCGCGGGTGGTGGCCTGGGTGAAGTCGCCATCGAGCTGGTCGCCCGGGGCGAAGCCGACGGAGTGAACGATGACGTCCAGGCCGTCCCACTTCTTGCTCAGGGCTTCGAAGACCGAGGCGATTTCAGCATCGCTGGCCACATCGCAAGGGAAGCACAGATCGGCGCTGGAGCCCCAGCCTGCGGCGAATTCCTCGACGCGGCCCTTGAGCTTTTCGTTCTGGTAGGTGAAGGCAAGTTCAGCACCCTCGCGATGCATGGCGGCAGCGATGCCGGATGCGATGGACAGTTTGCTGGCGACACCGACGATCAGGACGCGCTTACCGGCGAGAAAACCCATGTGTTGTTCCTCTTCAGGTTAATCGACAGCCGTTGGGGCCAAAAAGGCTGCTTCCAACAGCTGCTGTGTATAAGGGTGCTGCGGCGCGGCAAAGATATCCCGCGCCGCCCCTTGTTCGACGACCTGACCGTGTCTGATCACCATCAACTGGTGGCTCAGCGCTTTGACTACCGCCAGATCATGGCTGATAAACAAATAGGTCAGGTTGTATTTCAGTTGCAGTGAACGCAACAGCTCCACTACCTGGCGTTGAACGGTGCGGTCGAGCGCCGATGTGGGCTCGTCCAGCAGGATCAACGCCGGCTTCAAAACCAAGGCCCGGGCAATGGCGATACGTTGCCGCTGCCCGCCGGAGAACTCGTGAGGGTAACGATGCCGGGTCTGTGGGTCCAGCCCAACCTCTTCGAGCGCGGCAATGATAGCCTGTTCCTGCTCGGCTTCGTTGCCGATCTTGTGTATTCGAAGGCCTTCGCCGACGATCTGGCTCACGCTCATCCGTGGGCTGAGGCTGCCGAAGGGGTCCTGGAACACCACCTGCATCTGCTTGCGCAGCGGGCGCACCTGCTGCTGGGGCAGGCCGTCCAGGGCCTCACCCTGAAAGCGGATCGAACCACGGCTGGCGATCAAGCGCATGATGGCCAGGCCCAGCGTCGACTTGCCCGAGCCACTTTCGCCGACGATGCCCAGGGTCTGACCACGGGGCAGCTTGAACTGGATGCCATCGACGGCCTTGACGTGATCCACGGTGCGCCCCAGAAACCCCTTTTTGATGGGAAACCAGACGCGTAGGTCGTCGACCGACAGAATCGGCTCGCCGATCCGGGTTGCCGCAGGCGCTCCGCTGGGTTCGGCCCCCAGCAGCACCTGTGTGTACGGATGCTGTGGTGCACGAAACAATTCTTCGCAGCTAGCCTGTTCGACGATGCGACCGCGCTGCATGACACATACCCGGTGTGCAATTCTCTTCACCAGGTTCAGGTCGTGGCTGATCAGCAGCAGGGCCATGCCCAGTCGGGCCTGCAGTTCCTTGAGCAATTCGAGGATCTTCAGCTGCACCGTCACGTCGAGCGCGGTCGTGGGCTCGTCGGCGATCAGCAATTCAGGTTCGTTGGCCAGGGCCATGGCGATCATCACGCGTTGACGCTGGCCACCTGACAATTCGTGGGGTAATGCCTTGAGCCGTTTTTGCGGTTCGCCGATGCCGACCAGTTCCAGCAATTGCAGGGTGCGCTGGGTGGCGGCTGCTCCGGTCAGCCCTTTGTGCAGAGCGAGCACTTCGCCGATCTGCTTGCCGATGTTGTGCAGCGGGTTGAGCGAGCTCATCGGCTCCTGGAAGATCATCGCAATACGATTGCCGCGAATCTGCCTGAGCTGTTTTTCCGGCAGCGTGAGCAAATCGCGACCGTTGTAGACAATGGTGCCGCTGGGGTGCTGGGCGAGCGGGTAGGGCAGCAGGCGCAGGATGGAGTGCGCCGTCACCGATTTGCCCGAGCCACTTTCGCCCACCAGCGCCAAGGTTTCGCCCCGGCGGATATCGAAGCTGATGTTTTCGACCACGCGTTGGCGGCTCTCACCGGCGACGAACTCGACGGCCAGGTCGCGGACCTCGATCAGATTGTCCTGGCGCATGTCATTTCCTCGGGTCGAAGGCGTCACGGGCGGATTCGCCGATGAACACCAGCAGGCTGAGCATCAGGGCCAGCACGGTGAAGGCGCTGATGCCCAGCCAGGGCGCTTGCAGGTTGGACTTGCCCTGGGCCACCAGCTCGCCCAGCGACGGTGAGCCGGCAGGCAGGCCGAAGCCGAGAAAATCCAGCGCGGTCAGGGTGCCGATCGCACCGGTGAGGATGAACGGCATGAAGGTCATGGTCGAAACCATGGCGTTGGGCAGGATATGGCGAAACATGATGGCGCCGTTCTGCATGCCCAGCGCGCGGGCGGCGCGCACGTATTCCAGGTTGCGGCCACGCAGGAACTCGGCGCGGACCACGTCCACCAGGCTCATCCAGGAAAACAGCAGCATGATGCCCAGCAGCCACCAGAAATTGGGCTGCACGAAGCTGGCCAGGATGATCAGCAGGTACAGCACCGGCAGGCCGGACCAGATTTCCAGAAAACGCTGGCCGGCCAGGTCCACCCAACCGCCATAGAAGCCTTGCAACGCCCCGGCGATCACCCCGATGACCGAGCTGGCGATGGTCAGGGTCAGGGCGAACAACACCGAAATGCGAAAGCCGTAGATCACCCGCGCGAGCACGTCGCGGCCCTGGTCGTCGGTGCCCAGCCAGTTCTGCGCGGACGGCGGCGCCGGTGCCGGTACGCTGAGGTCGTAGTTGATGCTCTGGTAGCTGAACGGAATCGGCGCCCACAGCGTCCAGCTCTGCTTGGCCGCCAGTAGCTCACGGATGTAGGGGCTCTTGTAGTTGGCTTCCAGGGGAAACTCGCCGCCGAAGGTGGTTTCCGGATAGCGCTTGAAGGCAGGGAAATACCATTCGCCGTCGTAGCGCACGGCGAGCGGTTTGTCGTTGGCGATCAGTTCGGCACCCAGGCTCAGGCCGAACAGCACCAGGAACAGCCACAGCGACCACCAGCCACGTTTGTTCGCCTTGAACCGCTCGAAGCGGCGTCGGTTGAGGGGAGACAGGTTCATCTCAGTGCTCCCGGTTGCCAAAGTCGATGCGTGGATCGACCAGGGTGTAGGTAAGGTCGCCGATCAGTTTCACTACCAGCCCCAACAAGGTAAAGATGAACAGGGTGCCGAACACCACCGGGTAGTCGCGGTTGATCGCCGCCTCGAAGCTCATCAGGCCCAGACCGTCGAGGGAAAAGATCACCTCCACCAGCAGGGAGCCGGTGAAGAAGATCCCGATGAAGGCCGAGGGGAAGCCGGCGATCACCAGCAACATCGCGTTGCGGAACACATGGCCGTACAGCACGCGATGATTGCTCAGGCCCTTGGCCTTGGCGGTGACCACGTATTGCTTGCCGATTTCGTCGAGGAAGCTGTTCTTGGTCAGCAGCGTCATGGTGGCGAAGTGGCCGATGACCAGCGCGCTGACCGGCAGCACCAGGTGCCAGAAGTAATCGAGTACCTTGCCGCCCCAGCTCAGCTCCTCGAAATTGTTGGAGGTCAGGCCGCGCAGTGGGAACCAGTCCAGGTAGCTGCCGCCGGCGAACATCACGATCAACAGGATGGCGAACAGGAACGCGGGAATGGCGTAGCCGATGATGATCGCCGAGCTGGTCCAGACGTCGAAATGGCTGCCGTGGCGGGTGGCCTTGGCGATGCCCAGGGGGATCGACACCAGGTACATGATCAAGGTGCTCCACAGGCCCAGCGAGATCGACACCGGCATCTTTTCCACGATCAGATCGATGACCTTGGCGTCGCGGAAAAAGCTGCTGCCGAAGTCCAGCCGCGCGTAGTTCTTGATCATGATCCACAGGCGTTCGGGGGCCGGCTTGTCGAAGCCGTACATCTTCTCGATTTCCTGCACCAGGGCCGGATCCAGGCCCTGTGCACCGCGGTAACTGGAACCGGCGACCGCCACTTCGGCGCCGCCACCGGCGATCCGGTTGGTGGCGCCGTCGAACCCCTCCAGCTTGGCGATCATCTGTTCCACCGGCCCGCCGGGCGCGGCTTGGATGATGGCGAAATTGATGATCAGGATCCCCAATAGCGTGGGGATGATCAGCAGCAGTCGGCGCAGGATGTAGGCCAGCATCTTATGGCGTCCCTGAAGGCGTGGTGGTGACCGCAGGTGTGGCCTGGGGCTTGCTCCACCAGGTTTCCACGCCGATGTCGTAGCGCGGCGTGATGGCGGGGTGGCCGATGTGGTTCCAGTACGCCACGCGCCAGGTCTTGATGTGCCAGTTGGGGACCACGTAGTGGCCCCAGAGCAATACCCGGTCCAGGGCGCGGGTGTGGTCGATCAGGTCCTGGCGCGAGGAGGCATTGATCAGGCTCTCCACCAGGCTGTCGATGGCCGGGTCCTTGAGCCCCATGAAATTGCGGCTGCCCGGCTTGTCGGCACTGGAGCTGGCCCAGTACTCGCGCTGCTCGTTGCCGGGCGAGGTGGACTGGGCGAAGCTGCCGACCATCATGTCGAAGTCGCTTGAGCGCACCCGAGTGACGTATTGCGAGACATCGACACGCCGGATCACAAGTTCGATGCCCAGATCCGCCAGGTTGCGCTTGTAGGGCAGCAGCACACGGTCGAAGTCGGCCTGGGTCAGCAGGAACTCGATCTTCACCGGTGTGCCCTGGGCATCCACCATCTTGTCGTCGACGATGCGCCAGCCGGCCTCCTGCAGCAGTTTGTAGGCTTGGCGTTGCTGCTCGCGCAGCATGCCGCTGGCGTCGGTGACCGGGTTGCTGAACGGCGTATCGAAGACGCGTTCGGGAATCTGTCCGCGCAGCGGTTCGAGGATGTTCAGTTCGGCCGGGCTGGGCAGGCCGGAAGCCGCCATCTCGGAGTTCTCGAAATAGCTGTCGGTGCGCAGGTAGGCGCCGTTGAACAGTTGCTTGTTGGTCCACTCGAAATCGAACACCAACGCCAGGGCCTCGCGCACGCGCACGTCCTGGAACAGCGGCTTGCGCAGGTTGAAGACGAAGCCCTGCATGCCGGTCGGGTTGCCGTTGGGGATTTCCTCGCGCAACAGCCGTCTCTCGCGAACCGCCGGGATGTCGTAGGCGGTGGCCCAGTTCTTCGCACTGCTTTCCAGCCAGAAGTCGAATTGTCCGGCCTTGCCGGCTTGCAGGGCCACGGTGCTGTCGCGGTAGTACTCGATATCGAGCACATCGAAGTTGAACAGCCCGCGGTTCATCGGCAGGTCGCGTGCCCAGTAGTCCTTGACCCGCTCGTAGCGTATCGAGCGCCCCGCCTTGACCTCGACGACCTTGTAGGGGCCGCTGCCCAGAGGGATGTCCAGGCTGCCCTTGGTGAAGTCCCGCCCCTGCCAGAAATGCTTGGGCAGTACCGGCAGTTGACCGAGGATCAGCGGCAATTCCCGGTTGTTGCTGTGCTTGAACGTGAACAGCACCCGCAGCGGGTCTTCGGCGACGACATCGGCGACATCGGCGTAGTAGCCTCGGTAGAGCGGCGAGCCGCTTTGCATCAGGGTCTGAAAACTGAACACGACGTCTTCGGCGCGCATGGGCTGACCATCGTGGAAACGCGCCTCGGGACGCAGGTAGAAGCGCACCCAACTGTTGTCCGGAGCTTTCTCGATGCGGCCGGCCACCAGACCGTACTCGGTGAAGGGCTCGTCCAGACTCCGCCGCGCCAGGGTGTCGTAGATCAGGTCTATGTCGTCGGCGGGCACGCCCTTGCTGATGAAGGGGTTGAGGCTGTCGAAGCTGCCCACGCCTTTCTGGCGAAAGGTACCGCCCTTGGGGGCGTCGGGGTTCACGTAGTCATAGTGCTTGAAGTCCGCAGGGTACTTGGGCGCTTCGTCGTACAGCGTGAGTGCATGCTGCGGCGCGGCATGCGCCACGCTGGCGGCGATGCACAGCGTGACAGCGCTCAGGGCCTTGCTCAGGGCACGTAAGGGCATCATCGAATCTTCTCCGTAGGCTTGATCCACCAGGCACTCAGGCCCAGGGTGTACGGCGGGGTGGTGACGAAGGCCAACCGGCTGCGGTACGCCAGGCGGTGGTAGTCCAGGTACCAGTTGGCAACCATGTAGTGCTGCGACAGCAGCACGCGGTCGAGCGCCCTGGCGGCGGCCACCTGGTCGTCGCGGCTCTGGGCGGCGAGCAGCTGTTCGAGCAGACGGTCGACCACCGGGTTGGCGATGCCCGCATAATTCTTGCTGCCGCGCACGGCGGCCTGGCTGGAGTGAAAGTACTGCCATTGCTCGAGCCCCGGACTCAGGGTCTGCGGCAGGGTCAGCGAGATCATGTCGAAATCGAACTGGTCCAGGCGCTGCTTGTACTGTGCGCGGTCCACGCTGCGCAGGTTGGCCTGCACGCCGATGCTGGCCAGGTTGGCGACATAGGGGCCCAGGATGCGCTCCAGATTGGAATTGACCAGCAGGATCTCCAGGCGCAGCGGCTGCCCCGCGGCATTGCGCAGGCGGTCGCCCTGCAACGTCCAGCCGGCCTCGCCAAGCAGGTGCAGGGCCTGGCGCAGCGTGGCCCGGAGAATGCCGTTGCCGTCGGTGGCGGGCATGCTTGGCGCCTCAAGGAACAACGCCGGGCTCAGCGCGCTTCTGTACGCCGACAACAGCAGACGTTCCTTGCCGCTGGGCAGGCCGGTGGCGGCGAATTCACTGTTGGGGTAGTAGCTTTCGGTGCGCCGATAGGCGCCGCTGAACAGGGCGCGGTTGGTCCATTCGAAATCCAGCAGCAGGCCCAGCGCCTCGCGCACGCGTGGATCACTGTAGGCCGGGCGACGGGTATTGAAGAACAGGCCCTGGGTCTGCGTCGGGATCTTGTGGGGGATCTGCGCCTTGATCACGTCGCCGCGGCGCACGGCTGGAAAGTCGTAGCCGTTGGTCCAGTTCTTGGCCTGGTGTTCGATGTAGATGTCGAACTCGCCCGCCTTGAACGCTTCGAAGGCTACGTCGCTGTCTCGGTAGAACTCTACTTCCATGCGGTCGAAGTTGTACTTGCCGCGATTGACCGGCAGGTCCTTGCCCCACCAGTTTCGATCCCGCTCCAGCACCAGCCTTCTGCCCGGCACCACCTGGGTGATCCGATACGGGCCGCTGTTCACCGGCACCTCGAAGGTGGTGGCCTGGAAGTCCCGACCTTGCCAGTAGTGCTTGGGCAGGATCGGCAACTCGCCCAGGCGCAGGATCAGCAGCGGGTTGCCCGAACGCTTGAACACGAAGCGGATCCGCGTCGGGCTCAGCACATCGACCCGCAGCACTTCCTGCAGGTTGGTCCGGTACATCGGATGACCCTGGCTCAACAGCGTTCGGTAGGAGAACGCCACGTCCGCGGTGGTGATCGGATGGCCATCGTTGAAGCGCGCCTGCGGCCTGAGGTTGAACACGACCCAGCTGCGGCTTTCGTTGTATTCCACCGATTGGGCGATGAGGCCGTAGCTGGAAGTGGGTTCATCACCCGAAGGCGCGTATTGCCCGGTGCCGACCATCAACGGCTCGTTGAGCTCGTTGATGCCGTACTGCAGGAAGTTGGCGGTCTGGACCGGGCTGATGCCCTTGAAGGTATAGGGGTTGAGCGTGTCGAAGGTGCCGAAGGCCATCGTGCGCAAGGTGCCGCCCTTGGGAGCGTCGGCGTTGACCCAATCGAAGTGGCTAAAGCGAGCCGGGTATTTGAGCGATCCGAATTGCGCATAGCCATGGCTCTGGGTGATCGTCGCGTTGGCACAGGTGCTCAACGCAAGGCCCAGCAGGCTGAGAAGGAGGGGACGCATCAATTCATGAATCCGAACCGGTCGGCAATGACTTTGTTGCGCTTACAGTAACAGTTTGTCTCAGCAGGAAGAAGAGTGGTGATGGCATGCGGCCGTCCCTGCAACGTCCGCCAGAGCGGATCGTTGCGGGGTCAGGCGCACTCAGCGACGGTTCAGGTAGACCGTGAGGGTCTGGCCGGGCTTGAGCGCGTGTCCGCTGCGCGGATTCCAGCGCTTGAGGTGCTGCATCTCGACGTTGAAGCGCTTGGCGACCAAGTACAGTGAATCACCCTTGCGCACCTTGTAGGTGGTGGTTTTCTGCGCATCGCTGGCGGCCGACCCGGCCTTGGCTACCATGCGACCTTTGGCTTGCGTCTCGGCCTGCATTACCAGGGTCTGCCCGACCTTGAGGTTCTTGCCGGTCAGGCGGTTCCAGCGCTGCAGGTCGCGGGTGTCGACCTTGTTCG
The DNA here is from genome assembly GCF_001423465.1 of Pseudomonas sp. Leaf129. Lineage (NCBI taxonomy): Bacteria > Pseudomonadati > Pseudomonadota > Gammaproteobacteria > Pseudomonadales > Pseudomonadaceae > Pseudomonas > Pseudomonas sp. Leaf129. The sequence continues at coordinate 187,849 of NZ_LMOC01000006.1, read as the reverse complement.
CCTTGGCGATCGACGCCAGGTTGTCGCCGCGGCGCACGGTGTACGACTTGGGTCGGCTGGGCTGTACCACCGCCACTTCGTCGAAGACACGCTGGGCAGGGGCCAGGGTCAGCAGTTCTTCGGGCTTCATGTTCGACAGGCTGGCGGTCAGCAATTGCGCCTTGGCCGTGGGCACCAGCAGGTGCTGGGTGGGCTCCATGGTCACGCGCTTCTTGAACGCCGGATTGAGCTGGAACATTTCGTCTTCGTCGATGCCGGCCAGTGCTGCGACACGGGACAGGTCGACGCGCTGGTTGACCTCCACCACATCGAAGTAAGGCTGGTTGGCGATCGGGTTGAGGTTGACGCCGTAGGCCTGGGGCGACTGCACCAGTTCGGCCAGGGCTAGCAGCTTGGGCACGTAGTCACGGGTTTCCTGCGGCAGTGGCAGGTTCCAGTAATCGGTGGGCAGGCCCAGTTTCTCGTTGCGCTCCATGGCGCGGCTGACCGTACCTTCGCCGGCGTTGTAGGCTGCCAGGGCCAGCAGCCAGTCGCCGTTGAACATCTCGTGCAGCTTGCTCAGGTAGTCCAATGCCGCGCCGGTGGAGGCGGTGACATCGCGACGGCCGTCGTAGAAGTTGGTCTGGCGCAGGTTGAAGTAGCGACCCGTGGAGGGGATGAACTGCCACAGCCCGGAGGCATCGGAGCGCGAGTAGGCCATGGGGTTGAACGCGCTTTCGATGACCGGCAGCAAGGCCAGCTCCAACGGCATGTCGCGTTCTTCCAGTCGCTCGACGATATAGTGCATGTACAGGCTGCCGCGACCGCTGGCGCTTTCCAGGAACGACGGGTTGCTGACGAACCACAGGCGCTGCTGCTCGACGCGCGGGTTCATGGCGATGCTGTCTTGCAGCTGGAAACCGTCGCGGATGCGCTCCCACACATCGTGCGGGGCCTTCTTGGCCTGGGCCTGGTTGACGAAGATCGGCTTGGGCCGCACGTGGGCGGTCAGCGCGTGGGGGCGGGCGTCCTGGCCAGTGCCTGAAGAGACGCTCGCCGTGCTTTGGCAACCGGCCAGACCGGCGCACAGGGTGACCGCGACAGCTTGGGCCAGTCGCGTCAATGCGTCGGACTTGAGGGTTGTGCGTATGGATGACGACATTGGCTGGAGGATAGTTCCGCGCGAAAATGTCGGGCGATTCTAGAAAGTGACCGAAGGTCGGTCAACCTTTGAGAAATTTCCGACACAAATCAGCGGCCTTCAGAACTTATCTTTCCAACTACGTAAGGTTGCGAACACCGCCTGCGCCGTGCCATGAGCCGTTCCGGCCCGTTCGTCCGCTTTTTGTTTAACGGATGTTTCAGCGACCCGCAGAAAAGGATTGGTGCGCTTTTCCAGGCCGATCGAAGTGGGCAGGGTGATAGCGTTTCGCTCACGCAACGCGGTGACCTCTTGCAGCCGCTGAACGATGTCGGGATTGCCGGGCTCCACCGCCACGGCGAATTTCAGGTTGCTCAGGGTGTACTCGTGGGCACTGTAGACCTGAGTGTCGTCGGGCAGTTGGGCCAGGCGCGACAGAGAGGCGTGCATCTGCTGCGGCGTGCCCTCGAACAGGCGACCGCAGCCGGCGGCGAACAGTGTATCGCCCGGAAACAGCAGGGGCTGGGTATCGCTGGCGTGATAGAAGGCGATATGGCCTGCCGTGTGCCCCGGTACGTCGTGCACCTGCAGGTGGAGGCCGAGCACGTCCAAGGTGTCGCCGTCGTGCAGCGCGCGGTCGCAGGCCGGTATCGATTCCTGGGCGGGCCCGCTGACCTGGGCACCGGTGCGGCGCTTGAGCGCTCCGACGCCGCCCACATGGTCATTGTGGTGATGGGTGATGAGGATCTCGGTCAGGCGCATGTCGGGGTGGGCGTCCAGCCATCGCTCGACCGGCCCGGCATCGCCCGGATCCACCACTGCACATTCGCCCGCCGCAGTGTCTTGTAACAACCAGATGTAGTTGTCGGAGAAAGCGTTCAGCGCTTGAATCTGTATCATGGCTCGGTTCGCTTGATTTCGATTAATGGTCCATCTTAGTGCCGCGTCGGCATTAGGTGAACCTCAGCGTGGGAGATCGTCATGACCGATACCGCCTTTGCCCAGGCCGACCCACAGTGGCTGGACCTGATCGGCCAGGCCCGCGAGTGGTTCGCCGGGCCGCATGGCCAGTTGCTGCTGCGTGAGGAGCAGCGCCTGCTCGAGGAAGAGCTGGCGCGTTTCTTCGGTGGCTACCTGGTGCACTACGGCCCCAGCGCCGAGCCGCCACCGGTGGCCGGGCAGATCCACCGCAACGTGCGCATGGGCGCGCCGTTTCCTGGAGTCGAGATCGTCTGCGAGGAACAGGCCTGGCCTCTGGGTGAACACGCCGCCGACGTCGTAGTGCTTCAGCACGGGCTGGATTTCAGTCTGTCGCCCCATGGCCTGCTGCGCGAGGCGGCCAGCGCGGTACGGCCAGGCGGGCACCTGCTGATCGTCGGCATCAACCCGTGGAGCGCGTGGGGCGCACGGCGGGTGTTCGCCAAGGACGCCCTGCACAAGGCCCGCTGTTTCTCCGCCTCGCGGGTCGCCGACTGGCTGAACCTGCTGGGCTTCGGGCTGGAGAAACGCCGGTTCGGGTGTTATCGTCCGCCGCTTGCTTCGCCCAGCTGGCAGGCGCGTCTCGCCGGTCTGGAGCGGGTTGCCGGCAAGTGGCAGAGCGGTGGCGGTGGCTTCTATATATTGGTCGCGCGCAAGATGGTGGTGGGGCTGCGGCCACTGGTGCAGCAACGCCGCGAGCCCATGGGCAAGCTGTTGCCGCTGCCGATGGCCAAAGTCAACCGAGACAATCCGAACATCGATGGAAAAGCCTGATGAGTGACACTGTGGAAATCTTCACCGACGGCGCCTGCAAGGGCAATCCCGGCCCGGGTGGCTGGGGTGCGTTGCTGGTGTGCAAGGGCGTGGAGAAAGAGTTGTGGGGCGGCGAAAGCACCACCACCAACAACCGCATGGAGCTGACCGCCGCCATTCGCGGCCTGCAGGAACTCAAGCGTGGCTGCAGCGTGCTGCTGGTGACCGACTCCGAATACGTGATGAAAGGCATCAACGAGTGGATGGTCAACTGGAAGAAACGCGGTTGGAAGACCGCCGCCAAGCAGCCGGTCAAGAACGCCGACCTTTGGCAGCAGCTCGATGAACAGGTCAACCGCCATGAAGTGAAATGGCAGTGGGTCCGCGGGCACAATGGCCATCCGGGCAACGAGCGCGCCGATGACCTGGCCAACCGCGGGGTCGATGAAGTGCGGGGGATGCGTCAGGCGTAGCCAGGCAGCCGGTCAGGTAGCCCGAGGCAGGTCGCTGGGAGCGCCTGCCGTGCTGTGCTAGAGTTTCACCGCCCGCGGTTCGATCTTCTCGAACCGACAGTTATCCGTTTTACCCCCGATTTCCGCTTACCCGCTCGAGAGTTTTTGCCCATGGCCGTTCGTTCCGTAGTATTCGACACCGAAACCACCGGTATGCCGGTCACCGATGGCCATCGCGTGATCGAGATCGGCTGCGTCGAATTGATGGGACGGCGGTTGACCGGGCGCAACTTTCACGTCTACGTGCAGCCGGAGGACCGACCCAGTGACGAGGGCGCCATTGGCGTGCACGGCATCACTGACGAGTTTCTGGTCGGCAAGCCCCGGTTCGCCGAGGTTGCCGACGAGTTCTACGAATTCATCCAGGGCGCGCAGATCATCGCCCACAACGCGACCTTCGACGTCGGCTTCCTGAACAACGAATTCAAGATCGCCGGCATGCCCGAGCGGGCCAACATTGCCGAGTACTGCACGGTGATCGACAGCCTGGCGATGGCGCGTGAGCGTCATCCGGGGCAGCGCAACAGCCTCGACGCGCTGTGCAAGCGCTACGGCATCGACAACTCCGGGCGCGAACTGCACGGCGCTTTGCTCGACTCGGAGATCCTTGCGGACGTCTACCTGGCCATGACCGGGGGGCAGACCAGCCTGTCGCTGGCCGGCAACGCCAGCGATGGCGACAGCAGCAGCAAGCAGGGCAGCGAGATTCGTCGCCTGCCTGCGGACCGTCGGCAGACGGCGATCATCCGCGCCAGCCAGGCCGAGCTCGACGAGCACATGGCGCGGTTGCAGGTCATCGCCAAAGCCGCCGGAGCCGATGCGCTCTGGACGCAACTGGGCTCATAGGCCACCTCGGCGCACTCGGTGACGTTCTCTGCGCAAGTGTGCATCCGTCTGGCCGACGCCAGCTTCGACGACTATGTACTGGGCGCCGATTTCAGTGCCCAGGTGTCTGGCTACGCCTCGCCCGAGTTCAATCGACCGGTAGCTGATTGGCCTCTCAGGTCCATACGGGCCTATCGCAAGGACTATGGCATCGATCCGGCCGAGTTCGCCCGTTATCGCGAGCCCGACACCGGCGGCGCCATCTTCATGGCCTGGCTGGGTGAGAAAGCTGTCGGTCATGTGGTGGTCAGTCGGCACTGGAACAACCTTGCCTATGTCGACGAGCTGGCCGTCGATGCTTCGGCGCGCGGCCTGGGTGTGGCCAGGTCGCTGCTGGACGTGGTGCGATTCTGGGCCGTGAAGCAAGGCCTGCCAGGCGTCATGCTGGAAACCCAGAACAATAACCTGCCGGCCTGTCGTCTGTACGAGCGCTGCGGTTTCCGGCTGGGTGGCATCGACTACCTGCGTTATCAGGCGATCGATGCGGCCAGCCACGAGACGGCGCTGTTCTGGTACCGGTTATTCGCGGACGGGTGAGAGCAACGCCTGGGCATTGTGGGCGATGATTTCGAGCAGGGTCTTCTCGGCTGCCGAGCTCGACCCTGCGTTGCGCGTGAGGGCGTACAAGGTCACCGGTACGGCGGGTGACAATGGGCAGGTGTCCAGCCCTTGATCACGCGCATCTGCCGCAGTGAACGGGTCGACAATGGCCAGGCCTTCGCCGGCTGCGACCATGCTGCGCATCATCGGGTAGGTCTGTACCCGCGTGTGGATTCGCGGCGGCGGATTGAGCGATTGCAGCTTGTGCTCCAGCACCAGGCTCAGCGGATCTTCCCCTTCCAGGCCGATCATCGCCTGTCCCGCCAGTTCATGCAGCGCGATGTAGCGATGCTTGGGAGAAAGCCATCCCTGCGGCGCCAGAAGCTGCACCTTGCCCTCGGCCAGGACCTGACTGCTGATGGAGGGATGCTGGGGGCAGTGCAGGCTGAGGCCGACGTCGGTCTGGTGCAGCAGCAGGCTGCGCACCATCTCGTCGGTGTTCTGGACCCCCAAGGTGCATGGCGTTTCACGGAAGCGTCGACGCAGGGTCGCGATGCTCTGCGGCAACAGCTGGTGAGCCAGGGACGCCGTGCAGACCACGTGCAAACCAAGGTCCTGGTGCTCACGCAAACCGTCGGCCAGGCGTTGCAAACGTTCGACCTGAGTCTGCACCGCGGCGATGTCGGCCTGCATGCGCAGGGTTTCCGGCGTGGGCTGGAAATGGCCACGAATCCGTGCGAACAGCAGAAACCCCAGTTGCCGTTCGGCATCGTGCAAGGTCTGCTCCAGGGTTTGCGTGGAGATATCGAGCATCTGCGCGGCGCTCTTGAGTTCGCCGGTCTGGCAGAGCGCCTGGATGATTTCGATGTGGCGCAGTCTCATGCGCAGTCCGTACCAGCTAAGGGTTCGGCAGGTATGCTAACGCAAATCGGTGCACGGACGATCAAGGGATTCGGATGATTTCCACGCCGCTCTGCACCAGTTGAAAACGGTCTTCGCCCAGATGATTGACGCGATCGCCGATGGCCAGCTTGTAGGTGGAGGTCGGCGCGCTGCCTTCGACCGCCGGGGTCGATTCCTGAAACTCATGCACCGGGTAGATGCGACCTTCCGCATCGCGTGCATGAAATTGCCCAACCAGCACTGCAGCCATTTTATTTCCAACCTCTGAAGAATTTTGCGTGTATCTCGCTGGCACTGTAGACCTCTGTCTATTCAGGTAGTTTTGCCAGCGAGGAAAAATAGTGCGGGTTCCGGACTGGTGGCGGACAAACCGTGCCAAGTCATCTATAACTACCCCTCGATCAATCCACTACGAGGGTAACGACATGAGCAAGGTCTATTCGGTTGCGGTACTGGTCGGCAGCCTCAGGAAGGATTCCATCAACCGCAAGGTGGCTCTGGCGCTGCAGGCCATGGCGCCTGACAACCTGGCGCTGAAGATCGTCGAAATCGGCGATCTGCCGCTCTACAACGAAGACATCGATGTCACGCCCCCCGCTGCTTATAACACCTTTCGCCAGGCGCTGGGCGAAGCCGATGCCGTGCTGTTCGTCACGCCCGAGTACAACCGCTCGGTGCCGGCGCCGTTGAAGAACGCGATCGACGTGGGTTCGCGCCCCTATGGCCAGAGCCACTTCACCGGCAAACCAGGCGCGGTGATGAGCGTCTCGCCCGGCGCCGTCGGTGGTTTCGGGGCCAACCAGCACCTGCGCCAGTGCATGGTGTTTCTCGACGTGGCAATGATGCAGCAGCCCGAGGCGTACCTGGGGCACGCCGGTGGCCTGTTCGACGAGAACGGGCAGGTGGTGGAGAAGAGCCGGCCATTCCTGCAGGGTTTCATCGATGCGTTCGGGCGCTGGGTCGAACGCGTGGCGTGATGGCGGCCCCGGCGGATTTTGGTCGATCCGCTCCCGGCGGGCAGGTAAACTGCGCCGCAACGCGCGGGCAGCAGTCGCCCGCGCATGGGTCAAGCGAACAAGAGAGCGGGTAAATGGGCGCACAGTGGAAAGCTAAACATCGTGAAGCAGCAGCCAACGCCAAGGGGCGGATCTTCGGCAAGCTGTCCAAGGAAATTTCGATCGCGGCACGTTCCGGTACCGATCCGGACACCAATGCCCGCCTGCGATTGGTGATCGAACAGGCCAAGAAGGCCTCGATGACCCGCGAGACGCTGGAACGTGCCATCAAGAAAGGCGCCGGCGTGGGCGACGATGCAGTCAACTACACGCTGGTCAAGTACGAAGGCTTTGCGCCGCACCAGGTGCCGGTGATCGTCGAATGCCTGACCGACAACGTCAACCGCACCGTTTCGCAGATTCGCGTGCTGTTTCGCAAGGGCACACTGGGCGCCGAGGGTTCGGTGTCCTGGGATTTCCATCACTATGGGATGATCGAGGCGACACCGGATTCGGCCGATGTCGATGCCGAGGAAGCGGCCATCGAAGCCGGTGCCCAGGAAGTCGAGGCGGCCGACGAGGGCGCGTTCCTGTTCCTGACCGAGACCACCGATCTGGACGCTGTCTGCAAGGCATTGCCGGGCCAGGGTTTCACCGTGGTGTCGGCGAACATCGGCTACGTGCCGAAAAACCCGGTGACCCTGGACGATGCCGCGCAGCTGGCCGAAGTGGAGGATTTCCTGGATGCCATCGACGGCAACGACGACGTGCAGAACGTCTATGTAGGCCTGGCCGGCTGATTCAATCGGCGCCTGCGGTGCATCAGGTTGATCGCATGTACCGCCGACGCGGCTCGCGCCGCTGCTACAGGGATCGGCGCATGCCGTGGGCGTGGGTTTGCACCGCCGGTGTAGCAGCGGCGCGAGCCGCGTCCGGGTTCGGCGCGGTAGGTCGGGCTGGACTCAGGCATCCAGGCTTCGGGTGATTTCCGCGAAGCTGGGGCGGGCCAGGACCTGAAACTGGACGCATTGGCGTTGCAGCGCCCACAGGTCATCGTCACTTTCGTTGCAACGGGTCAGTAACTCTTCGAACAGCAAGCCGAAGGCGCGGACTTCGATGCGCTCCAATGCCTGCGATACCTCGCCGCCGTCGCCGGGGTAGAACGAGGCGCCGCCGAAATCGCCGAACAGGCACTCGCCATTTTCCTGCCATAGCACGTTGTGGGCGTAGAAATCACCGTGGTTGATCCCGCGCGCATGCAGATGGGCGCCGACTCCGGCCATACCCCGCAGCAGGCGCACCAAAGCATCGCGGTCGATGGCGAAATCGGCCGAGTAGATGTCGCGCGTGCAGGACGCCAGGCTGGGCGGTCCTGCCAGGTTGGCAAACGACGGATCGATCAGGGCCATGACCAGCCCGGCGGTACCGTCGGGATGCCCGCTCAGCCGGCCCAGTACCTCGATCAGTTGCGGATGCTCACCCGCGGCCATGCAGGCGTTGATTTCGTTGACCGGTGAACCGTCGCTGGTCATCGCTCCTTTGTACAACTTCACGGCCACCGGCTGCCCACTGTCCAGATGGGCGCGGTAGATGATCCCCGAAGCGCCTTCTCCCAGCTGCGCGTCCAGGCGCAGGTCGTCCCAGGCGATGTGTCCGCGCGTGCTTTGGCTGTGCGGTGTGGTGAAGGCTTCACTCATCGGGTTGCCGGCGTAAGCCAGCCAGGCCAGCCGCGGCAGGCGCAGCAGCCAGTCGGGCAGGGCCGGCAGACGGTTGGCCGACAACCGCAGCAATTCGAGGTTTTCCAGTTGCGCCAGGCTGTCGGGCAAGGCCTGCAGACGGTTGCCCGAGAGCATCAGCTTCTGCATCTGCCGACAATTGCCCAATGCTTCGGGCAAGTGTTCGATACGGTTGTCGGTGAGAATCAGCCAGCGCAGCTGTGCGGGCAGCGCCTCTGCCGGGACGTGTTCGATCCGGTTGGCCTTGAAACCCACCATGCTCAACTGCGGACAGCGCCCGATGCAGGCGGGCAATTCGGTAAAGGGATTGTCCGAGCAGAACAGCACCTTGAGCTTGTGCAGCCGATGCAGGTCATCGGGCAGGCGGGTCAGTGCGTTGCCGCTGAGGTTGAGCACCTCCAGGCTGTCGGCCAGGGTGAAGATGGCCTGGGGGAATTCGGTCAGGCCGCAGGACAGGTCCAGTCGGGTGGCGCCAGCCAGTTGGCCGGCTTCGAGCAGCTCGAGGGTATTCATGGGACAACCGTCGTCAAGGAAATCGCGGTGGCCATCATAGCGGTTCGTGGGCATCTCGCCACGTTCGCCGTTCGACCTTGGTCGGCTGGCAGCTCGGCCAACGCCAGCCATACTCAATGCTCGCCCTTCAATAACAACAATCCAGGGTTGGCTATCGATGAACTATCAGCAAGCGTACGCACGCTCCATTTCCGACCCGGCCGGGTTCTGGGCAGAACAGGCCAGGTCGGTCGCCTGGTCGCACCCTCCGCAGCACGTGCTCGATGTACAGCCAGACGGCACCCACTGCTGGTTCGCCGACGGCCGTCTGAATACCAGCTATCTGTGCCTGGACCGGCAGGTGGCACTCGGTCGTGGCGCACAGACGGCGCTGATCTACGATTCACCGGTGACCGGGGTCCAGCAACGCTTTACCTATCAAGAACTGCTCGACCACGTGGCGCGCCTTGCGGGCGTGCTCACTCGCCTGGGCGTGGGCAAGGGTGATGGCGTGGTGATCTACATGCCGATGGTGCCCGAGGCGGCCATGGCGATGCTGGCCTGCGCGCGGATCGGCGCGGTGCATTCGGTGGTGTTCGGTGGCTTTGCCGCCAACGAGCTGGCGCTGCGCATCGACGACTGCCGGCCCAAGCTGCTGCTGACGGCCTCCTGCGGTGTGGAATTCGACCGCGTGATTGCCTACAAGCCTCTGGTGGACAAGGCCCTTAGCCTGGCACGTCACGCCCCGCAGCAAGTGCTGGTACTGCAACGGCCGCAGGCCCTGGCGCACCTGCAGAGCGGTCGCGATCTGGACTGGCAGACGCAGTTGCAGGATGCAGAACCGGTTGCAGCCGTGGACATGGCCAGCGGCGATCCGCTGTACGTGATGTACACCTCCGGCACCACCGGCAAACCCAAGGGCATCGTCCGTGAAACCGGTGGCAACGCGGTCGCCCTGACTTTCACCATGGGCGCCATCTACGGTATGCGCGCGGGCGATGTCTGGTGGGGGATTTCGGATGTCGGCTGGGTAGTGGGTCACTCGTTGATCGTCTACGGACCGTTGATGTGCGGCTGCACCAGCATTCTCTATGAGGGCAAGCCGATTCGCACGCCCGATGCCGGCAGCTACTGGCGCGTTATCGAGCAATACCGGGTCAATGCGCTGTTCTGCGCGCCCACCGCCATGCGCGCGATTCGCAAGGAAGACCCGGAAGGGCGGTTGTTGCGCGACTATGACCTGAGCTCGTTGCGCCAGTTGTTCCTGGCCGGCGAGAAGCTCGATTCCAGTACTCACCGCTGGCTGGAAGAGCAGACCGGCAAGCCGGTCCACGACCACTGGTGGCAGACCGAAACAGGCTGGCCGGTGACCGCGCCCTGCATGGGCCTGGAGGGCTCGGCAGTGCGTGTAGGTTCGAGCAACCGGGCGGTTCCGGGCTATCACGTGCAGGTGCTGGACGAGCAAGGCGAGCTGCTGGCGCCGGGCGAGCAGGGCGCCATCGTCATCGCGCTGCCGTTGCCGCCGGGGTGCAGCCAGACCCTGTGGGGCGATCATTCGCGCTACCTGCAAAGCTACCTGGAACGCTACCCCGGCTACTACCACACCGGCGACGGTGGTTACCTGGACGCCGACGGCTATGTGCACATCATGGGGCGCACCGACGATGTCATCAACGTCTCGGGCCATCGGTTGTCGACCGGTGAAATGGAAGACCTGGTTGCCCGCCATGCCGACGTGGCCGAGTGCGCCGTGATCGGCGTCAGCGATGAAATCAAGGGCGAAGTGCCGTTGGCGCTGGTGGTGCTCAAGGACGGCAGTGACGTGAGTCCCAGCGTGCTGCAGGCGCAACTGGTAGCGCAGGTACGTGAATCCATTGGCGCGCTGGCGTGTCTGCAACGGGTGCTGGTGGTCAAGCGCCTGCCCAAGACGCGCTCGGGCAAGATCCTGCGCGCAGTGTTGCGCAAGATTGCCGCGCAGGAAGTGTTCGTCGCCCCCTCGACCATCGACGACCCGGCGATACTGGAGGAGATCGCCCAAGTGCTCGCTGCGCGTTAGCCGAGCCGTTACCGGGGCGGTTGTTCATCGAGCAGGATCAACTGCCCCAGTCGACTTCGTGTGCGCATCAAGTCGATGACCGAACCCGCCAGGCTCTCGGCCAGCGGGCGTTCGCCGACCAGTATCAAGGTCTTGTCCTGGTCGTATAGCACGTCGATGAGGTTGATGAAGCGTTGCTGAACAGCGGTCGAACACTCGTCCAGTAGCGGCAGATGGTCGATGCTCCACCGCTCGAAACGTTTGCACAACGCCAGGTAGTCGATGACCGCCGTGGGTTCTTCACAGAGGTCGGCGAAGTTGAAATGGACACGGTCGTCGTCGATCAGGCGCGCGCGTAGCTGGCGGTTGCCGACGTCCAGCGACACCGGCTCCAGATCCGCCGGCGGCAGCTGCAGCCGCGCTCGCTGCGCCGGGGTTCCGGGCCATACATAGTGGCCGCGGGTGAAGCGTTGTTGCGGTCGGTCCTGGGACAGGCTGCGGTAATCGGTGGCGCCGCCGACTTTCAGCACATCCATGCGCGCATTGATCAGTTCGATAACGGGCAGGAAACGCTGGTGATAGAGGGGGTTGGGCAGCAGGCCTTCGGGCGGGTAGTTAGAGGTCACGACCAGCAGGATGCCTCGCTCGAACAGCGCCTTGAACAGCCGCGTGATGAGCATGGCGTCGCCGATGTCGTGCACATGGAATTCGTCGAAACACAGCAGACGGCAGTTCTCCAGCAGCTCATCCAGGGTGGTCGCCAATGGGTCGACGGCCTGCCGATGGCGGAACATGCCCTGATGCAACTGGGCGAAAAAATCGTGGAAGTGCAGGCGGCGTTTTTCTTCCAAAGGAGCCGCCCTGAACAAGCCATCGAGCAGCCAGCTCTTGCCGCGCCCCACGGCGCCATGCAGGTACAGACTGCGCACTGCCGTGCTCTGCAGCAAGGCAGGCATGCGCTCGGTCATGCTGGCGATGACCCGCGTTTGATCGGCACCGAGGGTGTAGCCCGATTGCCTGGCCCGCTCGTCGAACCAAGTCTGCAACGCCACAGCGGCGTCGCCGGTTTCAGCTTTCGGCTCGGGTTTGAACAGGCGTTTGTACAGGGCGTGCAGCGACGGTAATGCGGTCAATCGGGGTGCTCCATGACGAACCGTGGGTCAACGCAGACCGGAGACCATTTGCGCAAGCACACTCAGCACATCGCCGCCCAGTCGCGCGGAGCGCTGGCCGTTCCAGCCGGTATGACTGTCCGGTGCGTCGTCGTGATCCTTGAACGGCATCTCCAGGGTCAGCGACAGACAGTCGAATCGCTCGCCGACGCTGTTGCAGGCCAGGGTCATATTGGCCTCGCCCGGCTTGTCGCGGGTGTAGCCGTGTACTGCCTGGAAGTCGGGGGTACGGGCGCACAACAGGTCGCGGAAGGTCTGTTCCAGTTGGGCGATGCGTGGGGTATAGCCAGGGTTGCCTTCGCAGGCGGCGGTGAACACGTAGGGGATTTCTTCGTCACCGTGGGCGTCGATGAACAGGTCGACGCCATGCTTGTCCATCTGCTGCTGAACGAAGAACACTTCGGGCGTGTATTCGGCGCTTGAATCCTGCCAGGCGCGGTTCAGGTCGCGACCGCGGGCATTGGTGCGCAGATGACCGTGCACGGCGCCATCGGGATTCATGTTCGGTACCAAGTAAACATCGGCCTTCTCCAGCAGCGCCTGGACCTCGGCATCATTGGCCTGCAGGCGATCGATCACGCCTTCCATGAACCACTGGGCCATGTGCTCGCCCGGATGCTGCTGGGCGATCAGCCACAGCCGACGCTTGCCCGGCGCACCATCGCCCTTGCGCAGCAACGGTATTTCCTGCCCTTCGCAGCTTTGGCCCACGGCAAGCAGCTGCAAACCGGCCTCCATCACCGCGCGATCGATCAGGGCGTCGTGACGCTCGCGGCTATAAGGTTCGAAATAGGCAAACCACATGTCGCTGTTCTGTGCTTCGAGGCCGAAGCGCAGGGCCTGGCCATCGAACGTGCTGGGGACGCGGAACCAGTGCTTCTGATCGCTGGAGGCTACGGCATGGTAGCCGTGCCAGGCGTGTCCATAGGAAGACTGCGCGGCGTTCTGCAACCTGAATTCGTAGCGTTGGCCAACCTGCAGCGCTGCGGCCTTGAAGTGAAACCACTGGAAGTGCGCGCTCTGACGGTCCGGGCGAATCGCCAGGTGCACGTCGAGCGGATCGCGTGCGTCGATGACTTCGATGTTGCCGCTGTCGAAGTCGGCACTGATCTGCGGGGAGGGGCGGGTCACGGTTGTGTTCCTGTACCTGAGTTCTTGTACCGCCACTGTACACCGAGCAGTGGGCCATCTGCGTTGAAAACAGCCTCGGAATGCTCATTTACAACCCGTAAACTCCGCTTCCTCGGCTGTTTTCGCCTTGCCTGACCTTCGTCTCAAGACTTTTCACACAGAGCCTAGTGCGCACTTCATGGGTGCTGGGCAGGCGCTGTTCTGGTAGCCATGAATCCGTTGAATGCTTACTCACCCTATAAGCCGGAGCAGTCATATCGATAGGCGTCGAGGGCACGCCCGTGAGGGGGGCTCTGATCAATTCGCCGCGGGTTAGTGGCAAGCCGAACATTCACTCGGTAAAGAACGGTATTTGCTGAAGGTCGAATGATGCAGTGTGCGTTGAGGGCGTTTTCGCCCGGCTTTCCGTGGTAAGCACGCAACTCGCCCATACCCATCGGCTGTTTTCGAGCCATCAACAGATTTCGCCAGGGCGGACAGCATGGTCTGCTGGACTGTATTTTCCTTCAGTCCGCGAAAGCGCACTTTCACGTAGCCAAACTGACGCTTGATTACCCGAACCACATGCTCGACCTTGGCTCGTGTCTGAGCTTTGCGGTACTCGACCTTGCGCTTGGCTTCGTAGAGCACACTGCGTTTATCAAACCTGAGATATGTGCTGCGCCGCGCCGTGATTTGCCAGATGACGTCACGATTTTATGCTCTTCACGCTTCTCGACACCGGTGTGCACGGCGTCCGCATAAACTGTGTTTTATTCACCGTGTAGCAGCTCGGCGACCCGTGTGACATCGGCCAGATTGGCCGCAGTGCCATGAATATGATGAACCAGTCCCGACTTCGCACCATCAGCCTGATGCCCCCCAACAAGGACCCTATTTCGGGACTCAAAACCGCACTCGCCGTTACCTGGAATTCGTGCGTGCCCCGGCGTTTCGATGCATCGTTTTGGGCCGGGTCTGGGCTGTAAGAGACACCTTCAAAGCATTTTGAATCATCGGCTGGATTACACCTTGGTTGAAGGAGGCAAGTTGATGGACAGTAGGCAGACTACCGGGGCTGCTAAAAAAGTGAACGCAAACCGAAGCAAACCTGTACCTGCAATCAGGACGGCGATCCATCCGATGTCCTCCACTCGTGCCACCAAGGCCAGGAGGAGAACAATCATGAATCCACCCAGTAATATCTCAGACGATGTAGCGTACAGTGCACGCATCACACCAAAATGCTTTGTAAATTTAGGAGTTCGCTTCCATGACAATCGGAGCCTGAGCAAGGCCGCCGCTGTCGCAATCATTCGCGTGTGGGAGAGAGCTACGCTGGCCAACATCGACCCGAGCATGATCCTGAAGGATCTGCATCCCGCCAGCCAATAGCCTGCTGCCGTCATCAAAAACGCATTGAACGACAAACCGAAAGCAATAAATATTGCCACTGGTGGCAACGGTGCGGTGGTGTCCACTATTGCATCTTCTGGCAGAATTAACATCCCCATCGCCACGATGATCGACACCAGTAAAGTCATCATCCCAAATATGATATGAATATTTCGCATGCTCTCGAACACTTTCGACCAGTTCGACAAATGGGGTGACCCGCCCAGGTATTTAGGCAAGAACAGTTGCCAATGCACCATCAACTGCTGAACAGGACCTGCGGTCCATCGAAATCTTTGCTGCTTAAGATCCTCGAAAGTATCAGGGATCGTACCGCGCCCAAAGGTGTCTCTGAAATAGCGACCTTTACCACCGTTTGCTCTAAGCCGGATAGCAATCTCTGAGTCCTCGGTAAGGCACCAAAGTGCCCAGCGCCCAGCCTCTTCCACGGCCTCCCGCCTAAGAACACACATCGTACCAATAGTGAACGCAGCGTGAAGCTCGTTCAATCCAGCCATTGAAAACTTTGTCCCCAACATGTATTCCCAATAGCAGAATTTATTGTACAAGCTTTTTGAATGATCATGATAATCATGTGACGTCTGCACGAAGTCGACGTCAGGGTCTTCAAAATGGGGTGTCAGTGCCCTCAGGAAGTCTGGCTGCGCAATATAGTCGGCATCCACAACAGCGATTAACACGCTCAAAGGATTTGTACGATCAAGGCAGTAGTTCAATGCACCTGCCTTGGCGCCCATGATGCCATCCACATGAAAGAATCGAAACCTGTTCACTCCTGATTCCACGTTGAGTTTAGCGCAACGGATCTCCAACGGACGCCATAGACTCACATCAACAGTGTTATTGTCACAGACAATCACCTCGTAATTTTTATAATCCAGTTCCGCCAGTGCGTTCAGAGTACCCAAAACAAGCTCTGGAGGTTCCGCATGACAAGGCACGTGGATTGAAACAAATGGCTCGTAATCACTGGGCCTCAGTGAGAAGGGACTGGTGGGCTCATGCCAGATTTTTCGTACCAATAAACTGTAGGTCCCAATGTAGAGGAAATAGTCCAGTAAGGCTTCCGCCGCATTCATCAGCGGCAACGCAACAAACAAAGTGAAATGCCAGCCAGGCAGCCCCATGCCAGACAACCATTGCCAGTACCATACACCGCCGGCGCCCACTATGAGTGGCGTACCCAGGCTGAAACAGATACCCGCAACACTGAATGTTGGCGCCACCCACCTTATGCCTGCATAGATCAGGAGAGTAATCGCTGCGACGGAAATTATTCCCATCGTGGGAGCAAAGGGTAGCGCCATGCACGCACTGAGCGATACGACAGCCAGTATCTGCCATTTTTCGCCTTTATCGGCCCACCGTGCCTGATAGGCACCCAGCATTGTGACAAGCACAAGTATCGCTGTGATCAATGCAAAGCCAGCCGCGAAGGCACCGACCGCATCGTAGTTCGGTGTAAACGGTGATAATAGTTCACTCATGACCCGCGCTCCCCTTTAGTTTTTTTCGTATCGTCAGCGTGTGTCAGCAATGATCTGGCCAATTCACTGGGCGTTCACGGCGGACGTATCCCCCCCCCCCCAATTGTCGAGCTTCACTCTAGTTGCACTTGTGACCCATGGCAATGTTGCTCTCATTCTCCAATTCTATTGAAGCTTAAGTAGCAACCTTATGATTTTAATGATGTTGTCTGGGTATCAGCGCGCCTTGGGTAGGCAGCACGCCTCCAGTATATTAATTTACCTCAGCGATGCATTCGAAAGCACTTTTACATGAATCAAATATTACGGTATGTTCAGACTTGTTCAGTTAGGGATGCGATCAACCCGCCGCGCGTCCGCGGCACTTCGAAAATTAACGTGGCAAAGGCAAATAACGTTATCCGCTAAAAAAAAGAGTGGTGCAGTGTACGTTGGGGGCGTTTTAGCTTGATTTTTCATGTTCAGCGCATTTCGCCCATACCCATCGGCTGTTTTCGAGCCATCCACAGATTTCGACAGGGCAGACAGCGTCGTTTGCTGAACTGTATTTTCCGTCAGTCCGCGAAAGCGCACTTTCACGTAGCCAAACTGACGCTTGATTACCCGAACCGCATGCTCGACCTTGGCTCGTGTCTGAGCTCTGCGGTACTCGATCTTGCGCTTGGCTTTGTAGAGCACCCTGCGGTTATGAAGTCTGGGATACGTGCTGCGCTGCGCCGAGATGTACCAGATGACCTCACGATTTTTATGCTCTTCACGTTTATCGACTCCGGTTTACCCAGCGTTCGCATAAACCGCGTTTTCTTCGCCGTGTAGCAGCTCGGCGACCTGTGTGACATCGGCCACAGTGGCCGCATTGCCACGAGTATGATGAACCGGTCCCGACTCGGCAGCGGTGCCGATATGTGCCTTCATCCCGAAGTGGTATTGGTCACCTTTCTGGGTCTGATGCATCTCGGGATCGCGCTTTCCTTCCTCGTTCTTGGTCGAGTAGGGGCATGAATGATGGTGGCATTCGATTACGCGGTCTTACTTGTCGCACAAACTATTTTCGTGCCATTGATTGTGGTCATTCTATCGCAGTGATAGCGATTTGATATTTTTAAAATGTTATAAATCGTCAGCTCATGAGTGCCATCACGTACTAGCCTATTGGTTATGTGGCGCTGCGCCACACTGTCGATCAGCTTTCAGCGTCAGTGTAAAAGTCGATCTAAAACGGGTAGTTAGAAGTTTAAGGTGGGCTCATCATGGAAGACTGCCAATTGTTCATCGTCCGACTTGATGGGTACGGATGAATCGTTTCGTCTGGCGACTTCCCGTTCGGGATACTTATTGGAATACACCTTGAATCACTGGCGTCGGCAATCGCCGAGTGCAGGTGAAGTTGCGTGTGCGGTGCCCTGTGGTGCACTGCAAGAATCTGCTAGGAGCAAATATGGACAGTATCGTTGTTGCTGCGAAGTCGGCGCAAAGCACCTTGGAAATGGCGTGGGGCAATATAAAGCTGTTGGATACCAGCCTGGTCAAACTGCCAGTGGACCCCAGCGATGTCGCTTCCACTGCGCGTTCCGGCAACAACCTGATCGTCACCCTCAAATCTGGCGAACAAGTCACCATCGGCGACTTTTTCAAGGTCGATGCGGCGGGTCAGCAGAGCGAGTTGGTGTTCGAAGGCCAGGATGGTTTTCTCTGGCAGGCCAACTACGGCGAGCCCTTCACCGGCTTTACCTTTTCGGAAGCCTCGACCGCCGATGAGTTGCTCTTGGCCGGCGCGGCCGCCAGCGGTTCCACGCCTGGCTGGATGCTGGCCGCGTTCGGTCTGGCGGGCGTAGGTGCCACGGGTGCCGCGGTGTCGGGCGGCGGCGGTGGAGGTGGCGGTGGCGGGGCGGCATCACCCGTCACTCCGGTGCCACCGACCGATACCACGGCGCCCGGCGCGCCCACCGGGCTCATTTTCGCGCCCGATGGCAGTGGTGTTTCAGGCCGCGGCGAAAGCAATGCATCCGTAGTCGTTCGCGATGCTCAGGGCAACGTCGTGGGCAGCGATACGGTGGATGCCGATGGCAACTTCCAGGTGGCATTTCCTGCGCCTCAGACCAATGGCGAGCCGTTGCAAGTCGTCATCACCGACAGTTCAGGCAACAGCTCAGATCCAGTGGTGATCACCGCACCCGATACTACGGCGCCCGCAGCGCCCGCCGGGCTGGCGCTGACCGCGGACGGCTCCACCTTGACCGGTACCGGTGAGCCTGGTGCCACGGTCACCGTGACCAATGCTTCGGGCGTGGTGCTGGGTTCGGCGGTGGTGGCGGCCGATGGGTCGTTCAGCCTGGTCCTGAACCCGCCGCAGGTCAACGGTGAAGCGCTGAGCGCAACACAGACCGATGCAGCGGGCAACCTATCGCCGGCCGCCAGCCTGGTCGCACCCGATCTGACACCTGACACCGCCCCTGATCCGACACCAGACCCTACGCCTGATCCAACACCCGATCCTACGCCTGACCCCACGCCTGACCCCACGCCTGATCCGACCCCTGATCCAACACCCGACACCACCGCTCCGGCGGTGCCGACGGGCCTCGCGGTCAGTGCCAACGGCGGTGTACTGGTCGGCCGTGGTGAAGCGGGCACTGTTGTCAACGTCACCGATGCTGTCGGTAACCTCATCGCCACCGGGACCGTGGACGCCAATGGCAACTTCCGCGTGGACCTCAATCCTGCCCAGGCCAACGGTCAGGGTCTGGAGGTGACCCTGACCGACGCCTCGGGGAATGTCTCGGCGCCCGGCAACGTCGTCGCGCCGGATATCGAAGCGCCTGCCGCACCTACCGGCCTGAGCATCGATGGCACTGGCCTGGTGTTCAGCGGACGCGCCGAAGCCGGTGCCACGGTGGTGGTGCGCGACGCGGCCGGCACTCTGCTCGGCTCGGGCACGGCCAATGCCAGCGGCAGTTTCCAGATCACCTTGAATACCCCTCAGGTCGACGGCCAAACCCTCAGCGTGGTGGCCACCGACGCGGCGGGCAATGCGTCGCTGCCCGGCCAGTTGCAAGTGCCGGACCTGACGGTTTCCGAACCGATTTCCGAGTTCGTCATCAGCGCCGACGGGTTCTCCTGCGGCGGCCGTGGCCAGGCGGGCGATACCGTGACCATCACCAACGCGGCCGGGGATGTGGTCGGCAGCGCGCAGGTGAACGCCTTCGGTCGGTTCTTCATTCGCTTCGCACTGCGTCTGGCCCCCAACGAGCCCATTACCGCCACGCAGACCGATGACAACGGCAACGTTACCTCCACGCTCAGCGTGCTGGTGCCCGATGACATCGGCCCTGGCACTCCGGACAACCTCAGCCTCAGCCAGGACGGCCTGACCCTGACCGGTACTGGCACTGCCGGCGACACCGTACGCGTCTTCACCAGCCAGGGCGTGTTGCTGGGCAGTGCCATCGTCAATGCCGATGGCACGTTCTCGGTCATCCTTGGCCAGGCTCAGACCAATGGCGAGACCCTGACCCTCATTGCCACCGATTTCGATAACGAAAACTCGGTGCCCGTGCCGTTCGTGGCTGCCGACAGCACGGCTCCGGCCATCGTCGGCAACGTTGGCTTTGGCGCCGACGGGACGACCCTGACCGGCACCGGCGAGCCGGGTGCCACGGTGACCGTGCGCGATGCGCAAGGCAACGTGATCGGCACCGCTACGGTGGACCAGGCCGGCAATTTCGTCGTGGCGCTGGCTCCGGCCCAGGCCGATGGGCAAGTACTCAACGTTACCCAGACCGACGCGGCGGGTAACGTTTCGGCCGCGGTGCAAACGACGGCGCCCGATATTACCGCTGGCGTGGAGCTGAGCCAGGTGACCATCAGTGCTGACGGCACTCTGGTCAGCGGCCGTGGCCAGCCCGGCGACACCATTACCGTCACCGGCACGGGCGGGGTGGTCCTGGCCAGCGGCCCGGTTGCCGCCGACGGCACCTTCAGCCTCGTCCTCGATCCGGCGCAGACCAACGGCCAGGCGCTGCTGGTCGGTCAACAGGACGCGGCCGGCAATGCGTCGGCCACTGTCGGCCTGACCGCGCCGGACCTGGAAGCGCCCGTAGCGCCTGGCAACCTGGCGCTGGACGCCACCGGTACGCTGCTCTCGGGCCTCGGCGAGGCTGGTACTACGGTAACGATCAAGAACGCTGCGGGCACGGTGCTGGGTACAGCGCTGATCGCTGCGGACGGTACCTTCCAGGTCACGCTTTCGGGGGCTCAGGCCAATGGCCAGGCACTGACGGTGAGTGCCGTGGATGCCGCTGGCAACAGTTCGGCAGCGGTACCCTTCACGGCGCCAGACACGACCGCGCCGAATGCCGTCACCAACCTCTTGGTCAGCGCCGATGGCCTGACCCTGACCGGTCGCGGTGAGCCCGGCGCCACCGTCACCATCACCAACGCCAGTGGCGCGATAGTCGGCACCGCTACGGTCGGTGCCAACGGTAATTTCAGCACGGGCCTGGCTCCCGCCGTGGTCGAAGGCGATGTACTCACCGCCGTGCAGGCCGACGCGGCTACCAATGTCTCGCTACCGGCGACCGTCGTTGCGCCCGATGCCATCGGCCCCGAAACGCCTGGCAATCTGGCCCTGAGCGGTGACGGTGTGCAGCTGACCGGTACCGGCAGCGTGGGTAACACGGTCAACGTGTTCGGCCCCCAAGGCAACCTGTTGGGCACCGCCACCGTCGGCGCCAATGGCACCTTCGTCATTGCACTCAATCCGGCCCAGACCAATGGCGAAGTATTGTCGGTGGTCGCCACCGATGCCCGAGGCGAGGACTCGGTACCGGTCGAAATCACTGCATTCGATTCGACCGCACCCGACCCCGTGGGTGGCGTGACCATCAGCGCCAACGGCACGACTGTGACCGGTACCGGCGAAGTCGGCGCCACCGTTACTGTACGTGGCGGCAACGGTGCCGTGATCGGCACGGCCACGGTGGCCACCGATGGCACCTTCAGCGTCACGTTGAACACGCCGCAACTCAATGCGCAGTTGCTGGAAGTCACGCAGACCGATGCAGCGGGCAACAGTGCTGACGCTGTCGATCTGATCGCGCCTGACCTGACCGCGCCTGCCGCGCTGTTGCAGTTGGCCGTGAGCAATGATGGCCTGACCCTGACCGGACGTGGCGAGGTCGGCGCGACGGTCACGGTGCTGGCACCCAACGGTGTGGCTTTGGGAACCGCCACGGTGGGCGGCGACGGCTTGTTCAGCGTCACCTTGAACACGGCACAGACCAATGGCCAGAGCCTGAGCGTGAGCCAGAGCGATGCCGCCGGCAACCGCTCGCCGATCGCCCTCGCGCAGGCACCTGACACCGATGCGCCGGCCGCGCCCAGCGCACTGCAGCTCAACGGCAGCGGCACCGTGTTGAACGGCCTAGGCGAGGCGGGCGCTACCGTGCGCGTGGTGGATGCCAATGGCGTTGCGCTGGGCACTGCCGTGGTCGGCGCCAACGGCACCTTCCAGGTCACCCTCGTTCCGGCCCAGGCCAACGGCCAATTGCTCGAAGTTACCCAGACCGATAACGCCGGGCAGACCTCGGTACCGGTGGCAATCACCGCTGGCGACAGCACGGCGCCAGGCGCCTTGGCCAATGTGGCCCTGAGCCGCGATGGGCTGAGCGTGACAGGCACCGGTGAAAGCGGCGCCACGGTCACGGTACGCGCGGCTAACGGCGCCGTGCTCGGCAGCGCCGTAGTGCGCACGGACGGCACCTTCAGCGTCGAGCTGGCCAGTGCGCAGGTCAATGGCGAACGCTTGGGTGTGGCCCAGGCCGACCCAAGTGGCAATCTGTCGCCGACCACGTTCGTTACCGCCGCCGATGTCACCCCACCCGGCGCCCCGGCGACGCTGGCGCTGGACGCCAGCGGTCTGGTGCTGACCGGTACCGGCGAGACCGGCGCCACGGTGCGCATTACCAACGCCCAGGGCACGCTGCTGGGCACTGGCACGGTTGCCGCCAACGGCACGTTCAGCATCACTTTGAGCGCACCGCAGACCAACGGCCAGAGCCTCAAGGCCGTAGCCATCGACGCGGCCAGCAACAGCTCGGCGGCCAGCACCTTGGTCGCGGCGGACACCACGGCGCCGATTGCGGTCGGCAACCTGGCGATCAGTCCCAATGGCCTGACGCTGTCGGGCACCGGTGAAGCGGGTGCCAGCGTGGCGGTACGTGCGGCCAACGGCGATCTGATCGGCACCGGTACCGTGGGTGCCAACGGCATTTTCCTGATCACCTTGACTCGGGCGGCGGTGCAGGGCGACGTTTTGAACGTGATCGAGACCGATGCGGCGGGCAACGCCTCCACACCTGTCACCGTCAACGGGCCGGACGGCACTGAACCGGTCGCGCCAGGCAACCTGGTGATCAGCCTGGACGGTTTGACCTTGACCGGCACCGCATTGGCTGGCAACACCGTAACCGTCGTCAATGTGCAGGGCGTACTGCTGGGCTCGGCCGTGGCCAATGCCTCCGGCCAGTTCACCTTGACCCTGTCCCCGGCCCAGCACAATGGCGAGCTGCTCAGCGTGCAAGCCAGCGATGGCGCACGAGTGTCGGTACCCAGTTTGCTCACGGCGCTGGACGACACACCGCCACAGGCTCTCGACAATGTCCTGCTCAGCGCCAACGGCAGCACCTTGAGCGGTACCGGTGAGGCCGGTGCCACGGTCAACGTGCGCGGAGCCCAGGGGCAGTTGCTCGGGACCGGCACGATTAGCGCCGATGGCACCTTCAGCATCACCTTCGCGCCTGCGCTGGTCGACCGCCAAGTGCTGACCGCCACACAGACCGACCTGGGGGGTAACGTGTCGCCTGCGGTCAGCGTTACCGCGCCGGACTTCACGGCGCCACCGGCTGCTTCGGGCTTGAGCCTGAACGCTGTGGGCACGTTGCTCAGTGGCCTGGGCGAAGCGGGCACCACGGTCGCCGTGCGCGACGCTGCGGGCACCGTCATCGGCAGCGGCAGCGTGGCCGCCGATGGCACGTTCCAGATCACCCTGAGCCCGGCGCAATTGACCGGTACGATTCTGCAAGTAACCTTGACGGACGGCGCCGGCAACGTCTCTCCGGTGGCCGCGCTGCCGGTTGCCGATGTCACCGCGCCCGGCGTGGTGACCGGCCTGCAGCTCAACGTCGCGGGCACAGTGCTGACTGGCAAGGGCGAGGTGGGCGCGACGGTCAGCGTGACCGCAGCCGATGGCGCCGTGTTGGGCACCGCCGTGGTCGGCGCGACCGGCAGCTTCGTCGTCAATCTGGTGCCCGCGCAGGCCAATGGCGAGCTGCTCGATGTGCAGCAGACGGACGCGGCCGGCAATCTATCGTTGCCGGTGGCACTGATTGCCGCCGACGTCACCGCGCCAAATGCCTTGACCAACGTCGCCATCAGTGCCAACGGCGCGGTGGTCAGCGGGGTGGGTGAGGCGGGTGCCACGGTGCGGGTCTTGACCAGCGCCGGTGCCGAACTGGGCACGGCGACGGTCGGCGCCGATGGGCGCTTCTCGATCACTCTGACGACGCCGCAGATCAATCTGCAGTCGCTCACCGTGACCCAGGCCGATGCCGCTGGCAACTTCTCGACCAACGTCAACCTGCTCGCGCCCGACCTGCAGGCGCCGAACGCGCCGACCAATGTCGTGCTGACCGCGCAAGGCTCGGCCGTGACCGGCCTGGCAGAGCCTGGCACGGTGGTGTCGGTGGTGGTCAGCGATGCCCAGGGTAATATCCTGGGCAGTGCAACCGTGGCCGCCAACGGCACTTTCCAAGTCAACCTGACCACACCGCAAACCAACGGCCAGACCCTGCTGGTGACGTCCACCGACGCTGCTGGCAACGTGTCTACATCCATCACGGTCATTGCCGCCGACCTCACGGCGCCCACCCAGGCCACTGACCTTGCGGTCAATCCGGGCGGTACGCTGTTGGCCGGTAAAGGCGAAGTGGGTGCCACGGTCACGGTGTTCGATGCCCAGGGCACGCAGATCGGCACCGGCATCGTCGGGCCGAACGGAAGCTTCCTGGTCAACGTGACGCCGGTAGCGCAGAACGCCGTATTGAGCGTGATTCTTACCGATGGCGTTGGCAATGCTTCGTTGCCGGCCACGGTGACCGTGCCCGACGCCAACGGACCCGATCAACCGACCGCGCTGGTGCTCAGCGCCGATGGCCTGCGCCTGAGCGGTCTCGCCGACGCTGGCAATACCATCACCGTACGCGGCCCCAATGGCGTGCTCGGCACCACCACGGTCAATGCCGATGGCTCCTTCCAACTGACTTTGAGTGCTGCGCAGACCAATGGCGAGTTGCTGGATGTGGTTGCCAGCACCGGTGGCTTCAACTCGCTGCCTGGCCAAATCACGGCCGTGGACAGCACCGCGCCGGCGTTGACCAACGTGGTCATCAGCAACGACGGCAGCCTGATCACCGGGCGCGGCGAAGCCGGTGCCACGGTGACCGTGCTCAACCCGGTCGGTGTGGTGATTGCCACCGCCACCGTTGGCGTCACTGGCCAGTTCAGCGTGACCTTGACGCCGCCGCAGATCGACGCGCAACGCTTGCAAGTGAACCAGGTCGATGCGGCCGGCAACAGCTCGACGCCGTCCACTGTGACCGCGCCAGACCTGACGGCGCCTGCAGGGGTGCTGCAGCCACTGGTAAGCGCTGATGGCCTAGTCGTCACCGGGCGCGGTGAAGCCGGTGCGACAGTCACCGTGTTCGCCAGCAATGGCGTGGTACTGGGCAGCGGCGTGGTCGATGGCAATGGCGTGTTCAGCGTCAACCTCAACCAGGCACAGAACAACGGCCAGACCCTGACCCTGTTGCAGCGCGATCTGGCGGGCAATGAATCGCCGGTCGTCAACGTGCAGGCCGGCGACACCTCGATTCCCCTGGCGCCCGCTGCGCTGGTACTCGACAGCAGCGGGTTGTTGCTCAGTGGTATTGGTGAGCCCGGCGCGAGCGTGCAGGTCAGGAATGCCAACGGTGACGTTGTCGGCAGCGGGGTGGTAGGCGCCAATGGTCGCTTCCAGATTACCCTGGACACGCCACAGGTCGCCGGGCAATTGTTGGCCGTCACGCAGAGCGATGCGGCCGGTAATACTTCACCTTCCACACCTGTGACCGCGACGGACACCACGCCACCGACCGTGCTGCTCAACGTTGCGTTGAGCAGCGATGGACGGGTGGTGACCGGTACCGGTGAAGCCGGTGCCAACGTGACGGTACGCAGCGCTGCTGGCGTGGCCCTGGGCAGCGCCTTAGTGGCCGCCGATGGCAGTTTCAACGTCATCCTCAGCAGTCCGCAAATCAATGGCCAGACGTTGTCGCTGGTGCAGGTCGATGCCGCCAGCAATGCTTCACCCACGTTTACCCTGCAGGCCGCCGACATCACCGCGCCTGCCGCGCCGACCGAGTTGTCGTTGAGCCGGGCGGGTACGCTGTTTTCCGGTGTCACCGAAGCGGGCGCCACTGTCAGCATTACCGGCGCGCAGGGCCAAGTGCTCGGTACAGGTGTGGCCGGCACTGACGGTACCTTCGCCATCACGCTGGCGTCGGCCCAAGCCAATGGCCAGACACTGCGGGTCACAGCCACTGACGGTGCGGGCAATACCTCGCTGCCAGGCACCCTGGTGGCTGCCGACATCACGCCACCCGTCGCGGTCAGCAATCTGGTGGTCAGCGCCGACGGCAACGTGCTCGGCGGCTCGGGCGAGGCCAATGCCACGGTGCGTGTCACCGCCGCCAATGGCGACCTGCTCGGCACCGGCACGGTGAACGCGAGTGGCACCTTCCTGATCACCCTGAACCGGCCGGCCACCCTCAGCGATGTGCTGACCGTGGTCGAAACCGATGCGGCGGGTAATCCATCGACGCCGGCCCAGGTCAATGGCCCGGACGGCGGCGCCCCGAGCGCGCCGGCCAATCTGCTGCTGACGCTGGAAGGCGCCATTCTCACCGGCACCGGTTCGGCCGGTGCGATCATTCGTGTCACCAGCACGACCGGCGTGCTGCTGGGCACTGGCACGGTCGATGGGTCAGGTGCGTTCAGCATTCTGCTCGATACCCCGCAACGCAACGGCGAAGTGCTCAGCGTGCAAGCCAGTGACGCGATCGGCCGCGTGTCGATTGCAGTACCCTTCGCGGCCGCTGACACCACCGCGCCCGATACCCTGGCCAACGTGCAGATCAGCGCCAATGGTGCCTTGATCACCGGCACGGGCGAGGCGGGTGCGCAAGTGACGGTGCGCGATGCGCTGAACCAGTCGGTGGGCACCGCGACGGTGGCAACGGACGGCACATTCACGGTCATCCTGGCGCCGGCCCAGACCAACCTGCAGGTGCTCAACGTGACCCAGGCCGATACGGCCGGCAATCTGTCGCCGGGTGTGGCCGTGACCGCACCGGACCTCACGGCACCCGAAGCGCCGGTCGCCCTGGTGCTCAACGATGTCGGTACGGTCTTGACCGGCACCGGCGAGGCAGGCGCCAACATAGTGGTACGCAATGCCGTGGGCGCCCAGGTCGGCGCAGGCATCGTGGGCGCCAACGGCAGTTTCCAGATTACCCTGGACACCCCGCAGATCGACGGCGGTGCGTTGCGGGTCACGCTGAGCGATGCTGCAGGCAACGTCTCCCTGGCGGGCAGCGTGATCGGCCGCGATACCCTGGCGCCGGTGGCCGTGATCACCCCGGTCATCAACGCCGATGGCACCTTGATCAGCGGGCGTGGCGAGGCGGGTGCGACCGTCACGGTTACCACCGTCAGCGGTACCGTGCTCGCCTCGGCCCTAGTTGCCGCCAACGGGACCTTCAGCGTGGCGCTCGACCCGGCGCAGGCCAACGGCCAGCTTCTGGACGTGCTGCAGACCGATGCGGCCGGCAATGCTTCGATACCCGTGGCGCTCACCGCGCCGGACATCACACCGCCCACGGCCCTCAGCGCTGTGCTCATCAGCGGCGATGGTGTGGTGGTCACCGGGCGTGGCGAGGCTGGTGCGCTGGTTCGCGTACTGGTAGGGAATACCGAACTGGGCCGCGCCCAGGTCGACGCCAGCGGTCAATTCTCGATCACGTTGAACACTGCGCAGGTGAACCTGCAGCAACTGACCGTCACTCAGGTCGATGGGGCAGGCAACTTCTCCGCCAACGTCACCCTCAATGCACCGGACTTGCAAGCGCCGCCCGCACCGACCAATGTCGTGCTCAGTCCCCAAGGCGGTGCGGTCATTGGCCAGGCAGAGCCCGGCACCGTGGTATCGGTGGTGGTCAGCGACGCCCAGGGAAATGTGCTGGGCAGCGCTATCGTGGCCGCCAACGGCACCTTCCAGGTCGACCTGGCGTTCCCGCAGAACAATGGCCAGACCTTGTTGGTGACCTCTACCGATGCCGCCGGCAACACCTCGACCAGTGTCACGGTGATCGCCGCCGACCTCACCGCGCCGGACGCACCGACCGCGCTGGTGGTCGGCCTCGATGGCCTGACAGTGGCAGGCCAGGGCGAAATAGGCGCTACCGTCAACGTGCGCGCTGCCAATGGCGATCTGCTCGGCATCGGTCGGGTGGGTGCGAATGGCACCTTCAGTATCACGCTCAATCGCCCTGCCACCGAAAACGAGGTGCTCAACGTCACCTTGATCGATGCGGCCACCAACGTTTCGACGGCGGCCACCGTCGTGGCGCCGGACGTGAACGGTCCTGATCAACCCACTGCACTGCTCCTGAGCGGCAACGGCTTGAGCCTGAGCGGGCAGGGCGATGTGGGCAACACCATCACTGTACGCAGCGTGACCGGCGTAGTCCTGGGCACGACTGTGGTCGACGCGAACGGCAACTTCTTGGTTGCACTGAGCGCGGCGCAAACCAACGGCGAGACGTTGGAAGTCGTCGCCACCAGCGGCGCCCTGGTGTCGTTGCCAGCACTGATCACCGTGGCCGACATCACGCCTCCCGGTCTCATCACCAACCTGCAGGTCAGCCTCGACGGCACCCAGGTCAGCGGGCGCGGCGAAGCAGGAGCCACCGTGACCATTCGTGGCCCTGACAACGCCATACTGGGCATGACGACGGTGGGCGTCACCGGCGCATTCAGCGTGACGCTCAACGACGCGCAAACCAACGGCGAGGTGCTCACGGCCGTGCAGGTCGACGGTAGCAACAACCCGTCGGCTGCAGCCACCGTCACTGCTCGCGACAGCACGCTGCCCGATGCTCCAGTAGCGATTCTCAATGCTGGCGGCACGTCGGTCAGCGGCACTGCCGAGGCGGGTACCGTGGTCAGGGTTATCGTCAGCGATGCCCAGGGCAACGTACTCGGCACCACAATCGTGGCGCCCGATGGCAGCTATCAGATCGATCTGCTTGAAGCCCAGGCCAACGGCCAGACCTTGCTGGTGACCTCGACCGATGCGGCAGGCAATGTATCGGCGACCACCACGCTGTTTGCGCCGGACATCACACCACCAGCGCAGGTGACCGGTCTGGTCATCAGCCCCGACGGCGACCTGCTGGCCGGGCGTGGCGAGCCAGGTGCTCAAGTGACCGTGCGCGATGCTGGCGGGAACCCCATCGGTACCGGCCTGGTCGGTGCCAGCGGCAGCTTCATCGTCACCCTGACTACCCCCGTCGTTCCTGGCGCCGTGCTCTCGGTGGTGCAGCAAGATGCCGCCGGTAATCCGTCCATTGCCCTGAACATCACTGCACCGGACGGTACCGGTCCGGATCAACCGAGCGCCTTGGTGCTCACTACCGATGGCCTGCAACTGAGCGGCCAGGCCGACGCCGGCAACACCGTGACCGTGCGCAGCGCCACTGGTGTGGTGCTGGGCACGGCCGTGGCCGACGCCAACGGTGCGTTCACGATCGTTCTGTCGACCGCACAACTCAACGGAGAACAGCTTGAAGTGATTGCCAGCCTGGGTGCGCAGGTCTCGGTACCTGCGCCGTTCCAGGCGCTCGATGTGACCGCGCCGGGGGCGCTGACCGATCTGGTGGCCAGTGCAGATGGCACCCAATTGACCGGTCGCGGCGAAGTGGGCGCGACGGTTACGGTCATTGCACCCAATGGTGATGTACTGGGCAACGTGGTCATCGGTGTCACCGGCACCTTCACTGTGCCGTTCACTGCGAGGCAACTGAGCGGCGGCAATCTTGCGGTGTCGCAAGTCGACGCGGCGGGCAACGTTTCGCCGACGGCGCTGGTGCCTGCGGTGGACAGCACACCGCCAGTGGCACCGAGCGCCACCGTGGAGCTCGACGGCGGCGCCGTGGTGGGTACGGCGGAACCGGGCAGCGTGGTCACGGTGATCGTCAGCGATGCTCAAGGCAATGTCCTGGGGACCGCCACGGTCGCCTCCGACGGCACCTACCAGGTCGTGCTCGATGCAGCCCAGAACAATGGGCAGACGCTGCTGGTCACCTCCACCGATGCGGCCGGCAATGTGTCCTCGACAACCATCGTGGTCGCACCCGACATCACGGTGCCCGATCCGGTTACCAACCTGGTGGTCAGCGCCGATGGGACGCTGTTGACCGGCAAGGGCGAGGTCGGTGCCCGAGTCACGGTGCTGGGGGCGGGGGGTCTGTCCGTAGGCACGGCCACGGTCGATGCCAATGGCAACTTCACGGTCACCCTCGATCCGGTCTCCGCAGACCGCACCCTGCTCAGCGTTACCCAGGCCGACCAGACCGGCAACGTTTCAGCCATCGCCACCGTCACCACGCCCGACATCAACGGTCCTGACGTGCCGACGGCGCTGGTGCTCAGCACCGACGGTCTGCAGGTGGTTGGCCAGGGTGACATCGGCAACCTGATCACCGTGCGCAACCTGCAAGGCATCGTGCTGGGTACGGCGACCGTCGATGGCAACGGGGCGTTCCAGATCCAGCTTGCCACCGCGCAACTCAATGGCGAGATCCTTCAGGTCACTGCCGCCGACGGTGCGCTGACCTCGCTGCCCGCCCAATTGGTAGCGCCGGATGTGACGGCGCCGACCAACCTCGCCGAGCTGTCGGTCAGCCTCGACGGCACGCTGTTGACCGGTCGTGGCGAAGCCGGCGCCACCGTGGTCGTCACTGGCCCCGGCAATGTCATTCTGGGCACCGCCGTTGTGGCCGTGACCGGAATTTTCACCGCCAACCTGACCACGCCGCAGCTCAATGGCCAAGCCTTGAGCGTGGTGCAGACCGACACGGCCGGCAACACCTCGGCGGCGCTCGTCACTCTGGCCGGCGACCGCACGCCACCGTCGGCGCCTGTCGATCTGGCTGTGATCAACCAAGGTCTGATACTCACCGGCAGCGGGGAGCCAGGTGCGCAGGTCACGGTCAGCAACGCTCAGAACATCGTGTTAGGTACGGGTACGGTGCTGCTCGATGGTAGCTTCCAGGTTGTATTGAGCCAGGCGCAGGTCAATGGCCAGGCGCTGGGCGTGACCCTGACCGATGCTGCGGGCAACGTGTCGGTGCCAGGCGCCGTGCTGGCCGGCGACACCACCGCGCCGGTGGCCTTGACCGACATCACCATCAGCAACGACGGCGCTTTGACCAGCGTGCTGAACGGCAAGGGTGAACCGGGGGCTGTCGTCACCGTGACACGCCTGGACGGGACCGAACTGGGCAGTGGCACAGTGTCGGCGGCAGGTAATTTCAACATCATCCTGACGCCGGCCGTCACCACTGGCGAGCCGTTGAACCTGGTGCAGGTCGACGCAGCGGGCAACGTCTCGCCGATCGCGACGATCAACTCGCCAGACACCACTGCACCCGATCCGCTGACCCAGGTGGCGATCAACCTCACCACCGGGGCGACCGTGACCGGACGTGGCGAGGCCGGGGCGACCGTCACAGTCAAGGATGCCGCGGGCGTGGTACTGGGCACCGCGCAGGTCGCGGGCGACAACAGCTTCGTGGTGACCTTGTCGCCAGCGCAGATCAACAACCAACCACTGACCGTCGCGCAGACGGACCTGTCCGGCAACGTCGGCGCGAGCACGCCGATCTTCGCGCCTGACCTGACGCCTCCGTCAGCCCCCACGCAACTGGCGCTCAATGCCAGTGGCACCGTGCTCAGCGGGCTGGGCGAAGCCAACGCCACTGTCATCGTCAAGAATGCGGCAGGCGCAACGCTGGGCGCGGCGACCACGGTGGGTGCTGATGGTACTTTCCAGGTCACCTTGCCAGCGCAGCAAAACGGTCAGTCGCTGGTGGTGACCCTGACCGACGCGGCCGGCAATGTGTCGGGGCCGGGCAGTCTGACCGCCCCTGATGTGACACCACCAGCAGCGCCGACCATCCTGGCGCTGAACGCGAATGGCACCTTGATCACAGGTACAGGGGAGGCCGGCGCGCAGATAGTCGTGCGCAACAACCTCAACGTCTCGGTGGGCACCGGTACGGTCAGCGCCGACGGCACTTACAGCGTCACCCTGAGCGTGCCGCAGATCAATGGCGAGGTGCTCAGCGTTCGCCAGGTCGATGCCGCAGGCAATGCCTCGGTGGCGGTCACCGTCACCGCCAGCGACCTCCAGGCCCCGAGCGCCTTGGTCAACCTGACGGTGTCGAGCAACGGTCTGCAACTCACCGGCAGCGGTGAAGCCCTGGCGCGCATCGTGGTCAAGAACGTGCTGGGCGTGCAGATCGGCGCAGCGACGGCCGATGCCGACGGTCTCTTTACGGTCAACCTGGCCACCCCTCAACTCAATGGCCAGTTGCTGGTCGTGACCCAGGCCGACGTGGCCGGCAACGTCTCGTTGCCATTCAACTTCTCGGTACCCGACGTCACCGCGCCTGTGGCCCTGACGCTGGCGGCGGTCAGCGCCGACGGTCGAATCGTCACCGGGCGTGGCGAGGCCGGCGCGACGGTCAGCGTCACCGGCCCGCTCAACGCATCGCTGGGCACGGCTGTCGTGGCCGCCGACGGTACGTTCAGCGTGACCCTGAGCACGTCGCAGACCAACTTCGAGGCCTTGCTGCTGGTTCAGCGCGACGCTGCGGGAAATGTCTCCACAGGCGTCACCGTCAATGCCCCGGACCTCACGCCGCCGGCGCTGCCGACCGGCCTGGGCCTGAGCGTCGACGGGCTGGTGTTCAACGGCACGGCTGAAGCCGGTGCGCGGGTGTTCGTGACCAACGCGCAGGGTGCGTCGCTGGGCAATGTCCTGGTCGGCGCCAACGGCACCTTCAGCGTGCCGCTGAGCCTGGCCCAACTCAACGGCGGGACCCTGGAGGTGTATGCCCAGGATGCCGCCGGCAACAAGTCGGCACTGGCGCGCTTGAGCGTCCCTGATATCACCCCGCCGAGCCTGGCCACGCAGTTGGTGGTGAATGCCGACGGTACCCTGTTGACCGGCAAGGGCGAGGCCGGGGCGACCGTCAGTGTCGGCCTGGTGGTTGGCCAGACGCCTGTCGTGCTGGGCACCGCTGTGGTCGATGCCAACGGCAACTTCCAGGTGCCGCTGGTGCCGGCTGCGCTGGGCGGGCAATTGCTCACGGTCATCCAGACCGATGCGGCAGGCAATCCGTCGGCGGGCGCTGCGTTGAACATTCCCCTGGAGCTGCCACCCGCGGCGCCGCTGGCAAGCGCCATCACCAGCAATGGTGTGACCCTCACCGGCACCACCGAGGCCGGCACCACGGTGATCGTGCGCAACGCCGGTGGAACCGTATTGGGTAGCGCGGTCGCCACCGGTACCACCTTCACCGTGACCCTGAACCCGCCGCAAGCCAACGGCCAGGTGCTGGAACTGCACGCGACCAAAGGCGCGCTGACGTCGGTGGCGACCTTCTTCACTGCCGTGGACAGCACCGCGCCGGTCCCGATCACCGAACTGAACGTCAACGGTACCGGTACAGTGGTCACCGGTCGCGGCGAGGTGGGCGCTACCGTGCGGGTCAGCAATGGCGCCGGCGTGGTGGTCGGAACCGGGTTGGTTGGCGCGAACGGCACCTTCGCGGTGCTGCTGCCGGTGGCACAGGCGAACGGTGGCGTACTCACTGCTGTTCAGGTCGATGCGGCGCAAAACGTCTCCACCGCTGTGACGGTCCCCGCGCCGGACATCATCGCGCCCGTCGCGCCGGTAGTGACCGGCCTGGGCAATGCCGGGCTGACCCTCAGCGGCACCGGTGAAGCAGGTGCCATCGCTACGGTCTACAACGCAGTGGGCGTGGCCATCGGCACCGCCACCGTACTGCCCAATGGCACCTTCGCGGTGACGTTGAACAGCCCGCAACTCAATGGGCAGTTGCTCAGCGTCAAGCTGACCGACGCGGCGGGCAATGTGTCGGTGGCAACGCCGTTCCTGACGCTCGACACCACGCCACCTGCTGCCTTGGTCAATGTAGCCCTGGCGACCAGTGGCAGTACCGTGACCGGGCAGGGCGAGGCGGGCGCACGGGTGACCGTCAGCGTCGGTGGCGTGGCTCTGGGCACTGCCGTGGTCG
Source organism: Pseudomonas sp. Leaf129 (assembly GCF_001423465.1). Classification (NCBI taxonomy): domain Bacteria; kingdom Pseudomonadati; phylum Pseudomonadota; class Gammaproteobacteria; order Pseudomonadales; family Pseudomonadaceae; genus Pseudomonas; species Pseudomonas sp. Leaf129. Next base: position 154,235 of record NZ_LMOC01000006.1, on the reverse strand, counting down.
ACGCCAGCGGTAATTTCAGCGTCAACCTCAGCGCCGCGCAGCTCAATGGTCAGCAATTGACTGTAGTGCAGACCGACGCCGCCGGGCTGACATCGCCGGTCACTGCGCTGACGGCCCGCGATGCGACCGCGCCGAATGCACCGACCGCACTGGTGCTGGTCGGTGGCGTCAGCCTCACGGGTGTGGGTGAGGCCAACAGCACCGTGAAAGTCTACGGCGCCAACAATGCCTTGCTGGCCGAGGGGCCGGTGAATGGCCTGGGCCTGTTCAGCGTGACCCTGGCATCGCCGCAGCTCAACGGCGGCGCTTTGCGTGTGACGCTGACCGACGCGGCTGGCAACGTGTCCGCTGCGGGTCAACTGGGTGTGGCCGATACCACACCTCCGGCTGCGCCCACCGCGACCATCAGTGCCAGCGGCACCGTGGTTTCGGGCACAGGCGAGGCGGGTGCCACGGTCAGCGTGCGCAGCGGCGCCAGCGTCCTGGGTACTGCCGTGGTCGCTGCCAACGGCACCTACAGCGTTACGCTCAATGCCGCGCAGATCAACAGCCAGGTCCTGACCGTCAGTCAGGCCGACGCTGCAGCCAACGTTTCGCCCGCGACCACCACCACGGCGCCGGACCTGACCCCGCCGAACGTGGCCACCGGGCTGGCCGTGGCTGGCAGTGGCCTGACCTTGAGCGGCACCGGCGAGCCCGGCGCCACTGTCAGCGTCAAAGCCGCCAACGGCGTCGTGCTCAATGTCGCGCCTGTCACCGTCGGCACCGACGGTACGTTCACCGTGGCCTTGAACGCCGCGCAGATCAACGGCGAACGCCTGAGCGTCACCCTGACCGATGCACGCGGCAACGTCAGCGCCGGTGCAGCGGTGGTGGCTCCGGACATCGACGTCAACGAACCGGTGATCGCTTCCAGCAACCTGGCGACGGCAACCGTCAACATCACCCCGGTGACGGTGGACAGCACTTACACCAACACCAGCGTCAGCCTGCTGCTGGGCCAAGTCAAAGCCTTCGGCTTCACTGTCGCCTCCGGTACCGTGACCGATCCGTTGATCACAGTGACCAACAATGCAGCGCTCGGTGTGTTGCCTGCTTCGGCCTTCGCCTTGGAGGTGCAGAACGCTGCAGGCAATTGGGTCACCCTGGCCAACAGCGTCACCAATCCGCAGTTGCTCAACCTGATTGGACTGGGCACCAACCAGGTCCAGGCCGACATCAGCCCGCTGCAAGCTGGCAACTACCGGCTGACCGTGGCCAGCAACCTGGTGTCGCTGCTCGACAGCCTGACCACCCAGATCCAGTTCTCCACCACCAGCCTGACCCAGTTCACCGGCACGCCCACCGCGCTCAACGGTAACGTCGTCACCGATCCCGGCGTGAACGGCCTGGCCGACCGCACCGGGCCGGACAACGGTGCGGTGCTGCAGGTGCTCAAGAACGGTACCTACGTGAGCGCCGGTGCAGGCACCGTGGTGCAGGGGCTGTACGGTCAACTGACCATCGATGCCACCGGCAAGTACACCTACAACCCGAGCGGGGCTGTCGCCAGCGTGGGCAAGGTCGAGGACTTCCAGTACCAGTTGGTGCATCCCAACGGCCTGAGCTCCAGTGCTCACTTGTATGTGCGCATCGACAGCGCCAACGTCACCGAGGTGTGGAACCCCGATAACCTGGCCGCCAACGCCACGCTGGTGGATGCCGTCAACGACACCGCGACGAGCGCTTTGAGTCTGGTTGGCCAGTTCACGGACACCACGGCTACAGTGGGTCGCTACGACAGCGGACTGCTAGGCGGGCGTGGCGATTTCAACTTCAACGTAGCGCCGAACACTTCCAGCGACCTGACCTTGTCCGTCACCGGCAGTGGTTTATCGTTGCTGTCGCCAGTCACGTTCGTGTTGTCCAAGCTGCAGGCCAACGGCAGCTACGTGCAGGTGGGCTCCTACTCAGGTGCCAACCTGATCGCGGTCGGCAGCGCAGGCCTGGGAGTGCGGGTCGAGGACCAAACGGGGGGCACCTACCGCCTGACCATCATCAACGGGGGCCTGGGTGTGGCGTCGAGCTACACCGCCAACGTGCGCCAGGAGGCCACCTCGACCAACACCTTCGTCGTCGGCAGCGCGACCACTGCCACGGGCAACCTGCTGACCGGTGTGGGCGCCGATGTGGTGGGCTCTCCCTACACCTCGCTCAGCGTCCTGAGCGCCGGGGCCTTCGTGCTGCCGGGGGTGAACGGGGTGAGCATTGCCGGTGCCCACGGCTCGCTGCTGGTCAACGCCGACGGCAGCTACGCCTACACGCCGACCTTGAACCAGAGCGGCACGGCGGTGGGGCAGAGCGACGTGTTCACCTACCAGCTCAACCATCCAACCGGGGCCAGCGATACCGCGACCCTGACCATCAACCTCAGCAACGCGGCTGCGCCGACCAGTTTCGCGCGCCTGGCGTCGTTCGACAGCGACGATGCCAGCGCCGTCCACGTCGCCGCTGCCGGCAGCGACCTGCACGACCAGCAGGGCACTTCGGCCGACGATGTGCTCGATGGAGCCCAGGGCGGTGCGCTGACCTTGCAGGGGCATGAAGGCAACGACACCCTGGTCATCTACGACCAGGCCTTTGCCTCGGTGGATGGGGGTGCCGGGATCGACACCCTGAAGTGGAACGGCGGCGATGCCGACATCGACCTGAGCAATCTGGCCGCGCGCATCAACAACATCGAGGTCATCGACCTGAACCAGTCGAGCAAGGTCAACCTGACCTTGAGCCTGAGCGATCTGCTGTCGGTCACCGACGCCAGCACCGACAAGCTGCTGATTCTGGGCGACAGCCACGACACCGTGCACATGACCGGCGCGACCTGGGCTCCGGGCGCCATCCAGACCGACAATGGCGTGCAGTACAACGTCTACACTGCGCAGGAGGATCCATCGCACCATCTGTGGGTGCAGAGCGGTATCAGTGTCGTCTGATACTCGTAATCCACGTCAGGCCTTCGGGCCTGGCGTTGCGGCAGGAAGTCGCACGTCGCCTGTCTCGGGCGTGTCATGGACAACAGGAAGTGGAGGATTGGCTTGAAGTGGACCTTTTTGGCAGCACAGTTTTCGGTGGCCGTTCTGGCCTTGAGTAGCACAACGCTGTACACCCTGTCGGCACAGGCCGCAGACACCGTCGAACCCGAACTGCGGGTCATCAGCCCCAGCCGTCTGGAAACCCGCCCCGACTCGCGCGTCGGGCTTCATCCACGCCCCACCGCCCGGCCCGCAGCCGTGCCTGGTCCTGCGCAGCGGGATGACACCGATCTGGCTGCGCCGATAGCCGGCAGCCAGCTAGGCCTGGCCCAGGCGGTTCGCTTGGCGGTGGAATGGCATCCGAGCATCGCTGAAGCGATCGGCACCCTCTACCAGCAGGGCGAGGGCATCAACGTCGCGCGCGCCGGTTATTACCCGCGCATCACCGGCGGCCTGCGCGGTGGCCTCGACAGCTCCTACGGCGGCAACGGCACCAGCCAGGCGGTGAACATTTCGCTCAAGCAGATGCTGTATGACTTCGGCAAGGTCGACAGCGCCGTCGATGTGGCCAAGGCGCGGGTCGCCCGCAGCCAGGCGCAGGTGCTGCTGAGCATCGATCAAGTGGCGCGCGACACCTCCCAGGCCTACATCGAGGTGCAGCGCTACAAGCGCCTGCTCAAGATCGCCCGAGAGCAGATCAAGGGCATCGCCGGCATCGCCGACCTTGCCCGTCAGCGCAGCGACATGGGCGCCGCGACCCGTTCCGATGTGGTCCAGGCCAAGTCGCGCGAAGACGGCGCGCGGGCCACGCTGCTGCAGTATGAGGCGCTGTACAACCGCTGGCGGGCCAACCTGATCAACCTGGTCGGGCGCGCCGCGCCGTTCGACGTCAACGACGACTTTCCGTCCTCACTGCTGGCCTCCTGCAACACCGCCGAGCCGGACATGAACGCCTTGCCGGGGATCCTGGTGGCCAACGCGCAACGGGTCGAAGCCCAGGCGGCCATCCGCCAGGCCCGCGCCGACGGACTGCCGACCCTGTCGGTCGACCCCACGCTCAACCATTATCTGGACAGCAACTACAACAGCAACAATTCCAACATCGACCGGACCCAGGCCGGCATCTTCATCAACCTCGACGTACCGTTCTACCAGGGCGGCGCCACCACCGCCCGCACCGCAGCGGCCACCTACGCCCTGACCGCCGCCGATTCGGCCGAAGACGCCGCAAGGCTGCAGGCGCGCCAGGGGCTGTTCGAAGCTCAGGCGCAGACCGCCAGCCTGGACCGTCGACTCGGTTCGCTGCAGTACCGCCAGACCAGCATCGTCGAAGCCCGCGAGTTGTATGGCCAGCAGTACCTGGAACTGGGCACGCGGCCGCTGCTGGACCTGCTCAACGCCGAGCAGGAAATCCACCAGTCGCGTTTCGACCTGGCCAATACCGAGGCCGACCTGCGCCGCCTGCAGGTGGACTGCCTGTACAGCACCGGCGCCTTGCGCAGTGCCTACCGGATCGATCGGAGCACCATCCAAGGCGTGGAGATCCTGCCATGAACGATGCCGTGAACCTGCTGGACCCGGAAACGGCGCAACCCCACGAAACCTTTTCGCGCCAGGACTACCAGGTCTGGCTCGATGCGATTCTGGGGGTGGCGCGCCACTACCGCCTGGAATGCTCGGCCGAAAACGTGCGCATCGCGTCGATGCGCGCCGACGATTCGAGCGTCGAGGACGTGCTGCGGCAGATGGCCCGTCAGGCCGGCCTGACCATCAAGTTCGCCCACTACGACCCCACCACCCTGACCCAATGGCGCACGCCATTGGTGGTGCAGCTCAAGGACGGTCAGGTGGGCATCATCCAGGTGCTCGGCGACGACGAGCAGATCGGCATCGCCTACAGCGGCGACCTGGGACTGCAGAGCAGCATCGACCGCCAGACCCTGCTGGACAACGCCCTGCGTACGGTGATCCTGCGTCCGGCCCGACCGGTCAGCGACGTGCGCACCAACGACTACATCAAGCCCTACGACGAGCACTGGTTCCGCAAGATCGTCCTGCGCGACCTGCGGCCCTACGGTCACGTCATGCTGGCCTCGCTGGTGGCCAACGTGCTCGGGCTGGGCGGGGTGCTGTTCTCCATGCAGGTGTACGACCGGGTCATCCCGGCCGAATCCCTGCCCACGCTGTACGTGCTGTTCGGAGGTGTGCTGCTGGCGATCGTCTTCGACTTCATCATGCGCATCATGCGCATGAAGATCACCGACCTGCTGGGCAAGCGCGCCGACCTGCGGGTCAGCGACCTGGTGTTCGGTCACGCCCTGCGCCTGCGCAACTCGGCGCGGCCCAAGTCGACCGGCTCGTTCATCTCGCAGTTGCGCGAGCTGGAATCGCTGCGCGACCTGATCACCTCCAGCACCGCCACGGCGCTGGCCGACCTGCCGTTCTTCCTGATCTTCCTGGTGGTGTTCTACCTGATCGGCGGGCCGCTGGTGCTGATTCCCTTGTGCGCGCTGGTGGCCATGGTGGTGCCGGGGCTCTTGGCCCAACGCAAGCTGGCGCGCCTGGCCAACGAGTCCATGCGCGAGTCGGCCTTGCGCAACGCCATGCTGGTGGAAACCGTGCAGGGCATGGACGACATCAAGAGCCTGCAGGCCGAACAGCGCTTCCAGCAGCAGTGGAACCACTACAACGCCGTGGCAGCGGACAGCAGCCTGCGCCTGCGCACCTTGACCAACGGCCTGGTGGCCTGGACACAGAACGTGCAGAGCGCAGTGTTCGCCATCGTCATCGTGTTCGGTGCCCCCATGGTGATCGCCGGTGACCACACCACCGGCAGCCTGGTGGCGGCCTCGATCCTGGCCTCGCGGATGATGGCGCCGGTGTCGCAACTGACCCACGTGCTGACGCGCTGGCAACAGGCCAAGGTGGCTTTGGAAGGGCTCAACCGTCTGATGCTGCTGCCTGTCGATCACCCCGAAGGCGCCCAGCGCGTGCACCTGCCGGTGATCGGCGGGCGCTACGCGCTCAAGCGTGCCAGCTTCAAATACAGTGAGGAATCGCGCACCCCGGCGCTGACCGTCAACGACCTGACCATCGCGCCCGGCGAACGCATCGCCGTGCTCGGCCGCAACGGGGCAGGCAAGTCGACCCTGCTCCAGGCATTGGCCGGTGGCCTGGACCTGAGCGGCGGCAGTATCACGCTCGACGGTGTGGCCCTGGGACACATAGACCCGGCCGACGTGCGTCGTGACATCGGCCTGCTCACGCAGAATTCGCGGCTGTTCCACGGCAGCCTGCGCGAGAACCTGATCATGGGCGCCGGGCAGGCCTCGGATCAGGAAATCATCGCGGCGCTGGAGATCACTGGCGCGCTGGATTTCGTCCGCCAGTGTCCGACCGGCATGGATCACTTGATCCTGGAAGGCGGCCTCGGCCTGTCGGGTGGCCAGCGCCAGTCGCTGCTGCTGTCGCGCCTGTTGATCCGTCAGCCGCACATCCTGCTGCTCGACGAACCCACCGCGTCCCTGGACGAGACCACCGAGCGCCGGCTGATCCACAATCTGGCCACCTGGGGGCAAGGGCGCACGATCATCGTCGCCACCCACCGCACCAGCGTGCTGGCGCTGGTCGACCGGATCATCGTGGTCGACAACGGCCAAGTGGTCATCGACGACAGCAAGGAAAACGCCATCGCCACACTGTCGCGTCCCAAGGGCGCGGCTTAATCAAGGAGGGCAGGGCAAATGGACACAGGCAAGGGTTTCAAGGTGCTGGGCTCCGGTGAATTCAAGCGCATTCCGCTGCTCAGCGAAGACGGTGCGCCCGGCCAGTCGTATTACCAGGACGGTGTCGACGACTCCACCGTGGTGCGCGCGACCCGCGTGGTGTGGGTATCGGTCGCCATGCTTCTGGCGTTCTTCGTCTGGGCCTTCTTTTTCGAAGTGGTAGAAGTCTCCACCGGCACCGGCAAGGTGATTCCCAGCTCGCGGGAGCAGGTGATCCAGTCGCTCGAAGGCGGGATCATCGCCGAGATGAATGTGACCGAAGGGGCGATCGTGGAGCGCGGGCAAGTGCTGGCCCAGTTGGATCCGACCAAGACCGAATCCAACTTCGGCGAAAGCGCGGCCAAATACCGGGCCACGTTGGCCAGCGTCGCCCGGCTGCAGGCCGAGGTCGGGCTCAAGCCGCTGAAATTTCCCCCCGAGCTCGATGCCTACCCGGCACTGCTCAAGGCTGAAACCGAGCTGTACAACGCCCGCCGTCGGGGCCTGGACGATTCCCTGACCGGCATCAACGAGTCGCTGCGTCTGGTGCGCAGCGAGCTCCAGATCACCGATAACCTGGCCAGGACCGGGGCGGCCAGCCGCGTGGAAGTCCTGCGCCTGAACCGGCAGCGCTCGGAACTCGAACTCAAGCTCACCGAGGCGCGCTCCGACTACATGGTGCGTGCCCGCGAGGAACTAGCCAAGGCCAATGCCGATGTCGAAACCCTCACCGCGGTGCTCAAGGGACGCTCCGATTCAGTCTCGCGCCTGACCCTGCGTTCGCCGGTACGGGGCATCGTCAAGGATATCGAGGTCACCACCATCGGTGGTGTGGTACCGCCCAACGGCCAACTCATGCAAATCGTGCCGCTGGACGAGCGTTTGTTGATCGAGGCGCGCATCTCGCCTCGCGACATCGCCTTTATCCACCCCGACCAGCAGGCCAAGGTGAAGATCACCGCCTACGACTATTCGATCTACGGCGGGCTCGACGGCAAGGTCGTCACCATCTCGCCCGACACCCTTCAGGATGAGGTCAAACCGGAAGTGTTCTATTACCGCGTGTTCATCCGCACCGATTCCGACTCGCTGGAAAACAAGGCCGGCAAGACCTTCGCCATCGTCCCCGGGATGATCGCCACGGTGGACATCACCACGGGGCACAAGACGGTATTGGATTACCTGATCAAGCCACTGAACCGGGCCAAGGAAGCCCTGCGCGAACGCTAGCAGCAGCAGGGGGGCTTGCCAGCCAGGCCCGTCGGCGATTTCCAGCTCGGGCAATAGGCCGCACGCACCACCTGGGCCAGGCAGTAGCCACGGTTGCGTACCGAGCGGATCAGGCGTTCACCACCGCTGCATTGGCCAAACTTGCTTTGCAGGCGGCTCAGGGACATTTCCAGGCCGTTGTAGTGGCTGGGGTCCTTGCCCAGTCCGGCAATCAGCGCTTCCTTGCTGATAACCCGCTCGCTGCTGAAGGCGAGCAGGCTCAGCAGCCAACATTCGGTACGTGTCAGACCCATGGTGATACCGTTCTGGGTCAGGGTGCAGTCGACGTCATTGAACCACCAGAAACCACGCGCCAGCTGCGCTTCGTCGGTTGTCTGGTGGGCTGTGTAGAGCTGATTGTTGATGGATGAAAATTTGTCGCCAAGATCCGTAGGCATGAGGTCGTTCCTTCAAAACGTAGAGCTGGATACAGTTGTCGTATCACTCCAAGCCTAGTACGCCGTGAAAAAACCGCCAATGCCCATCGGTCTGGTGAAAACCGCCTTTCAGTGGAAAGCGCTGGGCGGCGGCGAAATGCACCCACGGTTCAGCCGGTAACCGCTGCCGCGCACACTCTGGATCACGTTGGTGCCGAAGACTTGGCGGATGCTGCTACGCAGGCGACTGACGAATTTCTCCACCACACGCATGTCGTAGGTCCGCAGATTCAGCCCCAGCAGTTGCGCCAGATCGTCGAAGCTCAGTTGGTGATGCGGCGCGTACAGCAACGCCAGGACGACCTGAACCTGCGCAAAGGTCAAGTCCAGCCGCCGGGTTTCATCCTCCAGACACAGACGCGCGGGGTCCACCACCGGCGGCGTCAGGTTCCAGTAGTCCGGGTTCTGGAACAGCTCGACGTAGAACGTCTCGCGCTCCGGCTCCGCGTTTGGCAGTCGCAAGACATGGTCAGCTCCGGCCTGCTGATAGTCCTGGCGAATGGCCGCATCGGCGCCCGTCAAGGCCACCAGTATCGAAGCCCAGCTGTTGCCGCGGCGGATATTGTCGACCCAGCGTATGCCTTCCTGGCGTTCACCACGGCCAGGCTCGACGAGAATGGCCTTGTGCCGGCTCGATTCATAGTCATACGCCGGCTGCAACTCCGGCTGCAGGCCCTCGACGGGTAGAGAAAGGTCTTGAAGGTAGCGTTCGAGCGAGTCGGTCCGTGAAGTATCGCTGCAGAGCATGAGAAGGCGTGGTTCGAGCGGGTGAAACAGTGCAGCCAAAACATCCATGTGTATCATTCCTGATGTCCGCCGAGCCGGCGAACAAGGCGCAGCATCGAGCTGCTTTTATCCGAGTCGTTACACTGTGTACTGGCGCTACGCTATCGGCAAGCGACTTTGGTCGTAGCTCTGCTTGCCGATGGCTTGTCACGCCCCTGTTGCGTTGCGTATTTTGTGCCCATCGCCGCGTGCGGCATTCAACGTCAAGGACAGAGACATGAGTATCGAAGGACCGCGTACGGTCGCCGAGCACCTGCGCGGTGTCGATGAAATCGAGTGCGTCACACCTGACCTCAACGGCGTGCCGCGGGGCAAGGTGATGACCGCCGAGGGCTTTCAGGAGGGGCGGCGGCTGCAACTGGCCAGCGGCGTGTTGCTGCAGTGCATCATGGGCGGCTATCCGCCCAGCCGCTACTATGGTGCCGATGACGGCGACGTCGCGCTGGTGCCCGACCTGACTCGGCTGCACCGCCTGCCGTGGAGCGAGCCGCCCCGCGCCTGGGTGGTCTGCGATGCCGAGGAGCTGACCGGTGGCTTCTCCCCGCTATCGACCCGCGGCCTGCTCAAGACAGTCCTGGCTCGCTATGGCCGTCTGGGGTTGGCGCCGGTGGTGGCCACCGAGCTGGAGTTCTTCGTGTTCGCCGCCAATCCCGACCCGTTGCTGCCGTTCCAGGCGCCGATCGGTCTGGATGGTCGACGGGAGGACGGCAGCAGCGCGTTCAGCGTCGGCTCCAACAACGGTCTGCGGCCGTTCTTCACCGAGGTCTATCGCAGCATGGCGGCGATGGGCCTGCCACGCGACACGGTGATGCACGAAATGGGCGTCAGCCAGTTCGAAATCAACCTGCTCCATGGCGATCCGCTGCTGTTGGCCGACCAGACCTTCCTGTTCAAGCACCTGCTCAAGGAAGTCGGGCTCAAGCATGGGCTCAGCGTGGTGTGCATGGCCAAGCCGCTGGCGCGGGTGGCCGGAAGCTCCATGCACATACACCAGAGTGTGGTAGCGGTGGACAGCGGCCTGAACGTGTTCAGCGACGCTTGCGACCAGCCCACCGATGCCTTCCGCCACTTCATCGGTGGGCAACAGGCGGCCATGGCCGATTTCACCGCGCTGCTGGCGCCCAACGTGAATTCCTACCAGCGCCTCTGCCAGCCGTATGCGTCGCCCAACAATGCCTGCTGGTCCTACGACAATCGCGCCGCCGGGCTGCGCATCCCCGCCAGCGTGGCCAGTGCGCGGCGGGTCGAGAACCGCCTGCCGGGTGCGGACGCCAATCCCTACCTGGCGATCGCCGCCAGCCTTGCCGCCGGTCTGCACGGCATCGAACAGCGACTGGAGCCGTCCCCACCCATGCAGGGCGACCTCGCGGTGCCCGATGAATTGTCCTTGCCATGTACCTTGCATGCCGCTCTGGAGCGTCTGAAACGAAGCCTGTTGGCCAGGGAACTGTTCGGCGATGTGTTCATCGAAGGCTACATCGCGACCAAGACCCTGGAACTGGCGAGTTTCTTCGATGAAATCACCCCTTGGGAGCGCCGGGTACTGGCGGCCCAGGCTTGATCCTGCAACAGCTTGATGCAGGTGACGCTCCTTTCCCGCAGCGGTCCGCCGAAGTGGCGGGAGGGCCGTCGCCCGTGACCTGATCGTTCCGACACCCTTTACCGCGGACCTGCAATGCGCCAAATCTGGAAAAACTTTCGAGCCCTGTATTTCGCTTCACTGATGATGCTGATCGGCTCTGGTCTATTGAGTACCTACCTGGCCCTGCGCCTGTCGGCCGAGCAGGTCGACAGCCTGTGGGTCGGTGCCCTGATGGCAGCCAACTATTTCGGTCTGGCTCTGGGCGGCAAGATCGGCCACAGGCTGATCGCCCGCGTGGGGCACATACGCGCCTACGCCACCTGCGCCGGTATCGTCGGCGCGGCCGTGCTGGGCCATGGCTTGGTGAATTACCTGCCAGCCTGGCTGTTCCTGCGGGTCATCGTCGGCCTGGGCATGATGTGCCAGTACATGGTGATCGAAAGCTGGCTCAACGAGCAGGCTGACACCAAGCAGCGTGGGGCGGTGTTCAGCGGTTACATGATCGCGTCCTACCTCGGCCTGGTACTGGGTCAGCTGATCCTGGTGGTGCATCCGCAACTGGGCCTGGAACTGCTCATGCTGGTTGCCCTGTGCTTCGCCCTGTGCCTGGTACCGGTTGCGCTCACGCGACGGATTCACCCGGCGCCGATGCACCCGGCGCCCATGGAACCGCGCTTCTTCCTCAGTCGGGTACCGCAGTCGCTGAGCACCGTGCTCGGATCCGGTCTGATCGTCGGCTCGTTCTATGGCCTGGCACCGCTGTATGCCTCACAGCAGGGGTTGAGCACCGAGCAGGTGGGCTTGTTCATGGGTTCGTGCATCTTTGCCGGCCTGCTGGTGCAGTGGCCGTTGGGCTGGCTGTCGGACCGCTACGACCGTGCTCTGCTGATCCGCTGCGTGGCCGTGGGTATCGCCATTGCCGCGCTGCCTCTGGCGCTGATCCCCAGCGTGCCGCTTGAGGTGCTGTTTGCCGCCGGCTTCCTGGTATCGTTGCTGCAGTTCTCGTTGTATCCATTGGCCGTGGCGTTTTCCAACGACCACGTTGAAGCCGATCGGCGCGTGTCGCTGACCGCGATGCTGTTGGTGACCTACGGGGTGGGTGCCAGTGTCGGCCCGCTGGTGGCCGGCGTGCTGATGAAGCAGTTTGGCAGCCAGATGCTGTATGCCTTTTTCTGCTTCTTCGCCGTGGTGCTGGTCTGGCGCATCCGGCCGAAGGCGGTGACCAACCTGCATGTGGTGGACGATGCGCCGCTGCATCACGTCGCCATGCCGGCGGCCAACTCGCCGCTGGCCGCGGCCCTGGACCCCCGTGTCGACGAGCACTTGGTGCAAGAGCAGATGCAGAACACCGAGCCTGCCGACGAGGAGCCGGCCAAACCCGTGTAGGGAGCGGCAGGGCCGCGCGTGATGCGCGGCCTGGGTTCAGAAGTCGTCTCTGTCGAAGCGCTGCGCTTCGCGTTGCAATTGATGCACGAAACGTTCGATCTGGCGTTGTACCAAGCCAGGAATGTTGTGGAAACGCACACCCACGAAGGTGGTGTCGATGCGTTCCTCGAAATGCAGGTGGCGCAGTTCGACCGACGTGGTCATGGCGCCAAAGGGCAGGGCGGCCATGAAACGCTCGTAGATCTGCCCCAGCTGCAGCCGCTCGCTGATGTCGCCTTCGAAGCGCAGTTTGCAACCGTGGGCCGAGATGTCCAGCAGCTTGCCGACCAAGGTGTTCTTGAGTCGGCTGCCGGCGATTTCCACATCCACCAGCTGCGAAAGCTTGAGCGCTGCACGAAAGGCGTTGCGTCGCTGGTGATAGACCACCTGGCCCGGCAGCGCGCCGACATAGCAGCGGCCGCATTCCTTCTGGGTGATGGTCCAGTTGCCATGACTTTCCCATGCCACGCGCACACCTTCATGAAACCCTTCAACCTTGAACGGCTCGCCCGCTTCCAGGTACTTTTCGCCTTCGCGCGGGATCATTTCATCGAGCACGATGCGCAGGTTGTCTCGGTCCACTTCCACCAGAAAGCTCTGGCAGCGCAGGGGGCGGTCCTGGAAGGTGATGATCAGGGGGTCATGGCTTTCCTGAAGCAGGCGCAGGTTGGCGGCGACTTCCAGAGGCGTAGCCAGTACCTTTGGCGGTTGCGGAGCGTCTTCCAGGTTCGATGCGTTTGACACGTTCTTGTCCACTCCGGATCGCGCCGACTGCGCAGGTGCGGCATTCTGCCAGCTCGTTGAAAAGGTTTAAAGATGTCGGGCGCGCATTGCGTTTTGCCAACACGCACCGCATCGCCCGCCGACGCGGCTCGCGCCGCTGCTACAGAGACCGCGTGTACCGCCGACGCAATGTGCGCCGTTGTCACGGAAACCGCGTGTACTGCTGGCGCGACGTGCGCCGTCGTTGCGGAGGCGTGCGGTGTGCATCGCGTGGGTGTACGCGATCCCTGTAGCAGCGGCGCGAGCCGCGTTCGGGGGCGACGCGCTTATTACGCCTGGCTGAGCGCCCGGTAGGTGGCCATCTTCGCGGTCGACCCACGGCTGTTGTAGAGCGACGGTGGCTCTGCGCCAGTGAGAATGCGGATCTGGTTGGCGGTCGCCACCTGCTGGCGCGCGATGCCTTGGCCAACTTGGGCATTGATCGCCTGACACTGCGCCAGCAACTGACTCAACGCGTCACCTCTGGCCAGCAACGCATCGCCCAGGTGCGACTGACGCGCGAGCGCCTGCAGCCCCTCGCGGTCGGCCGACAGGCCCATCTGCATCAGCAAATGGCTGCGCCGCCGCCCGTTCTGTTCCAGCAACACGATCAACGACTGCTTCTGCGCCAGAATCGTTTCCAGAAGCTCCATGTCGCGGCTTTGCAAAGCCAGCGACTCATCACGCAGCAGCTCGAGCAACTGCCCTGCGTAAGGGAGGTCTTCTTCAATCAGCTGCAACAGCGTTTGATCGTGCATGGTGAGCCCTGGCGTTGACGCGTCCAGAAGCCCCGGCGCCTAGACTGAACTAGCGCTGGGCTTCGAAATTGAGCATTTTGCTGGCAACGCGCTCGCTGTCGACCTTGTAGCTGCCCTCGGCGATGGCCTGCTTGAGCTCGGCGACGCGGGCGCTGTCGACAGTTGGCTGATCGCTCAGCTTGTCGGTGATTTTCTGCATTTGCTGGGCCTGATCGCTCAAGGTGACCGGTTCCCCGCTCTTCACGGCTGGCGTGCTTGGCACGGGCGTGTCGGCGGCCACTTCCTTGGCAGCGCCGGTACGTGACGTACCCTGCACTGACGGCGAGTTTCCTACTCGGTTGAAGTCGATAACCATTGTTCTGAACCTCTGGGTATTTGGACGCTTGCCTTGTTTTCGGCCAAATCCCGATTAACTTTAGGCGCAATTTCGCAAATGCCCGATGCCGCGGCGACGGGCTTGTATAGCCCCCTAGTGTAGGAAAACTCCGCTTCGCCGACCAGCGTTTACATTGCCACTTCCACCTGGCCAGGGCCGGTCACCCGTGCCTTGACCACCCGTTTGGAGTTCAGGTTGCGCACGCGGATCTGCTCGCTCATGCCACCCTGGGCCAGCGCCTCACCCGGCATGCGCACCGCCAGGGTGCCGCTGCGGGCGATGATCACCACCTGGTCACCCTTGAGCACGAGTGCCTGCTGTTCAAGGAACACCGGCGTGAGCACCTGATCGACAACCGTCGGTCGGATCAGCTTCATGCCCACCGCTTCGTCCAGCGAAACCAGAAAGCCTTGCCCCATCGCCCCGACGTCCCGTTCGCGCAATGCCACATCGGCCTCGGTCAGCACGCTGTCGCGCTTGAGCGGCCGGGTGGTGGTGACCACCTCGCGGAACAACCGGACCTGGGCCGGAACGAATACCGTCCAAGGCGCGCCGCCTTCGCAACGCACACGCACGGTTACCCGGCCCAAGGGTTGCGCCGGACTTTCCAGGGTCGCCGACAGCTGCCGATCACAGCCCGGCATGCGCAGACGCGGGTCGAGATTGTTCACCTCGATCTCGTAGCGACCCTGGATCTGCGAGGTCGCCAGATAATCTTCGACAGTGAACTCAAGAAAACCCTGGGTGACACCGATAAGCTGTTCGGGCAATGTGACATTGTCGGCGCGCGCCGTACTGCCGAGCACCGCGCCACCCACCGTGGCAACGGCCCAGAATAAATACGCAGCGATGTGTCGAGAAACCGTCGTTTTTGCGTTCATGCAGTGCTAATAGCAAGGCCCGTGCCGATATCGTCAGGGTCGCAAGAGGAGTTTGGGCATGGCCGGTGTTATGGATTCGGTGAACCAGCGCACGCAGCTGGTTGGACAGAATCGCCTCGAGTTGTTGTTGTTTCGCCTCAATGGCAAGCAGCTCTACGGGATCAATGTCTTCAAGGTCAGGGAGGTGCTGCAATGCCCCAAACTGACGGTATTGCCTAAGTCCAACCCGGTGGTTCGCGGCGTGGCCAACATCCGCGGGGCGACCATTCCGATCCTGGATCTGGACATGGCCACAGGCTCCGTGGGGCTTGAGGCATCCACCGACACCTTCGTCATCATCACCGAGTACAACACCAAGATTCAGGGCTTTTTGGTGCACTCGGTGGAACGCATCGTCAACATGAACTGGGAGGAGATTCATCCGCCGCCCAAGGGCACCGGCCGCGATCACTACCTGACCGCTGTCACCCGCGTGGACAACCAGTTGGTCGAGATCATCGACGTCGAGAAGATCCTCGCCGAAGTGGCGCCGACTTCCGAAGCGATCTCGGTCGGCGTGGTCGACGAAGAGACCCACAGCAAGGCCGTGTCGCTGCGCGTGTTGACCGTCGACGACTCATCGGTGGCGCGCAAGCAGGTGACCCGTTGCCTGCAGACGGTCGGCGTGGAAGTGGTAGCGCTCAACGACGGTCGGCAGGCGCTGGAGTACCTGCGCAAGCTGGTCGACGACGGCAAGCGTCCGGAAGAGGAATTCCTGATGCTGATTTCCGACATCGAGATGCCGGAAATGGACGGCTACACCTTGACCGCCGAGATTCGCAGCGACCCGCGCATGCAGAAACTGCACGTGATCCTGCATACTTCCCTGTCAGGGGTGTTCAACCAGGCCATGGTGAAGAAAGTCGGCGCCGACGATTTCCTTGCCAAGTTCCGCCCCGACGATCTGGCGGCTCGTGTCGTCGATCGCATCAAGGCAGCAGTATGAATGCCGGGCGCCAGCGCCCGGCCTACCGAACCAGCAAGAGGCGGCACCGTGTCTACGGGTAATTTGGATTTTGATCAATTCCGGGTCTTCCTGGAAAAAGCCTGTGGCATTCTCTTGGGCGAGAACAAGCAGTACCTCGTCGCCAGCCGCCTGAACAAGCTGATGGAGCAGCAGGGCATCAAGTCTCTGGGCGAGCTGGTGCAACGCATCCAGAACCAGCCGCGCAGCGGTTTGCGCGAGCAGGTGGTGGACGCCATGACCACCAACGAAACCCTGTGGTTTCGCGACACCTACCCGTTCGAAGTGATGAAGAACAAGGTCCTGCCCGAAAGCATCAAGGCCAGCCCCGGCGCGCGCCTGCGCATCTGGTCGGCGGCCTGTTCCTCGGGCCAGGAACCCTATTCGCTGTCGATGACCATCGACGAATTCGAGCGCAGCAATCTGGGCCAGTTGAAGTCGGGCGTGCAGATCGTGGCCACTGACCTGTCCGGCAGCATGCTGACCAACTGCAAGAGCGGCGAGTACGACAGCCTGGCGATCGGTCGCGGCCTTTCCCAGGAGCGTCTGCAGCGCTATTTCGATCCCAAGGGGCCGGGGCGCTGGGCCGTCAAGGCGCCAATTCGCAGTCGCGTCGAGTTTCGCGCGTTCAACCTGCTCGACAGCTACGCTGCCCTGGGCAAGTTCGATATCGTCTTCTGTCGCAACGTGCTGATCTACTTTTCCGCCCAGGTGAAGAAAGACATCCTCACTCGCATCCACGGCACCCTCAAGCCAGGCGGATACCTGTTTCTGGGCGCATCCGAAGCCTTGAACGGTCTACCCGAGCTCTACCAGATGGTGCAGTGCAGCCCCGGCATCATCTATCAGGCCAAGTGACCCGTGCCTCGTCTGACGAGGTGCGCCACTGCAGCGCCATGCGGCAATTTTTCTGACGCCGGCGTTGCCGCTTTTCCCCTCCAGCGGAAATTTCTTGCCGCTTTTCTGGCATCCCCCCTCGGCTGACCGGCCCGCAACCCGCACAGGGCGGGCATTTCGGGACTTGGCACAGTGATTGCTATCTATCCTGCACGAACCATCTGGTCTGCCGCATAGGTACCAACATGAGCATCAGTTTCGACAAAGCGCTGGGCATTCACGAGCAGGCATTGGGGTTTCGCGCCAAGCGCGCCGAAGTGCTGGCCAACAACATCGCCAACGCCGATACCCCCAACTACAAGGCTCGTGACCTGGACTTCGCCTCGGTGCTGGCTGCCCAGAGTGAGCAGAACGGCAAAGGTGCCTTCGGCCTGCAGACCACCAACGGCAAGCACATCGCCGCCCAAGGGTTCAGCTCCGGTGACGAGGAGCTGCAGTACCGCATTTCCACCCAGCCGTCGCTGGACCAGAACACCGTCGATGCGCAGATCGAGCAATCGAACTACGCCGAGAACTCGGTGAACTTCCAGGCCAGTTTCACCCTGCTCAACAGCAAGTTCAAAGGGCTGGTATCGGCCCTTCGCGGAGAGTAAGCCATGTCCCTTGCCAGTGTCTTCAACATCGCCGGTAGCGGCATGAGTGCCCAGACCACGCGCCTGAACACCGTGGCCAGCAACATCGCCAACGCCGAAACCGTGTCGTCCAGCATCGACCAGACCTACCGTGCGCGGCACCCGGTGTTCGCGACCATGCTCCAGGGCCAGCAGAACGGCGACAGCGGTTCGCTGTTCCAGGACCAGGACTCGGCGGGGCAGGGCGTGCAGGTCACCGGCGTGGTCGAGGACCAGAGCAACCTCGAGGCGCGCTACGAGCCCAACCATCCGGCGGCGAACAAGGACGGCTACGTCTACTACCCGAACGTCAACGTGGTCGAGGAAATGGCCGACATGATCTCGGCCAGCCGTTCCTTCCAGACCAACGCTGAACTGATGAACACCGCAAAGACCATGATGCAGAAGGTCCTGACCCTGGGTCAGTGATAGAGGCGAGCGCAGATGACGACTACCAGCAGTACTACCGGCGTGAGCTCCTCGGTCCTGGACTCATTGCAGAAAACCACCAGCAGCACCAACAGCTCGACCGGCACCGCCGGCAGTGCCTTGGGCAAGGACGCGTTCCTGCAGTTGCTGGTGACCCAGATGCAGAACCAGAACCCGCTCGATCCCCAGGACAACGGCGAGTTCGTCGCCCAGCTTGCGCAGTTCAGCAGCCTGGAAAGCATGCAGAGCCTGAATTCGTCGGTGAGCACCATCGCCAACAACTACCAATCGTCCCAGGCGCTGCAGGCCTCGTCCCTGGTCGGTCGCTCGGTCATCGCCCAGACCGACACCGCCGTGGTCGACCCCACCAAGGGGCTCACCGGCTCCGTGGCGCTGACCTCGTCGAGCAGCAACACCACGGTCGGCGTGTACAACAGCAAAGGCGACCTGGTGCGCAGCATCGACCTTGGCAGCCAGTCGGCCGGCAACGCCAGCTTCACCTGGGATGGCAAGGACAGCAACGGCGCGGTCGCCGCCGCCGGCACCTACACCTTCAAGGCCGCAGCCACCGTCGACGGTACCGCCACGGCCATGAGCACCTACCTGCCCGCCACGGTGAACAGCGTCACGATGGGCACCAATGGCGGTGAACTGACCCTCAACCTCGCTGGACTGGGTAGCGTCGCGCTGTCGAAAGTCCAAACCATCGGAATTTGAGCCGCTTCGTTCGGCGCAGGAGTACAGCATGACTTTCAACATCGGCTTGAGCGGTCTTTCGGCAGCCAACAAGGCGCTCAACGTGACCGGCAACAACATCGCCAACGTCGCTACCACCGGCTTCAAATCCTCGCGCGCGGAGTTCGCCGACCAGTACGCCGCGTCGATCCGCGCCACGGCCGGCAAGACCAGCGTCGGCAGCGGTGTGACCACAGCGGCCGTATCGCAGCAGTTCACCCAGGGCAACATTACCTCGACCGGGCAGAGCCTGGACCTGGCCATCAACGGCAACGGCTTCTTCGTGCTCAACGACGGCGGCCAGAAGCTCTACACCCGTGCCGGTGCCTTCTACAGCGACAAGGACGGCAACGTCGTCGACGTGTCGGGCAACAACCTGCAGGGCTACAACGCACAGGACGGCGTGGTGCAGACCGGCGTGCTGACCAACCTGAAAATCGATTCGTCCAACCTGCAGCCCAAGGCCACTTCCAAGATAGCCGAAACCGTCAACCTGAACTCCAGCGCTGTGCAGCCGACCATTACGCCGTTCGATCCGAGCAACGTCAGCAGCTACAACTACACCTTCAACACCGACGTCTACGACAGCCTGGGCAACGCGCACCAGATGAACCAGTATTTCGTCAAGGACGAGGCGGCCAACAGCTGGACGATGCACACCACCATCGACGGTCGCAATCCAGCCGATTCGACGCTTACCACACCGCTGGTGAACAAACTGACCTTCAAGTCCGACGGCAGCCTCATCGTTCCCGATCAGGGCGATGTCGCCGGCGGCCTGGGCATCAACGCCGACAAGAGCTTCAACCTGGCCGGCTGGATCCCTGCCAGCAAGGGCGCCGACGGTACCTGGACGCCCAGCGGCGCAACGGCCAATGCCGGTGGCGTCGCTCTGGACATGCTGAAGACCACGCAATACAACTCAGCCTCCGCCACCTCGGCCAAGACTCAAAACGGTTATGCGACCGGCGAACTCACCGGCCTCTCGGTGGACGGCACCGGCAACCTGTTCGCCAACTTCACCAACGGCCAGAACAAGGTCATCGGTCAGGTCGCCATGGCCAGCTTCGCCAACATGCAGGGTCTGGCGCCCAACGGCGGCACCAACTGGAAGGAGTCGTTCGCGTCCGGTACCGCCGTGATCGGCACTCCGGACACCGGCGTCATGGGCAACCTGCAATCGCAATCGCTGGAAGACTCCAACGTCGACCTGACCGCTGAACTGGTGAACCTGATCAAGGCGCAGAGCAACTACCAGGCGAACGCCAAGACCATCTCCACCGAAAGCACCGTGATGCAGACCATCATTCAGATGACCTGATGAGGGCAGGGCAGTGATGCGGTGTCTATGTGCGGCCTGGGTCATCGCGGCAACCTGCGCGATGGCGGTCGCTGCGCCAGCGCCCTGGTACAAATACCAGAGCCTGGAGACCGGTCGGTACCTGTGCAGTCAGGTCGACCCCGGGCCGCATTACCGGCGCTTTGCCGGGCCCTTCGGCAACGCCGGTTGCCGTCGTTGACAGCACACCTGCCACGCTTCGCCGTGGCAGGGTGACGTAAATCCTTTCTTCCTTTGCCGCTAGCGGCAATGTCGCGCCGACTTTTCGGCGTCAAGCTTCCAGTTGGTCTCTCCAGAATCGCTGCAGGCCCCGTCCCAGAGGGGCTGCAGGTATCTGCCGAAAGTTGGCCCGCATATTGCTCTACCTCTCTCAGTACAGCAGTAGACGGCATTCGCCCGTCGATGGAGAGACCTGTGGACAAGATGCTCTACGTGGCAATGACCGGTGCCAGCCAGAACGCGCTGGCGCAGAAGGCCCATGCCAACAACCTGGCCAACATTTCGACCACTGGCTTCAAGCGTGACCTGGAACAGGCGCGTTCCATGCCGGTGTTCGGCGACACCTTTCCTTCGCGGGCCTATGCGCTTACCGAACGCCCGGCGACCGATTTCAGCGGCGGTGCCTTGCAGGAAACCGGCCGAGACCTGGACGTGGCAGTGGGCGGCAACGGTTTCATCGCCGTGCAGACACCAGACGGCGGCGAAGCCTATGTGCGTACCGCCAGCATGAACGTCGATGCGCTCGGTGTACTGCGCGCCGGCAACGGTTTGCCGGTCATGGGCAACGGCGGTCCGATCGCCGTTCCGCCAGACGAGAAAATCGAGATCGGCATGGACGGCACCATCAGCATTCGCGGTCTGGGCCAGGCGCCGAACGTCATGGCCCAGGTCGACCGCATCAAGCTGGTCAATCCCGATGTGAAAACCCTGACCAAGGGGCTGGACGGCCTGATCCACACCACCAGCGGCCAGCCGGCGCCCGCCGATGCCGCCGTGCGGGTCGAGTCCGGTTTCCTGGAGGCAAGTAACGTCAACGCGGTCGAGGAGATGACCTCGGTGCTGGCGCTCTCCAAGCAGTTCGAACTGCACATCAAGATGATGAGCACCGCCAAAGAAGGTGACGAGGCCATGGCCCGGGTCTTGCAAATCTAATTCCAGCGTAGCGATCGCGCCGTAAACCAGGCGCTCCAGGAGATGACACATGCTTCCAGCACTTTGGGTCAGCAAGACCGGCCTCCAGGCCCAGGACACCAACCTGACCACGATTTCCAACAACCTGGCGAACGTATCGACCACCGGCTTCAAGCGTGATCGCGCCGAATTCCAGGACCTGCTCTATCAGATCAAGCGTCAGCCCGGCGCCCAGTCGACCCAGGACAGCGAATTGCCGTCGGGTCTGCAGGTCGGTACCGGTGTGCGCATCGTCGGCACCCAGAAGAACTTCACCGCCGGCAGCCTACAGACCACCGAGCAGCCGCTGGACATGGCCATCAACGGCCGCGGTTTCTTTCAGGTGATGCAGCCTGACGGCACCGTTTCGTACACCCGAGACGGCACGTTCCACCTGAACTCCGACGGCCAGATCGTCACCGCTCAGGGCCTGGCCCTGGAGCCGGCCATCGTCGTCCCCAACGACGCGCAGACCTTCACCGTGGGCACTGACGGCACCGTCTCCATCACCACCGCCGGCAACCCTGCTTCGCAGGTGATCGGCAACCTGCAGACCGCCGACTTCATCAACCCGGCAGGCCTGCAGGCCATCGGTGGCAACCTGTTCCTGGAAACCGCCTCCAGCGGCGCGCCGCAGGTGGCGACCCCCGGTCTGAACGGTGCGGGCACCGTGCTGCAGAACACCCTGGAGAACTCCAACGTGAGCACCGTGGAGGAGCTGGTCAACATGATCACCACCCAGCGTGCCTACGAGATGAACTCCAAGGTGATCTCCACCGCCGACCAGATGCTGCAGAACCTGACCCAGAACCTGTAACCCTGGGCTATCCGTAACCCCCAAGCTACCTGGGCGCCGTGTGCGCCGGCTACACCGTGAGGTCTGTGTCATGCGTCGTGTCTCGATTGTTCTTGCCCTGAGTGGAATGGCCCTGCTGACCGGTTGCGTCGCGCCACCGGCCAAGCCCAACGACCCGTACTACGCCCCGGTGCTGCCGCGCACGCCGATGCCTGCCGCCGCCAACAACGGCTCGATCTACCAGGCCGGCTTCGAGCAGAACCTGTACAGCGACCGCAAGGCGTTCCGCGTCGGCGACATCATCACCATCACCCTCAACGAGCGGACCAGCGCCAGCAAGAGCGCCAACTCCAAGGTCGGCAAGGACAGCAGCAACAGCCTGGGCCTGACCTCGCTGTTCGGCGCCGGCGTGAACACCAACAACCCGCTGGGCAGTGGTGATCTGAGCCTCAACGCGGGCTACAGCGGCACGCGCGCCACCAACGGCACCGCCGCGGCGGCGCAGAACAACAGCCTGACCGGCTCGGTCACGGTGACGGTGGCCGACGTGCTGCCCAACGGCATCATCTCGGTCCGCGGAGAAAAGTGGATGACGCTCAACACCGGCGAAGAGCTGGTGCGCATTGCAGGGCTGGTCCGGGCCGATGACATCGCCACCGACAACACCGTGTCCTCGACACGAGTAGCCGATGCGCGCATCACCTATTCGGGCACCGGTTCATTCGCCGAAGCCAGTCAGCCGGGTTGGTTCGACCGGTTCTTCGCCAGCCCCCTGTTTCCTTTCTGAGTGCGTCCGTCCATGCTCAACTTCAAGCACCTGATCGCCGCTGCACTGCTGATGTCCGCCGCGTTCGGCGTTCAGGCCGAGCGTCTCAAGGACATCGCCAGCATTTCCGGCGTGCGCACCAACCAGCTGATCGGCTACGGCCTGGTCGTGGGCCTCAACGGCACCGGCGACCAGACCACCCAGACCCCGTTCACCCTGCAGACTTTCAACAACATGCTGTCGCAGTTCGGCATCAAGGTGCCGCCAGGGTCGGGCAACGTGCAGCTCAAGAACGTCGCTGCGGTATCGATCCACGCTGATCTGCCCGCATTCGCCAAGCCGGGGCAGGTGATCGACATCACCGTGTCGTCCATCGGCAACTCGAAGAGCCTGCGCGGCGGCAGCCTGCTGATGACCCCGCTCAAGGGTATCGACGGCAACGTCTACGCCATTGCTCAAGGCAACCTCGTCGTCGGTGGTTTTGACGCCGAAGGTCGCGACGGGTCGAAAATCACCGTCAACGTGCCGTCGGCGGGACGGATTCCTGGCGGTGCCAGCGTCGAGCGCTCCGTGCCCAGTGGCTTCAACCAGGGCAACAGCCTGACGCTGAACCTCAACCGGCCTGACTTCACCACGGCCAAGCACATCGTCGACAAGGTCAACGAGCTACTTGGCCCGGGAGTTGCACAAGCTGTCGATGGGGGCTCGGTACGCGTCACTGCACCGGTCGACCCCAGCCAGCGTGTGGACTACCTGTCGATTCTCGAGAACCTCGACGTCGACGTGGGCCAGGCGGTGGCCAAGGTGATCATCAATTCGCGCACCGGCACCATCGTGATTGGCCAGAACGTCAAGGTATCGCCTGCGGCAGTGACCCACGGCAGCCTGACGGTGACCATCACCGAAGATCCGATCGTCAGCCAGCCCGGGCCTCTGTCCGGCGGCCAGACGGCGGTGGTGCCACGTTCGCGGGTCAGCGCCCAGCAGGAAGCCAAACCGATGTTCAAGTTTGGCCCTGGCACCACGCTCGACGAGATCGTCCGCGCGGTCAACCAGGTAGGCGCGGCGCCCGGTGACTTGATGGCCATTCTCGAAGCCCTGAAACAGGCCGGCGCCTTGCAGGCCGACCTGATCGTGATTTGAGGTAGCAGCTGATGGAAATGCCGAATGGCGGAGTATCGGGAACACGGGATTCAGGGGCTTACACCGACCTCAATCGCCTGAGCTCGTTGAAAGTCGGGGATCGCGACAGCGAGGCCAACCTGCGCAAGGTGGCCCAGGAATTCGAGTCGCTGTTCCTCGGTGAAATGCTCAAGTCCATGCGTTCGGCAAATGACGTGTTGGCCAAGGACAACCCGCTGAACACCGAAACCACCAAGCAATACCAGTCCATGTACGACCAGCAGCTGTCCGTGACCCTGTCCAAGGAAGGCGGCGGCATTGGCCTGCAGGACGTGCTCATGCGCCAGCTGTCCAAGACCAAGGGCGTGGCCCGTGCCGGGGCGAATCCGTTCGCCCATGCCGACAACAGCCTGACCAAGCCGCTGGGCGCCACCCGCGATGCTTCGGCCGATGCCAAGGCTGCCGGCACCACGGCGCACAACGACATGGCCTTGCTGAACCAGCGGCGCCTGTCGCTGCCGAGCAAGTTGGCTGACCGTCTCGTGGCCGGCATCGTGCCTTCCACGGCGACCGATGCGAGCGCCGCCACCGGCAGCAAGAACCTCATCAACGTCCCGGCCAGCGCACCGGCCAACAGCATTGCCAATGCCGTGCGCAGCGGTGCCGCGGTCGAGGGCAGCAGCCTGGCCAAAAGCGTCGCCCAGCCGCCCTTGGCGCCGGCCAAGCGCGCCTTCGGATCGTCCGACGAATTCATCGCGACCATGTTGCCCATGGCTGAAAAAGCCGCTGCGCGCATCGGTGTCGATCCCAAGGTGCTGGTCGCCCAGGCGGCGCTGGAAACCGGATGGGGCAAATCGATCATGCGTGCCGACGACGGCAGCAACAGCCACAATCTGTTTGGCATCAAGGCGACCGGCAACTGGAAGGGCGAGAACGCCCGTGCGATCACCAGCGAATTCCGCGACGGCCAGATGGTCAAGGAAACCGCCGATTTCCGCTCCTATGATTCATACGAAGACAGCTTCCACGACCTGGTCAGCCTGTTGCAGAACAACGACCGCTACCAGGGCGTGGTCAAGTCCGCGGACAACCCCGAACAATTCGTCAAGGAACTGCAGAAGGCCGGCTACGCCACCGACCCGAACTACGCCAGCAAGATCTCCTCGATCGCCAAGCAGATGCAAGGCTATGAGAACTACGCTCGCAGCAGCACCAGCGCTACCACGAATCTATAAGGTTTGAACCCATGTCGAATCTGATCTCCATTGGGCTGTCCGGTCTGGCGTCCAGCCAGGCATCCCTGGCGACCACCGGTAACAACATCGCCAACGTCGCGACCGCCGGCTATTCCCGGCAGTCGGTGGTGAATACTGCCAGTGGCTTGCAGAACATCGGCGTGGGCTATCTGGGCACCGGCACTACCATTTCCGACGTGCGCCGCATCTACAGCAGCTACATGGACACCCAGTTGCAGACCAGTACTGCACTGAGCGCCGACGCGACCGCGTACAGCACCCAGATCAACAGCATCGACAAGTTGCTGTCCGATGGCAGCACCGGTATCAGCGCCGTGCTCAGCAGCTTCTTTTCCGCCGTGCAGACCGCATCGGCCAACCCCAGCGATACCTCGGCGCGGCAGCTGCTGCTGACCCAGGCGCAGACCCTGAGCAATCGCTTCAACTCGATTTCCTCGCAGTTCAGTCAGCAGAACGACAGCATCAATGCCTCGCTGACCACCCTGACCGGGCAGGTCAACAAGCTCAGCGGCAATATCGCCGATCTCAACCGGCAGATCACCGAGATGTCGGGCAGCGGTTCCACGCCCAACAGCCTGATCGATGCGCGCAACGAGAACGTCCGCCAGCTCAACGAGCTGGTCGGCGTGACCGTGCAGCAGCGCGACGGCAACTACGATGTCTACCTGGGTTCGGGGCAGTCGCTGGTCACCGGTAGCTCGGCGAACTCGCTGGTGGCAACGCCTGGCGTAGCCGACAAGAGTCAGTACGGCTTGACCATCCAGTACCAGGGTTACAGCACCGACGTGACCTCGGTGACCACCGGCGGCGAGATCGGCGGCCTTTTGCGTTTTCGCAGCGACGCACTGAACCCGGCGATCAATGAACTGGGGCGCACGGCAATCGTCGTTGCCGACAGCCTGAACAGCCAGTTGGGTAAAGGCATCGACCTCAACGGTGACTTCGGCTCGTCGCTGTTTTCCAGCATCAACAGCGCGACTGCCGTTGCCAACCGCAGCCTGGCGTCGTCCAACAACAGCGCAGGTTCGGGCAACCTCAGCGTTACCGTGGCCGACTCCAGCAAGCTGACCATCTACGATTACAACGTCAAGTTCAGCAGCGCCACTGCCTACAGCGTGACCCGTTCCGACGGCACTTCCATGGGCAATTTCGACCTGGGCACGAACCCTGCGCCGGTGATCGATGGCGTTACCCTGGGTCTGAAAGGCACTGTAGCGACTGGCGACAGCTTCGTGGTCACGCCGACCCGCAGTGGCGCGAGCGCCATCACCAATACACTGACCGACTCGAACAAGCTCGCCTTCGCCGCGCCACTCACCGGCACGGCGACCGTCGGCAACTCGGGCACCGGCACCTTCACCCAGCCGGTGCTCAGCAGCGAGCTGGACATCTACAGCGGCACGGCTCTGAGCCAGTTGCAGAGCGGCATCGAAACCTCGTCGCCGGTCAAGCTGGTGTTCGGCAAGACCACCGACGGCGCGCAGAGCTACAGCCTGTTCAATGCCTCGGGCACCAGCATCGGCAGCGGCACGATCGTGCCCGGCCAGAGCAACAACCTGAGCCTGACCGTGCCGGTGGTGGGTGCCGATGGCCAACCGGTCAACGGCGCCGACGGCAAGCAACTGACCTTCACCTTCGAAACCACCGTGGGTGGCTCGCCTGCGGTCAACGACAGCTACACCGTGTCGTTCAACGCCGACGGCAAATCCGACAACCGCAATGCCACCCAACTGCTGGCGTTGCAGACCAAGGCCACCGTGGGCGCCACGGCGGGCAACCCCGGCATGAGCTTCACCAGTGCCTACGCCTCACTGGTTGAGCGGGTCGGCGCCAAGGCCAGCCAGGCCACCGTCGACACCAAAGCCACCGGCGCCGTGTTGACCCAGTCCAAGACCAATCGCGACTCGGTATCCGGCGTCAACCTGGACGACGAAGCGGCATCCCTGGTGAAGTTCCAGCAGTACTACACCGCGTCCTCGCAGATCATCAAGGCTGCTCAGGAAACCTTCAGCGTCCTGATCAACGCCCTCTAAGGAATAGTCGACCATGCGAATTTCCACTTCTCAGTACTTCGAGACCAGCGCGACCGGCTATTCCCAGAATTTCTCGGACACCGCCAAGACCCAGGCACAGATCAGCTCGGGCAACCGCATCCAGAGCGCTGGTGACGATCCGGTCGGCGCGGCCAAGTTGTTGCAGTTGCAACAGCAGAGCAGCTTGCTGACCCAGTACAGCGGCAACATGACCAGCGTCACCAACTCGCTGACCCAGGAAGAGAGTGTGCTCGACAGCATCACCACGGCCTTGCAGCGGGCGCAGGAGTTGACCATCCAGGCCGGTAACGGTGGCCTTAGCGACGCCGACCGGACGTCGATCGCCAGTGAAATCGGCGAGATCGAAAAGAACGTCCTGGGCCTGCTCAATACCAAGGATTCCAACGGCCAGTACATGTTCTCCGGGTCCAAGACCGGCACGCCGCCCTATGTGCAGAACAGCGACGGCAGCTACACCTATCAGGGCGACCAGACCCAGCTCAGCCTGCAGGTGTCCGACACCCTGCAACTGGCCACCAACGACACCGGCTACAGCATTCTGGAAACGGCGGTGAACACCAGCCGCACGCAGACCACCATGACCGCGCCGGTGGATGCCAACGGCGCGGTGGTCGACGACGGTCTGGTCACGGTGTCCGACGGCCGCCTGGAATCGCTGACGACCTACAACAAGGCCTTCACCGATGGCCAGCCGTACAAATTGACGTTCACCAGCAGCACCCAGTTCACCCTCACCAACAGCAGCGGCAAGGACGTGACGTCCCAGGTCAGCGGCAATGGCACCTTCGATCCGAAGGCCGACGGCGGCACCACCGTCAGCCTGTACGGTGTGGAGTTCGACATCGATGTGGCCACCAAGCAAAGCGAGCTGGGCACCGTCACCGATGCCGACATCGCCGGGCGCACGTTCAGCCTCGGTAGCAAGCCGGACAGCATCAGTTCGACGCGCAACGCGGCCAACACGTCCACGGCGCAGTTGGTCAGTGCGAACGTGACCGATACCCAGGGCTATGCGGCGGGCTTCCCGGCCGGGGGGGCGGTGATCAAGTTCACCAGCAGCAGCGAGTACGAGGTTTATGCCCAGCCCGTGACCGATTCCAGCCGAGCCATCGGCAAGGGTGCGGTGGTCGCCGGGGCCAATGGCAGCACGATCACGGCTGCGGGTGTGACTTTCAAGCTCTCCGGCGAGGCAGGTGCGGGTGACAGCTTCAGCGTCAACGCCAACAGCCACAAGACGCAGAACGTGCTGGACACCCTGCATCAGCTCAAGACAGCTCTGGAGATACCGGTGACGGACGCCAAGTCCGCGCTGGCGCTGAAGAATGCCACCGACTCGGCGCTGGGCAACCTGGCCAGCGCCAATGAGAACATCGACATCTCCCGCGGGCAGATTGGCGCACGGCTCAATTCGCTGGCCATTCAGAACGACGAGAACGTGAGCTTGGCTCTTGCCAACAAGGGGACCCAGTCGGCGATAGCCGACACCGACTTCGCCACGGCCTCGGTCACCCTGAGCCTGCAACAGACTATGTTGCAGGCCTCGCAGCTGGCTTTCGCGAAGATCTCTCAGCTCAGTCTGTTCAACAAGCTGTAAGCGGCGGGGCGCAAGCCCCGTCTTCCCTCTACCACCCCGCGTCGCGCCATTTCCTACGGCCTATGGCACAATATCCCTGTGACCAATGAGTCGGATCGTGCATCTTCACCCTTATGTATTACCAGGTCGCTGCATCAGCGGCCTGCAGCTGCTTGTTTTTCGGCAGCGCTGGCGCCGTCCCGTAGAGGTCGGCGCCGCCTGAGACCCTTTTCGATGGCATCGCGCACATGCCCCGCGTGATGACCTCCAGCTACCTTTGTATTGGGAAGCCACAATGATTGGCATAAAAAGCATCGCGAGTTACGTGCCTGCCGAAGGCCTGGACAACTACGCCCAAGGTGCCAAATTCGCCAAGGATGAAGAATTCATCATCGGCAAGATCGGCTCGGCCTTCCTGCCGCGCAAGGCTGCCGACCAGGAAACCTCCGACCTGTGCGTGGAAGCGGCCAACGCGCTGTTCGCCAGCAATCCGCAGCTGTCGCGCGAGTCCATCGACGCGTTGATCGTCGTGACCCAGAACGGAGACGAGGAGGGCTTGCCGCACACAGCCGCCATCGTTCAGGACAAGCTCGGCCTGCCGACCCACGTCGCAGCGTTCGACATCAGCCTGGGTTGCTCAGGCTATGTATACGGCATCTATGCACTCAAGGGCTTCATGGAAGCGGCCGGCCTGAAGAACGGTCTGCTGATCACCGCGGACCCGTACTCCAAGATCGTCGACCCTGAAGACCGCAACACCACCATGCTTTTCGGCGACGCGGCCACCGCCACCTGGATGGGTGAAGACGCGCCCTGGCAGTTGGGCAAGGCCAAGTTCGGCACCGACGGTTCCGGCGCGCCGCATTTGAAAGTGACCGATGGCGTTTTCTTCATGAACGGCCGTCAGGTGTTCAACTTTGCGCTGCTCAAGGTGCCGGCACATTTGCATGAACTGCTCGACGAATCGGGACTGACCAGCGCCGATGTTGACGCGTACTGCATCCACCAGGGCAGCGCGGCGATCGTCGACGCCGTGGCGCGGCGCTTCGAGGAAGAGCCGGAGAAGTTCATCAAGGACATGGTCGAAACCGGCAATACAGTGTCGAGCAGCATTCCGCTGTTGCTGGAAAAGCACATCCTCGACTCCTCCTGGAAGCGAGTCGCCCTGAGCGGCTTCGGCGTCGGCCTGTCCTGGGGCTCCGCGCTCATCTACCGCCCCTGATACCGCGCCGCCTGCCGACGCGGCTCGCGCCGCTGCTACAAAACCTGGGCCGCCCACGCGGACAACACGATCCCTGTAGCAGCGGCGCAAGCCGCGTCCGGCCGCCCCGCGGTCGTCCATACACACCGCGCATCTACCAACGCGACCGACGCCACTGCGACCGTCTATCCGTTGACGCCAGAAATCCCCGCTTTTCCCACGCATCTCCCTCAAGTTCCCCCTTCCCCGGACGAAATAGTTATCAAGAGAGATCAAGCCAACGCTTGCTTTTTCCGGCTACAGCGGCTCGAAGGTGAAAAAACATTGCAATCACCCTCAAGCAAAGCGCTGAACCGACGATAACTACTACGAAGGTTCTCTAGGCCACACCCGGCGCTCGCCAGGGCCGGAAGCCACAGCTAACAACCCCGAGGAATTTGTCATGGCCTTATCCGTAAACACCAACACCGCTTCCTTGACCGTTCAGAAAAACCTGAACAAGGCTTCCGATGCGCTGAGCACCTCGATGACCCGTCTTTCCTCGGGCCTGAAAATCAACAGCGCCAAGGACGATGCCGCCGGCCTGCAGATCTCCAACCGTCTGACCAGCCAGATCAACGGCCTGTCGGTTGCAGTCAAGAACGCCAACGACGGTATCTCCATCGCCCAGACCGCTGAAGGCGCGATGCAGGAATCCACCAACATCCTTCAGCGTATGCGTGAACTGGCTCTGCAATCGGCGAACGGTTCGAACAGCAGCGAAGACCGTTCTTCCCTGCAGTCCGAATACTCGCAGTTGACTTCGGAATTGACCCGTATCTCCACTACCACCACGTTCGGTGGTCGTAACCTGCTTGATGGTTCTTTCGGCTCCACCGCCTTCCAAATCGGCGCTAATGCCAACGAAACAATCAATGTGACGCTTGGCGACATCTCTGCGAACAAGATTGGCTCCCAGCAGCTGAAGTCCGCAACCATAGCTCCGACCACGGCCGGCGTGACGGGTGAATTGACATTTAATGTGACCGGTGGTGGTTCTGCCAAATCAGTCGTGATCGGCGCTGCCGACGTAGCTAACTCCGCGAAGTCTGTTGCAAGCGCACTCAACAACGCTGTGCCGGGTCTTTCCGCAACTGCAAGCACAACAGTTAGTCTTTCTGTTGCTAAAGATGCGGGGGCTTCTTTCAGTATCAAAGTTGGCGACGCCGATGCTGTTGATATCATCGGTGCGAACAGCACTGCCGAGCTTGCGGATCAATTGAGCTCGAATGCTGCTGCGCTGGGTATATCCGTTGACTTTGATTCGTCGAAAGGTACCCTCAAGATTACTTCGGCTTCAGGGGAGAACGTGTCCTTTGGTGATCTGTCTACAGCGGGTGGTGGTACTGCCGCTACTAAATTTGTGGGGTTGAGTGCAGCGGTCGCTGATGGTAGTGGAACAACTCCTGCTCTTTCTGGTGGTGCGGTTACTGCTGCCACGACGCTCACGGGCGCAGTTCAGATGAACTCAGCCAAGGCGTACTCGGTAACTGGTAGTGGTGCCACAGCATTTCTGGGCGGCGCTACGGCCGCTTCAACGCTCACCAGCATCGATAAGACGTCGATTACTACCGCCGACGGCGCGCAGAATGCTCTGGCCGCAATCGATAAGGCAATCTCCAACATCGACTCGCAACGTGCGGACCTTGGTGCAATCCAGAACCGCTTCGATAGCACTGTTTCCAACCTGCAGAGCATTTCGGAAAACTCCAGCGCTGCCCGTAGCCGCGTACAGGACGCCGACTTCGCTTCGGAAACCGCTGAGCTGACCAAGCAGCAGACCCTGCAGCAGGCATCCACCGCGATCCTGTCCCAGGCCAACCAGTTGCCTTCGTCGGTACTGAAGCTGCTTCAGTAATTCGCCACTTGGCTGACTGACGGAAGGGTGCCCACGCACCCTTCCGTTTTTTGATTTCCGGGGTGATGAACATGGACATGAGCGTTACAGCGAGACCGCCTCTTGCCGTCACGTCAGCGCCAGCCGGCGCCGCCTCCCTGCCTGCCCGGCAGGTCACGCAAGACGAACCCGCGGCGCAACCCGTTGCACCCGAGCGGGCCGAATTGGAACAAGCGGTGAAGGATATCCAGGCGCACGTGAACACCTCACAGCGCAACCTGGAGTTCTCTATCGATGACTCGACGCATCACGTCGTGGTCAAAGTCATCGCTACGGACAGCGGTGAAATCATTCGTCAGTTGCCGACCGAGGCCGCGCTCAAGCTGGCGCAGAGCCTTGCGGACGGTCGCAGCGGTCTGCTTGACGCGAAGATCTGAACTGGCACGAAAAATGTAGCTGGGTGTGCTTGGGGCGGTATCCGTCAAAAACACGCCTGACTCAGTTCTAGGAGATTGCGATGGCTACTGTTTCCTCCACCACTGGCACCACGGCCGCTACCACCGCTGCCAGCACCGCAAGTACCAGCAGCACCACCAGCTCGACCAGCACCAGCGGCGCGATCAAGTCCAGCGGCGTGGGCTCGGGTATCGACACCGATGCCATCGTCAAGGCCTTGGTGAACGCCGAGAAAGCGCCCAAGCAAAAGCAGATCGATACCCAGACGCTGACCACGACCACGACGTTGACTGCTGTTGGTACCGTCACCAGCGCGCTGGAAACCTACCGCACGGCCGTCGCGGCGATGAACAAGGCCTCGACCTTCAGTGGTTTGACCGGTGCCTCGTCCAATGACAAGACCGCTTCGGTAACGGTGACCGATTCCGCCTCCGACGGTACCTACTCGCTGGAAGTGACGAGCCTGGCCAGCGCCTCGAAGATCTCTTCCGGCGTGTATGCCGAGAAGAGCGCGGCGGTGGTCAACGCCACGTCGTCGGCTCAGGACCTGACGATCAGTCAATCCGGCAAGGACAGCAAAGTCAGCATTCCGGCAGGTGCCACGTTGGCGCAGACCCGTGATCTGATCAATACCCAGATGGCCAGCCGTGGCATCAGTGCCAACATCCTGACCGACGCCAGTGGCTCGCGTCTGGTACTCAGTTCGTCGACCACAGGCTCGGGCACCGAAATTTCCATGTCGGCCAACGCTGACAGCGGGCTCGACAAACTGACCGCTACCACCACCGTCACCGCGCCAGGCAATGCGAAATACAAGATCGACGGCATCGAGATGGAATCGTCGACCAACACGGTGGCAGCTGCTATCAGTGGCGTGTCGATCAAACTGTTGGAGGCCGGTAGTGAAAAGACGACCATCAGCGTCACCACCAACACCGACACCCTGAAAAAAGCCACCACCGGATTCGTGGACGCCTACAACGCGCTCATGACCCAGCTCAACACCTTGACCAAGGTCAGTACAGCGGCCGACGGCACGACCAGCGGGGGAGGGCTGACCGGAGATTCCACCGTGCGTCACCTGATCCAGTCGATGCGCAACGAGCTGGTCACTTCCTCGGGTTCGAGCAAGCTGACGTTGTCTCAATTTGGTATCAACACCGACCAGAAGACCGGCCTGCTGGTAATGGACGACGCCAAGTGGACCAAGGCCATGGGCGACACCGCCAATGTGGCTGCCATCCAGGAGATGTTCACCGGCAAGGACGGCCTGCTTGCGCGTATGACCATCGCAACTGATTCCTACGCAGTGAAGGGCGGCATTCTTGCCGCGCGCTCGGACGCGCTCTCCGGCACGCTGACCAAACTGACCGAGCAGCAGGAAGCCTTGGATCGCCGGATCAAGAACCTCACGGACACCTTGAATGCCAAGTACACCGCGATGGACACCCTTGTCGCACAGCTGAACGCCACCAGCAAAAGCATCATGACCACGCTTAATGCGCTGAACAAAACCGACAGCGATTGATGCTTCGCGAAAATCCAGAAGCCCGGTTCATACCGGGCTTTTGCTTATTCTGCCGTTTCTCGAATGTCTCCATATCGCCGACGTTGCCGGTGTGATTTCAGTTTCATGCGCATATTCCCCCAGGCCCGCTAAAGTTTTCCCCGCCCGCGACGACATAGTAATCAAGCGATACAACATCAAATACTGTGTGACGAGGTCCACCGCAATGAACGCCATGAGAGCGCTGAGCCAATACCAGAAGGTCGATTCCCATGCCCAGACATCCGAAGCCACGCCTCACCGGCTGGTGCAGATGCTGATGCAGGGCAGTCTCGATCGCATGGCCCAGGCCAAGGGCGCGATGAGCCGCGGTCAGGTTGCACAGAAGGGCGAGATGCTCGGCAAGGCCGTCGCCATCATTGGCGGTCTGCGCCAGGGGTTGGATGCCACCAAGGCGGCTAACGAACAGTCTGTCAAGGACCTCGATGATCTGTACGCCTACATGTCTGGACGCCTGACCGAAGCCAACATCAAGAACGATCCACAGCTGATCGACGAAGTCGCTCGCCTGATGATCACCGTCAAGAGCGGTTGGGACGCCATTGCCAGCCACGAATCGGCCCTGCCGGCCTGAGGAGTTCGTCATGAGTGC
This sequence comes from Pseudomonas sp. Leaf129, assembly GCF_001423465.1. NCBI lineage: Bacteria > Pseudomonadati > Pseudomonadota > Gammaproteobacteria > Pseudomonadales > Pseudomonadaceae > Pseudomonas > Pseudomonas sp. Leaf129. Next base: position 119,741 of record NZ_LMOC01000006.1, on the reverse strand, counting down.
ACTACAGCGTATTCAGCAGACTCGCCACGCCCTGGTAGACGCCATGCAGGCCGGAGACTGGGATGCGATCGGCGTACTCGACATCGAGTGCCGCGCCTGCGTCGACAGCGTGCTGCAGGAAGTCCCGGAAGATCCCTCCCAACTGCGCAGCCACCTGGAAGATCTGCTCGAGGTCTACCGTCAATTACTCAACGTCACTCGTTTAGCGCGTCAGTCGGTTGTCGACGAAATGTCACAGTTCAACCAAGCGAAGAACGCTGCAAAGGTTTACCATCTGTTCCGTTGACAGCCATTGCGCCATAAATTTGACTAAGTCGATTTTTTTGCCTTTACTAGTGGCTGTTGTGATTCGTCTGGCGTCTGTTAGCTGAAACCATGGCCAAAAACGTCGAGAGCGCCCTCCGGGCTTCGAGTTGACTAGGGAAGTTGCTATTGCATGTGGCGTGAAACGAAAATTCTGCTGATCGATGACGATAGCGTTCGCCGCCGGGATCTGGCGGTCATCCTGAACTTTCTTGGCGAAGAGAACCTGGCCTGCGGCAGCGGCGACTGGCAGATGTCGGTCGACTCGCTGTCGTCCAGCCGCGAGGCGCTCTGCGTTCTGGTGGGGGACGTGTCTTCGGGCAATCTGGCCGGGCTGCTGAAGACCTTGGCCAACTGGGATGAATTCCTTCCGGTGCTGTTGCTGGGTGATCCAGGCGCCGTCGAGCTTCCCGACGACCTGCGTCGTCGCGTGCTCTCCCACCTGGAAATGCCGCCCAGCTACAGCAAGCTGCTCGATTCCCTGCACCGCGCCCAGGTCTATCGCGAGATGTACGACCAGGCCCGCGAACGCGGCCGTCAGCGTGAACCCAACCTGTTCCGCAGCCTGGTCGGCACCAGCCGCGCGATCCAGCACGTTCGGCAGATGATGCAGCAAGTGGCCGATACCGACGCCAGTGTGCTCATCCTTGGCGAATCGGGTACCGGCAAGGAAGTGGTTGCGCGCAACCTGCATTACCACTCAAAGCGTCGCGATGCGCCGTTCGTGCCGGTCAACTGCGGCGCCATTCCCGCCGAGTTGCTCGAAAGCGAGCTGTTTGGCCATGAAAAAGGCGCTTTCACTGGGGCGATTACCAGTCGCGCCGGCCGTTTCGAACTGGCCAACGGTGGCACCCTGTTCCTCGACGAGATCGGCGACATGCCGTTGCCGATGCAGGTCAAGCTGCTGCGAGTGTTACAGGAACGGACATTCGAGCGGGTGGGCAGCAACAAGACCCAAAGTATTGACGTGCGCATCATCGCTGCCACCCACAAGAATCTGGAAAGCATGATCGAGGTCGGCACGTTCCGTGAAGACCTGTACTACCGCCTGAACGTGTTCCCCATCGAGATGGCGCCGTTGCGTGAGCGTGTGGAAGACATTCCACTGCTGATGAACGAGCTGATCTCGCGCATGGAACATGAGAAGCGCGGGTCGATCCGCTTCAACTCGGCGGCCATCATGTCGCTGTGCCGCCACGGCTGGCCGGGCAACGTACGCGAGCTGGCCAATCTGGTCGAGCGCATGGCGATCATGCACCCGTACGGCGTCATCGGCGTGGTCGAGTTGCCGAAGAAATTCCGCTACGTGGATGACGAAGACGAGCAGTTGGTCGACAGCCTGCGCAGCGATCTGGAAGAGCGGGTGGCAATCAACGGCCATACTCCCGACTTCGCGTCCAGCGCCATGCTGCCGCCCGAAGGCCTCGATCTGAAGGACTACCTCGGCGGCCTGGAGCAAGGCCTGATCCAACAGGCGCTGGACGATGCCAACGGTATCGTCGCCCGGGCTGCCGAGCGCCTGCGCATCCGCCGTACCACGCTGGTGGAGAAAATGCGCAAGTACGGCATGAGCCGGCGCGAAGGTGAGGGCGAAGAGCAACAGGCAGACGATTGACGCCTGTGGCTGCAACGGCCGCTGCTTGCAAGGCAGCGGCCACGCTTCACATCCAATCTGCTACTTCGTGTCAACCGCGCCAAGCCGCTGAAATCGCGGGCTTTAACCCAGCGCATCCGCCTCATTCTTTCCCGTGACTTGCGCCTTTCGAGTTCCATTCGGCACGGCTATTGCTTTTGCCCCTGTCACGATACCGTTTTTGACGGTGAGCCAAGTGAGAGAGAGCCATGCCACAGGCCGCTATCCAGCCGTCCGCTGCCCAGCCCCATCGCGACGTTAGCGCATCAGCAGCGCAGCCCGACAGCCGCCAGGGCCTGAATCAGGCCTTCGCTCTGTTCGACCAGATGTCCGATCGCCTGAGCGACTCCTACAGCCTGCTCGAAGAGCGTGTGGCAGCGCTCAAGGGTGAGCTGGAAGTGGTCAGCGCGCAGCGCCTGGCCGAGCTGGCGGAAAAGGAACGCCTCGCCAATCGCCTGCAGAACCTGCTCGATCTGTTGCCTGGCGGGGTCATCGTCATCGATGGTCAAGGTCACGTACGCGAGGCCAACCCGGCAGCCCTGGAAATGCTGGGTGCACCGCTGGAAGGCGAGCTGTGGCGTGAGGTGATCGTGCGCAGTTTCGCGCCGCGCCGGGATGACGGCCACGAGATCTCTTTGATCGACGGGCGACGCCTGTCGATTGCCACGCGCTCGCTGGATGCCGAGCCTGGCCAGTTGGTGTTGCTCACCGACCTGACCGAAACACGTCGGCTGCAGAGTGAGGTGGCGCGCAGCGAGCGCCTGTCGTCGCTCGGCCGCATGATGGCTTCGCTCGCCCACCAGATTCGCACGCCGCTGTCGGCTGCGCTGCTGTACGCCAGCCACCTGACCGATAAGCCTTTACCGGTCCAGACCCAGCAGCGTTTCGCCAGCCGCCTCAAGGAGCGTCTGCACGAGCTGGAGCATCAGGTCCGCGACATGCTGGTGTTCGCCCGCGGCGAGCTGCCGCTTCCGGATCGCTTGGCGCCCAAGCAATTGCTGCAGGCTTTGCAGGCTGCCGCTCAGCCCCATGTGCAGGAAGTACCTGTGCGTTGGCAATGCGACAGCCACGCCGGCGAGCTGCTGTGCAACAAGGACACCCTGGTGGGCGCCGTGCTCAACCTGGTGAATAACGCCATTCAGGCCAGCAACGGTCAGGCCCGTCTGAAACTCCACCTGTATACCCGCGGCGATACCCTGCGCCTGTGCGTCAGCGACGACGGGCCTGGCATGGCGCCGGCGATCCTGGCGCGTCTGGGTGAGCCGTTCTTCACCACCAAGGCCACCGGAACCGGGCTCGGCCTGTCGGTGGTCAAGGCCGTTGCGCGCGCGCATCAGGGTGACCTGGTCTTGCGTTCCACAGTCGGGCGGGGTACCTGCGCAACCTTGACCTTGCCGCTGGTCGTTCAGCAGGAGCCCATTCGATGAACATCAAGGTGCTGTTGGTCGAGGATGACCGTGCCCTGCGCGAGGCGCTGGGCGATACCCTCGAACTGGGCGGTTTCGAATTCGAAGCGGTGACCTGTGCCGAGGAGGCCTTGCTGGCGGTGGCACGCGAAGCCTTTGGCATCGTCATCAGCGACGTCAACATGCCCGGAATCGATGGACATCAGCTACTGGCACTGCTGCGCGCTCGCCAACCGCAACTGCCGGTGTTGCTGATGACAGCCCATGGCGCGGTCGAGCGAGCGGTGGATGCCATGCGCCAGGGCGCGGCCGATTACCTGGTCAAGCCGTTCGAGCCGAGTGCGTTGATCGATCTGGTGACCCGGCATGGTCGTGGTCTGGTTCCGGCGGGAAGCGAGCAGGGGCCGGTGGCGCTGGAACCCGCCAGTCAGGCTCTGCTCGAGCTGGCCGCGCGGGTCGCGCGCAGTGATTCCACGGTGCTGATATCCGGTGAGTCGGGTACCGGCAAGGAAGTGCTGGCGCGCTATATCCATCAACAGTCGAACCGCGCGCAGCAGGCCTTCGTTGCCATCAACTGCGCGGCGATTCCGGACAACATGCTCGAAGCCACCCTGTTCGGCCACGAGAAAGGCGCGTTCACCGGCGCCATTGCGGCCCAGGCCGGCAAGTTCGAGCAGGCCGATGGCGGTACCCTGCTGCTCGACGAGATTTCCGAGATGCCCCTGGGGCTGCAGGCCAAGTTGCTGCGTGTGCTGCAGGAGCGCGAGGTCGAACGTGTCGGCGCGCGCAGGCCCATTGCCCTGGACATCCGGGTCATCGCCACCACCAACCGCAACCTTGCGCAAGACGTCGCAGCGGGGCGTTTCCGCGAAGACCTGTTCTATCGGCTTTCGGTGTTCCCGCTGGCCTGGGCACCGCTGCGCGAACGGCCTGGCGACATTCTGCCGCTGGCCCGACGGTTGCTGGCCCGTCAGGTCGACAAGATGAAGCACGCGCCCGTGCGCTTCGCGCCCCAGGCCGAAAAGTGCCTGCTCGATCACCCCTGGCCGGGTAATGTTCGCGAGCTGGACAACGCCATCCAGCGTGCGTTGATCCTGCAGCACGGTAACCTGATCCAGGCCGCCGACTTCTGCCTGGCCGGGCCCGCCGGTGCAGTTGCGTCGTCACCGTTGAGCCTGGTGGAGCAGGCGCCCGCGCCTGTCGAGCCCGAGGCACTCCCCGGCGTGCTGGAGGACGATCTGCGCCGACGCGAATTCGAGATGATCATCGACACTCTGCGCAGCGAGCGGGGTCGGCGCAAGGAAGCCGCCGAGCGCCTGGGTATCAGCCCACGGACACTTCGCTACAAACTGGCCCAGATGCGTGACGCCGGAATGGATGTGGAGGCCAGTCTGTTCGCCTCTTGAAGGCCGTCCGATGAGCGACGGCCGGTGCGGTCATTTGTCGCCGCCGATCCGTTTGGCCACCCTGCGACTGCAACTGGCACCCTCCTTGCTACTACCTCTGTAGTGAATGCAGCAGTGTCAAAAAAACGCAGGTCGTCGCAGAGGGTTACCCATGAGCCAAGGTATTGAATTCAACCGCTTGATGCTGGACATGCGCGCCATGCAGGCGGACGCCATGGCCAGACCCAAGGCGGTTGCGGCACCGGAAGTCGGTGCCAGCAGCTTTGCCGATATGCTTGGCGGCGCGATCAACAAGGTCGCCGACGTACAGGGCGCCTCCAGCCAGTTGGCCACTGCCTTCGAGATCGGCAAGAGTGGCGTCGACCTCACCGACGTGATGATCGCCTCGCAGAAAGCCAGCGTCTCTTTCCAGGCCTTGACCCAGGTGCGCAACAAACTGGTCCAGGCTTACCAAGACATCATGCAGATGCCGGTCTGAGGACGAATTGAGTCATGGCTGAAGCGACCACCGACAATCTTCCGGCCAAGAGCGGCAACAAATCGCCGCTCATGGGTCTGTCCGTCCTGCAGAATCTGTCACAGATGACCATGCTGCGTCAGGTCGGCCTGCTGGTCGGCCTGGCGGCCAGCGTGGCGATCGGCTTCGCCGTGGTCCTGTGGTCGCAGCAGCCCGACTACCGTCCGTTGTACGGCAGCCTGGCGGGCATGGACACCAAGCAGGTGATCGATACCCTGACCACCGCCAACATTCCCTACACCGTGGAACCCAACTCCGGCGCCTTGCTGGTCAAGGCCGACGATCAGTCGCGTGCGCGCATTGCCCTGGCCTCGGCCGGCGTGGCACCCAGCGACGGCAATGTCGGCTACGAATCGCTCGACAAGGAGCAGGGCCTGGGCACCAGTCAGTTCATGGAAACCGCGCGTTATCGCCGCAGCCTGGAAGGTGAACTGGCCCGTACCATCGGCAGCCTGAACAACATCCGCGCAGCGCGTGTGCACCTGGCCATTCCGAAAAGCTCGGTGTTCGTCCGCGACGAGCGCAAGCCCACCGCGTCGGTCCTGGTGGAAATGTACCCCAACCGTACCCTGGACGCCGGCCAGGTGGCGGCCATCGTCAATCTGGTGGCGACCAGCGTTCCGGAGCTGAACAAGTCGAACGTCTCGGTCGTCGACCAGAAGGGCACGCTGCTCTCCGCGCAGCTCGAAGACAACGCGTTGACCATGGCTGGCAAGCAGTACGACTACAGCCGTCGCCTGGAAAGCATGCTGACCCAGCGGGTGCAGAACATTCTGCAGCCGGTGGTGGGCAGCGATCGGTTCAAGGCTGAAGTTTCGGCAGATCTGGATTTCAGCGCGGTCGAATCGACCTCCGAGCAGTTCAATCCGGACCAGCCGGCGTTGCGCAGCGAGCAGTCCACCACCGAGCAGCGTTCCAGCGGTTCGGGCCCTTCGGGTGTGCCGGGGGCCTTGAGCAACCAGCCTCCGGGGCCTGCCACCGCGCCGCAGAATGCCGCTCAGGGGCAGGCAGCCGCAGGCGCCATCCAGCCGGGCCAGCCGCTGCTCGACGCCAACGGCCAGCAGATCATGGACCCGGCCACCGGCCAACCGATGCTGGCACCGTATCCGGCCGACAAGCGTCAGCAGTCGACCAAGAATTTCGAGCTGGACCGTTCCATCAGCCACACCAAGCAGCAGCAGGGTCGTCTGAGCCGATTGTCGGTGGCGGTAGTGGTCGACGACCAGGCCAAGGTCAACCCGGCTGACGGTACCGTGACCATGACACCGTGGAACGCCCAGGAGCTGGCCCGTTTCACCCGCCTGGTGCAGGACGCCGTGGGCTTCGATGCCAGCCGCGGCGACAGCGTGACCGTGATCAACGTACCGTTCGCGCCGAACTCGGCCGAAGTCATCACCGAACCTGCGTTCTACAAGGAGCCCTGGTTCTGGGACATCATGAAGCAGGTACTGGGTGTGGTGTTCATCCTGGTTCTGGTGTTCGGCGTGCTGCGTCCGGTGCTGAACAACATCACCGGCGGTGGCAAGGGCAAGGCGGGGGATGCCGAACTCGGCGCCGCCGGCGCAATGGGCGGCGTGGCTGCCCTGGGCATGGATGGCGAGCTGGCCAACGATCGGGTCAGCCTGGGTGGGCCGCAGAGCATTCTGCTGCCCAGCCCGACCGAGGGCTATGACGCCCAGTTGAATGCGATCAAGAGTCTTGTGGCCGAAGACCCGGGCCGAGTGGCCCAGGTCGTGAAAGAGTGGATCAATGCCGATGAGTAGTTCACAAGCCGTCACCCCCAAGCTGACCAAGGTCGACAAGGCCGCCATCCTTCTGCTGTCGCTGGGTGAAACCGACGCGGCGCAGGTGCTTCGCCACATGGGCCCCAAGGAGGTCCAGCGCGTGGGCGTGGCCATGGCGCAGATGCGCAACGTGCACCGCGAGCAGGTCGAGCAGGTGATGAGCGAATTCGTCACCGTGGTCGGCGATCAGACCGGTCTGGGTGTCGGTTCCGACAACTACATCCGCAAGATGCTGACCTCGGCCCTGGGCGAAGACAAGGCCAACGGCCTGATCGACCGGATCCTGCTGGGCGGCAACACCAGCGGCCTGGACAGCCTGAAGTGGATGGAGCCCCGCGCCGTGGCCGACGTCATTCGCTACGAGCACCCGCAGATCCAGTCGATCGTCGTGGCCTACCTCGACCCCGACCAGGCCGGTGAAGTGCTGGCGCATTTCGAGCACAAGGCGCGGCTGGACATCATCCTGCGCGTCTCGTCGCTCAACACCGTACAGCCGGCAGCATTGAAAGAACTCAACACCATTCTGGAGAAGCAGTTCTCCGGCAATTCCAACGCCACCCGGACGACCCTGGGTGGGGTCAAGCGCGCCGCGGACATCATGAACTTCCTCGACAGCTCGTCCGAAGGCCAGTTGATGGACTCCATCCGCGAAGTCGACGAAGAACTGTCCGGGCAGATCGAAGACCTCATGTTCGTCTTCAACAACCTCAAGGATGTCGACGACCGGGGTATCCAGGCGCTGCTGCGCGAGGTTTCCTCGGACGTGCTGGTGGTGGCGCTCAAGGGCGCCGACGAGGGTGTGCGCGAGAAGATCTTCAAGAACATGTCCAAGCGCGCGGCCGAGCTGCTGCGTGACGACCTCGAGGCCAAGGGGCCGGTGCGGGTCAGTGATGTCGAGTCGGCGCAGAAGGAAGTGCTCACCATTGCTCGGCGCATGGCCGAAGCCGGCGAAATCGTGCTCGGTGGCAAGGGCGGGGAAGAGATGATCTAATCATCCCACCCCCAGACCTCTGTCGTGGAGGCCGGCTGCCCTGGGGTGGTCGGCTCCGAGCGACCCCACTTCGCACCCAGGCGTCAGGAATCGCAAGCCATGTCCCGCCCCACCCAAGAACCCGTCAGTGAACTGATTCGCGCCGTCGACGCGCGCAGTGCCGACCTGTGGGCGTTGCCCAGCTTCGATCCCGAGCGGCCTGCCGAAGAGGTGGTGCCGGAGCCCGTGTCGGTCGAGGAAATCGAAGAGGTGCCCCTCGATGAGGTGCAGCCCATCACCCTGGAAGAGCTGGAAGCCATTCGCCAGGAGGCCTACAACGAGGGCTTCGCCACCGGTGAAAAGGAAGGCTTTCACAGCACCCAGCTCAAGGTCCGTCAGGAAGCCGAAGCGGCGCTGGCCGGCAAGCTTGCCCAGTTCGACCGGCTGTTGGGACACCTGCTGACGCCTATTGCTGATCAAGATACCCAGATCGAGAAATCACTGGTCGAGCTGGTGGGCCACATTGCCCGCCAGGTCATCCGCCGCGAACTGCTCACCGATTCCAGCCAGATCGAAAAAGTCCTGCGCGAAGCGTTGAAGTTGCTGCCCATGGGCGCCAACAATATCCGCATCTTCATCAACCCTCAGGACTTCGAGCAGATCAAGTCGCTGCGCGAGAAGCACGAGGAAAACTGGCGAATCCAGGAAGACGACTCGCTACAGCCCGGTGGCTGCCGTATCGAAACCGAACACAGCCGCATCGATGCGAGCATGGAGACGCGCATTACCCAGGCCATTGCGCAATTGTTCGATCAGTTGCACGAGCAGAACATGCACCCGGCCCCGGCCGACATCACCGTCGATCTGGACGCGCCCGATGAAGCTTGATCGCACCAGCTTCGGCAAGCGCCTGGGCAGCTACGAGGCGGCCATCGACCTGCCGCGCCAGCCCATCGTCGAAGGTCGCCTGCTGCGCATGGTCGGCCTGACCCTCGAAGCCGAAGGCTTGCGCGCGGCCATGGGCAGCCGCTGCGTGGTGATCAACGACGACAGCGACCAGCCGGTGCAGGTCGAAGCCGAAGTCATGGGCTTTTCCGGCAGCAAGATCTACCTGATGCCCGTGGGCAGCGTCAGCGGCATCGCGCCCGGCGCGCGGGTGGTGCCGGTGGCCGATACCGGGCGTCTACCGATGGGCATGAGCATGCTCGGGCGCATCCTCGACGGCGCCGGCCGAGCACTGGACGGTAAGGGCGGCATGAAGGCCGAGGACTGGGTGCCGATGGACGGGCCCACCATCAACCCCCTCAAGCGTGACCCCATCAGTCAGCCGCTGGATGTCGGCATTCGCAGCATCAACGGTTTGCTGACCGTGGGCCGTGGCCAGCGTCTGGGCCTGTTCGCCGGTACCGGTGTGGGCAAGAGTGTTCTGCTGGGCATGATGACGCGATTTACCGAAGCCGACATCATCGTCGTCGGCCTGATCGGCGAGCGGGGCCGCGAGGTCAAGGAGTTCATCGAACACACGTTGGGCGAGGAGGGGCTGCGCCGTTCGGTGGTGGTGGCGTCACCGGCTGACGAAGCGCCACTGATGCGCCTGCGCGCCGCCATGTACTGCACGCGCATTGCCGAATATTTTCGCGACAAAGGCAAGAACGTCCTGCTGCTGATGGACTCGTTGACCCGTTTCGCTCAGGCCCAGCGGGAAATCGCCTTGGCCATCGGCGAGCCGCCGGCGACCAAGGGCTATCCGCCTTCGGTGTTCGCCAAGCTGCCCAAGCTGGTCGAGCGCGCGGGCAACGCCGAGGCTGGTGGTGGCTCGATTACCGCGTTCTATACCGTGTTGTCCGAAGGCGACGATCAGCAGGATCCCATCGCCGACTCGGCGCGAGGCGTGCTCGACGGCCACATCGTGCTGTCACGGCGCCTGGCAGAAGAGGGGCATTACCCGGCCATCGATATCGAGGCGTCGATCAGCCGGGTAATGCCCAGCGTGGTCAGCCCCCAGCACTTGGGCCAGGCACAACAGTTCAAGCAACTGTGGTCGCGCTACCAGCAGAGCCGCGACCTGATCAGCGTCGGCGCCTACGTCGCGGGCGGTGATCGCGAGACCGACCTTGCGATCGCCCTGCAACCGCAGCTGGTGCGTTACCTGCGCCAGGGCCTCAACGACAATGAAAGCCTGCAGGCCAGCGCCGAGCGCCTGGCTGCGGTGTTCACGCCTGTGGCGCCGGGGTAAGCGCGGATGGCGATGAGTCGCGCAGCGCGCCTGGCTCCCGTGGTGGAGATGGCCGAAAGCACCGAGCGCAAGGCTGCCCAGCGCCTGGGTCATTTTCAGGGGCAGGTGAACCTGGCCGAAGCCAAGCTGGCGGAGCTCGAGCGTTTTCGCAACGACTATCAGCAGCAGTGGATCAACAACGGCAGCCGCGGTGTGTCCGGCCAGTGGCTGATGAACTACCAGCGCTTTCTCAACCAGCTCGAAACGGCCGTCGGTCAGCAGCGCCAGAGCCTTGCATGGCACCAGAACAACCTGAACAATGCGCGCGCCACCTGGCAGCAGGCCTATGCTCGTGTGGAAGGGCTGCGCAAGCTGGTCCAGCGCTATATCCTCGAGGCCCGGCAGTTGGAGGACAAGCGTGAGCAGCGCTTGCTTGACGAGTTGTCGCAGCGACTGCCCAGGCACGACAGCTTCTAGTCAGATTTAGTCAGTACCCTGTTGAACGCCCCGTCATGCAGTGTTAAACCTTGCCTGCACGGCACACCCAAGGAGCATTACTACATGGCTGTAACCCAGAGTTCGGTAAGCCACAGTTTCAATGGCGAAAACAATACGTCATTGATTGCGGTCAAGGGTCGATTCGACTTCAGCCTGCACCAGCAATTTCGTGAGAGCTACGAGCGCGAGGGCAAGTCCACCCGCTATGTCGTCGACCTGAACGAAACCACCTACATGGACAGCTCGGCACTGGGCATGTTGCTGTTGCTGCGCGACCACGCCGGTGGTGACCACGCCGATATCACGCTGTCGAACATTTCCTCCGACGTGCGCAAGATTCTGGCGATCTCCAACTTCGACAAGTTGTTCAAGATCCCTTGAAACCGCCCGTCAATGAGGAAGCCCTGACGGTTCTGATCGCCGACGACAACATGACCGACCGCATGCTGCTGTCGAGCATCGTGCGTCGGCAGGGGCACGCGGTGATCACCGCCAGCAACGGTCAGGAAGCCATCGAACTGTTTCGCCAGCAACGACCGCAGCTGGTGTTGCTCGACGCCATGATGCCGGTGATGGACGGCTTCGAGGCGGCGCGCACGATCAAGCAATTGGCCGGCGAGGCGCTGGTGCCGGTCATCTTCCTGACGTCGTTGACCGAAGAACAGGCGCTGGTCCGCTGCCTGGACGCCGGTGGCGACGACTTTCTGGCCAAACCCTACAATCAGGTGATTTTGGCCGCCAAGATCAAGGCCATGGATCGCCTGCGCCGCTTGCAGGCCACGGTGCTGGAGCAACGTGACCTGATCACCCGTCACCATGATTACCTGCTCAACGAGCAGCGCGTGGCCAAGGCGGTGTTCGATCAGATCGCCCACTCCGGCTGTCTCGATGCGCCCAACGTGCGTTATCTGCAATCACCCTACGCGCTGTTCAACGGTGATCTGCTGCTCGCCGCCTATACACCGTCGGGCGACATGCATGTGCTGCTCGGCGATTTCACCGGGCATGGACTACCGGCAGCGGTGGGGGCCATGCCGCTGGCCGAGGTGTTCTACGGCATGACCGCCAAGGGATACGGGCTGGCCGAAATCCTGCGCGAGATGAACGCCAAGCTCAAGCGCATCCTGCCGGTGGACATGTTCTGCTGCGCCACCCTGCTGCGCCTGAGCTTTCAGCGTTGCACCGTGGAAGTCTGGAACGGCGGCATGCCCGATGGCTATCTGCACCGCCAGGACGGCTCGAAGCGCGTGGCGCTGGTATCGCGGCATCTGCCGCTGGGTGTACTGCCAGCTACCCGTTTCGAGGACCAGACCGAAGTCTGGCCGCTGGCGCCGGGTGATCGGGTGCTGCTGCTGTCCGATGGCGTTATCGAAACGAGCAATGCGCAGGACGAATCCTTCGGGGTGGAACGGCTCGAACGGGTATTCGACACCCACAAGGACCCCGAGTCACTGTTCGAAGGCATCCTGCAGGCCCTTGAGGATTTTCGCGGTGAATCGCGCGACGACGTGAGCATGGTGCAGTTGGCCCTGATCGACGCCCAACGCCAGCCGCCGGCCAGCCTGATCTATTCCGACAGTGGTCAATCCAGTCCGCTCGACTGGTCGGCCATGTTCGAATTTCGTGCCGACACCCTGCGTCGTTTCAATCCGCTGCCTTACATCCTGCAACTGTTGCAGGAGATTCACGGCCTGCGCTCGCAGAGTGGTGAGCTCTACAGCGTGTTGGCCGAGCTATACTCCAACGCTTTGGAGCATGGCGTGCTGGAGCTCGATTCCGCACTCAAGCGCGACGCCGCTGGTTTCTCCCGGTATTACGCGCTGCGCAACGAGCGTCTGGCCGCTTTGGAAGACGGCTATATACGCTTACACTTGCAGGTACGTCCGCAAGGCGTTGGCGGCGTGCTGCGCATCGTGGTCGAAGACAGTGGCAAGGGCTTCGATCCGGCCAAGGTGCTGGCCAGAGCGCCGAGCGTGCATGGGCTGTCGGGGCGCGGGGTCAACCTGGTCCGCCAGCTCAGCAGCAGTTCGGGGTGGTCGGAAGACGGACGCAGTGTCCACGTTGAATTTACCTGGGAGTCTCAAGCGTAACTGGCTTGATCAAGGAGCGAACAAGTGACTATCGAACATCTAGCTGGCGAACCGCTGACGGTGCACAAGCCCAGCCATGAACAGCCGGAAAAGCCCCATGTCGACCCCACGGCCCTGGCCGCTCTGGAGGATGTCATGGAAGATGAATACCCTCTGTTGCTCGATACCTTCCTCAGTGACTCGCAACTGCGCCTGAACGAATTGCATCGATCCCATGATGTGGTCGAGCTCGGCCATGCTGCCCACAGTTTCAAGGGCAGCAGCAGCAACATGGGCGCCATGCGCCTGGCGCAACTGTGCAGCGAATTGGAGCAGTACTGCCGTCAGGGCACGCCGGATGGCGTGGATGCCTACGTGCAGCGTATCGACAGCGAGTTCGCGCTGGTCCTGAAACTGTACTCCGAAGAGCGTGCGCGATTCCATGACTGAGCGACACCTTTGGCCGTTGACTGCCGATGGCCCGATACTTGCTTTCTCCCAGGCTATCAGCGTTAACGCCACCGTATCGGGGAGATCTTCATGGCTGTCGCTTCAAACCCTCTGCTGCTGCAACTGGGCGCTGCCGCACGCGCGGCCTCCGCCACCGGTGCGGCCAAGCCCGCTGCAGCGGACACCGATTCGTCGCCGCGTTTCGCCGATCTCTATGCCCGCCAAAACCACGCAACCACAGTCAAGGCCAAGGCCGACCCTGCGTCCGTGGCTGCACGGGAAACGGCTGCTACTCCTGCCAACAAAGCTGCCGGACCCAGCTCGACAGTTGCCGATAGCGGCAAGAAGTTGCCAGTGGCCAAGGCGGACAAGCCGGAGAAACCTGAAAAGATCGACAAGCCCGACAAGGCCGACAATGTTGCCGACAAGGACGACGACAAGGTCACCGCTGCCGACGACAAGGATGATTCTGCCGTCGCCTCGACGGCTGCACCGGTCGATCCCGCCGCTGCGCCGGTCCCTGTCGACCCAGTCAGCAACCCAGCGCTGGTCCAGGCTCCGCCTGCGGCGTTGACCGCTGCCAGTCTCACCGACAGCGACACCGATACCCCGTCCGAGGAGTTCGATCCGACCCAGGACGTCCTGGCTGACCTGCCTGCACTGCGTCTGGCGCTTGAGCAGACCGCCAAAAACAATGGCACCACCTCCGCACATGCCAGCCAAACGTCACCGACCGACCCTTCGGCGACCAGCGAGCGAGGTCTGGAGGGCAGTTTCGTCAACGGTCTGGCGGCGATGATGGGCAAGGAGCAGGCAGGTGAAGCGGGCGAGGGCGGTGATACCGGCTTTGCCGGTTTGCTCGACAGTGGCTTGAAAGACCCCGACGCGGCCGCCAGCGACAGCCACATCGACAGTTTCGCCGATCGCCTGCAGGCCCTCACTCAGGCCGCCCCGGCCAAGGCCGGCGGTGCCGCACCGCTGGCCGGTCCGCTGGGCCAGCCCCTGGCCATGCAGCAGTCAGGATGGACCGAAGGCCTGGTCAATCGGGTCATGTACCTGTCGAGCCAGAACCTCAAGTCGGCGGATATCCAGCTGACACCCGCAGAGCTGGGACGTCTGGACATTCGAGTCGACATCACGCCCGACCAGCAGACGCAGGTGACCTTCTCGAGCGCTCACATCGGCGTACGCGAGGCGCTGGAAAGCCAGCAGCATCGCCTCAAGGACATGTTCAACCAGCAGGGCATGGGACAGTTGGATGTCAACGTATCCGACCAGTCTCGCCAGTCTCAGGGCGAGCAGCAGCAGGCCCAGCAGAGTCGCCGCAGCACTGGTGAACGCTCAGGCGGCGACGCGATCGACACAAGCGAGTCCGCGGTGGCTGCTGTCCAGCCCGTGACCTCCAGCACGGTGCTGGGCAGCAGTGCGGTGGATTACTATGCCTAATCCAGCCGCCTGATTCAGCCGCCTGATCCAGCCGGTCGATCCTGGCGATGCGCCGCACAGGCGCGTCGCGATGAGTGTTGGCATAACCCTTGCTCCATCGTCGCCATGGGTACGCTTACCCCTCAATGGTGACGGATTATTGGCATGGCAAAGACCGAAGAAGCAAAGGACCCCGCAGCCAAGGAAGGCAAGGGCAAACTCAAGCTGATCATCCTGGTGGTCGTAGGCCTGTTGCTGGCTGTCGGCCTTTCGGTGGGCGCCACCTGGTACTTCATGCACAAATCCGCCAGTGCGCCCGCCGCGGAAACCCCGGCGGCAGCCACCAACGTCAAGCCTGCGGCAATATACGAATCGATGACTCCCGCCTTTGTGGTCAACTTCAAGCAGAACGGCCGTGATCGCTACATGCAGGTCAGCATTGTCCTGCAGGCGCGCGACAAGGCCGACATGGAGGCCTTGAAGGTGCACACCCCGGTGATCCGCAACAACCTGGTCATGCTCTTCTCCGGGCAACCGTTCGACACCCTGACCACGCCGATCGGCCAGGAAATGCTGCGCCAGAAAGCGACCGCAAGTGTGCAGGAAGTGGCGCAGAAAGAAGTGGGCAAGCCAGTCATCGACCAGGTGCTCTTCACTAACTTCGTATTGCAGTAGGAACAACTCATGGCCGTGCAGGACCTGCTGTCCCAGGACGAGATCGATGCGCTGCTGCATGGTGTCGACGATGGCCTGGTGCAAACCGAAGGCAATGGCGAACCCGGAGGCATCAGGAGCTACGACCTGACCACCCAGGATCGCATCGTGCGGGGGCGCATGCCCACGCTGGAAATGATCAACGAGCGCTTCGCCCGCTATACCCGGATCAGCATGTTCAACCTGTTGCGTCGCTCCGCCGATGTGGCGGTTGGCGGCGTGCAGGTGATGAAGTTCGGCGAGTACGTCCACTCGCTGTACGTCCCCACCAGCCTCAACCTGGTGAAGATCAAGCCGCTGCGTGGCACCGGTCTGTTCATTCTCGATGCCAAACTGGTGTTCAAGCTGGTCGACAATTTCTTCGGCGGCGACGGTCGCCACGCCAAGATCGAGGGTCGCGAGTTCACCCCGACCGAGCTGCGCGTGGTGCGCATGGTGCTGGACCAGGCGTTCCTCGACATGAAGGAGGCCTGGCAGGCGATCATGGAAGTCAACTTCGAGTACATCAACTCGGAGGTCAATCCGGCCATGGCCAACATCGTCGGCCCCAGCGAGGCGGTGGTGGTGTCCACGTTCCACATCGAGCTCGATGGCGGTGGCGGTGACCTGCACGTGACCATGCCGTACTCGATGATCGAGCCGGTGCGCGAGATGCTCGATGCCGGCTTCCAGTCCGACCTGGACGACCAGGACGAGCGCTGGAGCAAGGCGCTGCGCGAAGACGTGTTGGACGTCAGTGTGCCGTTGAGCGCCACCGTGGCGCGACGCCAGCTGAAACTACGCGACATCCTGCACATGCAGCCCGGCGACGTGATTCCGGTGGAACTGCCGGAAGAGCTGGTGCTGCGCGCCAATGGCGTACCTTCGTTCAAGGCCAAGCTGGGCTCGCACAAGGGCAACCTGGCTTTACAAGTAATCGAACCGATCGAGCGTCGCTGATCGCTTCAATCCGATGATTTAGATGCCCGTCGAGGACCACTGATGGCTGATCAAGATGAAACAATTTCCGCCGAAGACCAGGCGCTCGCCGATGAATGGGCCGCTGCACTGGGTGAGTCCGGGGACGCCGGGCAGGACGACATCGATGCGCTGCTGGCCGCCGATGCCCGTGGCGGTTCCGCCTCCTCGCGCCTGCCCATGGAAGAGTTCGGCAGTTCGCCCAAGTCGGGCAACGGCCCGGTCACCCTCGATGGCCCGAATCTGGATGTGATCCTCGACATTCCGGTGACCATCTCCATGGAAGTCGGGGCGACCGACATCAGCATCCGCAACCTGCTCCAGCTCAACCAAGGTTCGGTGATCGAGCTCGACCGGCTGGCGGGCGAAGCGCTGGATGTGCTAGTCAATGGGACGTTGATCGCTCATGGCGAAGTCGTGGTGGTCAACGAGAAGTTCGGCATCCGCCTGACCGACGTGATCAGTCCCAGCGAACGCATCAAGAAGCTGCGGTGATGGGCCGCCTTCTGTGGGCTCTGCTGCTCCTGCCCATGGTCGTTCTGGCGGCGCCCGAAGCGGCGCCGGCTGCGGCGCCGGTGGTGGCGTCGGGTGGAACTGGCCTGGCCGGTCAATTGACCCAGACGGTGCTGGGGCTGTTGGCCGTGGTGGCCTTGATCTTCGGTCTGGCCTGGCTGATGCGCCGCGTGCAGCAGGTCGCACCGCGTCAGGGGCAGGTCATCGACGTGATCGGCGCCAAGGCGTTGGGTCCGCGTGACCGGCTGGTGCTGGTGCAGGTGGGCGAGGAGCAGATCCTGTTGGGCGTCAGCCCCGGTCGCATCAGCGCCCTGCACGTGATGAACACGCCGGTCATGCCGCCCGACCGAACCACGCAGGCCACACCCGAATTCGCCCAGCGCCTGATGGAACTGCTGGGCAAGGACCAGAAGGATAAGAAGTGATGGTTGCGTTGCGCGTAGTCCTGCCCCTGGCCTTGATGTTGGCAGCGCCTTTGGCGCTGGCCGCCGATCCGCTGCAGATTCCGGCGTTGACCATGACCAGCGGCGCCAACGGCCAGCAGGAGTATTCGGTCAACCTGCAGATCCTGCTGATCATGACCGCGCTGAGTTTCATTCCGGCGTTCGTCATGCTGATGACCAGTTTCACCCGCATCATCATCGTCTTTTCCATCCTGCGCCAGGCACTGGGCCTGCAGCAGACCCCGTCCAACCAGTTGCTGACCGGCATGGCGCTGTTCCTGACCATGTTCATCATGGCGCCGGTGTTCGACAAGGTGAACCAGCAGGCCCTGCAGCCCTACCTGAACGAACAGCTCAGCGCCCAGGACGCGGTCGCCCGCGCCGAAGGTCCGATCAAGGACTTCATGCTGGCGCAGACGCGGCAGAGCGACCTGGAGCTGTTCATGCGGCTGTCCAAACGCACCGACATCGCCAGTGCCGACCAGGCGCCGCTGACCATCCTGGTACCGGCTTTCGTCACCTCGGAGCTGAAGACGGCGTTCCAGATCGGCTTCATGATTTTCATCCCGTTCCTGATCATCGACCTGGTGGTCGCCAGTGTGCTGATGGCCATGGGTATGATGATGCTCTCGCCGCTGATCATCTCGCTGCCGTTCAAGATCATGCTGTTTGTCCTGGTCGATGGCTGGGCGCTGATCATCGGGACCCTCGCGGGGAGTTTCGGTGGTGTCTGACTTTGCGATGTGCTGTGTTGTCGAGGGCTTCTTCGCGGGCAGAGCCCGCTCCCACATCAGTCGCGGCGCTACCCATCGTGTGGGAGCGGGCTCTGCCCGCGAAGAAGCCAGATCTGCCTTGCCCAGGAGCCTGAACCCATGACCCCAGAAGTCGCCGTCGACCTGTTTCGCGAAGCGCTGTGGCTGACCACGGTAATGGTCGCGATCCTCGTGCTGCCGAGCCTGATCGTCGGCCTGATCATCGCCATGTTCCAGGCTGCCACGCAGATCAACGAACAAACCCTGAGCTTCCTGCCGCGCCTGCTGGTCATGCTGGTGACGCTGATCGTCATCGGCCCGTGGATGGTGCGCACCTTCATGGAGTACATCACCACCCTGTACTCCAACATCCCGCAGGTGATCGGCTGATGCAGCCACTGCTGCAACTGACCGACGCGCAGATCGGTGGCTGGGTGGCCAGCTTCATCCTGCCGCTGTTCCGGGTTGCCGCGATGCTGATGACCATGCCGATCTTCGGCACCCAGGTGCTGCCGCAGAGGGTGCGCCTGTACGTCGCCGTGGCCATTACCGTGGTCATCGTACCGGGGCTGCCGCCCGCGCCGACGGTCGACGCCATCAGTGTCCAGGCGCTGCTGCTGGTGGCCGAACAGATCATCATCGGCGCGCTGTTCGGCTTCTCGCTGCAGTTCCTGTTCCAGGCCTTCGTGGTCGCCGGGCAGATTCTGGCGATCCAGATGGGTATGGCCTTTGCGTCCATGGTCGACCCCACCAACGGCGTATCGGTGGCGGTGGTCGGCCAGTTCTTCAGCATGCTGGTGACCCTGGTGTTCCTGTCCATGAACGGCCATCTGGTGATCTTCGAGGTGCTGACCGAGAGCTTCACCACGTTGCCCATCGGCGGCGGCCTGCTGACCGCGCATTACTGGGATGTGGTGCTGCGCATGGGCTGGGTGCTGGGTGCCGGTGTGCTGCTGGTGCTGCCTGCCATCACTGCCTTGTTGGTGGTCAACATCGCCTTCGGCGTGATGACCCGTGCCGCGCCGCAATTGAACATCTTTTCCATCGGTTTCCCGCTGACCCTGGTGCTGGGGATGTTCATCCTCTGGGTCAGCCTGGGCGATATCCTCAACCAGTATCAGCCGCTGGCGACCAACGCCTTGCAGTGGCTGCGCGAATTGGCGCGAGCGGAGTAGGCAATGGCCGAAAGCGAAAGCGGTGCCGACAAGACAGAAGACCCCACGGACAAGCGCAAGAAAGACTCGCGCGAAAAAGGCGAGGTCGCCCGATCCAAGGAGCTCAACACCCTGGCGGTGATGGTCGCCGGGTGCGGCGCGCTGCTGGCGTTCGGCGGACATTTGGCGCAGAGCCTGCTGGAACTGATGCGCAGCAACTTCACCCTGAGCCGCGAGGTGCTGCTCGACGAGCGCTACATGGGCATCTTTCTGCTGCAGTCGGGCAAGGTGGCGATCCTGGCCACCCAGCCGATTCTGGTGACGATGCTGCTCGCAGCCCTGATCGGGCCGGTCGCATTGGGCGGGTGGCTGTTCGCCGCCAGCTCCATGGCACCCAAGTTCAGCCGCATGAACCCGGCCGCGGGCCTCAAGCGCATGTTTTCCATGCATGCGCTGACCGAGTTGCTGAAGGCCCTGGCCAAGTTCGCCATCATCCTCATCGTTGCCATAGCTGTCCTGGCCAAGGACCGCGCCGACCTGCTGGCCATCGCCAATGAGCCACTGGAAATGGCGATCATCCACAGCGTGCAACTGGTCGGCTGGAGCGCCTTGTGGATGTCCTGCGGGCTGGCGCTGATCGCCGCCGTGGACGTGCCGTTCCAGCTGTACAGCAGCAAGCAGAAGCTGATGATGACCAAGCAGGAGGTCAAGGACGAGCACAAGGACGCCGAAGGCCGTCCCGAGGTGAAAGGGCGGGTGCGCCAGTTGCAGCGCGAGATGTCCCAGCGGCGGATGATGACGGCCATTCCCGAGGCGGACGTGATCATTACCAACCCGACCCACTACGCCGTGGCGCTCAAGTACGATCCGGAGAAGGGCAATGCGCCGGTGCTGCTGGCTAAGGGCTCGGACTTCATTGCCCTGAAGATTCGCGAGATCGGCAACGAGCACCGTATCCAGGTGCTCGAATCACCGGCCCTGGCACGCTCGATCTTCTATTCCACGGAAATCGAACAGCAGATCCCGGCCGGGCTGTACCTGGCGGTGGCGCAGGTGCTCGCCTATGTCTACCAGATTCGCCAGTACCAGGCCGGACGCGGCAAGCGACCCGATCCGTTGAATGACCTGCCGATTCCGCCGGATCTGCAGCGCGACAGTTGAAACGGGTCGCGGCCCTCTGCCCGCGAAGGGCGCACCGCCGATATCAGAGATTTACCCGGTCTCGGCAGCTCTCCAAGATTCTTTAACCCCTTCCGCCAAAAGTTGGACCCCTTCTTGCACTGCCCCCTGGCAGGACGCCTGGCGCGTCAAAAGTTCGCTTGGGGAAGTGGGGAATGCCGGTGGATCGCTCTCAATTAATCAACACCGCTCGCAGCAACATCGTCGGCCTTGGCCGCGGCAACCTTGGGGTGCCGCTGCTGTTGCTGGTGATGCTGGCGATGATGATGCTGCCGATCCCGGCACTGCTGCTCGACGTCTTCTTCACCTTCAACATCGCCTTGTCCATCGTCGTCCTGCTGGTGTGCGTGTACGCCCTGCGGCCGCTGGATTTCGCCGTGTTCCCGACCATCCTGCTGGTGGCCACGCTGCTGCGCCTGGCGCTCAACGTGGCGTCGACGCGGGTGATCATGCTTCACGGCCAGGAAGGCCACGCCGCTGCGGGCAAGGTGGTCCAGGCCTTCGGTGAAGTGGTGATCGGCGGTAACTACATCGTCGGTATCGTGGTGTTCGCCATCCTGATGATCATCAACTTCGTGGTGGTCACCAAGGGCGCCGGGCGTATCTCGGAAGTGAGCGCGCGTTTCACCCTGGACGCCATGCCCGGCAAGCAGATGGCCATCGACGCCGACCTCAACGCCGGCCTCATCGACCAGAACCAGGCCAAGGCGCGTCGCGGCGAAGTGGCGGCCGAGGCCGAGTTCTACGGCTCGATGGACGGTGCCAGCAAATTCGTCCGCGGCGACGCCATCGCCGGCCTGCTGATCCTCTTCATCAACCTGATCGGCGGCATGCTGGTGGGTATGCTGCAACACAACATGCCGTTCGCCGAAGCGGGCAAGGTGTATGCCCTGTTGACCATCGGTGACGGCCTGGTGGCGCAGTTGCCCTCGCTGCTGCTCTCCACCGCAGCCGCGATCATGGTCACCCGTGCCTCGGGCTCAGAGGAAATGGGCAAGCAGATCCAGCGGCAGATGTTCGCCTCGCCCAAGGCGCTGGCCGTTTCCGGCGCGCTGATGGCCATCATGGGCATGGTGCCTGGCATGCCGCACCTGGCCTTCATTACCCTGGGTGCCATCGCCGGTGGCGCCGCCTACCTGTTGTGGAAGAAGCAGAACGACGTCAAGGTCCAGGCTCTGGCCGAAGTGCAGCGTCAGCAGGAGCTGCTGCCATCGCCGACGCGTACCCAGGAAACCAAGGAGCTAGGCTGGGACGATGTGACGCCCATCGACATGATCGGCCTGGAAGTCGGCTATCGCCTGATTCCCCTGGTGGACCGCAACCAGGGTGGGCAGTTGCTGGCGCGGATCAAGGGTGTACGCAAGAAGCTGTCCCAGGACCTCGGTTTCCTGATGCCGACGGTTCATATCCGCGACAACCTTGACCTTGCTCCTAGCGCCTATCGTTTGACGCTGATGGGCGTGATCCTGGCCGAAGCCGAGATCTACCCGGATCGCGAACTGGCGATCAACCCGGGTCAAGTGTTCGGCTCGCTCAACGGCATCACCGCCAAGGATCCGGCGTTCGGCTTGGATGCGGTATGGATCGACGTCAACCTGCGCAGCCAGGCGCAGTCCCTGGGCTACACCGTGGTCGATGCCAGTACGGTAGTGGCCACGCATTTGAATCAGATTCTGCAGAAGCACGCCCACGAGCTGATCGGTCACGAAGAAGTGCAACAATTGCTGCAAGTTCTGGCAAAAGGCTCGCCCAAGCTGGCTGAAGAGCTGGTGCCGGGAATCCTTTCGCTGTCCTCGCTGCTCAAGGTGTTGCAGGCACTGTTGGCCGAACAGGTGCCTGTGCGCGACATCCGCAGCATCGCCGAAGCAATCGCCAACAACGGTCACCGGAGTCAAGATACCGCCGCGCTGGTCCAGGCCGTACGGGTCGGTTTGTCCCGTGCAATCGTGCAAAGCATTGTAGGCGTTGAGCCGGAGCTGCCAGTTATCACCTTGGAACCAAGGTTGGAACAGATATTGCTCAATAGTCTGCAGAAGGCTGGTCAGGGTCAGGAAGAAGGCGTTTTGCTGGAACCGAGCATGGCGGAAAAGCTGCAACGATCCCTGATCGATGCGGCGCAGCGGCAGGAGATGCAGGGCCAACCGGTGATACTGCTGGTGGCCGGTCCGGTCCGCGCGATGCTGTCACGCTTCGGTCGCCTGGCGATCCCCAACCTTCACGTACTGGCCTATCAGGAAATCCCTGATAACAAGCAAGTCACCATCGTAGCGACAGTAGGGCCCAACGGCTGAGGTAGTGGGTTATGCAAGTGAAGCGATTTTTCGCCGCCGACATGCGTCAGGCCATGAAATTGGTCCGCGATGAGCTGGGTGCCGACGCTGCCATCATCGGCAACCGTCGCATTGCCGGCGGCGTCGAGCTGACCGCTGCGCTGGACTACAAGCTGTCGGCCCTGGCCCCGCGCGTACCCAACCTGGAATTGGAAGAAGAGCTGCGCAAGACCCAGTCGCGCATCGTTTCTGCCCAGGCCGAACTGAGCACCCGTGGCGAGACCGACGCCGCCACCAATCGTCAACTGGTCGCCGGTCTGCCGTTGACCGCCGCCGAGCCGTTGGTGGAGCCGCGTCGCGAAGAGCCAGCGCGTGCCCAGCCAGCACCGGCGCCTCAGCCCGCCGTCGACCAGCGCGTGTTCGATTCCATGCGTTCGGAACTCAACGGTCTGCGCCAGTTGCTCGAAGTGCAGTTGGGCTCCCTGGCCTGGACGCAGCTGCAGGGCAGCAAGCCGGCCCAGGCCAATCTCTGGCGGCGCTTGCAGCGCATCGGCCTGTCTGGTCCGATCGCTCGCGAACTGCTCAGCCTGACCAGTGAAATTCACGAGCCACGGCAGGCCTGGCGGATGCTGCTGGCGCACTTGGCGCGTATGATTCGCACGCCGGACGTCGAACCGCTCGAAGAAGGTGGCGTGATCGCCATGGTCGGCCCGGCGGGGATGGGCAAGACCACCACACTGGCCAAGCTGGCGGCACGCTATGTGCTCAAGTACGGCTCGCAGAGCGTGGCTCTGGTGAGCATGGACAGTTTTCGCATCGGTGCTCAGGAACAGCTCAAGACCCTGGGTCGCATTCTCAACGTTTCGGTGACTCAGGTGGATCCGGGCCAGTCATTGGTACAGGCCCTGGAGCCGCTGCTGCGCAAGCGCGTGGTATTGATCGACACCGCCGGCCTGCAGGCCAGCGATCCGGCCCTGCGCATGCAGCTCGAAAGCCTGGCCGGACGCGGGATCAACGCCCGCAACTACCTGGTCCTGGCGACCACCAGCCAGAAGCAGGTGCTGACCGCGGCCTACCATAGCTACAAACGTTGCGGTCTGGCCGGGTGCATCCTGACCAAACTCGATGAAACGGCCTGTCTCGGCGAAGTGCTGAGCCTGGCCATCAGTCAGGAACTGCCGATTGCCTATCTTACCGATGGGCCGCGCATTCCCGACGACTTGCATCTGCCACGCCGGCATCAGTTGGTCAGCCGTGCGGTGAGCGTGCAGATGCAAGAAGAGCCCAGCGAAGAGGCCATGGCCGATATGTTCGCGGGTCTCTACCACAGCCCCGACAAGCGAGTTGGCTGAGGTGAAGAACGTTAGGCAAGCACAATCTTCCTGCATCGTAGGGTTGCCAGGAAATACTCGAGCAATCGAACTGGCAGCCACTGGTGTGGCCTCGGTCTAGACAAGGTAAAGAACGAACATGGGCAGCATGCATCCCGTACAGGTGATCGCGGTGACCGGCGGCAAAGGCGGCGTCGGCAAGACAAATGTGTCAGTGAACTTGTCCCTGGCATTGGCCGAACTCGGCCGTCGGGTCATGTTGCTGGACGCCGACCTTGGCCTGGCCAACGTCGACGTGCTGCTGGGCCTGACCCCCAAGCGCACCCTGGCCGATGTGATCGAAGGTCGCTGCGAATTGCGCGACGTGATGTTGCAGGGGCCCGGCGGCATTCGCGTGGTGCCGGCCGCGTCAGGTACCCAGAGCATGGTGCACCTGACCCCGGCCCAGCACGCAGGCTTGATCCAGGCTTTCAGTGACGTGGGCGACAACCTCGACGTGTTGATCATCGACACCGCTGCCGGCATCGGCGACTCCGTGGTGAGTTTCGTGCGCGCGGCCCAGGAAGTGCTGCTGGTGGTGTGCGACGAGCCGACCTCGATCACCGATGCCTACGCCTTGATCAAGCTGCTCAACCGCGACTACGGCATGAACCGCTTCCGGGTCCTGGCCAACATGGCGCAGAGCCCTCAGGAAGGCCGCAACCTGTTCGCCAAGCTGACCAAGGTGACCGACCGCTTCCTCGACGTGGCCCTGCAGTACGTCGGCGCCGTGCCGTACGACGAGTCGGTGCGCAAGGCCGTGCAGAAGCAGCGCGCTGTCTACGAGGCGTTTCCCCGCTCCAAATGCTCGCTGGCCTTCAAGGCCATCGCGCAGAAGGTAGACACCTGGCCGTTGCCGGCCAATCCCCGCGGCCACCTGGAGTTCTTCGTCGAACGCCTGGTGCAGCAAACCAGTGCAGGGCCCGTATCATGAGCGCCAGCGGATACCGTATGTACAGCAAGGCGTCGCGCGACTCGCAGCAGCATCAGCTGATCGAGCAGTATGCGCCGCTGGTCAAGCGCATCGCCTATCACCTACTGGCGCGACTGCCGGCCAGCGTGCAGGTCGAAGACCTGATCCAGGCCGGCATGATCGGTCTGCTGGAAGTCTCGACAAAGTACGATTCGAGCAAAGGGGCCAGTTTCGAGACCTATGCCGGTATCCGTATCCGCGGTGCGATGCTCGACGAGGTGCGCAAGGGTGACTGGGCACCGCGTTCGGTACACCGCAATACCCGTATGGTCAGTGATGCCATTCGCCGAATCGAGTCAAAAACCGGTCGCGACGCTAAAGATCACGAGATTGCGGCCGAACTCAATCTGAGTCTGGATGATTACTACGGGATTCTGAACGATACCTTGGGCAGCCGCCTGTTCAGTTTCGACGATCTGCTGCAGGACGGCGAACACGAGGGGCTGCACGAAGACGGCGCCAGCGGTTCGCTGGAGCCCTCGCGGGATCTGGAGGACGAGCGCTTCCAGGGCGCGCTGGCCGAGGCCATCGCCAACCTGCCCGAGCGCGAGAAACTGGTGCTGTCGCTGTATTACGACGAAGAGCTGAACCTCAAGGAAATCGGCGAGGTGCTGGGCGTTAGCGAATCGCGCGTCAGCCAGTTGCACAGCCAGTGCGCAGCGCGATTGCGCGGGCGCTTGGGAGAGTGGCGGGCACGCTGAAGGAACGGCGAGATCGGTGCGGGCTTTTTCGCGGGCAGAGCCCGCTCCCACAGTCTCGACCTATGTGGGAGCGGGCTCTGCCCGCGAAGAGGCCTGCAGGCGTAGAGCGTGTAGGCGATCTGCAGCGACAAGTGGCTCAGGCGAATTCGATTGTTATGCACGCTCAGGGGCTGGGCGTGTTCAAGACTGCTGGAGGTCTAATTGGACAAGAACATGAAAATCCTCATCGTCGACGATTTTTCGACGATGCGGCGCATCATCAAGAATCTGCTGCGTGACCTGGGCTTCACCAACACCGCCGAGGCCGATGACGGCAACACCGCCTTGCCGATGTTGCACAGCGGCAACTTCGATTTCCTCGTCACCGACTGGAACATGCCGGGCATGTCGGGCATCGATCTGCTGCGCCAGGTGCGCGCCGACGACCGCCTCAAGCACCTGCCGGTGCTCATGGTGACTGCCGAGGCCAAGCGCGAGCAGATCATCGAAGCCGCCCAGGCCGGGGTCAACGGGTATGTGGTCAAGCCTTTCACTGCGCAAGTGCTGAAAGAAAAAATCGAAAAGATTTTCGAGCGCGTCAATAGCTGAAGTCTGCAATGGGGGCGCAATGGACCACAAACAAAGCACGTTGGGGGACTTCGAGTCGACCCTGAAGAAACACGCCGTCGAGCTGGTCGACAGCCTTGAAAAAGGCCGATTCGGTGAAGCGGTGCAATTGATTCACGAACTGAACCAGACCCGCGATCGCGGTTTGTATCAGGAAGTCGGCAAGCTGACCCGCGAGCTGCACAGCGCCATCGTCAGTTTCCAGATCGATCCGACCATTCCCCAGGCTGAAGAGGTGTCGCAGATCACCGACGCGACCGAACGCCTGTCGTACGTGGTGCGCCTGACCGAGAGCGCGGCCAACCGGACGATGGACCTGGTCGAGCAGAGCACGCCAGTGCTCAATACCCTGAGCACCGAGGCCAGCGCCTTGAGCGCCGACTGGCAGCGCTTCATGCGCCGCGAAGTGGCCGCCGACGAGTTCCGCGAACTGGCCCGCCGGGTCGACGGATTCCTGACCCGCAGCGAGCAGGGCAATCGTGAAGTGGCCAGCCACCTCAACGACATCGTGCTGGCACAGGATTACCAGGACCTCACCGGCCAGGTCATCAAGCGCGTCACCGCGTTGGTCACCGAAGTGGAAAGCAATCTGCTCAAACTGGTCCTGATGGCCAGCCAGGTGGACCGCTTCGCCGGCATCCAGCACGACCACGAAAAGCTTCGTGCCGAAAAAGATCAAGAAAAACATCCCGCCAAGGGTGAAGGTCCGCAGATTCATGCCGATAAACGTGAAGACGTCGTATCCGGTCAGGACGATGTCGACGATCTGCTGTCCAGTCTGGGCTTCTAGGCCACCGCCTGCGTCTGACTGTGTTGACCGTTAATCACGTATTCCAGGGAGCATCCACATGAGCTTCGGCGCCGACGAAGAAATCCTTCAGGATTTCCTGGTAGAGGCCGGCGAAATTCTCGAGCAACTGTCCGAACAACTGGTCGAGCTGGAAAGCCGTCCCGATGATGCCGACTTGCTCAACGCAATTTTTCGCGGTTTTCACACTGTAAAAGGCGGCGCCGGCTTCCTCCAGCTCAACGAGCTGGTGGAGTGCTGCCATATCGCCGAAAACGTCTTCGACATCTTGCGCAAGGGTGAGCGCCGGGTTGACTCTGAGCTCATGGACGTTGTGCTCGAAGCCCTGGACGCGGTCAATGGCATGTTCGCCGAGGTGCGCGAGCGCGCCCCGGTCACGCCGGCCAGTGCGCAGCTGCTCGACGCTCTCGCGCGTCTGGCCGAGCCGGCAGTGGCCGTCGCAGCACCCGCAGTGGCGGTTGCACCGCCCGTGGCGGCACCGGTGGCTGCACCGGCCTCGGCGCCGAGCGACGACATCACCGATGACGAGTTCGAACAATTGCTCGATTCTTTGGGTGCGGCCAAGGCGCAGGCTACCACGCCGACCGCGGGCGTGCCCGATGGTCCGATCAGCGACGAAATCACCGATGACGAATTCGAGTCGCTGCTCGATCAGTTGCATGGCAAAGGTCAGTTCGCCGTCGACGCGCTGGCGCCCACCACCGCAGCACCTGTTACCTCAGGACCCTCTGGTGCGCCGGCCTCCGAAGCAGTGACACCATCGACCACCGCAGCGGCGCCTGGTGACGAGATCACCGACGACGAGTTCGAGGCGCTGCTCGACCAGCTGCATGGCAAGGGTGCGTTCACGGCCGATGCGGTCAAGCCGCAACCGCCTGCGCAGGTGCAAGCCCCGGCTCCGGTAAGCGATAACATCACCGACGACGAATTCGAATCATTGCTCGACCAGCTGCACGGCAAGGGCAAGTTCAGCGATGTTGCCAGCCTGCCCGACGCTCAGCCGACTTCTGCCGTAGCGGCGCCGGTTGCAGCCCCGCGCAAGGCCGAGGCCGCTCCGGCACGTGCGCCGGTGGCCGAGAAACCGGTCGCCACCGAAGCCGAGACGACCGTGCGCGTCGATACCGCGCGCCTCGACGAAATCATGAACATGGTCGGCGAACTGGTGCTGGTGCGTAACCGCCTGGTCCGCCTGGGTGCCAACAGCAGCGACGAGGCCATGTCCAAGGCGGTGTCCAACCTCGACGTGGTGACGGCCGACCTGCAAACCGCCGTCATGAAGACGCGGATGCAGCCTATCAAGAAAGTCTTCGGACGCTTCCCGCGCCTGGTCCGCGATCTGGCCCGGCAGTTGAAGAAGGAAATCAACCTGGAGCTGGTCGGTGAAGAAACCGACCTCGACAAGAACCTGGTCGAGGCCCTGGCCGACCCGCTGGTGCACTTGGTGCGCAACGCCGTCGATCACGGCATCGAAACGCCCGAAGAGCGTGAGCGCAGTGGCAAGGCGCGCGGCGGTCGGGTGGTATTGTCGGCAGAGCAGGAGGGTGACCACATCCTGTTGTCGATCAGCGACGACGGCAAGGGCATGGACCCTGCCGTTCTGCGCGCCAAGGCCGTGGAAAAGGGCCTGATGGACCGTGACGCGGCCGACCGACTGAGCGAATCGGACTGCTACAACCTCATCTTCGCCCCGGGTTTCTCCACCAAGACGGAAATCTCCGACGTGTCGGGCCGCGGCGTGGGCATGGACGTGGTCAAGACCAAGATCAGCCAGCTCAATGGCTCGATCAACATCTTCTCGGCCAAGGACCAGGGTTCCAGGATCGTCATCAAGGTGCCGTTGACCCTGGCCATCATGCCAACGCTGATGGTGATGCTGGGCAACCAGGCGTTTGCTTTCCCACTGGTCAACGTCAACGAGATCTTCCACCTGGACCTCTCGCGCACCAACGTCGTCGACGGCCAGGAAGTGGTCATCGTGCGCGACAAGGCGCTACCGTTGTTCTACCTCAAGCGCTGGCTGGTGAAGTCTGCGGCTCACGAGGAGCAGGGCGAGGGGCATGTGGTCATCCTGTCGGTGGGCACCCAGCGCATCGGCTTCGTGGTGGACCAATTGGTCGGCCAGGAAGAAGTGGTGATCAAGCCATTGGGCAAGATGCTTCAAGGTACGCCCGGCATGTCCGGCGCGACCATCACCGGGGACGGCCGAATAGCCTTGATCCTCGATGTACCGAGCATGCTCAAGCGCTACGCCGCGCGGCGTATCTGATCGTAGTGGAGTGTTTATGGCAGTCAAGGTCCTGGTGGTGGATGATTCTGGTTTCTTCCGCCGTCGCGTCTCGGAAATTCTCTCGTCGGACCCCACCATTCAGGTGGTCGGGACCGCCACCAATGGCCGTGAAGCGATCGATCAGGCCCAGGCGCTCAAGCCTGATGTGATCACCATGGACTACGAGATGCCGATGATGGACGGCATCACCGCCGTGCGTCACATCATGCAACGTTGTCCCACTGCGGTATTGATGTTTTCCTCGCTGACCCACGAAGGCGCGCGGGTGACCCTCGACGCCCTCGACGCGGGGGCAGTGGATTACCTGCCGAAGAACTTCGAAGACATTTCTCGCAACCCCGAGAAGGTCAAGCAGATGCTCTGCGAGAAGGTCCATACGCTCTCGCGCAGCAACCGCCGTCTGGGCGCGCACTTCACGGCGCCCGCTGCGACGGCCGCGCCTGCGGTCACGCCAGGTTCCAGCACCGCAGTGGCTTCTTCGCGGCCAGCGCCAAGCCGGTCACCATCGCCTGCCACGAGCGCGCCAGCCACGCCTGCACGTGCCCCGGCGCCGACGGCCAGCAGCGCGACGCCGCGGCGCAAGCCCTACAAGCTGGTGGCCATCGGTACCTCCACCGGCGGGCCAGTGGCCCTGCAGCGTGTGCTCACCCAACTGCCTGCGCATTTTCCAACGCCCATCGTCTTGGTCCAGCACATGCCGGCCGCCTTCACCCGGGCCTTCGCCGAGCGGCTCGACAAACTGTGCCGGATTATCGTCAAGGAAGCCGAAGACGGTGACGTGTTGCGTCCCGGGCTGGCCTTGCTGGCGCCCGGCGGCAAGCAGATGATGATCGACGGCCGTGGCGCGGTGAAGATCCTGCCGGGTGACGAGCGGCTGAACTACAAACCGTGCGTGGACATCACCTTCGGCTCGGCAGCCAAGTCCTACGGCGACAAGGTGTTGGCGGTGGTACTCACCGGCATGGGCGCCGACGGGCGAGAGGGCGCGCGTCTGCTCAAGCAGGGCGGCAGTCAGATCTGGGCCCAGGACGAAGCCAGTTGCGTCATCTATGGCATGCCCATGGCCATCGTCAAGGCCGGCCTGGCCGACGCCGTCTACAGCCTCGACGACATCGGTCGGCACTTGGTCGAGGCGTGCGGCTGATGGATGTCTTGAGCCTGATCGGGATCATCCTCGCGTTCGTCGCCATCATTGGTGGTAACTTTCTCGAAGGCGGCCACCTGTCGGCTCTGCTCAACGGTCCGGCGGCGCTGATCGTGGTTGGGGGAACATTGGCTGCGGCGCTGATCCAGTCGCCCATGAGCGCGTTCAAGCGGGCCTTGCACAATGTCCGCTGGATCCTCGTTCCGCCCCGGATCGACATGGCCGGCGGTATCGATCGCGTCGTGAACTGGAGCCTGGTCTCGCGCAAGGAAGGCTTGCTGGGCCTCGAAGCCAGCGCCGAAGCCGAGCCCGACGACTATGCCCGCAAGGGCTTGCAGCTGCTGGTCGATGGCGCCGAACCGGCAACCATCCGCAGCATTCTCGAAGTCGATCTGTACAACCGCGAAACCCGCGATCTGCAAGCGGCCAAAGTGTTCGAAAGCATGGGTGGCTATGCGCCTACCATTGGCATCATCGGCGCCGTCATGGGGCTGATCCACGTCATGGGCAACCTGGCCGATCCCAGCCAGCTGGGCAATGGTATTGCCGTGGCGTTCGTGGCGACCATTTATGGCGTGGCCAGCGCCAACCTGCTGCTGTTGCCGGTGGCTCACAAGCTCAAGGCATTGGCCCAGCGTCAGGCGGCCTATCGGGAAATGCTGCTCGAAGGGCTGCTATCCATCGCCGAGGGCGAGAACCCGCGTTCCATCGAAATGAAGCTGCAAGGCTACCTCGACTAGGAGAGCAAGCCATGGCCCGTCGTCGTCGCGTTGAAGAGCCGGAGAATCATGAGCGTTGGCTGGTGTCCTACGCCGATTTCATTACCTTGCTGTTCGCGTTCTTCGTGGTGATGTATTCGATCTCGTCGATCAACGAAGGCAAGTACAAGGTGCTCTCGCAAGCGCTGGTCGGGGTCTTCAATGACCCGGACCGCAGCATCCGGCCGATTCCGATCGGCGAGGAGCGACCCTTGACGACCCGTCCGGCGCAGCCGTTGGTGACCGACAGCGAACAGTCGGAAGCGGCCATCGGCGAGGCGGCCGATCCGCTGCAGACCATCGCAAACGATGTGCGTCAGGCGTTCGGTGACCTGATCGCCTCGGATCAATTGACGGTCCGCGGCAACGAGCTGTGGATCGAGATCGAGCTCAAGTCCAGCCTGCTGTTCGGCAGCGGCGATGCGATGCCCAGCGACATGGCGTTTTCGATCATCGACAAGGTCGCGACCATTCTCAAGCCTTTCGACAACCCGGTGCATGTCGAGGGATTCACCGACAATCAGCCCATCAGCACGGCGCAGTACCCGACCAACTGGGAGCTGTCGACCGCACGGGCGGCGAGTATCGTGCGCATGATGGCCTTGGAGGGGATCGACCCACGGCGCATGGCTGCGGTGGGCTATGGCGAGTTCCAGCCGGTGGCCGACAATGCCACCGCCGATGGGCGAGGGCGCAACCGTCGGGTGGTGCTGGTCATTTCACGCAACCTGGACGTACGTCGCAGCATCACCAGTTCAGGCAGTGCCAATGCGCAGCCGGACGCGGCGTTGCGTCGTGCTGGCACACAAACTGCACTGACGCCGCTAAACGCGCCGTCGGCGGCTGGCTCTGTCAAAAGTCCGCCGCCCGGCCCATAAATGAAGCATCACTGTCTCGGTGGCTGTTGACCGAGGGGAAACCACCATCATGAGAGTCTGGGCAGTAGCCAATCAAAAAGGCGGGGTCGGCAAGACCACGACCTCGATCGCCTTGGCGGGTTTGCTGGCCGAGGCAGGCAAGCGCGTGGTCGTGGTCGATCTCGATCCACACGGCTCGATGACCAGTTATTTCGGGCACAATCCGGACGAGCTGGCGCACAGCTGTTTCGATCTGTTCCTGCACAAGGGCGCGGTGCCCGCAGGCCTCGCTCACCAGTTGCTGCTGCCGACCAGTGAAACCAACGTATCGCTGCTGCCGTCGAGTACCGCACTGGCCACGCTGGAGCGGCAACAGCCAGGGCAGAGCGGGCTTGGCCTGGTGATCGCCAAGACGCTGGCGCAACTGTGGCAGGATTTCGACTATGCCGTGATCGACAGCCCACCGTTGCTGGGTGTGCTCATGGTCAACGCCTTGGCGGCCAGCCAGCAGTTGGTGATTCCGGTACAGACCGAGCATCTGGCAGTCAAGGGCCTGGAACGCATGGTCAGCACCTTGACCATGATCAACCGTTCGCGGCGCCACGCGTTGCCGTACAGCATCATCCCGACTCTGTTCGACCGTCGTACCCAGGCATCGCTGAGCACCCTGCGCACCCTGCGCGACGATTACCCGCAACATCTGTGGCCGGGCTACATCCCGGTCGACACCCGTCTGCGCGATGCCAGCCGGGCCGGACAGACACCCTCGCGCTTCGACGGCAAGAGCCGCGGCGTAGTCGCCTACCGTGCCTTGCTCAAGCACTTGCTGGCTCAACAACTTGTCGCGCAGGTAGCCTGATGAACCGTCCCGTCGATATTGCCCAGCGGCCGCAGGTGGCCTTGCAGTCCTATCTGGACAGCCTGTTGCACGAAGCCACCGAAGCACTCGAACCGGAGCCCAGCCTGGACCGTCTCGACGAATTCCAGGCCGCCGTGCTCGAGGAGCAGGCGCGCGACGCCCTCAGTCTGCAGTCGACGCCAGCTTCAGCCGTCGAACCGGTACCGGAACCAGAACCAGTGCCATTGCAGTCAGCGCCAATACCCATGCCGGTCGCCGATCCGTTGTCCACCGCCGAGCCCGAACGCGTCTCGCCCGTGGCCGACGTCCATCTGCCGACTGCCACCACACGGCCGTTGCTGGCAGCGATCGATGGCCGTCCCACTTGGGCGGCCGAGCCGTTCGAGTGCCTGCTGTTCGACGTGGCCGGGTTGACCCTGGCCGTACCGCTGGTGTGCCTGGGCTCGATCTACGCCTTGGCCGGTCAGACCCTGACGCCGTTGTTCGGCCAGCCTGACTGGTTTCTCGGCATCCTGCCCAGCAACAGCGGCAACCTGAAGGTGCTCGACACCGCGCGCTGGGTCATGCCCGACCGCTACCGCGATGACTTTCGCGAAGGCTTGCAGTACGTCATTTCGGTACAGGGCTACGAGTGGGGCCTGGCCGTGCATCAGGTCAGTCGCTCGCTGCGGCTGGACCCCAGCGAGATCAAGTGGCGCGGCCAGCGCGGCCAGCGCCCATGGCTGGCAGGAACGGTCATCGAACACATGTGCGCGCTTCTGGACGTCGCCGAGCTGGCGGAACTGATCGCCAGTGGCGGCGCGCGGCATCTGCGCGCGGTCGACTCGGCGCCGGGCAAGCCTGCCACCAGCAGCACCAACACGGTCATAAAGCATTGAATGAACACGCCGCCGTCAAGGCATTTGAGGGGTTAGTAGCATGAAGAAGTCGTCTGCCCAAGGTTCCGAAGATCCGATTCTGCAATGGGTCACCTTCCGTCTGGACAATGAAACCTACGGCATCAATGTGATGCAGGTGCAGGAGGTGTTGCGCTACACCGAAATCGCGCCGGTGCCCGGTGCACCCAGCTACGTGCTGGGCATCATCAACCTGCGTGGCAACGTGGTCACGGTGATCGATACGCGCCAGCGGTTCGGTTTGCAGTCCAGCGATGTGAGCGACAATACGCGCATCGTCATCATCGAGGCCGACAAGCAAGTCGTGGGGATTCTGGTCGACAGCGTCGCCGAGGTCGTCTACCTGCGCCAGTCCGAAGTCGAGACCGCGCCCAACGTCGGTAACGACGAGTCGGCCAAGTTCATCCAGGGCGTGTGCAACAAGAACGGCGAGTTGCTGATTCTGGTAGAGCTGGACAAGATGATGTCCGAAGAAGAGTGGTCCGAGCTGGAGAATATCTGAGTGATCTTCGAGGTCGCGGTAGTCCTGCTGGCAGTGCTGTGGGTCGGAACGGTGTCATTGTTTCTGTCCTATCAGAAAAGCCAGCGCCTGTTGGCCGCCGAGCAGGCGGCCGGCGACGCGCTGCGTGATCAGCGGCTGCGCGAGCTGACCAAGCGCCTGGATGACTACCAGAACCTCAACGTGCGTCTGGGCGAAGCGCTGCACGAACTGCGCGCGGTGGTCGGACCGCTGCCCGAGAAGCTGGCGCAACTCGAGCAACGCGACCCGGGCAGCTTGTCGTTTGCCCAAGCTGGCAAGTTGGTGGCCATGGGCGCTTCGGTGGATGAGCTGACCCAGGCTTGCGGCCTGACTCAGGCCGAGGCCGAACTCATGAGCAAGCTGCACCGCGGTTGATTCGCCCAGCCCGGTGCAATCGCGGTGTGCTCGCAGCGCTCCTGTCAGGTAGAGGCCCAGCTCAGGCTGCCGCGTACCATCCCGATGGAGTCCAACGGCAGGCACTGCCTGAACGCCTCGCCGATGGCGGATTTTTCCGCGATCAAATGCCCATTCACGGTCGGACACACGGCAAAGTTGCGCAGCTGCGCCAACACCTTCAGGTACGGTAGGCGTGTCTGGATGATGTCGTTCAACACCCGGGGGCCGGTCATGTAGCTCAGCCGTCGAGCATGTTGGGCAAAGGCCTGCGGGTCGGCTTCCCGGTCCGGGCGGCTGTGATAGAAATCCTGGTTGGCTTGATACCGTGCGTGGATCTCGTCACTGATTGCATCCAGCGTCGGATTGCCGGCATGGCTGCCGATGAAGCTGTTGTTGAATTCATGGCGCATGCCCATCAGTTCATTGGACACGGGCGTTGACAGCACCAGGCCTTCGGGTGTCGCCAACAACCGTGCTTCGTCGAGATGTACGGCGGGCGCACCGAAAGCAACGCCTTCGTATTCGGCCCGCTGGCCCGGCCGCAGCAGGTTGTCATCCACATCCATGTACACGCCGCCTTCGGCCTGCAGCAGGCGATAACGCAACACGTCGCAGGCCGACGCATAGTTGGTGGCCACGCCGCCGTTGCCATCGAGTGCGGCCTGGTATTGGGCGAAGTATTGGCTGTCGGCGAACTGGGTATAGAACGGCTGCTGTTCCAGCGCGAGGATCTTCAGGCCCGGGGCGTGGCGGGCCAGTCGTTCGACATTCTGCGCGTAGACCTGCGGGTCTGTCTGGGTCAGGTACAGCTGGTAGTCATAGGCAGAGTTTTTGACGATGGCCGCGTTGTTACCCAGGTTTTCCAGGATTTCAGGTCCGATAACCTTGTTGCCTACCCATACGCAGGAAATCTTCTTCGGAATCGGCGTGCCACCTTCAGGTTTCAGATCGCTGAGATTGACGGGCAGTTTCAGGTCCACACCGAGGGCCAGCAGGGTATCTTCTCGCTGCTTCAGGCTGGCAGTGGCTGGCGCCGCCACGTCCACCATCTGGCGACCCTGTGCTGGCGCCTGAAGATGACGTGGCTCCACGTCGTTCAAGCCCGAACGCGGTACGAAGGTGTTGGTTTCCACATCCCAGGCCAGTGAGGTGAGGTAGCCATCCACCTGGCTTTCCAGAACGTCGTAGCCCCCGTCGTATTTGGGCAGGCGGATGACCGCTTCGCCGATTCGATTGTCGCCTCCGGGCAGCGGCTCGACATGGGAGGGTAATGAAAAGAACGCTTTCAGCTCGTCTGCCGACAAGACCGGCAGGCGCGGCGGTGCGGTGGGGCCCAAGGGGTAGCCGATCTGACCGTTGATTTTGCGTGGCGGCACGAAATCCTGCGGCTCGTAGGCCGGCACCATGGCGGGATCTTCGAAGCGAAAGATCGACGCCTTGAGCGTCGCCATGTGCAACATCGGCAACGCATTGAGCAGACCATAGACCTGGCCTTCGGCGCCTTCCACGCGCTGCTCCAGGGTTTTGGCCTGTATCGTGGCGTCCAGCGCCAGCCCGAACTGCGCGAACCCTCCCACCGCGAACAGCGGCGCGAGTTCCGGCACGATGCAGGCGAGCGGCGCCAGTGTGTTGATGGCCGAACTCAAGTAGTGCCGCCACTGTGCTTTTTCCACGTCGCGATCACGGGTGATGATGAAGTCGGCGTCCTGATAGCAGCGCTTCTGCTGACGCTTGGTCAGCGCGGTGAAGACATCGCCGGTAATCGCAGGACTGTGTTTGTCGGGCTTGTAGTTGATGGTGGACTGCGGATGCCAGACGCCGCTGGTGGCGAAACCGGCGTGGCTGTCAGGCAGGCGATCAGCGTCAGGGTAGTGCCCCAGTCCGCGCAGAGCCGTGGCCAAACCGCTGAAGCTCAGGCCGTCGTCCACATCGCGTGGCGCGAAATGGGCCTGCAAGGCCTCACGTTTGGCGGCATCCCGGCACTGCTCGGCGATCCACACCTTCATGCAGGGCTCGTCGACGAACTCGTGCAACGGCGCGCTATTGCCGGGGATGTACAGCACGGTCAGGCCGGTGTGCGCATTGCTCATGCACAGAATATCCGTGGCCGGATAGCCATAGATGTTCAGCGGCGCCACGCGCATGACCGAGCGAGTCTGCGCCGTTCGGCCGTAATCCGACCAGCGTGGCGGGGGCACCAGGCCTGCCACTTGCCAGGTCAGCCGCTGGCCGACAGCCGACAGGCTGCCTTGCATGGCCTGACGGTTGCTCGCGGCCATGAAATCCAGCAAAGCTGCCTTGCGATAGGCCTGGAAATGTTCGCGCCAGAAAGCATCCAGTGTCTGTTTGTAGGGCGTGTGAAAGTCCTGCTCCCAGATGAATGCCTGCAAGCTTTCGGCGGGCAGGTTCAGGCGGTTGCCGGCGTCGTACCGCATTGGATGGGTACGTCGGTACAGGCCGTTGAACACCTGGTAATCCTGACCGTATTGCGGTGCAGCGCGGCTGTGCAGTTTATCGGTGATCAGCAGCGGCGTTGGCGGTGGGTGTCCAGCCCAGGGTGAATGCAGGAGGGCGCCGAAGAGGTTGTTGGTCGATTCGCCTTGCCAGTTTTCGATCAGTGCCTGGGTCAGGGACAGGTGCTGGACCACGACGGCCTGCCAGATACCCCGATGCTGCTGGTAGTGCAGCGTGACAACGTCGATCTGGTCGGGATCCAGGATCATGCCGCAGCGTTTGGCCCACTGGGTCAGGGCTGCGGCAGCGCAATGGTCGGGCCGCGGCAGTTCGGGTGCGAGCGCGCGTGCGAAGGCGACGGCGTGGGCGTTGATAGCGGGAGTGTTGGCGTGCATGAAAGGCTCCAAGGCCTGCTGTAGAGGCCTTGGAGGGTGGCGTTATGGACAACCGCGAGCGCGGTGATTATGTAGGGGAGGTATCAATCAGGTGTGCGCCCAGCTCAAATTGCTGCCGACCTGGGAAAACCGGTTCAGCGGGGTCAGTGCCTGATAGGCTTCGCGGAACCCGGACCAGTCGAGCACACCCGTGTTGTCCCTTATCGGCAGTGCCGAGATATTCCACACTTCGCGAAACTGCGCCAGCTCGAGTAGCCGGTGAGTGATGGCATCGTTGAGAGCGCCAGGGCCGCTGATATG
This sequence comes from Pseudomonas sp. Leaf129, assembly GCF_001423465.1. NCBI lineage: Bacteria > Pseudomonadati > Pseudomonadota > Gammaproteobacteria > Pseudomonadales > Pseudomonadaceae > Pseudomonas > Pseudomonas sp. Leaf129. The sequence continues at coordinate 81,759 of NZ_LMOC01000006.1, read as the reverse complement.
GTTCAAGTCGATGGCATAGCGATGGAAACCCGCCAGATCCTGGCGCGGATCCGGACGGCTGTCATAGAAATCCGGTTGTGCCTCGAAGCGTTCCAGCATGGTGTCCGATATCGCATTCAAGGTCGGGTTGCCTGCGTGGCTGCCGATCATGCTGTTGCCATACTGGATGTTCATGCCCAGGGTTTCGTTTGACATCGGCACGGACAGAATCAAGCCTCTGTTCGAGGTCTGCAGAGGCACCGCGTCGATGGACTCGGCGGGCTGCCCGAGCGGCGTTCGCTGCCCAGGCCGCAGAATGCTGTCATCCATGTCCATGTACAGCCCGCCTTCGCTGTAAAGCACTCGATAACGCAGCACATCCGATGCCGACGCGAAATTGGTACCCACGCCGCCATTGCCGTCGATGGCAGCCTTGTATTGACGGTAGTAGCGGCTTTGTTTGAACTCAGCATAGAGCGGCTGAGATTCAAGCGGCAGGACCTGCATGGACGGCGCGTGCTGGGCCAGTAACTCGACATTGCGCGCATAGACCTCGGGCGAGGCCGTGGAGAGGTATATGCGATACACGTAATCGCTTTCGCGCAACAAGGCCGCATTGCGCCCTACATTCTCCAGGAGCGGCTGACTGATCACCTTGTCGCCCACCCAGATGCAGGAGATCTGCTTGGGAATGGGTTTCATCGCCGGCGGCCGCAACTCGCCAAGACTCATGGGCAATATCAAATCGACCCCCAGGCCCTGCAGGGTCTCCATGCGCTGGGCATCGGTAACCGGGCGGTCGACGTCCTTCAAGCGCGTCAGTGACCGTTCACCGGGCCGCGGTGCGATGTAGTAGGGCGGTTCGATCTCGTTGAGGTCCGAGCTGTGGACGAAGGCGTTATATTCGATGTCGTAATGGACGTCGGCCACATAGCCACCGATTTCGCATTCCAGAACATCTTTTTTGCCACTGTAGCTTGGCACTCTGATCACTGCATCGGCGATGTCTCGAGGCGCTTCGGCGACGGGTGCCACGGCGGTGGGCAGGCTGAAGGCCTCCTCCAGAATCGGTTCGATCGGTGGAAGGTGTGGCGGCTGGACCGGGCTCAAGGGGTAGCCGATCTGACCATTGATGCGTGCCGGGATGACGAACTCGGGTCGCTTGAAACGGAAGATGGCCGGCCGTTCCGGGATCTGCACGTGCAGCAGGGGCGTCGCGTTGAGCAGGCCCCAGATGGCATCGTCCGCGCCTGCTGCGCGCTGCTCCAGGGTTTTGCCGTTGATCGCCCGATCCAGACCCAGGCCCAGTTGAACGATGCCGCCCAGGGCAAAGATCGGCGCCAGTTCCGGCACCACCATCGCAATCGGTGCCAGGGTATTGATTGCGGAGGTGAAATAACCGCGCCATTTTTCCTTGGTCACCGAGCTGTCGGTGTTGATGATGAACTCGGCATCCTGCTCGCTGCGCTTCTTCTGATGGCGAGCCATGGCCATGAACAGGTCGCCTTCGATGGGCGGGCTGTATTTGCTGGTCCGGTAATTGACCGTGTCGTGCGGCACCCACAGGCCGCTGGTGGCGAAACCGGGATGCTTGTCAGGATCGAAATGGTGATAGCCGGGGTACAGGCCCAGCCCCGTCAGCGCGGTATTGAGTCCGCTGAAGCCCAGCGTATCGGCCTCGTCACCGGGTGGAAAATGGTCTTCCAGCGCTTGACGGGTACGTGGGTGCCAGCACTCTCGGCCACCCAGCGTGCCATTGACGATTCGTCGGTGAACTCGTGGAACGGCGCGCTGTTGCCAGGGATGTAAAGCAGGGTCAGCCCGGTCTCGTCGTTCTTCAGGCACAACAGGTTGGTGGCGACATAACCGTAGATGTTCAGACAGGCGACGTGTACGCCATGTGGACGCGGCAGCAGGCCGGCGACCTGCCAGGCCAGGACGCGGCCGGCATCGGAGAGGCTGGCTTCGCTGATCTGCATGTTGCAGGCGGCGATGAAATTGACCTTGGCCGCATCGCGGTACGCCTGCAGCCCGTCTTTCCAGTAGGTCTTAAGCATCTGCTTGTAGGGTTTGTGGAAGTCCAGGTGCCAGATGAAGCTTTGAAACGCCTCGGCGCCCAGGCGCACATGGTGCGCCGCGTCATAGCTTGCCGGGCTGACCTGCCGATAGAGGCCGTTGTACACCAGGTACTCGGCGCTGTTGTCGAACAGGCTGTGTTCGTCCAGGTGGTCGACCAGGGTGATCGGATAAGGCGGTGGATGGCCCGCCCAGGCCTCGTGCAGCGCAGCGCCGATCAGGTTGTTGTCCGACTCGCCCTGCCAGTTGGACAACAGTGCCTGAGTCAGGGTGAGCTTCTGCACGACACGGGCGATGCAGCGTTGCCCCTTGATTTGGTAGTGCAGGGTAACGGCATCGACGTTGTCCGGGTTCAGGTTCAGGCCCTGCTTCAAGGCCCACGCGCGCACCGCGTCGGCGGCGGCGCGGTCGGGCCGGGGGTAATCCTTGAGGGAGTCGCGGACGGTTTGAACGCCTTGCGCGCTGATGAATCGGGAAGTCATGGCGGTATTCCTCTGTAGGCACGGAAAGTCGTGCCAGGCCATGATTCGGTTGGCGCAGCCAAGGGACGTGGTAACTATGTAGGGCAGCGGCTGCCGGTGTGGCCGGGGAACCGGTCTCGGGAGGGCCTCGGAGACGCCGGACGCAGGCTTGGTCCAAAGCCTTGGAAAAGCCCCAAGGCCCAGGTGCTACGGGGCCTTGGGGGTGATGTCGCGCTCGCTCGGCGCGGGCGCAAGCTCGAACCCGGCAGGGGTCTTGCCCTGCAGGTGCCAGGCGAAGGCAATGATCTCTGCGATGGTCAGATACAACTCGTGGGGGATGCTGTCGCCCAGTTCCATGCGTGCGAGCATCTTCACCAGCTCGGCATTTTCGTAAACCGGCACTTCATAGTCGCGGGCCATCGCCAGGATCGCTTCGGCCAGCTCATCGTCGCCCTTGGCGGTAAGGGTAGGGGCCTTCTGGCCGTCGTAGCGCAGGGCGATGGCTTGGCGCGGGGCTCGTTCGCTCATGCGGTTTCGTCCACCCAGCGTTGCTCCAGTCGCGTCCGTGCACCTTGCGGTGCGCTGCCCTGATGGCATTGCAGATCAGCCACGTTCAAGCCGGTGGCTTGCAGACGCTGGCGCAAATTGTCCAGTTGGTTCTCGATCAGCAGGGCGGTAGCCGGACGCTGTGCCCACAGTTGGCTGGACAGGCTGCCGTGGGCCAGTTGCGCCTGCACCTGGAGCGGGCCCAGTGCGTCCAGATCGAAGGCCAGGTCCAGCCGCCAGATCTTTTCCTGGGCGGGCCTGGGCTCGTTCTTGTCAGGGGGCTGCTGGTCCGGTGGCGGGTCTTCGCGTTGCACCTTGACCTGCAGCGGGATGAAGTCGTGCAGATGGCGCATGGGAATTTCCAGTTGCCAGGTGGTCTGCGTGGCCCCATCGGGGGTGCGCCCGGTTTGCTCCAGACCGGCGAGCTGATGGCTCTGCAGCCGCGCCACCGCTGCACCGGCCAGGCGCAGCAGGTGTTCGAGGTCGTCTTCGCCTTCGCCTTTCTGCGCGGTACGGGCGGGCAGGGGGAAGCTCACCGGCACGGTCTTTTCGCTGACCTGCCCCCAGGCATTCAGGGCATTGCGCACCCGGCCCGGCAAGACCTGAGCGAGGACATTGGCCGCCACCGCCGGTTGTGCCGCCGGATTGGGCAGCGCGCCCGGCGCGATCTGCGCCATCAGGCGCAGCAGCGCCGACTTGAGATCGGGGGCCGGTTGTCCGTTGAGCAGATTGGCTTCCAGAAACGCGCCGCTGGCGACCACGGCCTGAGCGACGGTTTTCGGATCGGCCATCTGCTGCACATCCGGCAGGCTGGCCAACAGGCGTTCCAGGCCGGCGCGGGTCGGCGGCGCCATATCGGGGTTCTGGCTCAGGTTCTGCACCAGGCTCAGCAGGCTGTCGAGCGAACCCTGCCGGGCTTGCTGGGCCCCCAGTTGCTGGGCCACGGCCAACTGGTCCATGCGCCCGCTCAAGGGCACGAAATTCAGGCTCTGGTCACTCATCACCTGGGCGCTGAGCAGACTGCCCAGGCGCAGTGGCTGGGGGCTCTCGATGGCCAGAATGTTGCCGGCCTGGGCCGTGTTGAGCAAGGTCACCATCGCTTTGTACACCGCCGGTTGCCCGGCGATCTGCGGCAGCATCTGGCTGCTGCTGACCTTGCCCTGCAACAGCGTGCCGACCGGCAGGGCCTGGGTGTCGATGCGCGTCAGGGTCACCGGTGCGTTATTGCCGCGCTCCTGGGTGGTGACCAGCGCCGCGCCACCGGCCAGGTGCGAGACCAGCAATGCAGTGCCTTGGGGCACGGGCTGCAGGCTGCTGGCGGTGATCGTCGCCACGCCGCCGCCGCCCAGACTCAGGCGCAACACCAACTGAAAGTCCTGCGCGCCGGCCTTGACCGACACCACTTCGGCATCGACCGTCTCGCCCAGGGCCAGCAGGCTGTCCAGGGGCTGGGTGATCTTCACCGTCTCGGTGTTCGACGCACTGACGCGCGCGGCACCGCTGGCGGTGGGAAGCGCGGCGAGGTTGCTGATCAGGTCAGGCATGATGAAACCTGTGTCGGTTACGCCCTTGGGCAGAGACTGCGCATGTATAATGCGCGGCCACGGCGGCCGGCTCTGCTACACAGCGCCATGGGAGTATAGCGGCCTTGCCCTGCGAAACTTGAGTGCGGCACGGTGCCGTTACCTGCGACCGAACCCGATGAGGCGGATTCTTGACCCCATACCTGCACGCCACCGATCTTGCCTGCGACCGCGATGGGCGCCTGCTGTTCGAGCATCTGCAGGTCCAGGTGGCTGCAGGCGACATGCTGCAGGTAGGGGGACCCAACGGCTGTGGCAAAACCAGTCTGCTGCGCCTGCTGGCCGGGCTGATGCAGCCCGCCGATGGGCAGGTCGTCTTTGCCAGCCCGGCGCTGCCCGCGCAGCGCAGCGAGCGTGGCGGTCAGCTGCTGTGGATCGGCCATGCGATGGGTATCAAGGATGCCCTCAGCCCAGAGGAAAACCTCGCCTGGCTTTGTGCGCTGCATACGCCCGCCAGTCGAGAGCAGATCTGGACGGCCTTGGCGGCGATCGGTCTGCGCGGCTTCGAAGACGTGCCGTGCCGTATGCTTTCCGCGGGTCAGCAGCGCCGCGTGGCGTTGGCCCGTCTGTATCTGCCCAGCCCGCCGTTATGGATTCTCGACGAACCCTTCACCGCGCTCGATGCGCAGGCGGTCGAGCAGCTGGAGCAGCACCTGGTCGATCACTGCGAGCGAGGCGGCATGGTGGTGCTGACCACACACCATGTGCTGGGGCAGACGCCGAATCGCTACCGGCGACTGGAACTGGATGCGAACGCGGCATGAGTGTCTTCGTCCTGTTGCTCAAGCGCGAGGCGCGACTGCTGTGTCGGCGACCCGCAGAGCTGGCCAATCCTCTGGTGTTTTTCGCCATCGTGGTTGCGCTGTTCCCGCTGGCCGTCGGACCGCAGATGCAGCTGCTGCGAAGTCTGTCCCCAGGCCTGGTGTGGGTGGCCGCGTTGCTGGCGGTGCTGCTGTCGCTCGACGGCTTGTTTCGCAGTGATCTGGAAGACGGCTCGCTCGAGCAATGGGTGCTGTCCGAACACCCATTGCCAGTGCTGGTGCTGGCCAAGGTGCTGGTGCACTGGGCGTTCTCCGGGCTGGCGCTGGTGCTGGTTTCACCGCTGCTGGCCCTGATGCTCGGCTTGCCTGAACGATGCCTGCCGGTGCTGCTGGCCTCGTTGCTGCTCGGCACGCCGGTGCTCAGCTTGCTGGGCGCGGTGGGGGCGGCGCTGACCGTCGGGCTCAAGCGCGGTGGTCTGTTGTTGGCCTTGCTGACGTTGCCGCTGTACATCCCGGTGCTGATTCTGGGCAGTGGCGCGCTGCAGGCGTCGTTGCAGCAGCTGCCGACCGCTGGCTACCTGTTGTGGCTGGGCAGCCTGACGGCACTGGCCGTGACCCTGGCGCCCTTCGCGATCGCGGCCGGGCTCAAGATCAGTGTCGGCGAATGAACGGACGAGGCCGGGTGTGCGACCGGCTCATGCTTTTGAATACGGGGTCATGAAGAACAAGGTGATGAACTGGACGTGGTTTCACAAGCTCGGCTCGCCCAAGGCGTTCCATGCCCTGAGCGGGCGCTTGCTGCCCTGGCTGGGCCTGGCGGCGGCGTTGCTCATCGGTGCAGGTGTGGTGTGGGGCCTGGCCTTCGCTCCGCCGGATTACCAGCAGGGCAACAGCTTTCGCATCATCTACATCCACGTGCCTGCGGCCATGCTTGCCCAGTCCTGCTACGTGATGATGGCCCTGGCCGGTGTAGTCGGGTTGGTCTGGAAGATGAAGATCGCCGACGTCGCACTGCAATGCGCCGCCCCCGTGGGCGCCTGGATGACTGTGCTGGCGCTGGCCACCGGCGCCATCTGGGGCAAGCCGACCTGGGGCAGTTGGTGGGTGTGGGATGCGCGCCTGACGTCCATGCTGATCCTGCTGTTTCTGTACCTGGGGCTCATTGCCCTGGGCCAGGCCATCAACAATCGCGAGAACGCGGCCAAGGCCTGCGCGGTGCTGGCCATCGTCGGCGTGGTCAACATTCCGATCATCAAGTACTCGGTGCAGTGGTGGAACACCCTGCACCAGGGCGCCACCTTCAGCCTGACCGAAAAACCGGCGATGCCCGCGCAGATGTGGCTGCCGCTGTTGCTCACGGTCCTGGGTTTCTATTGTTTCTTCGGTGCGGCACTGCTGCTGCGCATGCGCCTGGAAGTGCTCCGGCGCGAGGCTCGCAGCCGCTGGGTTCAGGAATACCTGGCCGGTGAACTGAAACCGAGGGTCGGTCCATGAGCTTCACTTCGTTCGCCGAGTTTCTGAGCATGGGCCGCCATGGCGTCTATGTCTGGTCGGCCTATGGCCTGTGCCTGCTGGTACTGATCGTCAACGTGGTCGGGCCGCTGCTGGCCCGGCGACGCTATCTGCAACAAGAGGCGCGACGCCTGCGCCGGGAGGGCCGACCGTGAAACCGCAACGGCGCAAACGCCTGACGCTGATCCTCTCCCTGGTGGCCGGCGTCGCCCTGGCCGTCGGACTGGCCCTTGGCGCATTGCAGCAGAACATCAACCTGTTCTACACGCCAACGCAGATCGCCAATGGCGAGGCGCCGACGGGCACGCGCATTCGCGCCGGTGGCATGGTCGAAAAGGGCTCGCTGCAACGCTCCGGCGACTCGCTGGATGTGCGCTTCGTGGTCACCGATTTTCAGCACAGCGTCACGATTACCTACCGTGGGATCCTTCCCGATCTGTTTCGCGAAGGGCAGGGCATCGTCGCTCTGGGCACCTTGAACGCTGACGGCGTCGTAGAGGCGGATGAGGTACTGGCCAAGCACGATGAAAAATACATGCCGCCGGAGGTCACCAAGGCCTTGAAGGATTCCGGCCGAATGGGAGCTTCACAATGATCGGTGCTCTGCTGGTGCCCGAGTTGGGCCACTTGGCGATGATCCTGGCGCTGTGTCTGGCCCTGGTTCAGGCCAGCGTGCCCTTGGTGGGCGCATGGCGCGGTGATCGACTGTGGATGAGCCTGGCACGGCCGGCTGCCTGGGGCCAGTTCACCTTCCTGGTATTGGCATTCGCCTGCCTGGCCGCGAGCTTTCTGAGCGACGATTTTTCCGTGCGCTACGTGGCCGAGAACTCCAACAGCGCATTGCCCTGGTATTACAAGTTCAGCGCCGTATGGGGTGCCCACGAAGGCTCCTTGCTGCTGTGGGCGCTGATCCTGGGCGGCTGGACCTTTGCCGTGTCGATCCGCTCACGGCAGTTGCCCCAGGTCATGCTGGCGCGGGTGCTGGCAGTGATGGGCATGATCAGCGTCGGCTTCCTGTTGTTCCTGATCCTCACGTCCAACCCCTTCACCCGCGTGCTACCGCAGATTCCGGCCAACGGTCGCGACCTCAACCCGTTGCTGCAGGACATCGGTCTGATCGTCCATCCGCCGATGCTGTACATGGGCTACGTCGGCTTTTCGGTGGCCTTCGCCTTCGCCATCGCCGCGCTGCTGGGCGGCAAGCTGGACGCCGCCTGGGCGCGTTGGTCGCGCCCCTGGACCATGGTGGCCTGGAGCTTCCTGGGCATCGGCATCACCCTGGGTTCGTGGTGGGCGTACTACGAACTGGGCTGGGGCGGCTGGTGGTTCTGGGACCCGGTGGAAAATGCCTCGTTCATGCCCTGGCTGGTCGGCACTGCGCTGATCCACTCCCTGGCGGTCACCGAGAAGCGCGGCGTGTTCAAGAGCTGGACGGTGCTGTTGGCCATTGCTGCGTTTTCCCTGAGCCTGCTGGGCACATTCCTGGTGCGCTCGGGCGTGTTGACCTCGGTGCATGCGTTCGCCTCGGATCCGACCCGTGGCGTGTTCATTCTGATCTTCCTGCTGTTCGTGGTGGGCGGTTCATTGACGCTGTTCGCGCTGCGTGCGCCGGTGGTCAAGAGCCACGTGGGCTTCGGCCTGTGGTCGCGGGAGACCCTGCTGCTGGGCAACAACCTGATCTTGGTGGTGGCCGCTTCGATGATTCTGCTGGGCACCCTGTACCCGCTGGCGCTGGATGCTCTGACCGGCGCCAAGCTGTCGGTCGGTCCACCGTATTTCAATGCGCTGTTCGTGCCCCTGATGGCGTTGCTGATGCTGGCCATGGCCGTTGGCGTGCTGGTGCGCTGGAAACACACGCCGACCGCCTGGCTGCGTAGCATGCTGGTGCCGGTACTGCTCGGCAGCGCCGTGCTGGCGCCGCTGGCCGCCTGGTGCCTGGGGGATTTCGCCTGGCCGGTGCTGAGCACGTTCGCCCTGGCGGCCTGGGTGGTGCTGGCCGGGGTGCGCGACTTGCACGACAAGACCCGTCACAAGGGCCTGCCCCGCGGCATTGCCGGCTTGCCGCGCAGCTACTGGGGCATGCAGCTGGCTCACCTGGGCATTGCCGTTTGTGCCCTGGGCGTGGTGTTGTCGAGCCACAACAGTGCCCAGCGTGATCTGCGCATGGCGCCGGGCGATGCGGTCGATCTGGGTGGCTATCAGTTCATCTTCCAGGGCGCCGAGCCTCATCGGGGGCCGAATTTCAGCGCCCAGCGGGGCAGTGTTCAAGTCCTGCGCAATGGCGTGCAAGTGAGCCTGCTGCATCCGGAAAAACGCTTGTACAGCGTGCAGCAATCGGTGATGACCGAGGCAGGCATCGATGCCGGCTTCACCCGCGATCTCTACGTCGCGCTTGGCGAACCCTTGGAAAACGGCGCGTGGGCGGTGCGGATCCACGTCAAGCCGTTCGTGCGCTGGATCTGGCTGGGTGGGCTGATGACCGGTCTGGGTGGCTTCCTCGCCGCACTGGACCGGCGCTATCGCATCAAGGTCAAGGCGCGTGTGCGTGACGTATTGGGCAAAGGGGCCGTAGCATGAAACGTTGGCTGTTGGCGGTGCCGCTGGGCGCATTTCTGGTGCTGGCCGTGCTGCTTTACCGCGGGCTCTATCTTGACCCCGCGCAGTTGCCGTCGGCCCTGATCGGAAAGCCGTTTCCCGAGTTCAGCCTGCCTGACACCCAGGGCCAACGAACGCTGACTCGAGTCGATCTGCTGGGCAAGCCGGCGTTGGTCAATGTCTGGGGAACCTGGTGCGTGGCCTGCCGCGTCGAACACCCCGTGCTCAACACGCTGGCCGAGCAGGGCGTGCTGATCTACGGCATCAACTACAAGGATGACAACGTGGCAGCACGGCGGTGGCTGGCCGATTATCACAACCCCTACACGCTGGACATCAACGACAAGGACGGCAGCCTGGGCTTGAACCTGGGCGTGTACGGCGCACCGGAGACGTTCCTTATCGACGCCAGGGGCGTGATTCGCCACAAGTGGGTCGGGGTCATCGACCAGACCGTTTGGCGCGAGCAACTGGCGCCGTTGTACCAGGCGCTGCTCGACGAGGCCCGGCCATGAAGCGCTGGCTGCTGCTGTCGATACTGCTGTTGAGCCTGTCCGGCGTGGCACGGGCTGCCATCGATACCTATCAGTTCGCCAATGACCAGATGCGCGAGCGCTTTCACCAATTGACCCAGCAACTGCGTTGCCCCAAGTGCCAGAACCAGGACATCGCCGATTCCAATGCACCTATCGCCGGTGACCTGCGCCGTGAGATCCATCGGCTGTTGACCGAGGGCAAGGATGACGGGCAAATCATCGAGTTCATGGTCGATCGCTACGGTGAGTTCGTCCGTTACAAGCCAGCGCTGACCGCGCGTACCGGGCTGCTCTGGTTCGGCCCGGCGGTTTTGCTGGTGGTCGGCATGGGCGTGATCGCGGTGACCTTGCGACGTCGGCGCAGGCAACCCGCTACCAGCCCGCGTGATCTCGACCCCGCCGAACGCGCCCGTTTGGCCGCGTTGCTCGCCCAAAAACCGTTGGATGAAGACCGCCCATGATCGATTTCTGGCTCGCTGCCGGCCTGTTGCTGCTGCTCGCCCTGGGTTTTTTGCTGGTGCCGTTGCTGCGTGCCCGTCGCACCCAGCCCGAGCAGGACCGCACCGCCCTCAACGTGGCGCTGTATCAAGAGCGCCTGGCCGAACTGAATACGCAACAGGCTGCAGGCGTCTTGACGGCCGCGCAATTGGAAAGCGGCCAGGCCGAGGCCGCCCGCGAGTTGCTGGCCGATACCGAGGGCGGGGAGGTGCTCGCTGACGCCCGTCTGGGCCGCTCGATACCGCTGGCGGCTGCGGTTCTGGTGCCGGTGGTGGGGCTCATGTTGTACCTGCACTATGGCGCCAGCGACCAGGTCGAGTTGAGCCGCGAGTTCGCCGTACCGCCCACGTCCATGGCGCAGATGACAGCGCGCCTGGAACAGGCGGTGCAGATGCAGCCGGAGGCGGTGGAGGGGTTGTACATCCTGGGTCGGACCTACATGGCGCAGAACCGGCCGGCGCAGGCGGCGGACTTGTTCGAGCGCGCCGCAAAACTCAGCGGTCGTCAGCCAGAGGTGCTGGGGCAGTGGGCGCAGGCGCTGTATTTCGCTGCAGGCAAGAAATGGTCCGAGCAGATCCAGGCACTCACTGACGAAGCCCTGCTGGGTGATCCGAAGGAAGCCACCAGTCTGGGTTTGCTCGGCATCCTCGCGTTCGAAGGGCGCGATTTCGACAAGGCTATCGCTTACTGGGAGCGCCTGCTGGCCACTCTTCCGGACAAAGACCCCGCACGCACGGCATTGCAGGGTGGAATCGAACGTGCCCGTGGCCAACTGGCCGCCGGTGGCAAGTTGCCTGTTGCCGAGCCCGCTCCGGCACGTGCCGTATTGAAAGTGCAGGTGGCCTTGGCACCCGGTGTGGCGGCCAAGGTGCAGCCCGGCGACAGCGTGTTCGTCTTTGCCCGCGCGGTGTCCGGGCCGCCCATGCCACTGGCGGTCAAGCGCCTGACGGTGGCTGACCTTCCGGCTCAGGTCGAACTGGCGGACAGCGATGCGATGATGCCGCAGCTGAAACTGTCGAACTTTCCCGAAGTCCAACTCATCGCCCGGATATCCAGGGCCGGCCAGCCCACGCAGGGCGAATGGCTGGCGCGAGGTGCGCCGATCGCCAGCGAAAGCGCCGCCGTGCAGCAATTGATGATCGACAGCCCTGACCTGTAGAGAGATGCCATGAACCGTTTAGCTCGAATGGCCGTCATCGGCCTGGCCCTGGGCATGAGTGCCTGCGCAGTGCAGCGCCCGTCCGAACCTGCGCCGCAGCCACCGGTGCAGACCCTGCCACCGACAGGACCGAGCACCGCGCCCACTCCAGCCCCACCTGCGACGCCCACGCCACCCGCGCCCAAGCCAATGCCGCGGACCTCGGCCAGCTTCGCCCCGCCTCCGGGCGGTGCCAGCCACTGGGACCCGAGTCTGGGCGTGTACGTGCTTGAAGATCAGCCCGACACCTACTATCGCCAGCGCACCTACTACCGCTGGAACGACGGCTGGAGCTGGGCCACCAGTCCCAGGGGCCCATGGGAAGCCACCGATACCACCGGCGTGCCGGCTGGCTTGGGACGCAAACATCCCTGAAGCACGGCAGGCGCGAGTCAGTTCTGCATGATCTGACCCACCAGGCTCGCCACCCGCTCGACCCCGCGGGCACTCAAGTGGTCGTGGTCCTTGTACCACGACCCACTGTCACCGATCAGGCACGTTTGTGGACTGCACAGCGCTTCATCGAGGCTGACCAGGCGAATGCGTTCGCGCGCGCTGTCGGCGGCGAACAATGCGCGTGTGTAGTGCTGAAACTGCAGGTGTTTCGCGTAGGGCACGGACAGCCGGTCGAGCAGCCGTTGCGTGTGTTCGGTATTGTCCCCCTTGTCGCGCGCCAACCGATAGTAGAGCTGCTTCGGACTGGTCTGCTGTTGCGGTGCCTGAGCCACCACGTAGACCTGTGCGCCCAACGCTCGGTAGGCATCGATGGTCCGTTCCAGGGCTTTTTCGAATACCGCGCGCGAGGCCTCGCGGGTGCGCGCCTGGCTGGCTTGATCCACCAGGAAATAGCCGCTCATGCGGTTCTGGTCGTAATCGCCATCGGTGTACAGCGTCCAGCGTGAAACCAGCACCACCGTCTTGATGCCATGGGCCTTCACATAGTCGTACTCGCGCTGGGCCAATGCCGGGCACGCCCCTGGCGCATAGTTGCCCACCGCCACGTCGACGCCCAGCAACGGCGGGCAGCCACCCATGCCAATGTGAGCGATGCGCCGGTCGTACCGCTTGCCTGCGGTATCGAACGCCGGCAACAGGGCTTCGGCATGGCTGTCGCCGAACACCGCCACGTCTGCGGCCTGCTGCTGGCGATCGGCACCGAACAGGCAGAAGTCCATGCCCCAGCCCTTGCCGTCATAGTTCGTGTCGCAGGCGTCGCGGATATGCGGGTCTTCGAAGGCGGTCATGATGCTGGGATCGACGTCGAAACGCTGGCTGAAGCCATTGTTCACGAAGCCGGTGATGCCTAACGCCACTAACAGTAACGAAGCGCTGGCACTGTAACGCCACAGGCGAGCAGCAGGCACGTGGCGTCGGTCGCGAAAGGCGCGTTCGACAAAGCGCCAGCTCAGCCAGGCCAGTACCAGCGACAGCCCGCTCAAGCCCAACATGGTCGTTGGAGTGGGCGCCACCAGGCTGTTGTTGCGGGCAAAAGCGAACAGCGGTTGATGCCATAGATAGGCGCTGTAGCTGATCAGTCCGATGCCTACCAACGGGCGGCTCGCCAATACCCTTCCGACAGGGTTACCCGGATGGGCGAAGAGGATCACCAATCCTGCCCCAACGGTGGGCAGTAAAGCATTGAAACCGGGAAACGCCGTGGCGTGATCAAAGGCAAGCACGCCATAGCCGATCATGGCCACGCCTAGCAGACTGCCAGCCTGCGCGTGCCAGGACGAAGCGGTCGAGCGTGGTCGCCTAGCGAGGTAGAAGGCGATGAAAGAGCCCACCAGCAGCTCCCACGCGCGTGCGTGCAGCAGGTAGAACGCGGCCACGGATTCCTGGCGGGCGCCATGCTCGGCCAAGGCCAGACTGGCCAAGGCGAGCACGGCCAGTATCGCCACCACGGTGCGCCGACCCAGGCGCCACCCAGCCATCAGCAGCAATGGGAAGAGCAGGTAGTACTGCTCCTCAACCGCCAATGTCCAGGTATGCAGCAGAGGTTTCATCTCGGCGGCAGCGTCGAAATAGCCGCTTTCGCGCCAGAACAGCAGGTTCGACGAGAACAGCGGCACCGCCGCCAGGCTCTTGCTGAAAGCCTTGAGGTCCGGCGGGTCCAGCCACATCCACGCCATGGGCAGACAGACCAGCAACATCACGAACAGCGCCGGCAGAATCCGTCGGGCCCGACGCTCGTAGAAGCGCAGCAGGAAGAAGTCGCCTTTGGTCATTTCCGCCAGGATGATCGAGGTGATCAGATAACCGGAGATCACGAAGAACACGTCGACCCCCACGAATCCGCCGGAAAACAGGCTGAAGCCGGCATGGAACAGGATCACCGGCAGCACGGCTAGCGAGCGCAGGCCGTCGATTTCCGGGCGGTATTTCAGTACGGCATCCGATGGTGTGCTCATGATGATCGAACTCGCGCCAACGCTGGAGCGCGCGCGATGAAAAACCATCGGGCAGGCTACCGCCGAACGTTGGACGTAGGAAAGAGAAGGGGGGAGAAGCGAAAGGCAGGGCGTTACAGGCGAGTTTTTACCCCAAGCCTGCAACGCTGTCCAGCGGTTGAGCGATCGTTTACTGGCCGGTGTAGATCTGGTCGAACACGCCACCGTCATTGAAGTGGGTCTTCTGCACGCTGCGCCAGTCGCCGAAGGTTTTCTCCACCGAGAGGAATTCGACTTTCGGGAAGCGATCGGTGTACTTGGCCAGCACTGCAGGATCACGTGGGCGCAGGTAGTTGTTGGCCGCGATTTCCTGGCCTTCCGGCGACCACAGGTACTTCAGGTATTCGTCGGCCGCGGCACGCGTGCCCTTTTTGTCGACGACCTTGTCGACCACACTGACGGGGGGCTCGGCCTCGGCTGAAACGCTGGGGTAGACGACCTCGAACTGATCGCGGCCGAACTCGCGGGCGATCATTTCGGCTTCGTTTTCGAAGGTGATCAGCACATCGCCGATCTGGTTGGTCATGAACGTGGTGGTCGCGCCGCGTCCACCGGTGTCCAGGACCGGTGCCTGCTTGAACAGCTTGCCGACGAAGTCGCGGGCCTTGTTTTCATCGCCACCATTCTTGAGCACATAGCCCCAGGCCGACAGGTAGGTGTAGCGGCCGTTGCCGGAGGTCTTGGGGTTGGGGACAATAACCTGCACGCCATCCTTGAGCAGGTCAGGCCAGTCCTTCAGCGCTTTTGGGTTGCCCTTGCGCACGATGAACACGGTCGCCGAGGTGAACGGTGCGCTGTTGTTCGGCAGGCGCGTGACCCAGTCGTCGGGCACCAGTTTGCCGTTGTCAGCCAGGGCATTGATGTCGGTGGCCATGTTCATGGTGATGACGTCAGCCGGCAGGCCGTCGATCACCGAACGCGCCTGCTTGCTCGAACCACCGAAGGACATCTGCACGGTGATGGCTTCGTTGTGTTCGGCTTGCCAGTGCTTCTGGAACGCACTGTTGTAGTCCTTGTAGAAGTCGCGCATCACATCGTACGAGACGTTGAGCAGGCTGGGCGCGGCCTGGGCCAGGCCGGTCAGGCTCAAGCCTGCCGCCAACAGCGAGGCACCGATCAATTTTTTCACTGCAGTTCCCTCTTCGAGCGTTCTTGGAAATAGGCGGCATTATGCCTGCGGCCCGTTGCCAGGCGTTATGGGGGCGATTAGATCAAAAAGGGCGGTGCTTATAGCACTTTCTTGAACAGCGCATTGCCACACTGGGAGCAGAACGAGGCTGTCTGTTCGTGGCTGCTTTTGTGGCACACCCCGCACTCGTGCTGCAGGCCTTCGCTGCGCATGGCGTTGGCCAGTTCGGCGGTGAAGATGCCGGTGGGCACGGCGATGATCGAATAACCGGTGATCATGACCATCGCCGAGAGCACCTGACCGATCGGCGTGGTCGGCACGATATCGCCGTAACCTACCGTGGTCAGCGTGACGATGGCCCAGTAGATGCCCGTGGGGATGTTGGCGAAACCGTTCTGCGGGCCCTCGACCACGTACATCAAGGTGCCGAACACCGTGACCAGAGTGGTGACGCTCACCAGAAACACGATGATCTTCTGCTTGCTGCCACGCAGAGCCGCCAGCAGGTAGTTGGCCTGCTTCAGGTAAGGGCTGAGCTTGAGCACGCGGAAGATCCGCAGCATGCGCACCACGCGCACGATCATCAGGTACTGGGCGTCGCTGTAGTAGATGGCCAGGATGCCGGGGACGATTGCCAGCAGGTCGATCAGGCCGTAGAAGCTGAACGCATAGCGCAGGGGCTTGGGCGAGCAGTACAGGCGTAGCAGGTACTCCACGGCGAAGATGAACGTGAAGCCCCATTCGATCCAGGCAAACAGGTCGGCGTATTGGCTGTGCACCGTCTCGACGCTGTCGATGATCACTACCAGCAGGCTGGCGAGGATGATCAGCAACAAGGTCTTGTCGAAGCGGCGTCCGGCAGGGGTGTCGCTCTGGAAGACGACGACGTACAGGCGATCACGCAGAGTGGTCATGGCAAAGGGGTTCCCAAGAAGGCGCACAGCGTAGGAGCTTTGCCGCGTCGGTGCAAGGCTGTGCGCCGACCTCGTCAGCGGGTCTGGCGAGGTGGCGCTATTCCGGCGCGCAGCCCTTGAGCACCAGCCGCGTGATGGTGTCGATGGCTGCTTCGTAATCGCTGTCGTCCAGCTTGGCCTTGCCGGTGATCGAGGCGATCTGCCAGTCGAAGTCGGCGTAGGTCTGCGTCGCGGCCCAGATGCTGAACATCAGATGATGAGGGTCCACCGGAGCAATCTGCCCACGATCGATCCAGGTCTGCAGACACTGGATGTTGTGCAATGCCTGGGCGTTGAGCTGTTCGACCTGATCGGCGCTCAGGTGCGGCGCGCCGTGCATGATTTCGCTGGCGAATACTTTCGAGGCGAAGGGCAGGGCGCGGGAGATGTGGATCTTGGAGCGGATATAGGCGCGCAGCACCGCTTGCGGCTCGCCGGCCGTGTCGAACGGCGTGGAGGCCTGCAGGATTGGCGTGATGATGCTTTCCAGCACCTCGCGGTAGAGGTTTTCCTTGGACTTGAAGTAGTAGTAGACGTTGGGCTTGGGCACACCGGCCTTGCTGGCGATGTCCTGGGTCTTGGCGGCGGCGAAACCCTTGTCGGCGAATTCTTCGCTCGCCGCACGCAGGATGAGGGCCTTGTTGCGCTCGCGAATACTGCTCATGGTGGGCAAAGATCCTTGTTTCTGCGCAGTGGCATCCGGCCGCGCCGGAGGGTCTGCGATGGTAGCACCGGCCTTGCCGAGCGCTCAACAACGGCCCGCCGGGGAACTAAGCCGGTGTCCCATGCGTCAGCCACCTAACTCACCCATAAGGATGCTCCCCGTGGCCGCAGGCAATTTGCTTACGCTTCTCGACGATATTGCAACCCTGCTCGACGACGTTTCCCTGGCCGCGAAGAAAACCGCTGGGGTGCTTGGCGACGACTTGGCGCTCAACGCCCAACAGGTCACCGGGGTCAAGGCGGATCGCGAACTGCCGGTGGTCTGGGCAGTAGCGAAGGGCTCCTTGCTGAACAAGGCGATCCTGGTGCCGGCGGCGCTGTTGATCAGCGCGTTCGCACCGTGGCTGATTACGCCGCTGTTGATGATTGGCGGTGCCTATCTGTGTTTCGAAGGTTTCGAAAAGGTGGTGCACAAGTTCCTGCACAAGGACTCGGCGGCTGACCTTGAGCAGCGCAAGGCCGCCATGGCCGATGCCAAGGTCGACATGGTCGCGTTCGAGAAGGACAAGATCAAAGGCGCGGTGCGTACCGATTTCATCCTCTCGGCGGAAATCATCGTGCTGGCCTTGGGGGTGGTGTCAGCGCGACCCTTCCTGGACCAGGTCGGCGTACTGGTCATCACAGCGGTGCTGATTACCGTCGGTGTCTATGGGCTGGTGGCCGGCATCGTCAAGCTGGACGATGTGGGACTGTACCTCAAGCAGAAAACCGGATCGGCCAGCCAGGCGCTGGGCAATGGTCTGCTGTGGCTGGCGCCGGTGTTGATGAAGGTGTTATCGATTCTGGGCACCATCGCCATGTTTCTGGTGGGTGGCGGCATCATTGCCCACGGCCTGCCGTTCGTGCATCACATCAACGAGGCAGCGGTGGCGTTGGCCGGTGGCGGCGTGATGGGCACGGTGGCCAGCACCTTGGTGGACGCACTGACCGGTATCCTTACCGGCGCCGTGGTCCTGGCTGTTGTCACCCTTGGCAAAAAGCTCTTCGGCAAATCCTAGCCCCTGTAGCAGCGGCGCAAGCCGCGTCCGGTTCCGACGCGGTCCGACTGCCACACCGCATCCACCGCCGACGCGGCTCGCGCCGCTGCTACAGGCACCGCGGCCGGGTTTGCCTGGCGTTCTGCCGGATTCAGGGCTTCATGCCCAGCCCTGAGGACAGGTCCGTACCCTCGCTCGCCATGGCGCGCGTGACCGGGGACGGTTCGGGTGCCTTGGCGGTCGCCTGCTTCACCGTGTCCTTGGCCACCGCATAGGCTTCCTGCCCCTTGGACTTGAGCGTATCGGCCAGGTCATCTCGCGTCTGTCCCATCAACTCATTTTCCTTGCGCGTCGATGGCAATGCCGCGCCCAACGCCGCTCCCAGAGCAATGCCGATGGCCGCAAGCACCAACGGTTGCTCTTTGAGCAGTTGCTCGAACTGACCTTTCACCTCGCTGGCCTGCTCCTGCACGCGTTGACCGACGTCATGAGCCTTGTCCGTGAGTTGGCTTGCCGTAGCGTCCAGAGAATCGGTGGCCCTGTCAGACAGATCACTCGCCTTGGAACGCAGGCTCTGCCCGTGGCCACGCGCCGTATCGGCCGCGCCATGCAGGCGATCACCAGCACCCGAAAACGCCTGACTGACCTGATCCGCCACCTGACTGACCATGCCGCCCAACCCCGACCCGCTCGACGCCGAATCAGGCTGGAACGGCTTGTTCTGGTTCATCGCCAGCCAGGCCAGACCGACCCCGGTGAGCACCGTGGGCACCGGATTGTTCTTCAAGGTCGTGCCCAGGTTCTGGAAGAACTCACCGCCGTTGCCCTTGGTGTACGACAGGGCCTGGTCGAACAGCTGGCCCGGCGTGAACCGGCTTTCCAGGGAGTCGACCAGATTGCTGATGCTGGCACGCTTGGCGTCGATCTCGCGTTCCAGATCTTCCGGGCTTTTGTCCAGATCGCTATTCAATGAGCTGCTCATGAGACTTTCCTCTTCAGTGCTTCCTTGTCCTGCTGCATGGCGTGCAGGGTCCGGTCCGGTGTGAAGTGCGACGGTTCGAACTGCTTCTTGCCCGACTGCAACATGATGAAACCGGCGATCACGGTGATACCGCCGACGATCAGCGCGGCGAGCCACAGCTGCATCACGGTACCCAGGCCATACACGGCCGCCATCAGCAGGATGATGAAACCGGCCAGTAGCACGATCGCACCGCCCGCCACGGCGGCAATGCCCGTTTTGAGCGTGGTCAGGCTCTGCTGCATTTCGGCCTTGGCCAGTGCCAGCTCCTTGGTGAACAGCTCCGGCACCTCGCGCGTCAACTGGCGCAGCAGGCCGCCGATGGAGGCATCGTCCTGGCGGACCGAGTCCATACGTTCCTGGGGTGTGTCGAACGGATCGTTGTTCATCACAGAGCCTCCCGTGGCGGCGTGGGCGTCGAGTACAGCGTGGTCCCGCCCAGCGGCGGACTGACGGCGGCCTGGGTGGCCGGTTCCGGGACGCTGGCCGCGGCAGGATCGGCCGACAATGGCGGCACGGAGGTCTGGTATTGCGGTAGGTCGGAAGGCGCAGGCAAGCTCGAACCTGGCCTGGACGGCGCGCTGGCGCTGGCGCGCAAGAACCGCGACAGCGCGAAGCCTATCGCCACGCTGCCGGCCAGGAACACGGCCGGATTGTCCCGTGCCAACTGCGCGCCCTTGTGCAGAAGCTCTTCGGCGCTCTGGTCGCGAACCTGGTCGGCAAAGGTGCCAAGCCCCGATGCCAATTGACCTAGGTATTGCGACAACCCCAAGGTGTCCTTGCCCTCCAGCGCAGAAGCAGCTGATTGCGCGCTGTCCACCAGGGAATCGATCTGATCGGTGGCCAGGTCGCGCAGGTGTTCGTACTGTTCGGCGCCCTGCTGCTTGGCGTCGCTCAATGCAGCGCCAGCTTCGTCGGCCAGAACCTGCAGGTGCTCTTGTGGCGTGCTGCCTGGGGACGTGTTGGCGTCAGCCTCGTCGCTGGCAGGTCGTTGCGTCGTATCCATTGCTTTTCTCCCATCATTGGAATGAGCACAGGGCACAAAGCACAGCTTGCCGAGCACAGGTTTACCGCGACACTCAAGCGGATGACGTTCGATACTTTGCAATAGTTCACGCCAGTGGATGAATGCCTGATTTAAAGAGTTCGTTAAATACGTGTGTGCTTGGCTGAATAAAGATCATTGCGCAATTATTGAAACGATAAACCCATGCTAATGTGCCAGTAGTCATTCTTTTATAAATAACCTTCCGTCCGGCTGGTCAATATAAATGGCATTAACTCGGCGAACTATCTTCCTACTTAGGACGGCGTTGTTTAAGTGGCTCTCGTTTGTCAAGAGTTTCCGTGTGCCGCTCCATGACTTGCTCGCATAATTAGATAGCCTGAGGATTTGACAATGTTCTTGCACAACAAGCGTTTGCAATACACCGTGCGCGTTGCCGCACCCAATCCCGGACTGGCTAACCTGTTGCTGGAACAATTCGGTGGCGCACAGGGCGAACTGGCTGCCGCGGCACGCTATTTCACCCAGGCCCTGGCCGAGGATGATCCGGGCCGCAAGGATCTGCTGATGTCCATCGCCACCGAAGAGCTGAGCCACCTGGAAATCGTCGGTTCGATCATCGTCATGCTCAACAAGGGCGCCAAAGGTCAATTGGCCGAAGGCGTGCAGGAAGAGGGCGAGTTGTACCGTGCCATCAACGGTGCCGGCAATGACTCTCATATCACCAGTCTGCTTTATGGCGCCGGTGCGCCCTTGGTCAACTCGGCCGGTGTGCCGTGGACGGCAGCCTATATCGATACCATTGGTGAACCCACTGCCGATATGCGCTCCAATATCGCCGCCGAGTCGCGCGCGAAGATTGTCTACGAGCGGTTGATGAATGTGACCGATGATCCAGGCGTGAAAGAAGCGCTGGGCTTTTTGATGACGCGTGAAATAGCGCATCAATTGTCGTTCGAGAAAGCCTTGCACTCCATTCAGCCCAACTTCCCCCAGGGCAAGTTGCCGGGCATGCCGGAATTCACCAACAAGTATTTCAATATGTCGGGTGAGCCGAATGTACGTGGGCCGTGGAATCAGGGTGAAGAGTGGGAGTTCGTCGAATCACCCGAGCCTGCGGTCGACGGCGGTGATGGCAGCGCTTCGGTAACCTTGTCTGCAGACGATGCGGATGTACTGGAAGCCATGAAGCTGCGTACCGAGTCCGATCCGGATGCGGACCCAGTCACCGGGGCCGATCTGGGCTCGGGCAAGGCGTAAGGCATCGCGCTCTGATCGCTGTACGGATCAGAGGCAAAAAAAGCCCCCGCAGCCAGGCTGCGGGGGCTTTTTCATGCTGCGAGACCTGTGCATACCGCAGCTGTCGCCGACGCGGCTCGCGCCGCTGCTACAGCGTTCAAGGAATCAGGCGTTCGCTGCGCAGCTTCTCGAACACGTCGAAGAATGCCTGATCGCTGGCCTGAAACTCCGTGAAGCCCAGTCGACGGCTCTTGGACACATCAGTGACCACCTCGATCGGACGGCCCAGATCGGCATCGGTGTGCCAAGGTGAAACCAGCCGATCGATATCCGCTTCGCGCAGGCCATGTTTCTGGGCCAACTGTTGCCATACGTCGGCGTCGTCGGTCATTTGCTCTGCCAGAGGCGTGACCTGCTGCGGATAGGGCGCTGCCTCGACACCGAACCAGTCGGCGATCTGCTGCCACATCCAGCTCCAGCGGAACACGTCACCGTTGGTCACGTTGAAAGCCTGATTGGCCGCCGCGGGAGTCGTACTGGCCCAGAGCAACTGCTTGGCCAGCAGACGGGCGTCGGTCATGTCGGTCAGGCTGTCCCACTGCACGCGCGAGCCGGGGAACACGAACGGGCGGCCGGTGGCTTTGCAGATGGAGGCATACACCGCCAAGGTGGTTGCCATGTTCATGGCGTTGCCAACAGCCACACCGGTAATGGTGTGGGGGCGATGCACACTCCAGGTGAAACCATCGCGCTCGGCGGCGGCGAACACTTCATCTTCCTGGGCGTAATAGAAGTTCTCGACGTCCAGGCGACCCTGCTCCTCACGAAACGGGGTCTGCGGCAGGCTGCCCTTGCCGTAGTTTTCGAACGGGCCCAGGTAGTGCTTGAGACCGGTGACCAGGGCCACATGCTTGACGCTTCCTGCCGCGCGCAAAGCGTCGAGCACGTTGCGCACCATGGCGGCGTTGACGCGGATGTTCTCCGCTTCGGTGTCCTGGCGGGCCCAGGTGGTCAAAAAGACGTGGGTGGGCTTGAGCTCGGCCAGCGCCGTGGCCAGTGAAGCCGGGTCCATCAGGTCAGCCTGGACCGGGGTGACACCCTCGGCCACGGCTGGCTTGCGCGCCAAGCCGGCGACCTGCCAACCCTGGTCGAGCAGCAGCCGCGAAGTCGCGCTACCAACGATGCCGCTGGCGCCTACCACCAATGCAGAATGAGTCATGTTGTCTCCCGTTTTGAGTGGATGCTGTGGCGTTGGACCGCAACATCCCGCAGGGGACTGCATCGAATTGCGTGTGGTGGGACGTCGCAGCGCTGCTGCGCAGAGCGCCTAGCGCTCGTCGAGGGCGAAGCGGGTCAGGCAGAAGGTGCCGACCCCGGCGTCCCGAAGACGCTGAGAGCCTTGAAGTTCGGGCAGGTCGATGATGGCCGCCGCCTCGAACACCTCCGCGCCCATCCGCCGAACCAGATTGGCCGCCGCGATCAGTGTGCCGCCGGTGGCGATCAGGTCATCGAACAGCACCAGCGAGTCTCCTTCGCACAGGCTGTCGGCGTGCACTTCCAGAAACGCTTCGCCGTATTCGGTCTGATAACCCTCGCACAGCACGTCCGCCGGCAGCTTGCCTTGCTTGCGGAACAGGATCAGTGGCTTGTTCAGCTCATGGGCGACGATGGAGCCGATCAGAAAACCGCGCGCATCCATCGCGCCGATGTGGCTGAACTGAGCGTCGATGTAGCGGTGTACGAAACTGTCGATCACCAGGCGCAAGGCCTTGGGTGATTGAAACAACGGGGTGATGTCGCGAAACACCACGCCGGGCTTGGGGAAATCCGGTACGGGGCGGATCAGGGACTTGAAGCTGTGTTCGTCGAAAACCATCGGTCATAGCTCTGGAAGGGCAGGGATGGCGCAGTATAACCTTCACCGCTGGCCAGTACTGCCCCGCCGGCTGCGGTCATTTGACTAGGCTCTGTGTGAAAAGCCTTGATACTCGGTGATGCTGCGTTGAAAACAGCCGAGGAATGCTCATTTACAACCCGTAAACTCCGCTTCCTCGGCTGTTTTCGCCTTGCCTGACCTTCTTCTCAAGACTTTTCACACAGACCCTGGGGTGCCACCGGCCACCGCGCACAGCTGCTGCGCATCGAGGATACGCACTTCCTTGCCTTGCGCTTCGAGCAGGCCGTTCTGCTGGAAACGGGTGAACACCCGCGACACGGTTTCCACCGCCAGGCCGAGAAAGTTACCGATCTCGTTGCGCGACATGCTCAGGCGAAACTGCACAGCCGAGTAGCCGCGGGCGGTATGCCGAGCCGACAGGTTGACCAGAAAGGTGGCGATGCGCTCGTCGGCGGTCTTCTTCGACAGCAGCAGCATCATCTGTTGGTCGTCGCGGATCTCGCGGCTCATCACCCGCATCAGTTGGCGACGCAACTGCGGCAGTTGCTCCGACAGCTCGTCCAGACGCTCGAAGGGAATCTCGCACACCGAAGTGGTTTCCTGAGCCTGCGCGGTGACCGGGTACGTCTGGCTGTCCACCCCGGACAGTCCCAGCAGTTCGCTGGGCAAGTGAAAACCGGTGATCTGCTCTTCACCGTTGTCGCTCAGGCTGAACGTCTTCAACGCACCTGAACGCACCGCGTACACGGCACCGAAGGCTTCGCCTTGGCGAAACAGGAACTCGCCTTTCTTCAGCGGGCGGCCGCGCTTGACGATATCGTCCAGCGCGTCCATGTCGGCCAGTTCCAGCGACAGGGGCAGGCACAGGGGCGCCAGGCTGCAGTCCTTGCAATGGGTCTGATGAGTGGCGCGGTTTTTCGCCGGCTCGGACATTGGTCGATCCTTCTTGAAACATCTTGATAAGCACTCGTGACCGGACAAGGGTAACCCAGTCAACCGCCTCCAGGCCAACAACCGCCATCAGGCGCGGGGAACTACGCGCCAACCACAGGCTCAGCTACATCAGGAAAGCCACCGCGTCACAGCCAAAGGTAGATACCCATGAACACGCTTTTTCGTGCACTGAAATACAGCGGGGTGATCGGCATGCTTTTATCGGCCTCATGCGGCGTCGGTGCCGCAACCGGGCTCAGCGCCTCGAGTCCTGCGGCGGGCGGCGGGGGCGGGTCGACCGTGAATACGGCCCCGGCCGCCAGCACTGCGCAGCCCCAGGCCAACACCACACGCAACCCGTCCAGCAGCATGAATCGCGCCCCGGCCACCCGAAGTTCGAGTACGATCCAAGAGCCCGCGTCCTCCTCACCGTCGGACACGACCGACACCTTGCAACAGCAACGCCAGCAGAGCGGTGCGCAGATGATCGAAGAACGCAAGGGGCGAGCGGCGGACAGTAACTGACCCGAAACCAGAGGAACAAGCATGTCGAAGAGAATAGCGTTGGTGACAGGCGCCGGCAGCGGCATTGGCCGGGCGACCGCCCTGGGGCTGGCGGCCGATGGTTTCTGTGTGGTGCTGGCGGGCAGACGCCTGGAAGCCGTGCAGGCGGTGGCGCAGCAGATAGCGGAGCAGGGTGGTGAAGCCCTGGCGGTGGCGGCCGATGTCCGCGACAGCGTCAGCGTCGATGCCTTGTTCGCACAGGTTGAGCAGATCTACGGACGTCTCGATGTGATTTTCAACAATGCGGGCATTGGCGCCCCTGCGGTGCCGATCGACGAGCTGGACGTGGCCAAATGGACCGACGTTCTGCAGACCAATGTCACCGGCGTATTCCTGTGCTGCCGCGCCGCGTTTGGGCTGATGCGCCGCCAACAACCGCAAGGCGGACGGATCATCAACAACGGTTCGATTTCGGCGCACATGCCGCGCAGTTTCAGCATGCCCTATACGGCCAGCAAGCACGCCGTGCTCGGCATCACCAAAAGTCTGGCGCTCGATGGCCGCGAGTTCAGCATCGCGTGCAGCCAGATCGATATCGGCAATGCCCTGACCGAACTGTCGGCACGCATGACCAAGGGTGTACGCCAGGCCAATGGCGACATCGCCGTCGAACCTATGGTGGACATGGAGCATGTGGTCGATGCAGTTCGTTACATCGCAAAGCTGCCGTTGTCGGCGAACGTGTTGAACATGACCGTGATGGCCACCAATATGCCGTTCGTTGGACGAGGCTGAAACGCCTCCCTGCGACTTGCGCGGTCTCGCTACGCTGTCGATCGGCGTGGATCAGGGTTTATCATGGTGCTCTTTCCCTTGCGAGCACCCTGCCGGAGCCCTGCCACCGATGTCACTGATTCACCATTCCAGTTCCGCGCCGTCCGAGGACATCAAGAGTCAGCTGCTGCAGATGGTCGTCGACTATCTCACCGACATCAGCAGTCTGGGTATCACCCCGAGCAATCCGCTCTATCAGCTCTACCAGTATGGTGTTGGCTACGAAGTGCATCAGTATCTGGAAGCGATGTCGGGCGGTCGTGAGGTGCGACCGGAACTGGTCTTGGCATTCGACGAAGCGCAGCCGGAAACGCTGGACGGGTTCGCCTTGTTCCTGCGCGCCGAGCACGACCCTTCCGTGTGCACCGTGGCCTACATGGCAGTACGCGCCTCGAAACGTCGCAGGGGCGTGGCGCGGGGCTTGCTCGATGTGATCAAGCAGCGTCATGCCCACGTGGAACTGGCGTGCGTGGTGAGCAAGGTGTCATGGTTCGAAAACATGGGGTTTCAGGTGATCGGCGCGCAAGGCCCGCAGGTCAAACTCAGTTGTGACGGTGAAGCGACCGATCAGCCCATTGCGGTACTGGATGTGGCGCCCATCTATGCATCATTGGAAGTACGGCAGATTCACGCCTATCTGCTCAATCAGCACGGCCGCAAGGCCATGCTCGACGCCGAAAAAAAGCGTGACCGGCAACTCGACCACATGACCCGCCAAGCCGCCACATTCGCCCGGGACTCACAAATCTGACCGGTTGTCCCATTCCCCTGTAGCGGCGGCGCAAGCCGCGTCATCTACCACCCAGGTATCCCTGATCAAGCACCCGTTCGAACGCCGAGGCCGGCGCGCACCGCTCACATCAATGAATATGCAGCGACTTGTTGACCTTGTTCAGCAACCGCTCGCTCGTCCAGGGCTTGGGCAAGAACTCGACGTTCGGCCCCAACACCAGGTCGCGACCGGAGAAACCGGAAGTGAGCAGGATCGGCAGGGCAGGCCAGCGCTCGGCGGCCAACATGCTCAGGTCGTAGCCGTCCATTTTTCCGGGCATGCGAATGTCGCTGACCACCATGTTGACCTCGCCTGGATGGGTTTCCAGAAAGTCGCAACCTTGGTCAGCCGTCTGAAATGCCGTGACCTTGAAGCCTGCATCTTCAAGTACCGTCGTCAGCAGATCACGGATAAGATCTTCGTCTTCGAGGACCAGAATGGAGGCGGTGGGCATGGGGCGTACCTTCAAAGATGCATAAGCGGCTACACAGTCGACTGATACAACTTGAAAGGGTTCTGTGCCAAGAAAAAAAGACTGACGAAAGGGCATAAACTGTTGCGTACAAGTAACGGATATGCAAAGAGATTCAGCCCAGATTGCCAATGTCGAATAAAGTCCCCAGCGGTATCCTTTTCCTTCGCAGCGCTCACGTCTCTGGCTGGCTGATCACCACGCGCAGGTGCTAACCTCATGCCGAGCGCGCCACCGTCTTGCGCCAGGGCCCCGTTGGCCCGGCATCCTTTCGAACGAGTCCGATCATGAACAAAGCAACAGGCATCCTCGCTGGCATCGTCGTCGTGGCCGCAGCCGCCACCGTGGGTGGGGCCTGGTACACCGGCACTCAGCTGGAGCCGGTCCTGAGCACTGCCATCAGGCAAGCCAACCGGGAAATGGCGGCGTCCTTCAACGTCGACGGCCAACCCGGCATGCAGATCGAACTGCTGTCGCTGGAGCGACGTTTCTTCACCAGCACGGCGCACTACCGCATCACACTCAACAACTTGCAAGGTGATAGCGGACCTGAACGCCGCGAGCTGTTGCTGGTCGATCACATCGAGCACGGGCCACTGCCATGGTCGCACCTCAAGGCCTTCAGGCTCATGCCGGTGATGGCGGCGAGCAACTTCGAGCTCGAGCGTAACGCCGATACCCAGGCCTGGTTCGCCATGAGCCAGAATCAGCCGCCGTTGCGCGGTCAGGTCAGCCTTGGCTACGACGGCGCCAGCGATACCCGCCTGCAACTGTTGCCGCTCGACGCCCGTGAAGGCAATGACACCGTCCGGTTTTCCGGCTTGAATGCACGCCTGACGCTGAACGCCGACGCCAGCCGCTACAGCCTGACCGGTCAGAGCGATGAACTGCTCGCCGATATCGAAGGCCAGGCCGGACGCCTCCAGGCGCAGTTCAAAGGCCTGAGTTTCGACACCGGTGGCATCCTGGGCGCCTCCGGCCTGTACCTGGGGCACTCCGATCTCAAGCTGGCCCAGGCCAGCCTGCAAGGCGCCGATGTTGCGCCCGTACGGGTGGAAAATCTTTCCGCCTCCGGCCTGATGCAAGAAGTCGAGGGCAACCTGGATGTCCAGGCCAGCTACAGCGTCGGCGCCTTGAACTATGCCAGCCGCCCGGTCGGCGCGCTGCAGATGAGCGTCAAGCTGGCCAACCTCGACATCGCCGCCAGCCGTGAATTCGGCGATCTGTACCGAACCGTCATCGCCCCGCAATGGCAGACACCTCTGCCTGATGGCACCTTACCGCCCCTGCGCTTGACCCAGGTGCAGCGCCAACAACTGGACGCGGTCATCGGCAAGCTGCTCGATGCCAAGCCCCGCTTGCAACTGGAGCGGTTGAGCCTGGCCACCGAACACGGTGAGAGCCATTTGAGCATGATGGCGCAACTGGCCAATCCGGCGCCGACGCAACCAGGCTCTCCTGCCTATTGGCCTGCGCTGATCGCCAGTCTGCAGGCCGATTTGCAAGTGTCCAAGCCGATGCTGGCCGACGTGGGCAGTCTGCAAGCCAGCCTGCAAGGGCAGAGCGACCCGGCACGGGTGGCCCAGGCCGGACGTGATCTGACTGCAACCATTGCTGGCTTGGGGCAGATGCTGGGCTTGGTCAAGGATGAAGGCGAACACCTGCGCGCTACCCTGCGCTACAGCGATGCCGTTGTGGATTTCAACGGTCAGAAGATGCCGCTGCAGCAATTCGCCCAGATGCTCGGCCAGGTCGGCGTCATGGGGAAGCGCTGAGGGCAGAGGTGCCGCAAGCGTCAGTCGCGCTGCGGCGGCAGCATGCGTTCGAGCATGCCGTCGCGCCGCACCGCCACGTGCCATACCGTGGCGGCCACGTGCATGACGATCAGGCCGTACACCGCAAACTGGCCCCACACATGGACGGTGTTGGCCAGTTTGCCCAGGTCCTCGTTCTTGGCGAATCCAGGCAGCGATACCAGGCCGAAGAACGGCACGTCCTGGCCATTACCCGCCATCAGGTAGCCAGTCACCGGCATGGCCAGCAGTACGGCGTACAACAGGCCATGGTTCAAGTGGGCGAGCATCCGGGTGCACGCGCCAATGTCCGAACGATAGGCCGGAGCTGGGTGCCGCCAGCGCCAGGTCAGCCGGATCAGCACCAGCAGGCCGACGCTGACGCCCATGGATTCATGGGCCAGG
This sequence comes from Pseudomonas sp. Leaf129, assembly GCF_001423465.1. Taxonomy (NCBI): domain Bacteria; kingdom Pseudomonadati; phylum Pseudomonadota; class Gammaproteobacteria; order Pseudomonadales; family Pseudomonadaceae; genus Pseudomonas; species Pseudomonas sp. Leaf129. The sequence continues at coordinate 52,906 of NZ_LMOC01000006.1, read as the reverse complement.
TACCAGAGCACCCGCACCGGGCCGGGTGGGAAGTTCTCCGCGACCCAGACACAGGGCAGTACCAGGCACAGCGCGGCGACCGTCAGCCAGTGCAATGCCTGGGCGAAGCCGTTGTAGCGTTCGATCACCATCCTCTCACTTCCTCAAGCGCCGCACCTGGCGGACGTATCTCGATGTCGGCGTGCCGACCGGCGGCACCCACTGGGTCATAGTATGTCCGTTACTGCCGTGGTGCGAACGGCGTACCGGTCAGGCGGGTATTGTCCGATGACCCTATAACCGCCAGTCGGAAAAGATGAATCGATTCACGTTTCTGTTTCATTTCATTCAATAGCGGCCAGTCGGTGCCGATAGCCCCTGCAACTACATAGCGGACCTATCGGCCATGCAAAAAACCCTGAAATTCAGCCACAAGATTCTCCTGGCCGCCTCGCTCATCGTGACTGCAGCCTTCGCGCTGTTCACCTTGTACAACGATTACCTGCAGCGCAACGCCATTCGCGACGACCTGGAAAGTTACCTGCATGAAATGGGCAGCGCTACGTCCACCAACATTCAGCACTGGCTCTCGGGTCGTATTCTGCTGGCCGAAACCCTGGCCGAGAGCGTTGCCTTGAACCCCAGTGCCGAGGCCGTGGGCGCTTTGCTCAAGCAGAAAACCCTGCTGGCCAACTTTGACTTCGCCTACCTGGGCGATGTCTCCGGCAACTATTTCCTCGAACCACCGGACACCATGCCCGAAGGCTACGATGCACGCACGCGGCCCTGGTACACCGATGCCATGAGTGCGCGTCGGACCGTTCTCACCGAGCCCTACATCGATGCCGCCAACGGCAAGACCATCCTCACCATCGCCACCCCCGCCATGAGCAGCAATGGCCAGCCGGTAGGCGTGGTGGGTGGCGACCTGAGCCTGGACACGTTGGTCAAGACCATCAACTCACTGGATTTCGACGGCGGTGGCTACGCCTTTCTGGTCAGCGGTGATGGCAAGATCCTGGTTCATCCCGACAGTCAGTTGGTCATGAAGTCACTCAAGGACGTGTACCCGCAGCACACCCCGCGTATCGGCGATGACGTGACCGAGGTCGAACGCGATGGCCGTGCCTCCATCGTTACTTTCGCCAAGGTCGAGGGCTTGCCTTCGGTGGACTGGTACATCGGTCTGAGCATGGACAAGGCCAAAGCCTACGCCATGCTCAGCCAATTCCGCAGCTCGGCGGTGATCGCCACGATCGTCGCCGTGGTCCTGATCATCGCCTTGCTGGGCATGCTGATTCGCCTGCTGATGCAGCCGCTTCATACCATGGGTCGGGCCATGCACGACATCGCCGAAGGCGAGGGCGATCTGACCCGTCGCCTGAGCATCCACAGCGCCGATGAATTCGGCACCCTGGCCCTGTCCTTCAACCGTTTCGTGGAGCGTATCCACGACTCGATCCGCGAAGTGTCCTCGGCCACCGGCCAGGTCAACGAAGTGGCCCAGCGGGTTGTCAGCGCTTCGAACTCTTCGATGCTCAACTCCGATCAGCAGGCCAATCGCACCAGCAGCGTGGCGGCGGCCATCAACGAACTGGGCGCCGCCGCCCAGGAAATCGCTCAGAACGCCGCTCTGGCGTCGCAGCACTCCAGTGCCGCGCGCAATCTGGCCGCCGATGGCCAGGCCGTGGTCGGCCAGACCATCAACGCCATGAACCTGCTGTCGCAGAAAATCAGCGGCTCGTGCGGCAACATCGAAAGCCTCAACGCCAGCACGGTGAACATCGGTCAGATTCTGGAAGTGATCACCAGCATTTCCCAGCAGACCAACCTGCTCGCGCTCAATGCCGCCATCGAAGCGGCGCGGGCCGGTGAAGCAGGGCGCGGCTTCGCCGTGGTCGCCGACGAAGTGCGCAATCTGGCGCACCGTACCCAGGAATCGGCTCAGCAGGTGCAGGGCATGATCGAGCAGTTGCAGGTGGGGGCGCGCCAGGCCGTCATCCTGATGAACGAAAGCCAGGGCCAGAGCGAATCCAGTGTCACCATCGCCAACCAGGCCGGCGAACGTCTGGTCAGCGTGACCCAGCGCATCGGCGAGATCGACGGCATGAACCAGTCGGTGGCCGCAGCCACCGAAGAGCAGACTTCGGTGGTGGAATCGATCAACGTCGATATCACCGAGATCAACACCCTCAATCAAGAGGGCGTCGAGAACCTGCAATCCACTCTGCGTGCGTGCGCCGACCTCGAACAGCAGGCGTTGCGCCTCAAGCAACTGGTCGGCAGTTTCCGCATCTGATCACCCCAGCGCCGGCACGACGGCTTCCAGGGAAGGAACCGCCGCCGGCTACAGATCCATCGCCACGCTGAAGGTCAGGTTGCGCGGCTCGCCGGGCATCGCCCAGTAGTTGCTGTAGGAACGCTCGAAGTACTTCTCGTCGAACAGGTTGTTCAGGTTGACGCCCAGGGTGACCTTGTCGCTGGCCTTGTAATGCGCCAGCAGATCGACCGTGTGGTAGGCGGGCAGCTCGAAATTGCCCCCCGACTCCCCGGACCGGTCGCCCACGTAGGTGAACGCTGCACCGATATCGGAACCGCGCAGCCGACCATCCTGAAACTCATAGACGCCCAGCAGGCTGGCGCTGTTGCGTGCCACACCGAGCAGGCGGCTGCCCTTGGGCACGCTGGCGTCGCCCTCTGTCACCTCGGCATCGATCCAGGCGTAGGCGCCGATCACACGCAGCGCGTCGCTCAGCTGGCCGCTGAACTGCAGGTCGACGCCCTGGCTGCGTGCTTTGCCGATGGCCCGGTTGAGGTTGCTCGTCGGGTCCAACGCCAGCACGTTTTCCTTGTCGATGTGAAAGGCTGCCAAGGTGGCGCTCAGGCGTTCGTCGAACAGTTCGGCCTTGAAACCGGCTTCGTAGCCGATGCCTTCTTCCGGGTCGAATGACTTGCCACTGGCATCCAGTCCGTTGTTGGGCTTGAACGAGGTGGACGCATTGGCGAACACACCCCATTGCGGCGTGAGCTGGTAGAGCAGCCCGGCACGCTGGGTGAGGGCATCCTGGCGCTGGGTACTGCGGTTGCCAGTGGTGTAGTCGGCGATGCGCTGGTCGAAATGCTCATAGCGAACCCCCAGCATGCTGCGCAGCTTTTCGCTGAAGACCAGTTGATCCTGCAGGTTCAGCGCGTGGCTGCGCACATGCTCGCGGAAGTCGGTGCCCGAACGCGCGCCGGTGGGTTTGGCCTGGCCATACACCGGATTGAATACGTCGATGGGATAGGCACCGGCTGTGTTGGTCACCCGTTCGTTCTTGCGGTAATCCTCGTACTCGGTGCCGATCAACAGTTCATGCTGCACGCTGGCGGTGTCGAGAAAGCCACGCAGCTCGACCTGGCTGATGCTGTCGTGCCAATCCATGTCGCGCTCGCGATAGCGGCGGTTGACGGTGCGTCCGTCGGCGTTGAGCGCGCGGGCCTCGCTGGCATCGCCGCTCAGCTCGCCCTGTTTGTAGTGACTGGCCACACGCAGTTGCCAGTCGTCGCTGAGGCGGTGCTCCAGCGCGGCCTGGATACGGTTGTTGTCGTTGTCGATGAAACCGTCGTTGGGCTCGCCGAGAAAGGTCCGCCGCGAGCCGCCACCCCAGCCGTTGCCCGGGGCCACCACGCCGCGGTCGAACACCGACTGGTGCCGCACCAGCTCGGTCTCCACCAGCAATGAAGTGTCCGGATCCAGTTGCCAGCTCAGCGACGGCGCCACGTACAACCGCTTGCTCTGCAGATGGTCACGAAAGCTGTGGTTGTCTTCCACCGCCAGGTTGACGCGGCTGAGCACTTGGCCTTCGTCATCGAGCGGGGTGTTCAGGTCCAGGCTGGTGCGGTAGCGATCCCAGGACCCGGCACTGCCGTACAGACGGGCGAAGGATTCGGCCTGCGGTTTCTTGCTGACGATGTTGACCGTCCCACCGGGGTCGCCCCGCCCGTACAAGCTGGCGGCCGGCCCCTTGAGCACCTCGATGCGCTCGATGCTGGACACGTCCGGTGTAGCGGGGTAGCCACGATTGGCGCTGAAACCGTCGCGGTAGAACTCGGAGGTGGTGAAGCCGCGCACGCTGTATTCATACAGGGTGAGCCCGCCGAAGTTGTTCTGCTGGGACACCCCACCTGCGCATTGCAGGGCCCGCTCCACGTTAGTGCTGCCCAGGTCCTCCAGGACCTGTACCGGAACCACGCTCACGGCCTGGGGGATGTCCTTGATCGCAGCGTCGGTCTTGGTCGCGCTGCCCGAGCGCGTGGCGCGGTAGCCGGTGACCGGGCCATGGGCCGTCTCCATTTCGCCGCCAGCGGTGACGCTGATGGCTTCCAGTTCAAGGGTCTCGGGCGAGGTTTCGGCATAGGCGGGCAACCCCAGCACGCTGAAGGCGAAGCCGGCCAGGGGGGCGAAGCGAGGTGAGCGCATGTGCAGCAGTCCATTGGTGATTATAGTTATATTATAACGTAATGAATTGCGCCGTTGCCTATCTCTTTTCTACATCCTCTGGAAGCGGTGTTCCTCCTTGAGCAGTCACTGTGGCGCTTGGTCGCAGCTTGGCGCTCGAGAATTATTGATCTGGATCAATGGCCGTCTGGCGGTGCGGGCAGAAAATCCGCCCACCTACCGACCCGCCCGACACCGAGTACCACCCATGTCCGGACACTTCGACTTCCTCAAGAGACCGCTCGCGCGGGAAATCGCCGTGATTGTGCTGATCAAGCTGGTCCTGCTGCTGGGCATCCGCAGCCTATGGTTCGACGCGGGCGTAGACGTCAAGGATGACGGCACCACTGTTGGCCAGCATGTGCTCGGCTCCGCTTCCCCACCTCTCGAGAAGAACCTGAAATGATCTCCGAATCAGTCGTCGACCTCTCTCGGCTGCAGTTCGCCATGACCGCGCTCTATCACTTTCTGTTCGTGCCCCTGACCATCGGCATGGCGTTCCTGCTCGCCATCATGGAATCGGTCTACGTCATGACCGGCAAGCAGGTGTACAAGGACATGACCCAGTTCTGGGGCAAGCTGTTCGGCATCAACTTCGCCCTGGGCGTGACCACGGGGCTGACCATGGAACTCCAGTTCGGCACCAACTGGGCCTATTACAGCCACTACGTGGGCGATATCTTCGGTGCGCCGCTGGCCATCGAAGGGCTGATGGCGTTCTTCCTCGAATCGACCTTCATCGGCTTGTTCTTCTTCGGCTGGGACCGCCTCTCACGCAAGCAGCACTTGGCGGTGACCTGGCTGGTGGCGCTGGGCTCGAACCTTTCCGCGTTGTGGATCCTGATCGCCAACGGCTGGATGCAGAACCCGGTGGGCGCCGAGTTCAACTTCGTCACCATGCGCATGGAGCTCACCAGCTTCACCGACCTGCTGTTCAACCCGGTGGCCCAGGTCAAGTTCGTCCACACCGTGGCCGCCGGCTACGTCACCGGCGCGGTCTTCATCCTGGCGATCTCCAGCTGGTACCTGCTCAAGGGCCGCGACATCGCTTTTGCCCGGCGCTCGTTCGCCATCGCCGCCGCGTTCGGCATGGCGTCGATCCTCTCGGTGATCGTGCTGGGCGATGAGTCCGGCTACGAGATCGGCGACGTGCAGAAAACCAAATTGGCCGCCATCGAAGCCGAATGGGAAACCGAACCGGCACCGGCCGCCTTCACCTTGTTCGGCCTGCCCAACCAGGCTGAACAACGCACCGACTACGCGGTGAAGATCCCCTACGTCATGGGCATCATCGCCACCCGCTCGGTGGACAAGCAGGTCACCGGCATCAAGGACCTGGTGATCGAGCACCAGGCACGCATCCGCAATGGCATGCAGGCCTACGCACTGCTGGGGCAACTGCGTGGCGGCGACCTCAGCGAACAGACCCTGAGCGCCTTCAATCAGGTCAAGAAAGACCTGGGTTATGGCCTGCTGCTGAAGAAGTACACCGACACCGTGGTCGACGCCAGCGACGCGCAGATCGAGGCCGCCGCGTTGGACTCGATTCCCGGTGTCGCGTCGATCTTCTGGACCTTCCGCCTCATGGTGCTCAGCGGCGTGCTGATGCTGGGGCTGTTCATCTGCGCCTTCTGGGCCTCGATCCGCCGTAACGAAACACGCAAACCCTGGCTGCTCAAGTGGGCGCTGTTCAGTCTGCCGTTGCCGTGGGTCGCGACCCAGACCGGCTGGTACGTCGCCGAACACGGCCGCCAGCCCTGGTCGATCGGTGAAGTGCTGCCCACCCACCTGTCGGCGTCGAGTCTTTCCACGGGTGACGTCTGGGGATCGCTGCTGGCCCTGGCCGCGTTCTACACCGTGCTGCTGGTGATCGAGATGTACCTGATGATCAAGTTCACCCGGCAGGGCCCGAGCAGCCTGCACACCGGTCGCTATCACTTCGAGCGCGGGGCGGCGTTGCCCCACGGTCCGCTACAGGGAGCCATCTGATGCTCGATTACGAGAATCTCAAGTTGATCTGGTGGGTGTTGGTCGGCGTGCTGCTGATCGGCTTTGCCCTGACCGACGGGTTCGACCTGGGTGCCGCTGTGCTGATGCCCTTCGTCGGCCGTAACGACAACGAGCGCCGGGTGGTGATCAACACCATCGCACCGCACTGGGATGGCAATCAGGTCTGGTTGATCACGGCTGGCGGCGCCTTGTTCGCAGCCTGGCCACTGGTCTACGCCGCGGCCTTCTCCGGCCTTTACTGGGCCTTGCTGCTGGTGCTGTTCGCCCTGTTCGTGCGTCCGGTGGGCCTCGATTACCGCAGCAAGCTGGCCAACACGCGCTGGCGGCAGAGCTGGGATTGGGGCCTGTTCATCGGCGGTGTAGTCCCAGCCTTGGTGTTCGGCGTCGCCTTCGGCAACCTGCTGCTGGGCCTGCCGTTTCGTTTCGACGACACCTTGCGTTCCAGCTACCACGGCTCGTTCTGGCAACTGCTCAGTCCCTTCGGCGTGCTCGCCGGCGTGGTCAGCCTGAGCCTGCTGAGCCTGCACGGCGGGACCTGGCTGATGATGCGCACCGAAGGCGCGATCGCCGGACGCGCCCGGCAGGCTGCCATGGCCATGGCGGTACTGTTCGTGCTGGCCTTCGGCGGCGCCGGTGCCTGGTTGGCGAGCGGTCATGTGCAAGGCCTGGTGATCAGTTCGAATCTGGATCCGCAACTGGCGCTCAACCCCTTGGCCAAGACGGTCGTCAGCGGCAACCCAGGCTGGATGGGCAATTACGTGCGCCATCCGCTGACGGCCATCGCGCCGGTGCTGGGCATGCTTGGCGGCGTGCTGGCGCTGTTGGCCGCCGCAGGCCGACGCGCCTCGCTGGCCTTCGCCGGCAGCAGCCTGGCGATCGTCGGCACACTGTGCACCGCAGGCTTTGCGCTGTTCCCGTTCGTCATGCCCTCCAGCCTGGATCCGGCGTCGAGCCTGACCGTGTGGGACGCGGTGTCCAGTCACAAGACCCTGCTGATCATGCTGGTCGCCGCCGGCATCTTCGTGCCCTTGATCCTTGGCTACACCCTGTGGTGCTACCGCCGCATGTGGGGCCGGGTCACCACCGCTCAGATCGAGCAGAACGCGCACAGCCTTTACTGAAGGAGCCTGACTATGTGGTATTTCGCCTGGATTCTGGGAGTGCTGCTGGCGTGCAGCCTGGGCATCATCAACGCCCTGTGGCTGGAAGCCTCCAACGCTCTGGACGAGGACCCTGCGGATGAACGCTGAAGCGGCGCCCGCGCTGCGCACGCCCGGCTGGCGCTGGCTGTCATTGCTGCTCGCCGGACCGATCAGCCTGGTGTTGCTGCTGCACCCGGTGGCCTTGCTCGATGCCCAGGGACATTACAGCCATGGCCTGCTGAGCCTGATGATGTGGGGCATTGCCGCCGGCTATGTGCACGGGGTCGGCTTCGACCCGCGTGCCTGGGCCTGGCGCCTGATGTTTCACCCCTTGCTGGGGTGGGCCTCGATGGCCCTGGGTTACTGGGTACTGTTGCGTAACCTCTGAACCCACCCACAAAGGGTGTTCAGGCCGCGCGACGCAGCGAGATGAACATGGCGTCGTCGGCCAGGATGGCGGCGATCATCGCACCGGTTTCGGCCAGGCGCCGGGCCAGGTCCTCGTCCGGAATGTGCAGGTCCCAGCGCGTCGAGTTGTCTTCCAGCATCGGCATATCGTCGACTTCGCGCAGCGCGGCAAGGAACGCGGCGGGCTGGGGCAGGTAGGTGGTGAAACCGTCGCCCTTGAGCGCCGCCGTATGAATGCCCAACTGCGCGCAGACCTGTGCCTTGGCAGCGATGTCGTCACGGTCGGCCTGGCGCGATTGTTCAATCAGCGCCGCCAGCGGCGCGTCCACCAACTGCCCGCCGACAATCAGCGCAGGGCCCGTGGCCCAGGCTTCGCTGGGGCAGTCCTTCATGTCCGGACGCAGCGGGATGTGCGGATTGATCTCCATCGGATAGATGCGACACACCAGCGGCCGCTCGGCATAGATACCGCAGCGGTTGTCGGCATTCAGATTCCGGCAGGGGCCCAGGTTGTAGGCTGCGAAGGTGATCGAGACGTAGGCGGGCGCGCTGCCGCACAGCACTGGCAGCGAGCGACGGCGGGCATGTTCCTGCTGCGCGTGGCTGAGGTTGAGGCTGTGCAAACCGGGGCCGTTTTCCAGGAAAGCCTCGAGCAACACGATCAACTGACCGCCATCCTCCGCCCAGCGCCGCGCCTCGGCCAGGGTCAGCGGTACGTGGTGATCGCTGCAGCATTTGCCGCACCCGGTGCAAGAAAAACGTGTGTCCATGCAAACCCCGTCTGAACTGGATGAATGACGAAAACGTGGCGCTTCGTCATCAGTGAGAGGGGAGAGAGCAGATTTCGTGCCAGCCTGGCTTCAGCCTCCGAGCAGGTCATGGGCGTCCAGCAGCCTGTAAGCCACTTGAGGGTTCTTTTCCAGGCCGCGACGGATGGCCGCCGGAATCGACTGCCGCGTCTTGCGACACAGTCCCGGCAACGCCTCGATGTGAATGGCGATGCCGCGCATGCTGCGCACGGTGCTCGCGCCTGGCGTGACTTCCACGCGCAGCCCCAGCTGCTCGAAGATGCGTTGTTGCAGGCGCCGCAGCTCCTCCAGGCTTTCCACGTTCTCCAGGCGTTCGAGCAGGCGTTTCTCTTCCTCGCGAGTTAGGCGCAGGATGCGCAAGTCGGCGTCGGGTAACGCGTGCAGCCGTTCGCGCTCGCAGATGCAAGCGCCGGGCGGGCAGGGTTGGCGTGCGACAGGGGCCATGTTCATGACCCGCAGCATAGCCATGGTGCAGGTGATTTGCACAGGGGCTGTCGACAGGCCGGGTGCTCGTCCATACTGGCGCGAATTCATCCGTTCCCAAGGCCTTACATGTCCAGAAGTCGGCTCGCCGTGCGCCATGGCGCACTGAGCATCCTCCTTGTACTGCTCGCCGCCTGTTCCACCCAGCGCGCCGGTCAACCCCCGGCGCCTTCGTCCGAGCAGGTCCGCGCCAAGCTCGTGCAGCTGTTGCCCGGCAAGGTCGCCGACCGTGAGGGCTGGGCCGCCGATATCGAAACCGCCCTGAAGGTGCAGGACATCGCCGGCACCGACGACAACCTCTGCGCAATACTGGCGGTAGCCGAGCAGGAGTCCACCTTTCAGGTCGATCCCAGCGTGCCGGGCCTGGGCAAGATCGCCCGCCAGGAAATCGACCGCCGCGCAGGGCGCGTGCACGTGCCCGGTTTTCTCGTCGACACTGCCCTGGGCATCCGCTCGGGCGACGGCAAGACCTATGCGCAGCGGCTGGAAGCCGCGCGCTCTGAGAAACAGCTCAGCGAAATCTTCGATGACTTCACCGGTATGGTGCCTCTGGGCCGACAGCTGTTCGGCACCTTCAACCCGGTGCGTACCGGCGGGCCGATGCAGGTCAGCATCGACTTCGCCGAGAAACACCGAGCGGGCTACCCCTACACGGTGGACGGCTCGATTCGCCGCGAAGTGTTCACCCGGCGCGGCGGCATGTATTTCGGCATTGCCCATCTGCTCGGCTACCCGGCCAGCTATGAACGACCGCTGTATCGCTTCGCCGACTTCAATGCCGGCTGGTACGCCAGCCGCAACGCCGCGTTCCAGAACGCCGTGAACCAGCTGTCCGCCAGCCGCCTGGCGCTCGACGGTGACCTGATCCGCTACGACTCCAGCGCCGCGAGCAATACCGAGCTGGCAGTGCGGGGGCTGGGCAACCGCTTGAACATGAGCGACCGCGACATTCGCCGTGCTCTAGAAGAGGGGGAGACCCTGGATTTCGAGAAGACCACGCTTTACCAGCGTACCTTCGCCCTGGCCGACAAGGCCGCTGGCAAGCCGATACCACGCGCGATCCTGCCCGGCATCAAGCTGCAGAGTCCGAAGATCACCCGCAACCTGACCACCGCCTGGTTCGCCCAACGCGTCGACGAACGCTACGCCCGCTGCATGGCCCGCGCACGCTGAGCCTGATCGGCGTGCTCAATCCGCGCGCAGTACCAGGGGTTCGGCCAGGCTGTAGCCGAAACCGCGCAGGGTCTGCAACGCCTGCGGGCAGTCCAGCTGGGCGAGCTTGCGGCGCAGGTTGCACACGTGGCGTTCGATCAGTGCGGTCCTGGGCTCGAGGCCCGTGCCCCATAACTGCTGCTCGATGGATTCCCGGCTGACCGCACCGGGAGTGCTTGCCAGCATGGCCAGCAAGCGATGCTCGCTGACCGTCAGGCTCTGTTGACGTTTGCCCCGCCCAACCATCAGCCGTGAAGGCGACAGCCACAGACGCGATGGCGGTAGCGCCGTCGCCCGGGGGCGCGGCCGAGTCAAGGCCTGCAGGCGCGCCAGCACTTCGGCAGGGGCCACCGGCTGCGCCAGGCACGCATCGGCACCGGCGCGCAGCGCCGCGATGCGCGCCAGCCGGTCGTCCTCGGCCAGCAGTACCATTACCGCAGCATCCCCTCGTTTCGCCAGGCAATGTTGCAGCAGGCTATCGCCGGGTCGTTCCAGCGCCAGGACGATGAAGCCGTACCGTTCCTGTGCCAATGCCTGCGCTGCGGCGGCCGTGTCGACCGTGTTCAGGGCCGTGTGATGTTGCGCCAACCCCTGTTGCAGGGTCGGATCGGGCGTATCGCTGATATAGAGCAGGTTCATGGTCACACCAATGCCTTGCTTTGTCGGCACCACAGAGTCATCCGAGTGCCACCTTGTTCGCTGCTGCCCACTTCGAGGGTGAATCCGTGCAGTTTGACCACCGCCGCAACGATCGACAGCCCCAGACCGAAACCGCTGTGCTGACCATCGCCCTCGCAGCGATAAAAACGTTGAAAGATCGCCTCACGTTCCTCGGGCGCGATGCCCGGCCCGCTGTCGCTGATCTCCAGCCGCGTGGCGCCGTTCTCTGCCGTGGCGCGCAGCACCACCAGGCCGTCGGCCGGGGTGAACTTGATGGCGTTGCTGAGCAGGTTGCCCACGGCCTCGAACAGCAGCGCGCGGTCACCATGCAGCATTGGCAGCGTGTCCGGCACGTCCAGACGTAGATTGATGCCCTCGTCTTCGGCCAGGGGCAGATAGAAGTCGTGCAGCTCGTGCAGCAGGGGTTGCGGGTCGAAGGAAATGAAGCCCGAACGTCGACGGTGATCCTCTATTTCGGAGATACGCAACAAGCCACGGAATCGCGCCATCAGCGTGTCGGTTTCAGCGATCACCTCGTCCAGTTGCAGCGCCTGGCGCGAATCCTCCGGCGCTTCCTGCTGGATGCGGTAGAGCTGCGCGCGCAGGCGGGTCAGGGGTGTGCGCAAGTCATGGGCAATGTTGTCGCAGACACCTTTGACCTCGATCATCAGTTGCTCGATACGTTCGAGCATCGTGTTGACGATGGCCGCCAGCATGTCCAACTCGTCGCGCCGGTCCGACAGCGGCAGGCGGGTGGTCAGATCACCGGCCACGATTGCATCGGCGCTTGCTTCGATGGCGCGGATGCGCCGCAACGGCCTGCGCCGTAACAGATGCCACCCGGCAATGCCGGGAATGATCGTCAGGGAAATACCCCACAGCAGCGCCCGCAGAATGATGTGAGTGACCGCGAACAGCGAGCCGTTGTCGCGCACCAGCACCAGCCAGCGGCCATCCAGGGTGCGCATCGCCACCGCGTCGCAGCTGTTCTGCGGCATTTGCGGATTGTCGCTGTCCACGCAACTGTTCAGGTCATGGATGCGCCCGTCCAGTGGTAGACCTCGCGGCACCTGCAACAACTGGCCGGACAACGGCCGCAATTGCAGATCGAACAGACCATAGGCGTCGAAGGTACGGTCGTCGAACGCTTCGCTGGCGGCCAGCGCCTCGTTCAATGCTTCGCCGTGAAAGCGCGAGAACAGGTGTTGACGCTGCATCAGCGAGTGCCGCGCCAGGTCGGCAAGATAGGCCGAGACTTCGAAGTACAGCACGCCCATGAGCAAACTGCTCCAGGCCACGAACAGAAAGCTGTAGAGCGCCAGCAGCCGACTGCTGGACGAGCGCCAGCCTTTAGACAGGTTCGGCAATGACATAGCCGGAGCCTCGCACGGTCTTGATCAACGGTGCGGTGCCCGGTGGGTCGATCTTCTTGCGCAAGCGGCCGATGTGCACGTCGATCAGGTTGGTGCCCGGGTCGAAGTGATAGCCCCAGACTTCCTCGAAAATCATCATGCGCGTGAGGATCTGGCCGGCATTGCGCATGAGGAATTCCAGCAACTTGTACTCGGTGGGCAGCAGGTTCAACGCCTGTTCGCCACGGCACGCCTCGCGGGTCATCAGATCCAGCGTCAGGTCCGCCACGCGCAGCGTGTTGTCGACGGCGGCCACGGCGTTGTTGCGACGCAGCAGCACCTCGACTCGGGCGGCCATCTCGTCCGAGGCGAACGGTTTGGTCAGGTAATCGTCGCCACCGGCACGCAGACCGCGCACCCGCTCGTCGACATCCGACAGCGCGCTGATCATCAGGATCGGCGTGCTCACACCGATGGTGCGCAGGGTGGTCACGATGGCCAGTCCATCGAGCTCCGGCAGCATCCGGTCCAGGGTGATCACGTCATAGTTGCCGCTCACCGCTTTGACCAGCCCCTCGCGGCCGTTGTCCACCCAGTCGACCTGCAGGCCGTGGCTGCTCAGTTCCGCCACGATTTCCCTGGCGGTCACGGCATCGTCTTCGATGGTCAGTACGCGAGTCATGTTGGTCTCTACCCGATGATTTCTGCTGAGGATGGCGGCATTGTGACAACAATCGGCCCAGGGCTCGTTGAAGTTTTTTTCATCTTGCGCCACCTGACCCCATTGGCGTGAGCCCAGTCGCGCTGCACGCGCGATTGGCCGACGAATCACAGACTCATCCTAAAGCCTGGCCGATCGGCGCCGATGTAACGGTCACAGCCTATCGGGACACGATCGCCATGAGCACCTTGAGTACCATCGCCAGCAACTTGAGCATTCGCACCCCAGCGGTTACCCCAACGGCCGCCGCCCCCGTCGCCACTGCTGAAAGTGATGCAACGCAGACCGCTGCCGCGCCTTCTGCAACGCCAACGAACGCGCCGGTCGGTGGCGCAGGCGGGGCGGGTGCCAGTCAGAGCAGCAGTAGCAGTAGTAATTCGGACACGATCGAGCAACTGCAGAAGCAGATTGCCGAGCTGCAGAAGCAGTTGAAGGAGCAACAACAGGAGATGGCCCGAATCCAGGCCAGCCAGCAAAGCGAAGAAAGCAAGGCCGCCGCAGTGGCCGCCATCCAGACACAGGTCGTCGCCACGTCCGCAGGGCTGCAAACCGCCACCGCCGCATTGCTTCAGGTCATGCAGGAATCAGGCAGCAGTACCGCCGGCTCCATGGTCAGTACCACCGCCTGAGGCGCTGTCAGCTCCCGGCCCATCACGGCAACACCAAGCGTCTGCTCGCCGATTCCCGTGCCGATGCCACCAAGTACACCCGCAACCGGGCCGCCCGCCGTGCCTGAAGGATGCGGTCAGTCGGCAGCCTGGCGCATCTGCTTTTTCTGCGCCTTGTAGTCCATGGCCACAGCCGGCGGCGCGCTGCTCTTGCCGGTTTCCACCCATTTGCGCAAACGGCTGGCATCGGCAAAGTGGGTGTACTTGCCGAACGCATCGAGGATCACCATCGCCACAGGCCGACCGCCCATGCGCGTTACCAGCACCAGGCAGTGGCCGGCCATATTGGTGAAACCGGTCTTGGTGATCTTGATATCCCAGTCATCCTTGTTGATCAGGTGATCGGTATTGTGGAACCCCAGGGTGTAGCTGGGTTTCTTGAACGCCACGGTCTTTTCCCGCGTGGTGCTCAGCTCGCTGAGCAACGGATACTGCTGCGCCGCGATCAGCAACTTGGCCAGATCACGTGCGGTGGACACGTTGCTGGTCGACAAGCCGGTCGGCTCCACATAGCGGGTATGGGTCATGCCCAGTGCGCGTGCCTTGGCGTTCATTGCCGCAATGAAAGCGCCGTAACCGCCGGGGTAATGATGGGCGAGACTCGACGCTGCACGGTTCTCCGAAGACATCAGAGTGATCAGCAGCATGTCCCGGCGGTTCAGCTCGCTACCGAGCTTGACCCGGGAAAACACACCCTTCATTTCCTTGTTGTGAGTGATGTCGACCGAGATCACTTCGCTCATCGACTGCTTGGCGTCCAGCACGACCATGCCGGTCATCAACTTGGTCACCGATGCGATAGGCACCACATGGTCGGCGTTGTTCTCGTAGACCACTTTGTTGGTCTGCAGATCGATCAGCAGAGCGCTACCCGAAGCCAGGTGCAACTGCGAGGGATCCCGGGGCACGGCGGCTTTTTCCGCCGCTTCAAGGTTTGGGGTGGCGACGAAAGTGGTCAAAGCCAGCAACAGGCTGAAAAGAGATAGCGGGGTCTTCACGCGGAGCGCTCACTGAAATAGAGGTAGATCGGGCCTGGGGTGGAGCGGAGTCGAAGTGACGATTGTCACGTGGCGCGAGTATGGCAAAGCGCCTGTCGATTGTCGCGCCCGGCAAGGCCTGGTGCGTGAAGAAAAGCTCATCCAGCGCGGACACCATGAAAAAAGCCCCGCAGAGCGGGGCTTGATCGATTCGATGTAGCGCGCCGGCTAGTGGGGCTGCGCTGCATTGAGCGTGGCGAAGGCTTGTTTGGCGTGGGGCAGGGAGGGGAGGGGCCCACTGACAGGCTCGCCGTCGCGCACCACGTACCAGCACGCCAAAAGGCCCAGATCACGCAACTTCTCGGGGACCGCGCTGCCGACTACCGACATGATTCTTAATACAGGCATGAGACACCTCCGGTGGTTCCTGCCAGCCACCTTACGAGTTCGCCGCTGCCCATAGAAATCACCTTGCTCGATAGTCACCATCGACAATTCCTATCACGCCCTGCCGTGGCGACTCACCAGCGTGGTGGACCGTAGTACACCGGTGGCGGCCCATAGTAGCCACGCGGTGGAGGCGGGGCTGCGTACACCGGATAAGGCTGCACATACACAGGCGGCGACTGCACATACACCGGTTGCTGCACATAGGCAGGTTGTTGCACGTACACCGGTGGCGGGCTCTGCACATACACCGGCGGCTGTTCCACATAGACCCGCTGTGGTGTATTGGAAGTGACCACCGCACCGACCACGGCTGCGCCCAGCACAGCACCCAATATACCCGGCCCGGCACCGTGCCAGCCGCCGCCGTGCGCCGAGGCCTGACCGGCCATCGCCAGCGCCCCTACCAGCAGAGCCATCTTGGGAAGTTGACGCATCATGATAGATTCCTCGTGTTTCGCGCCCTGGCGTTCGAACCTGCGATAGGGTCAAATCATTTCGCCGGGGACATGACTATGACAAAAAAATGGTCAAAAGCGTCCCCGTCGATGGGTAAATTTTGTGTAAGGGCAGAGTGTCCTCTGCCTGCTTTTCTAATGTCACACGCCGCCAGGAGGCCAAGAATGTCCATTGCTCCCAACCGCGACACCATCCTGTGCATGTCGCTCGCCGCGCGTCCCGGAACGTTCGGTGTACGCTTTCACAACCATCTGTATGAGCAGATGGGTCTCAACTATTATTACAAGGCCATGACCACAGGCGATCTGCCGGCAGCCATTGGCGGCATCCGCGCCTTGGGCATCCGTGGCTGCGGCGTGTCGATGCCGTTCAAGGAAGCTTGCATACCCTTGGTCGACGAACTCGATGCATCGGCGTCGGCCATCGAATCGATCAATACCATCGTCAACGACAACGGTTATCTGAAGGCCTACAACACCGACTATCTGGCCATCCGCCAATTGCTGGATGCGCACGCCGTCGACCCCGACACCACCTTCGCCCTGCGCGGCAGCGGCGGCATGGCCAAGGCCGTAGCGTCGGCGTTTCGCGACGCCGGTCTGCGCAATGGCCTGATCATTGCGCGCAACTACGAAACCGGCCGCGCGCTGGCCGATACGTGCGGTTATCCCTGGCAGGCCGAGTTGGGCGACTCGCGCCCGCAGCTATTGGTCAATGTCACGCCGGTTGGCATGACCGGCAGCAACCAGGCAGAGGAATTGTCATTCGATATGGCCGCCATCGAAGCGGCGCAACAGGTGTTCGACGTCGTCGCCCTGCCGTGGCAAACCCCTCTGATCAAAGCTGCCCAAAAACTCGGAAAGCCGGTGATCACCGGCCTCGAGGTCATCGCCATTCAGGCGCTGGAGCAGTTCGTGCTCTACACCGGCGTACGCCCTAGCGCCGAGCAGTTACGCCTGGCCACTGAGTACGCCCGCGGCTGACGCAGCTGTCATTCCAGCCGCGACAAGCGCTCTTCAAGCGCAGCGATACGTGCTTCCAGCTCGTCCAGGCGGGTATCGTCGTGTTTTGAGCCGTTGCGTTCGGGCGGCACGCCCCGGGCGCTCAAGATGGCGTCGATGGCCGCAGGATCACCCAGGGCATGGCTGTAGCGATCCTCGCGCTGCCCCGCCTGGCGTGGCACATGTACCGCGAAGCCGCGGCTTGCGAGACGCTCCAGCTGATGCACGATCTGCTCGGCGTCCTCGAAATCGTGGAGGCGGGCACTGCGCGTCAGCAACTCGCCAACGGTCTGTGGTCCGCGCAGGAACATCAGCCCCATCAGAATGACCTGAGCGGGCACTAGCTCCAGCGCTTTGTCCAACCGATGCTCCCAGCGATCGGCGCGGCTGCCCATCACCAGACGAGTCATCTGCCGACCTTCGAGCGCGCGCAGGCTCTGCCCGATCTGCCCCTGAGTGTACTGGGTCACCGGTTCGCGACTGGTTTTCTGATTGCACGCCAGCACCAGCGCATTGAGCGTCAATGGGTAGGTTTCAGGATTGCTGGCCTGTTTCTCGATCAGTGCGCCCAGTACGCGAATCTCCACGGCATCGAGCCGTACGGGTTCGGAAGCGGTTGTTTCAACATCGGTCATGGCATAAACCCCAGGCAATCGGTAACGGCCAGTATGCTATAAAAACCGCCCAGACGGCTGCCTGCCGCCGCCTGTGGCGCGGTCGCGCCTGCGCCAGCGAGCAGGCCCTCGGCTCCCTGCCAAATTTAGGGTTGCTGCGCATGTAAACCGGCCTTAGACTGCCGCCCCTCTTGACCATGTGCCGTGTGGTGCTTGAAGAATTCTGCCTGCGTCGCTGACAGCGTCGCGGGCTTCCTGTTTTGCCCTAGCGCATTATTCGTTTGCAGAGAAATCAATGACAAAGGAAAAGTTGCTGGCCATGCCGGCTGATGACTACATGAACGCTGAGCAACTGGCCTACTTCACCGAGCTGTTGCAGGCCATGAAGATCGAGACCCAGCAGCGCATCGAGCAAAGCCGTGTAGCCATTGAAAGCCTGGACACGCCCGCCGATCCTGCCGACGCTGCCTCTGTAGAAGAGGAGCGTCATTGGTTGGTCAATGTCATCGAGCGCGACCAGCGCCTGCTGCCGCAATTGGAAATGGCCCTGGGCCGCATCAATGACGACAGCTTCGGCTGGTGTGACGACAGTGGCGAGCCGATCGGCCTGAAGCGCCTGTTGATCAGCCCTACCACCAAGTACTGCATCGAGGCGCAAGAGCGCCACGAGCAGATCGACAAGCATCAACGTCAAGCGTGATCAATAGACCGCAGGCGTTTTTCACGCCTGCGGATGCAAGGCCACGTTGAGTTCATCGACGATGGGTGCCCACTCCGCATCGCTGTGCAGCTCCTCTTTCAGAAAGCTGCGCTGCTGATCAGTCCAGAAGGGCGCATCGATCAGCTTGGTGTCTTGGTCGAGCTGATGCTCGGCAATGAATTTCTGAATGTCAGCTTCTTCGCTGGCCAGGCCCAGTTGATCGAAAAGGCCAGTAAGGCTTGGGTTCGGCAGATCCATGTTGACTCCTCTGCGGCCGTTTCCAGCCATGGTTGAAAGGTTACTCAGTATCTGAGGCGAGGGCTTCGCCAGAGTTCGCTCGCAGTACCGTGTTTGTTTGCAATGGACGGCACAGGGCATCGAGCTTTGTCCCGATCCTGTTTTGAACGTGTCCATCCAACAAACTTCTTGACCGCGCTGGGGTTCGATTCGGTACTATTCGCGTCAGATCACCGTCATGCGCTTCGCTGCCCTGCACGTGTTGGTCGCCAGCTTCCCCATGAGGCCGCGGCGCCGCTCTGCCATACACGTCCAGGCTTGCCTTTTTCCTTCGCGGTCTTCGGCAATTTTCCCTGCAGCAGGTCGACGCTGCGCATCCCGGATCAAGGTTCGATCCTTTAGTCTTTCGTTAGCAGGTCGGTGGCAATCATTGCACGTGCTGCCGACCGTTCGGCGCTCCCCGCGTCTTCAGGTTATTACCACGCGAACAGCGTCCGGTAGTCTGTGTTTCGATTTGAGGATTCTTCATTGGCAGTAACTAATCTGGATATGCACGCCCTGTTCGTGCTCGGCGACTTGCGTGCGAAGTTGGTCAAACTCTTTCAGTCGCGTTTCGTCTATGTCACCGAGCAAAGCGCGGAAGGCATCTACATGGCCGAACTCGATACCGAGTCCGCACTGGTGGTCGACGACAAGCCGCGGCTCGAACTCAAAGTAGGCGATCACTTCCGCGCCGCCGTTTTGCCAAGCCGTGAAGGTGGCAAGTTCGAGCTCAAGTTTCGTGACATCAAGCTTACGGTCTATGGGCTTGGCGAATATGCATTCGTCAGCATGGCTCAGGGCGAAGGCATCGTATTCAAGGAAGGCCAAACCGTGATGCTGGTCTTCGCTGCCCACGAGCGCATCGAGGAAAATCTGGGCAAGACCTTGAAAGCGGCGACCGCCAAGGCAGCCAAATGGCGCAAGGGCGAATTGACCTTCAAACCCAGCGAATAATGCTTCGGGGAACCTGCGCTACAGTAAGGTGACTTACCCAAGTCATCGACTGTTTACCGAGGAACCCCGCATGAAAGGATTACGTGCCTGGCTTGTCGCCTGTGGCGCCGGCCTCTGGCTATCGACCGCAACACTTCCGGCCCACGCGCAAACCACGCCCATCCAGTTCGCCGACCTGAACTGGGAGAGTGGCAGCCTCATTACCGAACTGTTGCGCTATATCGTCGAGAAGGGCTACGGCCTGCCCACCGATACCCAGCCTGGCACGACCATCACTCTGGAAACGGCGTTGGCCAAGAACGACGTCCAGGTCATTGCCGAAGAGTGGGCCGGCCGTAGTCCTGTCTGGGTCAAGGCCGAAGCCGAGGGCAAGGTGATTGGCTTGGGTGACACCGTCAAAGGCGCCACCGAAGGCTGGTTCGTGCCTGAATATGTGATCAAGGGCGACGCCGCCAAAGGTATCAAGCCGCTGGCGCCGGATCTGCGCAGCGTCGCTGATCTGCCGCGCTACAAGGATGTTTTCAAGGATCCGGAAAGCCCAGACAAAGGCCGCTTCCTCAATAGCCCCATCGGCTGGACATCCGAAGTCGTCAACGCGCAAAAACTCAAGGCCTACAAGCTGACCGATGACTACGTCAATTTTCGTTCGGGTTCAGGCGCCGCACTGGACGCCGAGATAGCCTCGTCGATCCGTCGCGGCAAGCCGGTGCTCTTCTACTACTGGTCACCGACCCCGCTGTTGGGCCGCTACAAGTTGATCCAGCTTGAAGAGCCACCGTTCGATGCCAAGGCCTGGGCCACCCTGACCGATGCTGACAATCCCGCGCCGCTGCCTACCCGTTCGCTGCCATCGAAGCTTTCGATCGGGGTGTCCAAGGCATTCCAGCAGGAGTATCCGCAACTGGTCGAGTTCTTCGCCAAGGTCGACCTTCCTATCGATCCCCTGAACAAGGCCCTGGCCAACATGAGCGAAGCCCGCACTTCGCCTCGCCAGGCTGGCGAGGCGTTTCTGAAGGATCATCCTGAAGTGTGGAAGACCTGGCTGCCTGAAGACGTGGC
Source organism: Pseudomonas sp. Leaf129 (assembly GCF_001423465.1). Lineage (NCBI taxonomy): Bacteria > Pseudomonadati > Pseudomonadota > Gammaproteobacteria > Pseudomonadales > Pseudomonadaceae > Pseudomonas > Pseudomonas sp. Leaf129. The sequence continues at coordinate 32,495 of NZ_LMOC01000006.1, read as the reverse complement.
CAGCAAGGTGAGCGCCAGTCTGAAATGAGTCAGTGACCGCTGTCGCTGCGGTGGCTGCTGACCTCGGCAGGCACCGCTTCTCCAGCCGTGCGTTTGCGAAACAGTGCGGCCCGGGCCAGCAGCAGCGTGGTCACCGGCACGGTGATCGACAGCAGGATGGGGATGAGCCAGGCATGCACCACCGGCCCATGCTTGAGCCAGGAGAAGTACAGGATCGACGCCAGCGCCACACACCAGGCGCCCAGCGTGGACGCCAGCGCTGGCGGGTGCATGCGCTGGAAGTAATCCTTGAAGCGCAGCAACCCCAAGGCGCCCGTGAATGCGAACAGACTGCTGGCGAGCAGCAGTATGGCCGTGGCCACCTCTACCCAGAAGGGTAAAACCTGGAGTGAATTCATTCGATCACTTCTCCACGCAGCAGGAACTTGGCCAGCGCGAACGACCCTACGAAGCCGAACAGGGCAATCAGCAGGGCCGCTTCGAAATAGGTGTCACTGGCGTAACGTATGCCCAGCACCAGCATGACCAGCATCGCCAGAATGTACAGGTAGTCCAGAGCCAGTACCCGGTCCTGGGCCGACGGTCCTCTGAACAGCCGAATCAGCGTAAGCAACATTGCCAGCGCGAATATGAACAAGCTCGCGACAATGGCGTTGGACAGCAATGCGCTCATTGAAAGATCTCCATCAGCGGGCGTTCGTAGGTGTCCTTGAATTCCTCGATGAATTGCGCCTCATCATCCAGATCCAGAACATGCATCAGCAAAACGCTGCGATCCAGCGCCAGCTCGGACCATACGGTGCCTGGAATGACGGTGGCGACTGCCGCCAAGGCGGCCAGTCCGTTGGCATTGTGCAACTGCAACGGAATCTCCACGAACGCCGAACGTGGCGGGCGAGCGTCCATGTTCCACACCTGCCAGAACACCTGCAGGTTCGACACCAGTACACCGCCGCCTACGCGCAGCAGCAGCCGCAGTATCACCATGGGCCGACGGATACGCACGGCCTGAGGTCGTAGCGGCGACATCAACAGCGGCGCCAGCCACCCCAGCAGCACGGCGAGCAAAAGGTTGCCGGCACTCATTGAGACATTGAGCAGCAACCACAGTATGGCGAGGGCGATCGACAGCAACGGAGCAGGGAACAGGCGACTCATGGTTCACCCTCAAGGCTTGTTGTAGTCGGACCGGGCACCGGCTGGGCGCCCAGCACGGTCATCACGTATTGCTTGGGATCATCGAGCATGGCCGCCGTATCGGCTGTGTACCGCAGCAGAGGTTCTGCGCGCATCGCCAACAACACACACAATCCCAGCAGGACCATGATCGGTACACACTCGTTGAGCCGCAGCAACGGTGAAGGCCGCTCGTGCGGGGTCCAGAAGCGCTGCATGCCCACACGCGCCAGAGCGATCAGCGACGCCAGTCCGGACAGGATCAGCAACGCCAGGTAGACCCACGCGCTTGCACTCGGGGTTTGCTCGGTGGCCACCCCGAGTCCCTGTGGATTGAACAACGCGGCAATCAGATTGAGTTTCCCGATGAACCCGGACAACGGCGGCATGCCGATGATCAGCAATGCGCAGGCAATGAAACTCAGCCCCAGGAAGGCCATGGTCCAGGGGATCACCTGGCCTACCACGGCCTTCTGCTCGTCATCCAGATTGATACCCTTGGGCGGATGCAATGCCTCGACTGCAGCTGGCAGCGGGTCGGCATCGTACTCCAGCGGAATCTCGTTGGCGGACCGCGAACGTTCGATCAGTTCGGCAAGAAGGAACAGCGCACTGAGCGCCAAGGTCGAGCTGACCAGATAAAACAGCGCGGCAGCGATCAACCCGCTCTGCCCGAAACCGATCGCTGCCAGCAGGATGCCGGCTGAAATCAGGATGCTCAGGCTCGCCATGCGCTCCAGTCGCTGCGCCGCAAGAATACAGACGGCAGCCACGGCGATGGTCGCCAGGCCCCCGTAGATCAGCCACTGGCCGCCGAAATGCGCCGAGGCACCGGCCTGTCCGGAAAACATCAGGGTCCACAGCCGCAGCAGGGTATAGAAGCCCACCTTGGTCATGATCGCGAACAGAGCCGCAACCGGGGCGCTGGCGGACGAGTACGCCGGCACCAGCCAGAAATTCAACGGCCACATGCCCGCCTTGGCCAGGAAGGCTGTCGCGAGAATGGCAGCACCGGCGTGCAGCAGGCCGCGATCTGCCTCGGGCACCAACGGAATCTTCAGGGCCAGGTCAGCCATGTTAAGGGTTCCCGTGACCCCGTAGATCATGGCCGCCCCGATGAGGAACAACGACGAGGCCAGCAGGTTGATCGCGATGTAATGCAGCCCGGCCGATACCCGGGCCTTCCCCGAACCATGCAGCATCAGGCCATAGGAGGCGGCCAGAAGCACCTCGAAGAACACGAACAGGTTGAACAGATCGGCGGTAAGAAATGCGCCGTAAAGGCCCATCAACTGAATCTGGAACAAGGCGTGGAAGCTCGCGCCTGCCCGATCCCACCGGGCCATGGCGAACAGCAGGGCGCAGACGCCGACGATACCTGTCAGCACCAGCATCAACGCCGAAAGCCTGTCCACCACCAGTACGATACCGAATGGCACCTGCCAGTTGCCGGGCAAGTACACACCAATCGAACCGGCCTGGCCTTGGTCCTGGACCCACCACATCAGGTAACAGGCAATCGCCAGTCCCAGCAGGCTGGAGATGATGTTGATCTGCGCTTTCAGCGAACGGTGTTTCTCTCCGAGCAGCATCATCAACGCCGCCGTGAACAGCGGCAGAATGATGGGCGCAGCGATCAGATGGGGCATCCAGCTCATTCCTTGGGCTCCCGGCCGTCTACGTGGTCAGTGCCGGTCAGGCCCCGCGAAGCCAACAGAACCACCAGAAACAGCGCAGTCATCGCAAAGCTGATCACGATGGCAGTCAGTACCAGTGCCTGGGGCAGGGGGTCTGTGTAATTGAGCAGGTCCTGTGGCACACCTTCCTTGATGATCGGCTCCTTGCCGATGAACAGGCTGCCCATGCTGAAGATGAACAGGTTGACCCCGTAGGACAGCAGGCAGAGGCCCATGACCACCTGGAACGTCCGTGGACGCAAGATCAGCCAAACGCCCGATGCAGCCAGTACGCCGATGGCAATCGCTATCACTTCTTCCATCAGACGGCTCCTTTTGGGGCAATGCCTTTGGGTAGGCTCGAGGGACGGTGAGCACGCACCGACTGGTGACCCAGCGCGGTGAGCATCAGCAGAGTGGATCCCACCACCACGGTGAACACACCGATGTCGAAGAACAGGGCACTGGCGACATGAAAGTCACCCAGGACCGGCAAATGAACATGCGCAGTATGTGTGGTAAGGAATGGATAACCCAAGGCAATGGCGCCGATCCCGGTGACAGTGGCACAAAGCAGTCCGGTACCCATCCAGCGCAGTGGTCGCAGGCGCATCTGCGCCTCCACCCACTGGGTACCCGCCACCATGTATTGCAGGATGAACGCTACCGACAGCACCAGGCCGGCAACGAATCCACCGCCAGGCTGATTGTGCCCGCGCATGAACAGATACATCGACACCACCACTGCCACTGGCAGCAACAGACGAACCAGAACGGCCGGAACCATCATGAAGCCCAGCGCAGTGTCGTCCGCGCCGCGCGGGTTGATGAGATCGGTGACCACGTCGGGTGCCAGCGAACGCTGCTGCGCCGGCAGTTGCATGCTTTCCTTGGGTGGCCGGAAGCGCCGCAGCAGGGCAAACACGGTCAGGGCCACGGCGGCAAGCACGGTGATCTCGCCAAGGGTATCGAAACCGCGGAAGTCCACCAGCATGACGTTGACCACGTTGGTCCCGCCGCCTTGAGGCAGGGCACGGCTCAAGTAGAACTCGGAAATGAAGTTGGGCGTGGCCCGGGTGAGCATCGAATAGGACAACAGCGCCATGCCGCCACCGACCACCACTGCCAGCACCAGATCGCGCAGACGGCGCAATTTGGCGCGATCCAGAGTCGTCCTGGAGGGTGCGACATCCTCGATCCGCCGAGGCAACCAACGCAGCCCGAGCAATATCAACACCGTGGTTACCACCTCGACCACCAGCTGAGTCAGCGCCAGATCCGGCGCCGAGAACCAGACGAAGGTGACGCAGGTCATCAATCCGCACACGCTGACCATGGTCAGTGCCGCTAATCGATGGTACTTCGCCTGCCAGGCAGCCCCCAATGCGCAGGCAATGGCGATCAACCAGAGAATCACGAAGACGCCCGATCCCGGGATCTTGGGTCGATCCCCCCAGCTCAGTCCGCTATAAAGCATCGGCGCCAGGCCTGCGAGCACCGCAACCAGCACCAGCATGAACAATTGGGCCTGCAGGCGTCTGGTGGTAAGCAGTCGCTCCACCCTGCGCGCCAGCCGCATCATGACCACCTGCGAGCGCTCGAACAGCCGCTTGCCGTTGAAGCGCTCGATCACCGGTGGATAGCGCAGCCGACCGTGACGGAACTGATTGCGCAGCAACACATAAAGGAGCACGCCTGCCCCCATCGCAATCAGGCTCATGACCATGGGCGCGTTCCAGCCGTGCCATATGGCCAGGCTGTACTCAGGCAGTTCGCCCCCCACAACGGGTATCGCCGCGGCCGCCAGGAAGGGCGCCACCGACTGTGCCGGGAAGATGCCGACCACCAGGCAGGTCAGCACCAGCAGCTCCACGGGAGCACGCATCCAGCGCGGCGGCTCGTGGGGAATGTGGGGCAGATCGGTGGCTTTGGGGCCCAGGAACACGTCAACCGTGAAGCGCAGTGAATAGGCGACGCTGAAGATACCGGCCAGCGTCGCGACTACCGGCAGGGCGATCTCGACCCAGGCGGTGGAGCTGATGAAAACCGTTTCGGCGAAGAACATTTCCTTGGACAGGAAGCCGTTCATCAGTGGCACCCCTGCCATGGCCGCGCTGGCAACCATGGCCAGCGTCGCTGTGTAGGGAATAAGGCGAAACAGCCCGCTCAGGCGGCGTATGTCGCGTGTTCCACTTTCGTGGTCGATGATGCCGGCGGCCATGAACAGCGACGCCTTGAATGTCGCGTGGTTGAGAATGTGAAAAACCGCGGCCACGGCTGCCAGCGGGCTGTTCAGCCCCAGCAGCAGCGTGATCAGGCCCAGGTGGCTGATCGTCGAATACGCCAGCAGGCCTTTGAGATCGTTCTGGAACATTGCCGCATAAGCGCCGAGCATCAGCGTGCAGGCTCCCGCGCCACTGACGATCCAGAACCACTGTTCGCTGCCGGACAGTGACGGCCACAGCCGGGCCAGCAGGAACACCCCTGCTTTAACCATGGTTGCCGAGTGCAGATACGCCGAAACCGGCGTCGGCGCCGCCATCGCGTGAGGCAGCCAGAAATGAAACGGAAACTGGGCGCTCTTGGTCAGTGCGCCCAGCAGGACCAGGGTCAGCATGACGGGATACAGGCCATGCGCACGGATGGCGTCACCGGCAACGAGCACCTTGTCCAGGTCGTAGCTGCCGACGATATGCCCCAGCAGCAACACGCCAGCGAGCAGGCACAGACCACCGGCGCCGGTCACCATGAGCGCCATGTAGGCACCACGGCGCGCATCGGCGCGATGGTGCCAGTAGCCAATCAGGAGAAAGGAGAACAGGCTGGTCAATTCCCAGAAAAACACCATCTGGATGAGGTTGCCGGAAATTACCAGACCCAGCATGGCGCCCATGAACGCCAGGAAAAATGCGAAGAAGCGAGGGACTGGGTCCTGCGGCGACATGTAATAGCGCGCATAGAGCGCCACCAGCGTACCGATGCCCAGCACCAGCAGTGAAAACAGCCAGGCGAAGCCGTCCAGGCGCAGCACCAGGTTGAGTCCGAGGCTGGGCAGCCAGAGGAATTCCTCGCGGATCACACCACCGTTGGCAATTTGCGGGTACAGCATGGCTACCTGTACCGTGCCGACCAAGGCAACCAGTCCGGCCAGAAGCGATTCTGCGTTGCGTGCGTTATGCGGCAAGATGGCCGCCACGCAGCTGCCTACGAAGGGCAGAAGCAATAGTACTATCAAGGACATAGGCTTCTAATCTGCAGGAATATTGAAAAGGATCATACGGGGTCACTGGGTGATCACCAACCCGCAAGCTGTGCCAGAAGCGTACAGGCATGCCATAACGACTTGTTTTTTTATGACAATTTTTTACCATCGATAGCTCCGCCTTGATCGCGTCGATCAGCGGGACTACTCCCAGCGAGCGCAGATTCCCTTGGTCAAAGACCCCAGTTCCAGAGCCTCGGTACTCCAGCACGTCAGTCATAACGTACGTCGCCTGCGCCAGGCCGCCGGGCTTTCGCAGAGCGCCCTGGCAGAGTGCTCCGGGGTCAGCCGCCGCATGCTGGTGGCTATCGAAGCCGGTGACAACAACGTCAGCCTGACGACCCTGGACCGTATTGCCGAAGCCCTTGATGTCGCTTTCAGCGATCTCATCCAGCCTGGCGAGAATCGCGACCCTGGCCGGATCAATGAACTGGCCTGGGTCGGCACATTCCCTGGCAGCAAGGCCGTCCTCTTGGCCAGTACAGTAGCCAGCAAGGAGGTCGAACTGTGGGAGTGGCTGTTGCAGCCTGGCGAAACCTATTCATCGGAACCCGATGCCGAAGGCTGGAGCGAGCAGATCTACGTTTGTGAAGGGCGACTGACCGTCGTATTGGACGGCCGCTCTCATGCCTTGGCAGCTGGCGAGTTTTTTGTCTATCCCAGCAATCAGCCCTATGCCTATCGCAATGACAGTGCAACGTTGGTGCGCTTCGTACGCAACGTCGTCATCTAAGTTCGTTTCCGCCAACAAAGACCCGCAGCCGTCTGGCTTCCGAACTCACCTCCTTTTCAAGGTTGCCCGGCGCTGCGGCATTCGCCATGATCGGCCCACAAAAGCAGCCCACACGATCCAGCATCCGAACCGGAGCCCGAATGAGCCTGAAACCTTCTGCCACTTTCCCCGTTCCCGAGCGCCTGCGCGCTACGCGCGCGCTCATGCAACGCGAGGGCATCGACGCCCTGCTGGTGCCTTCGGCGGACCCGCATCTGTCCGAATACCTACCCGAACACTGGCAGGCACGCCAATGGCTTTCCGGTTTCCAGGGCTCTGTCGGCACCTTGATCGTGACCGCTGATTTCGCAGGGCTTTGGGCCGACAGCCGCTACTGGGAACAAGCTCAGGTCGAACTCGCCGGAAGCGGCATCGAACTGGTCAAGCTGATGGCTGGGCAGCCGGGTCCATTGGACTGGCTGGGCTCGCAGATGCATGCTGGGACCACGGTCGCGGTCGATGGCGCAGTCATGGCCGTTGCTGCCGCCCGTCAGTTGCGAGAAAAACTGCAACACACAGGTGCGTCGTTGCGTACCGATATCGACCTCTTCGCAGAGATCTGGCCAGATCGCCCCCCATTGCCTGCCCAAGCTGTCTACGCCCACCTACCGCCGTACGCCGCTCGCGAGCGCGCCGAAAAACTCAGAGCGCTGCGCGAGCAGACTCGATCCCAGGGCGCTCAGTGGCACCTGCTGGCAACTCTGGACGATATTGCCTGGCTGTTCGACCTGCGCGGTTCGGACGTTTCCTATAATCCGGTCTTCGTTGCCTTTGCGTTGATAGGCGAGCACTCGGCAACCCTGTTCACCACACTGTCCAGGATAGATTCCACGCTTATCCAAAGCTTGGCGCAGGAAGGCATTGACGTCCGCGAGTACACCGAGATCGGCGCCGCCCTGGCTGTGGTGCCAGCCGGCGAGAAGCTTCTGATCGATCCTGCTCGCGTTACCGTTGGCATCATCGAAAACCTCGCTACCGGCGTTACCTTGATAGAAGCGCTGAACCCAACGACCTTGAGCAAGTCACGCAAGACCGCAAAAGAAGCAGAGCATATTCGTCACGCCATGGAGCAGGACGGTGCGGCGTTGTGCGAGTTCTTCGCGTGGCTGGAGGGTGCCTGGGCAGGCGAGCGCATAACCGAATTGACCGTCGACGAGCAGCTCACGGCCGCACGCGCGCGTCGGCCCAATTTCGTCTCCCTGAGCTTTTCGACCATTGCCGCGTTCAACGCCAACGGTGCCATGCCTCATTACCGCGCCACTGAGAAAGCCCACGCCGTCATCGAGGGCAACGGTCTGTTGTTGATCGACTCGGGCGGCCAATACCTGGGCGGCACTACCGACATAACCCGCATGGTCCCGGTCGGTACGCCCACGGCGGATCAGAAAGCGGATTGCACTCGAGTGCTGAAAGGCATGATCGCCCTGTCACGGGCTACGTTTCCAAAAGGGATTCTTTCGCCCTTGCTCGATGCCATTGCGCGTGCACCCATCTGGGCCGACCAGGTCGACTATGGGCACGGCACAGGCCACGGTGTGGGTTACTTCATGAACGTTCACGAGGGGCCGCAGGTCATTGCCTACCAGGCCCCAACCATGCCCCAGACAGCTATGCTGCCGGGGATGATCACCTCCATCGAGCCGGGAACCTATCGGCCTGGACGCTGGGGAGTGCGTATCGAAAATCTTGTTCTCACGCGTGAAGCCGGGCAGGGCGACTTCGGTCAGTTCCTGAACTTCGAAACACTGACGCTATGTCCGATCGATACCCGCTGCATCGACATTCCCCAGTTGTCGACCGTCGAGCGCCAGTGGCTCAACGACTACCATGCCGAAGTCGCCAGACGGGTAGCGCCGCTGCTTGCCAACGCGCCATTGGAATGGCTGCGCGAACGCACCCAGCCGATCTGACCTGCGTATTCAGTCGGCAGCGACGGCAGGAGCATGCTCGGCGCGGATCGTCAACGTG
>NZ_LMOC01000006.1:6141-18641 GCF_001423465.1 Pseudomonas sp. Leaf129 | reverse complement strand
AGAGGAGCGTTCTGTAAGCCTGTGAAGGTGAGTTGAGAAGCTTGCTGGAGGTATCAGAAGTGCGAATGCTGACATGAGTAACGACAATGGGTGTGAAAAACACCCACGCCGAAAGACCAAGGTTTCCTGCGCAACGTTAATCGACGCAGGGTTAGTCGGTCCCTAAGGCGAGGCTGAAAAGCGTAGTCGATGGAAAACAGGTTAATATTCCTGTACTTCTGGTTATTGCGATGGAGGGACGGAGAAGGCTAGGCCAGCTTGGCGTTGGTTGTCCAAGTTTAAGGTGGTAGGCTGRGATCTTAGGTAAATCCGGGATCTCAAGGCCGAGAGCTGATGACGAGTTGTCTTTTAGACGACGAAGTGGTTGATGCCATGCTTCCAAGAAAAGCTTCTAAGCTTCAGGTAACCAGGAACCGTACCCCAAACCGACACAGGTGGTTGGGTAGAGAATACCAAGGCGCTTGAGAGAACTCGGGTGAAGGAACTAGGCAAAATGGCACCGTAACTTCGGGAGAAGGTGCGCCGGTGAGGGTGAAGGACTTGCTCCGTAAGCTCATGCCGGTCGAAGATACCAGGCCGCTGCGACTGTTTATTAAAAACACAGCACTCTGCAAACACGAAAGTGGACGTATAGGGTGTGACGCCTGCCCGGTGCCGGAAGGTTAATTGATGGGGTTAGCGCAAGCGAAGCTCTTGATCGAAGCCCCGGTAAACGGCGGCCGTAACTATAACGGTCCTAAGGTAGCGAAATTCCTTGTCGGGTAAGTTCCGACCTGCACGAATGGCGTAACGATGGCGGCGCTGTCTCCACCCGAGACTCAGTGAAATTGAAATCGCTGTGAAGATGCAGTGTATCCGCGGCTAGACGGAAAGACCCCGTGAACCTTTACTATAGCTTTGCACTGGACTTTGAATTTGCTTGTGTAGGATAGGTGGGAGGCTTTGAAGCGTGGACGCCAGTCTGCGTGGAGCCATCCTTGAAATACCACCCTGGCAACTTTGAGGTTCTAACTCAGGTCCGTYATCCGGATCGAGGACAGTGTATGGTGGGTAGTTTGACTGGGGCGGTCTCCTCCTAAAGAGTAACGGAGGAGTACGAAGGTGCGCTCAGACCGGTCGGAAATCGGTCGTAGAGTATAAAGGCAAAAGCGCGCTTGACTGCGAGACAGACACGTCGAGCAGGTACGAAAGTAGGTCTTAGTGATCCGGTGGTTCTGTATGGAAGGGCCATCGCTCAACGGATAAAAGGTACTCCGGGGATAACAGGCTGATACCGCCCAAGAGTTCATATCGACGGCGGTGTTTGGCACCTCGATGTCGGCTCATCACATCCTGGGGCTGAAGCCGGTCCCAAGGGTATGGCTGTTCGCCATTTAAAGTGGTACGCGAGCTGGGTTTAGAACGTCGTGAGACAGTTCGGTCCCTATCTGCCGTGGACGTTTGAGATTTGAGAGGGGCTGCTCCTAGTACGAGAGGACCGGAGTGGACGAACCTCTGGTGTTCCGGTTGTCACGCCAGTGGCATTGCCGGGTAGCTATGTTCGGAAAAGATAACCGCTGAAAGCATCTAAGCGGGAAACTTGCCTCAAGATGAGATCTCACTGGAACCTTGAGTTCCCTGAAGGGCCGTCGAAGACTACGACGTTGATAGGTGGGGTGTGTAAGCGCTGTGAGGCGTTGAGCTAACCCATACTAATTGCCCGTGAGRCTTGACCATATAACACCCAAGCAATTTGYGTCGAAGAAACCCCTATCTGCGCAAGCAGGTAGGGGTTTTGTCTATAAGTAGAAGTCCCAATATTTCGCTGAGGCTGGCCATGCCAGCCCGGCACACGGAATTTCTTGACGACCATAGAGCATTGGAACCACCTGATCCCATCCCGAACTCAGYAGTGAAACGATGCATCGCCGATGGTAGTGTGGGGTTTCCCCATGTGAGAGTAGGTCATCGTCAAGATTGAATAAGAAAACCCCTGTCTGCTGACGCAGACAGGGGTTTTTGCTTTTCAGCTTTGCTGATCCTGCCCTTGGGCATTCGCCAGATAGCGGGTAATGGCATCGACGCCGCGTTGCAGATGCTCTCGCAGCAACTGGGTTGCAAGAGGGATATCACGTTGCCGAGCAGCTTCGAGCAGCTGTCGATGGTCATCCTGTGCCAATTTGCGCAAACCCATGGCTTCCAGGTTGAAGCGCAGGAAGCGCTCCTCTTCAATCAACCCCTCGTCTACCAACTGCAACAGCCGACGATTGTCAGCGCGTTTGTACAGCGTGTAGTGGAAGGCGCGGTTGAGTTGACTGATCTCGACGTAGTCGCCAGTTAGCTCCAGGCGTTCGATACAGTCCTGGGCATAAGCAAAGTCAGATTCCTCCAGAAACGGAATCGACAGGCGCAGGGCCTCGCATTCCAGCAGCATGCGCAAGGCATAGGTTTCCACTGAGTCATGATTGACCAGTGGAGCCACCACAGCGCCTTTGTGATGCACGACCTTCAATAGACCCTGTGCCTCAAGCTGACGCAAGGCTTCGCGCACCGGCATACGGCTGACGCCGAACAGTGTAGCCAGTTCCTGCTGCCGGATGGCCATGCCGCAGGGCAGGCGTCCATCGTAGATCGCTGCACGAACCTTTTCTTCGATCACCGAGCGCGCCAGATGCGCAGGCACCTGTTCACTGCCCAGAATGCTGGCCAGCACAGTGGTTTTTTCAGTCACGCCAAACAGCCTCTGTTATTTTGCGACATCCTGACGCAACCAGTTACACATTGAAAGGCGGCGCTTTTGAATAACCGCCTGGGATGCCGTCAGCCAGACGAAGGGCAACGTTGGGGCGACGAAAAGACTGCCCAGAACCTCGCGAAAGTGATTTCATCGTGCCATTGTTTTTTATTCAGCGCCCCCGCACCATGGTGGGCTGCAATGCGTCCCCGGCGGATCGAACACGTTGGTTACACGGTTGAAGTACCTACAGACGGTGCGCTGTCTCGCGATTGCCTTGGCCCTGGCGGGTACCTTGCTGGGTGGGCTTCGTGCCGATTGGGATTTCAATCAGATCAGTCGCCGTGCCGAGAGTTTGTATGGACCCTTGGGTGAGGGCGCGCAGCGTATCGATGCGTGGCAGCGATTGCTGGCCACCCAGAAGCCACTGAGCGAAAGCGAGCAGTTGGAAGTGGTGAACCAGTTCTTCAATCATCAGCTGCGGTATCGGGAGGACCTCGATCTGTGGAATGAGGTGGATTACTGGGCAACGCCGGTGCAGTCGCTGCTCAAGGGCGCTGGCGACTGCGAGGACTATGCGATCGCCAAGTATTTCAGCCTGCGTCATCTGGGCGTCGCTGCCGACAAGCTGCGCATCACCTACGTCAAGGCCTTGCGACAGAACCGCGCGCATATGGTGCTCACCTATTACGCCACACCGACTGCCATGCCACTGGTACTGGACAGCCTGATGGACCCTATCCTGCCTGCCAGCCAGCGTCAGGACCTGCTGCCTGTGTATGCCTTCAACGGTGAGGGGTTGTGGCTCACCGGCGCGGGCGGCAACAGGAAGGTAGGGGATACCAAACGCCTGTCGCGTTGGCAGGACGTGCTGAAGAAAATGGCCGCAGAAGGCTTTCCGGAAAGCCCGGATCATTAAGTGGAGCAACGATGTCTCTGTTCAAACAGCTGTTGATCGCGATATGTCTGTTTCTGGTGGTGGCTTTCACTGGCAGCTTCATGGTCAGCCTTGAGAGCTCGCGCACTCAGTACGTCAATCAGCTGCGTTCGCACGCCCAGGACGCGGCTACGGCGCTGGCGTTGTCGCTCACGCCCAACATCGATGACCCGGCGATGGTCGAACTGATGGTCAGCTCGATCTTCGACAGCGGTTATTACGCCAGCATTCGTGTGGTCAATCTGGCGGATGACAGCGTCATCGTCGAGCGAGCTGCAGAGCCGGATGGCAGTGGTGTGCCGGCCTGGTTCGTGAAGATGATCAATCTGGCCCCGGCGGGTGGTGACGCAATCGTCAGCCGTGGCTGGGAGCAGGCGGCTCGGGTGGAGGTGGTAAGTCACCCCATGTTCGCTGTGGCCAAGCTGTGGCAGGGCGCATTGGGCAGTCTGGGCTGGTTGTTGCTGTGCGGTGCTGTGAGTGCCGCGTTGGGCGCACTGCTGCTGCGTCGCCAACTCAAACCGCTGGACTACATGGTCGAGCAGTCGCACGCCATTGCTCGCCGGGAGTTCCTCAGCCTGCCCGATCTGCCCCGCACTCCCGAGCTGCGACGCGTGGTGCAGGCCATGAACCAGATGGTGGAAAAGCTCAAGGCGCTGTTTCACGAGCAAACCGTACGCAGTGAGAGGCTGCGTATCGAGTCGTACCAGGACAGCCTGACCGGACTGGCCAACCGACGCTACTTCGAGATGCAATTGCACACCCGCGTCAGTAATCTGGAAGAGGCCAGCGCCGGGTATCTGGTGCTGTTGCGTATCAACGATCTGGCAGGCCTCAACCAACGCTTGGGCGGGCAGCGGACCGACCAGTTGCTGCAGGCGGTGAGTCAGCAGTTGATTCGCACCTGTGCAGGTTACCCCGAGACGCAGAACCTGATCACCCGCAGCCGTGGTGGCGAGTTTTCCATCCTGGCACCGGGCATGGTGCGCGAGGAGGCCCAGCAGCTCGCACAGGCGCTCGATGCGAACCTGCGCAGCCTGGCCCAGACCGGCGCCACCGATCTGCTGCCAGTGGCCCATTTGGGGCTCGCACCGTACACCCCGGGTGATGACCCGCACGCCTTGCTCAAGCTGGCGGACGAAGCCCTGGCGCAAGCCGAGGGGCCAGGGGACAGTTGCTGGGTGTGTCTGGAGCACCGGGCGCTGGCGACGGTGGAAAATGATCACCACGCCTGGCATACCCTGCTCGATGAAGCTCTGAGCCAGCGCCGCTTCCAGCTGTACTTCCAACCGGTGGTGAGTAGCGCGGACACCCAGCAGGTGCTTCACCACAAGGTGCTATCACGGCTGATCGACGAGCAGGGCCAGGCTGTGGCAGCGGGACGGTTTCTGCCGTGGCTGGAGCGTTTCGGCTGGTCCGCGCGGTTGGATCGGCTGATGCTGGAGCTCGTACTGGAGCATCTGCGCAAGCACGACGCCACGCTCGCGTTGAACCTGTCTGCGGCGACCTTGAGTGATCCGCAGGCGTTGGAAGCGCTGTTCGAAAGACTGGCGCAGTATCCGTCCCTGGGCCCGCGTCTGATCCTGGAAATCGGCGAGGAGCAGATCCCCGAGCAGAGCGTGCTGGAGCAGTTCACGCGACGTCTGCGCAGCCTGGGCTACAGCCTGAGCCTGCAGCGCTTCGGCGGGCGTTTCAGCATGATCGGCAACTTGGCCCATCTGGGCCTTGGCTACCTGAAGATCGACGGCAGCTACATTCGCGCGATCGATCAGGAAAGCCACAAGCGGCTGTTCATCGAGGCCATTCAGCGGGCGGCGCACAGCATCGACTTGCCGCTGATTGCCGAGCGGGTCGAAACGGAAGGGGAGTTGCAGGTGATTCGCGAGATGGGGATTGCCGGTGTGCAGGGCCAGCTGGTGGGCGAACCGCGGCCCTGGCAGGCAGGCTAGGTCTGCCGCACAGGCCTTCGTTCAGCTTCTGACCGTGCCCTTGCAGGCGCGGTGGTGAGGAGGGAAGAGGGCTTCAGATCAGGCCGGTTTCGTCGTCGTTGATCAGCTGGTTCAAACCACCCAGCGCCACCCGCGCGCTGGAACGATCCTTGAGCTTGGCCTGGGCCGCCGCTGGCAGGTCGGTCACCCGAATGATGCCTTTGCTGGTCAGTACCTGGATCAGGTCGTCGAGTACCCGGATCATGTCCAGGTCGCTCTGCTTGAGCTGTTTCAGGCTGGTTTCGACCACATCGTTGGCGTACCACGCCTGGATCTCGTGGTGATCGGCCGGCAGGGTTTCCGTGGCTTCGGCATAGGGTGCCGCCTCCACACGGATCAATGCACCTTGTCGATCGCGTTGTACATAGAACATCGAAGCGCTCCCATCGAAAAAAAACCTGCCGAGACTGCAATGCAGCCTCGGCAGAGATTACACGGATTCCGACACTATGGATGCTGACGGCGGCCGACCTGTTGGGGCCGGCTGCCGATGGCATCAATCGTGGTGCTTGACCAGCAGGTCGCCACCGGAGATCAGCGACTTGATGGCATCGGTACCGCTGCCCCAGTGCGCATTGTCGACCTTGATGGTGACATCCGGCGTGACGGTGGCCGAAGCCGACGTCATGTCACCTTTGGTGCTGATCTGCAGGGTCGAGTTGCCGGCCGTGTCGGTGCTCAGCTTCAGGTAATTCGCCAGGTTGGTTTCGGCATCCGATGGCAACAGGTCGGACAGATCCAGTTTGTCGCCTTCGGCATGGCTGAAGTCCTTGATGGTGTCGGTACCCACGTCACCGCTTTTCCACACGAACGTATCCTTGCCGGCACCACCGAAGAGCACGTCGTTGCCGGCACCGCCACGCAGGGTGTCATCGCCACGCTGGCCGTAGATGATGTCGTCGCCATCACCGCCGTTGAGGAAGTCATTGCCCCCCTTGGCGACGGTGAACAGACCGGCCTGGCCCTCGGAGCTGGCAGGGCCGACGTTGAAGTCGCTGGCGTGCTTGGTGATGTAGTCGTGTACCTGCTCGGAGGTGACGGAGCTTGCGTTGGTGACCGATTTCACGTACTCGGTCAGGGCTGCCGTACCCTCGGTGGTCACGCCCGCCTTGGTGAACGAGATGGTGTCGCCGAACAGGATGTCGTGGCCTTCGCCGCCGTTGATGGTGTCGCCACCGGCGGTGATGAGGCTGTTCTTCAAGGCTGCTGCGATGTCTGTGACGTCGATCTTGCTTTGAACTACACCATCGCTGTCGAACTTCTGCAAAGTCGCGACAGTGGCGCTGTTGGAGTTGTCACCGACACCGATCGCCTCCACGGTCGATACCTTGGCCAGGGCCGCAAAGCCTTCGGCAGAACCCTCGACCACGGTGCTGTTGGTGGTGCGACCATCGCCTTGGCGATTATTGGCGCTGTCCAGATAGTAGTTGGGCTCGCCATCGGTGATCAGGTAGCTGAGTTTGACCGCCTTGGTGTTGCTGGTCGCTTCAGTGCCGTCGAACCACGTTGCCGCTTTGAAGAACGCAGCTTCGTAGTTGGTACCACCATTGGCGGTGATCGCATTGAGGCCAAGACCTGTTTTGATCGCGTCCAACGACATGTTCGCCTTGAGCGTCAGCGTAGTGCCTTGCTGGGCATCGGTACCGAAGTCGACGATGGTCACCTTGACCGTGCCGCCGCCCAGATTCTGCGAGAGTTGCTGGATGGCGCTGGCGATCGAGTCCTTCGCGCTGGCCAGCGTGTCCTTCATGCTGTTGGAGCGATCCAGGATATAGGCGATGTTATAGCTGGCGCCGTTCTGCGTCTGGGTCGGTGTCACGTCGCCGACGATGATGTCGCGCCCGGTAGTGCCATCCAGCGTCTCGGTGCCGGCGTTGCCGGTGATGACGCTGTAGCTCTGTTTGGCCGCTACAACGTGCACGGTCAGGGTCTGTTCCGCGGCTGCTGCAGCGACGGCGGTACCGTCCTTGGCGCTGGCGTTGACTTTCAGGTTGATGTCACCGACAGGCGCATTGGCTGCAGTGGTCAGCGTCAAGGCGGACAGGTCCCACTTGCTGACATCCGCAACCTGGGCGGTGCTGCTGGCGGTGAAGCTGTTGGTGCCGTCACTGAGGGTGGCACCGGCCTGGATGTTGGAAATGGTCGTGGTCAGGGTTTCGGAACCGTCACGGTCGACCAGCTGCGAAGTGATCTCGGACAGCGCGATCGCCTTGCCAGCTACACCGGTGTTGCCGGTGGTGGACAGCGTAATGTTGTCCAGCAACCCACCGAACGAGTTCTTGTCCACCGAAGCGAAGGTCAAGGTCTTGCTGGCGGTGCTGTCCACCGGCAATTGCAGGCTGTAGTGCACCATGCCAACGGTGGTGCCGTTGATCACGGCAACCACCTTGTCACCCCACATGACCCTGATGTCGGAATCGGCCTCATGCCCTTTGCGTGGCGAGTAGTCGAAGTCCAGGGTGTACAGCGAACCGGCCTTGGCGTTGGCTACGACGGTATACAGGTCGCTAGGGGCGCCCACGTCGCTTTCCAGCTCGATCACCTTGGTGCTGCTGGAGGTGCCGTTGTAGACGCTGTACGGATTGACCTCGATGTAGTTGTTGGCGTTGTGGGTCTTCCACGCTTCGCCTAATTGGCTGACCTGGCCGCTGGTGACGGTGTTGGCGTCGCCGGACAGTGTCCACGAAGTTGGGTTGGCAACGTTCAGCAGCGGCGTATCACTGACTGGCGCCACGGTGATGTCCAGGGTACTGACCGCACCGGTATTGGTGGTGTAGCTGACCGTTGGCACGGTGCCGCTCCAGTGCTCGTAACCCTTGGCCGGCGTGTAGGTGTAGCTGCCATCGGCAGCGATGGTCAGATTGCCGACGGCTACCGATGGCTTGTCGACTGCGGCGAAGACCTGAGCCGTGGCATGGCCGCTGGCGTCCATGGCATAGCTGGTGCCGCCGACGGTGAACTTGGCCACGGTCAGGCTGTTGTCACCGTCGCGATCATTGGTCAGCACGTTGCCGTTCAGGGTGGCGCCTTCATCGACCGTGGCGGTGTCGGCCACCAGGGTGTTGTCGATGATGTTGATGGCAACACTGGCGTGGGCCGGGTCTGGCGTCAGGCTCTGGAAGTTGCCGCCGGTGACCGAGTCGATGGTCACGACCAGTTGTTCGGTTCCCTCACGCAACTGATCGCTCAGGGCGCTGATGGGGAAGGTCGCAGACGACTTGTCGGCGTTGATGACCACGGTGGTCTGGCCCTGGAAGTCGGCACCATTGGCCGCCTTGCCCGAATAGCTCAGGGTGACGGTGACCGGGCTCTTGGTCTCGTGGCTGAGGGTCAGGGTGTAGATGGCCGACTGGCCTTCGATGATCCGCTCGGCACCGGTGATACCGATGGTGGTCTGTGGGCCGGTCACGGTGGTGCTGGCCGACGCATCCTGGTACAGGAGTTTTTCGAAGTTGCCATCGATCGGCTTGCCATCGGCGGCGTTGGCGATACCGGTGACGGCGACCGTGATCATACCGGCACGCGAAGCATCGTTGGCCACCGTGTAATTAACGGAACCTTGTGTAGCCTTGGCCGCGATCTCGATGGTCTGACCGTTCGACAGCAGCAGCTTCACGGCCTTGTCGGCCGCGTGGTCGAGGGTGGCAGTGTAGGTGATGACGCCGCCGTCGTTGACTGCCGATGTGGCGCTCAAGCTGACCTTGGTAGCGTCGATGGTGTCGTTGACCAGCACATTGACCGGCGTGGTGCTCGGGACCAGCGTGACGTTGCCGCCACCGCTTACGTTCTGGATGGTACGGCTGACCGAATCGGCGTCCTTGTACACGTCGTCCGCGGGTGCTTGGACCGTAGTCGAGTTTGCCGATGCGCCCTTGGCGATGCTGATGCTCGCGCCGTTGCCGATGTCGACCCGAATGGTGTCCTGAGCGTTGACGGCATTGCCGTGCAGGTCGGTCAGGGTGGCGGTGTACTTGATCACACCGCCTTCGAAGGCCTGTGGGTCGGCCGACAGAGTCACGACCACGGCGGGCTTGACCATCATCACGCTGTTGGCCACGACCGAGGTCGCAGCGTTTGCACCATTGCCCTGCACGCCGGTATCGGTCACTTCGACCGAAACTTGGCGCACGGTGCTTTCCGGGTGCTCGCCGGTTGCCTTGAACATGATCGAACTGATCACGTCCTGATAGGTAGCACGACTTGCGGCACCTTCCAGAGTGATGGTCATGGTGCCATCGCTGCCCACGCCTGCGACCTTGTAGGCAATGCCTTGAGTGGTGGTGCCGTTGCCGGTTGCGAAGGCCGAGCTCAAGGTGTCACCGGCCATGGTGTTATGGATGACGATCTTCGCGCTTTGCAGTTGATCGCCAACGGTGTTGTCCTTGTCGCTGATGCTCAGGCCTGTGACCAGATGAACAGCTTGTGCGGAGCCTTCGTTGAAGACGACACGTTCATCCATGGCGACCACGGGCGCGTCGTTCACGGCGTCGACGATGACGTTGAGCTTCTGGGTGACCGACGCAGGGTTGGCCGGGTCAGCGTTCTCGGTGGCGGTGGCCTTGACGGTCAGCGCCAGCGTGCCGTTGAAATCGGTCGGCGGCGTGATGGTCAGTGTTTTCAGATCCCATTTGGTGATATCAGCCGTGCCGGTGCCACCAGCCGTGGAAACGTAGCTATGGCCGGCGCCATCACGCAGCTCTGCACCTGCTGGGATACCGCTGATCTGCAACACGTGCAGTTCGGAGCCATCACGCGTGTCGCCGAAGGTGACGTTGATGGTGCTCAACTGGATCGCGGTGTTTTCGGCACCGTGGTTCAGTTCGTAACCGGCGTAGTAACCATCGCCGTTGCCGTCGACGTGCGGAGTGACCTTGATACCTTGGTTCACCAGGTCGGCGATGTCGGTGTACAGCAGCGCTCCGCTCTTACCGATCGCAGTGGCTGGGCCTTGGTCGACCGACAGGTTCAGGGTGTAGTTGCCAGGGCCATTCTGGTTGTGGTGATACAGGTCGAGGCTGTAATAGCCGGTTTCCGTAGGCTTGAAGGTGACGCTGAAAACACCCGCGTTAGGGGAAGAGCCTGGTCCCCAATGCGCGGTGGCCAAGTCCTTGCCGCCGACGTTGAATAGCAGACCGTCGTCGGCCTTGCCGCTGAAGGTGTAGGTCTTGCCAGCTTCGAGGAAGATCAGGCCGGTCACCTTGGTACCGGTGCCCTGGACGACACTGGTGTCGCCCACATTGGAGATGACCACGCCCTGAGGCCGGTTGGCGGCTTCGATGGTGGACTTGATCAGTGCTGGATCAGCGCCTTCACCATTGGTGCCCAGACCTTTCAGACCCGTGTAGGTGTACTTGATCAGACCGGTCGGAACGACGTAGTCCGGTGTCAGGCTCAGGATCGGGGCATCGGCTACCGGCTTGATATCGATGGTGACCGTGCCAGGCTTGCCCACCAGCGCATCGACCGTCGGGGTGAAGGTGAAGCTGGCGTAGTCGCTGTGCTGGTCACCGGTACCGGCGTTTTTATAGGCATCGCTACCCGACTCGTCGGCTACTGGGACGAACTGCAGCTTGCCGGCATCGATGTCGGCTTTGCTGAAGGTAGTGCCCAGATCTGCTTGGGTGAGGTTTTTCCAACCGCTGCCGTCGTTGAACTGCAGGTTGCCGTTCGCCGGCAGGCTGGTGAACTTGATGCCCAGGTCGAGGGTGGGGTTGGCAGTTGGCTGGACGTTGAACGAAGCCCAGTCCAGGGCCACGGCATTGTCTTCGGTGCCGCTGAGCTTGTTGCCAGCCACGCCCTTGTTGTCGCCATTGTCGCCCACCACCGGCGCATCGTTGTCGATGATGACGGTGTTGACACTGGCGGCCTGCGGGTTGACCACCAGGCTTTCAAAGTTGCTGCCGGTTGGATTGGCGATGGTGACTACGACGTTCTCGCGGCCTTCGACCAGGGCGTCATCGACGATGGGCAGTTGGAAGTTGGCGCTGGTTTCCCCCGCCTTGATGGTCACGGTGATGGTGTCCGTGCCCCGATAGTCGGCACCTGTCGCGCTGCCACCGTAGCTCAGGTTCAGGGTGACCTTCGTATCGACATTGGTCGGATTGCTCAGGGTCAACGTGTAGTTCGCCGATTCACCTTCGGTCACCGACGCAGCGCCGCTGAGGCTGATGGTGGTGACATCGATCACATCGCTGACCTGGGTCACGACCGGGGTGGTGTTCGGGGCCAGTTGCTCGTAGTTGCCGCCGGTCACGCCGGTGATGGCCGTGCTGACGCTGTCGGCGCCTTTGTACACGTCTGACCTACCGGAATGGTGATGGTCTGGTTGTTCGACAGGGTCACGACCACCGGCGATTCAGTGACAGGTGCGCCGACGGTGGCGGTGTAGACGATGGTGCCGTTCTCAGCCACGCCGCCTGCTGGCGTCTGTGCGGTCAGTACGACGTTGGTGACGTCATTGCTGTCGCTGACCTGGGTCACGACTGGGGTGGTGTTTGGAGCCAGTTGTTCGTAGTTGCCGCCGGTCACGCCRGTGATGGCRGTGCTGACGCTGTCRGCGCCTTTGTACACGTCGTTGCCGACGACGTASGACACMGWGCCCGACGTCTGACCTACCGGAATGGTGATGGTCTGGTTGTTCGACAGGGTCACGACCACCGGCGATTCAGTGACAGGTGCGCCGACGGTGGCGGTGTAGACGATGGTGCCGTTTTCAGCCACGCCGCCTGCTGGCGTYTGTGCGGTCAGTACGACGTTGGTGACGTCGTTGCTGTCGCTGACCTGGGTCACGACTGGGGTGGTGTTTGGAGCCAGTTGCTCGTAGTTGCCGCCGGTCACGCCGGTGATGCTAGTGCTGACGCTGTCG
>NZ_LMOC01000006.1:249-6128 GCF_001423465.1 Pseudomonas sp. Leaf129 | reverse complement strand
AGCGCCTTTGTACACGTCGTTGCCGACGACGTAGGACACAGTGCCCGACGTCTGACCTACCGGAATGGTGATGGTCTGGTTGTTCGACAGGGTCACGACMACCGGCGATTCAGTAACAGGTGCGCCGACGGTGGCGGTGTAGACGATGGTGCCGTTTTCAGCCACGCCGCCTGCTGGCGTTTGTGCGGTCAGTAGGACGTTGGTGACGTCGTTGCTGTCGCTGACCTGGGTCACGACCGGGGTGGTGTTCGGGGCCAGTTGCTCGTAGTTGCCGCCGGTCACGCCGGTGATGGCCGTGCTGACGCTGTCGGCGCCNCGTTTGTGCGGTCAGTACGACGTTGGTGACGTCGTTGCTGTCGCTGACCTGGGTCACGACCGGGGTGGTGTTCGGGGCCAGTTGCTCGTAGTTGCCGCCGGTCACGCCGGTGATGSYMGTGCTGACGCTGTCGGCGCCTTTGTACACGTCGTTGCCGACGACGTAGGACACCGAGCCCGACGTCTCACCCACAGGAATGGTGATGACTTGGTCGTTCGAGAGCTTGACGACGACCGGTGCGCCAGTCACCGGATTACCCACCGTCGCGGTGTAGACGATGGTGCCGTTTTCCAGCACGCCGCCTGGTGGCGTTTGTGCCGTAAGCACGACATTGGTCACGTCGGTAACCGGGTCGACGATGACGTTCAGCTGCTGGCTGACCGAAGCCGGGTTGGCCGAGTCGGCGCTCTCGGTGGCGGTGGCCGTGACGGTCAGCGCCAGCGTGCCGTTGAAATCGGTCGGCGGCGTGATGGTCAGGGTTTTCAGATCCCACGTGGTGATATCGGCCGTGCCGGTGCCACCGGCTGTAGAAACGTAGCTATGGCCAGCGCCATCACGCAGCTCTGCGCCTGCCGGGATACCGCTGATCTGCAACACGTGCAGTTCGGAACCATCACGCGTGTCGCCGAAGGTGACGTTGATGGTGCTCAGCTGGATCGCGGTGTCTTCGGCACCGTGGTTCAGTTCGTAGCCGGCGTAGTAACCATCACCGTTGCCATCGACGTGCGGGGTAACCTTGATGCCTTGGTTCACCAAGTCGGCGATGTCGGTATACAGCAGCGCTCCGCTCTGGCCGATCGGAGTCACGGGGCCTTGGTCGACCGACAGGTTCAGGCCGTAGAAGCCCGGCCCGTTCTGGTTGTGATGGTACAGATCCAGGCTGTAGTAGCCGGTTTCAGTCGGTTTGAAGGTGCCGCTGAAGTCACCTGAAGTGGGGTCGACGCCAGCGCCCCAGTGGGCGGTGCTCAAATCCTTGCCGCCAACGTTGATCAGCAGACCGTCGTCGGCCTTGCCGGTGAAGGTGTAGGTCTTGCCGGCTTCGAGGAAGATCAGGCCGGTGACTTTGGTAGAGGTGCCCTGTACGACATTGGTGTCACCCACATCGGCAACGACCACGCCCTGAGGCCGGTTGGCGGCTTCGATGGTGGACTTGATCAGTGCAGGGTCAGCGCCTTCGCCATTGGTGCCCAGCCCTTGCAGGCCGGTGTAGGTGTATTTGATCAGACCGGTCGGAACGACGTAGTCCGGTGTGAGGCTCAGGATCGGTGCGTCAGCCACCGGTTTGATGTCGATGGTCACGGTGCCGGGCTTGCCCACCAGAGCGTCGACCGTCGGGGTAAAGGTGAAGCTGGCGTAGTCGCTGTGCTGGTCACCGGTACCGGCGTTCTTGTAGGCATCGCTGCCCGACTCGTCGGCCACTGGGACGAACTGCAGCTTGCCGCCCTCGATGTCGGCTTTGCTGAACGTGGTGCCAAGATCCGCTTGGGTCAGGTTTTTCCAGCCGCTGCCGTCGTTGAACTGCAGGTTGCCGTTAGCCGGCAGGCTGGTGAACTTGATGCCCAGGTCGAGGTTGGGGTTGGCGGTTGGCTCGATGTTGAACGACGCCCAGTTCAGTGCCAGTGCGGTGTCTTCGGTACCGGTCAGTTTGTTGCCTGGCACGCCGCCATTGTCGCCCACCACCGGAGCATCGTTGTCGATGATGACAGTGTTGACGCTGGCGGCCTGCGGGTTGACTACCAGGCTCTCGAAGTTGGTGCCGGTCGGATTGGCGATGGTGACCACGACGTTCTCGCGACCTTCGACCAGGGCGTCATCGACAATGGGCAGTTGGAAGTTGGCGCTGGTTTCCCCCGCCTTGATGGTCACGGTGATGGTGTCCGTGCCTCGATAGTCGGCACCTGTCGCACTGCCACCGTAGCTCAGGTTCAGGGTGACCTGCGTATCGACATTGGTCGGATTGTTCAGGGTCAGCGTGTAGCTCGCAGACTCACCTTCGGTTACCGACGCAGTACCGCTGAGGCTGATGGTGGTGACATCGGTCACATCGCCGACCTGGGTCACGATTGGCGTGGTGTTCGGAGTCAGCTGTTCATAGTTGCCACCGGTTACGCCGGTGATGGCCGTGCTGACGGTGGCGGCGCCGGTGTAGACGTCATTACCCAGCGTGTAGGAAACAGTGCCACTTGTTTCGCCCACACCGATGGTGATGGTCTGGTTGTTGGATAGGGTCACGACAACCGGGGTGCCGGTGACAGGTGCGCCGACGGTCGCGGTGTAGAGGATGGTGCCGTTTTCCAAGGCACCGCCCGCTGGGACGGTAGCGGTCAGTACGACGTTTGTGACGTCGGTGCTATCGCCAACTGGAGTTACGACCGGCGTGGTGTTCGGGGCCAGTTGCTCGTAGTTGCCACCGGTTACGCCGGTGATAGCCGTGCTGACGGGGTTGGCGCCGTTGTAGACGTCGTTACCCAGGGTGTAGGAGACAGTACCGCTGGTTTCGCCTACACCAATGGTGATGGTCTGGTTGTTCGACAGGGTCACTACAACCGGCGAGCCGGTGACCGGTGCGCCAACGGTGGCGGTATAGACGATGGTGCCGTTTTCAACGGCCCCGCCCGCTGGAACAGCGGCAGTCAGTACCACGTTGGTAACGTCGTTGCTGTCGCTGACCGGGGTCACGACTGGCGTGGTGTTCGGCGTCAGTTGCTCGTAGTTGCCACCGCTTACGCCGGTGATGCCAGTGCTGACGTTGTCGGCACCTTTGTACACGTCGTTGCCGACGACATAGGACACCGAGCCCGACGTCTGACCGACGGGAATGGTGATGGTCTGGGTATTCGACAGGGTCACGACAACTGGCGAGCCGGTGACCGGTGCGCCGACAGTGGCGGTGTAGACGATGGTGCCGTTTTCAGCGACGCCGCCTGCAGGAACGGTGGCGGTCAGTACGACGTTGGTGACATCGATGCTGTCGCCAACTGGAGTGACGACTGGCGTGGTGTTCGGAGTCAGTTGCTCGTAGGTGCCACCGCTTACGCCGGTGATGCCTGTGCTGACGGTGTCTGCGCCTTTATACACGTCGTTGCCAATGACGTAAGTCACCGAGCCCGATGTTTGACCCACGGGAATGGTAATGACCTGGTTGTTCGACAGGCTGACGACCACTGGCGCACCGGTCACTGGCGAATCGACCGTGGCGGTATAGACGATGGTACCGTTCTCGACTGCGCCGCCCGCTGGGACTTCGGCGGTGAGAACCACGTTGGTCACGTCGGTGACCGGGTCGACGATGATATTCAGCTGCTGGCTGACCGAAGCTGGGTTGGCCAGATCGGCTTTTTCGGTGGCCGTTGCGGTAACGGTCAGCGCCACGGTGCCGTTGAAGTCGGTCGGCGGTTGGAAAGTCAGGGTGCTGAGGTTCCAGCCGGTGATATCAGCCGTGCCGGTGCCGCCAGCCTCGGACACATAAACGTGGTTGGCGCCATCACGCAGCACTGCACCCACCGGAATACCGCTGATCTGCAGCACATGCAGTTCGGAGCCGTCGCGGGTATCGCCGAACGAGACGGCGATGGTGCTCAGCTGGATCGCGGTGTCTTCGGCACCGTGGTTCAGTTCGTAGCCGGCGTAGTAGCCGTCGCCATTGGCGTCGACGTGCGGGACGACATCGATGCCCTGGTTGATGACTTCGCTGATATCACTGTAGAGCGGCACGCCGCTCGCACCGATCGACGTCGCTGGACCCTGGTCCACCGAGAGGTTCAGGTTGTAGAAGCCTGGGCCGTTCTGGTTGTAGTGATACAGGTCGATGCTGTAGTAGCCGGTTTCGGTCGGCGTGATGCTGCCGGTGTAGTCGCCCGAGGTCGGGTCGATGCCAGCGCCCCAGTGCGCGCCATCCAGATCCTTGCCGCCAACGTTGATCAACAGACCGTCGTCGGCCTTGCCGCTGAAGGTGTAGGTCTTGCCAGCTTCGAGGAAGATCAGGCCGGTGACTTTGGTACCGGTGCCCTGCACAACGTTAGAGTCACCGACTTCGGAGATGACGACGCCCGGACGGCTGCCCGCGGCTTCGATGGTGGACTTGATCAATGCAGGATCAGCGCCTTCACCGTTGGTGCCAAGTCCTTGCAGGTCGGTGTAGGTGTACTTGATCAGGCCGGAGATCGTCTGAGCCACGGACAGCACGGGGACGTCAGCCACCGGCTTGATGTCGATGACCACGGTACCCGGCTTGCCCACCAGGGCATCGACCGTCGGGGTGAAGGTGAAGTTGGCGTAATCGCTGCGCTGGTCGCCTGTACCGCCGTTGTTGTAGGCATCGCTGCCCGACTCGTCGGCTCCCGGGACGAAGCGCAGTGTTTTTGCGTCGATTTGAGCCTTGCTGAACGTGGTGCCCAGATCGGCCTGGGTCAGGTCTCTCCAGCCCGAGCCATCGTTGTATTGCAGCGAGCCGTTCGCCGGCAGGCTGGTGAACTTGATCCCCAGGTCGAGGTTGGGGTTGGCGGTTGGCTCGATGTTGAACGAGGCCCAGTCCAGTGCCAGTACGGTGTCTTCGGTACCGGTCAGTTTGTTGCCTGGCACGCCGTCGTTGTCGCCGACCACGGGCGCGTCGTTGTCGATGATGACGGTATTGACGCTGGCGGCCTGCGGGTTGACTACCAGGCTCTCGAAGTTGGTGCCGGTCGGGTTGGCGATGGTGACCACGACATTCTCGCGGCCTTCGACCAAGGCGTCATCGACGATGGGCAGCTGGAAGTTGGCGCTGGTTTCTCCCGCCTTGATGGTCACGGTGATGGTGTCCGTGCCCTGATAGTCGGCACGTGTAGCGCTGCCGCCGTAGCTCAGGTTCAGGGTGACCTGGGTGTCGACGTTGGTTGGATTGCTCAGGGTCAGCGTGTAGCTCGCCGATTCACCTTCGGTTACCGACGCAGCACCGGTGAGGCTGATGTTGGTGACATCGATCACATCGCTGACTGGCGTTACCACAGGAGTGGTGTTCGGTGTCAGCTGCTCGTAGTTGCCACCGGTTACGCCGGTGATGGCGGTGCTGACCGTGTTGGCACCAATGTAAACGTCATTGCCCAATGCGTAGGAAACGGTACCGCTGGTTTCACCGACCGCGATGGTAATCAACGCTATCGCCAACTGGCGTCACGACCGGTGTGGTGTTCGGGGTCAGCTGCTCGTAGTTGCCACCGGTTACGCCGGTGATGGCGGTGCTGACCGTGTTGGCACCAATGTAAACGTCATTGCCCAATGCGTAGGAAACGGTACCGCTGGTTTCACCGACCGCGATGGTGATGGTCTGGTTGTTCGACAGGGTCACAACCACTGGCGAACCGGTGACAGGCGCGCCAACAGTAGCGGTGTAAACGATGGTGCCATTCTCAACAGCGCCGCCCGCTGGAACGGTAGCGGTCAACACGACGTTGGTGACATCAACGCTATCGCCAACTGGCGTCACGACCGGTGTGGTGTTCGGGGTCAGCTGCTCGTAGTTGCCACCGGTTACGCCAGTGATCGCGGTGCTGACGGTGTCGGCGCCGTTGTAGACGTCATTGCC
>NZ_LMOC01000006.1:0-224 GCF_001423465.1 Pseudomonas sp. Leaf129 | reverse complement strand
CCGGTGACAGGTGCGCCAACGGTAGCCGTGTAGAGGATGGTGCCGTTTTCCAGGGCGCCGCCCGCTGGGACAGTGGCGGTCAGCACAACGTTGGTGACATCAATGCTATCGCCAACTGGCGTCACAACCGGTGTGGTGTTCGGGGTCAGCTGCTCGTAGTTGCCACCGGTTACGCCAGTGATCGCGGTGCTGACGGTGTCGGCGCCGTTGTAGACGTCATTGCC
>NZ_LMOC01000005.1:1692-1960 GCF_001423465.1 Pseudomonas sp. Leaf129 | reverse complement strand
CGATGGTGATGGTCTGGTTGTTCGACAAAGTCACGACAACCGGAGAACCCGTGACAGGCGCGCCTACCGTAGCGGTGTAAACGATAGTGCCATTTTCAACAGCGCCGCCCGCTGGAACGGTAGCGGTCAACACGACGTTGGTGACATCAATGCTATCGCCAACTGGCGTCACAACCGGTGTGGTGTTCGGGGTCAGCTGCTCGTAGTTGCCGCCGGTTACGCCGGTGATCGCGGTGCTGACAGTGTCGGCGCCGTTGTAGACGTCATT
>NZ_LMOC01000005.1:0-1553 GCF_001423465.1 Pseudomonas sp. Leaf129 | reverse complement strand
GCGAGCCGGTGACAGGTGCGCCAACGGTAGCCGTGTAGAGRATGGTGCCGTTTTCSAGRGCGCCGCCCGCTGGGACAGTGGCGGTCAGCACAACGTTGGTGACGTCGATGCTATCGCCAACCGGGGTCACGACCGGCGTGGTGTTCGGKGTCAGCTGCTCGTAGTTGCCRCCGGTTACGCCGGTGATCGCGGTGCTGACGGTGTCGGCGCCGTTGTAGACGTCATTGCCCAGGGTGTAGGAAACGGTACCGCTGGTTTCGCCTACACCGATGGTGATGGTCTGGTTGTTCGACAAAGTCACGACAACCGGAGAACCCGTGACAGGCGCGCCTACCGTAGCGGTGTAAACGATAGTGCCATTTTCANGTGGTGTTCGGGGTCAGCTGCTCGTAGTTGCCGCCGGTTACGCCGGTGATCGCGGTGCTGACAGTGTCGGCGCCGTTGTAGACGTCATTACCCAGGGTGTAGRAAACGGTACCGCTGGTTTCACCGACCGCGATGGTGATGGTCTGGTTGTTCGACAGGGTCACGACAACCGGCGAGCCGGTGACAGGTGCGCCAACGGTAGCCGTGTAGAGAATGGTGCCGTTTTCCAGGGCGCCGCCCGCTGGGACAGTGGCGGTNGTCACGACAACCGGCGAGCCGGTGACAGGTGCGCCAACGGTAGCCGTGTAGAGAATGGTGCCGTTTTCCAGGGCGCCGCCCGCTGGGACAGTGGCGGTTAGCACAACGTTGGTGACATCAATGCTATCGCCAACCGGGGTCACGACCGGTGTGGTGTTCGGCGTCAGCTGCTCGTAGTTGCCACCCGTTACGCCGGTGATCGCAGTGCTGACGGTGTCGGCGCCGTTGTAGACGTCATTGCCAAGGGTGTAAGAAACGGTACCGCTGGTTTCACCGACCGCGATGGTAATGGTCTGGTTGTTCGACAGGGTTACGACGACTGGTGAGCCAGTCACTGGAGCGCCGACGGTCGCGGTGTAAAGGATGGTGCCGTTTTCGAGAGCGCCGCCCGCTGGAACGGTAGCGGTCAGTACGACATTGGTGACGTCAACGCTATCACCAACCGGGGTCACGACCGGCGTGGTGTTCGGGGTCAGCTGCTCGTAGTTGCCGCCGGTTACGCCGGTGATCGCGGTGCTGACAGTGTCGGCGCCGTTGTAGACGTCATTACCCAGGGTGTAGAAAACGGTACCGCTGGTTTCACCGACCGCGATGGTGATGGTCTGGTTGTTCGACAGGGTCACGACAACCGGCGAGCCGGTGACAGGTGCGCCAACGGTAGCCGTGTAGAGRATGGTGCCGTTTTCCAGGGCGCCGCCCGCTGGGACAGTGGCGGTCAGCACAACGTTGGTGACATCAATGCTATCGCCAACTRGCGTCACAACCGGTGTGGTGTTCGGGGTCAGCTGCTCGTAGTTGCCACCGGTTACKCCAGTGATCGCGGTGCTGACGGTGTCGGCGCCGTTGTAGACGTCATTGCCAAGGGTGTAAGAAACGGTACCGCTGGTTTCGCCCACTGCGATGGTAATGGTCTGGTTGTTCGACAGGGT
>NZ_LMOC01000004.1:0-1033 GCF_001423465.1 Pseudomonas sp. Leaf129 | reverse complement strand
GACCTTGGCGCTGGCCAGGCCCGAGGCAGGGTTGCGTTGGGTGCGGTAGAACAGGGCCTCAAGCGGCAATTGCCGGTGCAGGTTCTGCCCCCATACCTGGAGCATGATTTCGTTGTGATACTGGCGATCGACAGCCGGTGTCTGGAAGTTGGATCTCGCCACCAGACTTACCGTAAAAGCCGATCGGGACGGTGCGTAGAAGGAGCACTGATGCTGATTGCGAGGTCCACCGGCAGCCACGGAGTTGTAGTGCGTCTTCCATTGCGCCAAGGTCGTGATGCCCAAGCTGGAGCAGTAGACACTTTGCGTGGGGTAGCTAGGGTGTGCTCCACAGCCCTGGTCGGCACGCCCGTCGGTCGCAGCATCGCTGGGAAACGAGCACAGCACGCGCACGTTCAGATTACCGTCGGCCACCGTACGCTCGACGTTCTTGAAAATGATGCCCTGTACCGCTTCCCAGGCCAGCCGCTGGATGCCCATGTCACGCCGTAGAAAAGAGAACGATACCGCCCCCTTTCTGATCGAGTTGGCACTGGGATTCCATGACAGAAAATTTCCGCTGTCGACAGTGCGCAACATGACACCGTTGCAAAAGAATGCCGCTTCGCCCGAGCAGTCGTTGCTGGTGTTGTTGTACCGAGCGTCGAGCCGAGCGGCAATCACCTGACCATCTCCGACGGTGCTGGAAACCACACGTATCTGAATCGGAGCTGATGCCACGGGGGTGCCGACGCCGGCTTTTTCATACGTGTAGAGCACCGGCACCGTCTTGCCGCTGTTTTCCATCACCCAGGACTTGGGTATGGCGAAGTCGACCGGCGTGGCGCGATCGACCACTGGCTTGATCTCGGTATTGCGTGAGGGCGAGCCGCCCCAGGTCACGCGTACGGTATCGCCCGGCAACATGCCCGAGTGCACCACTCGAACCGTGGCATTGGCGCCTAGGGTAGCGGGGTCGAGCGTGCCATTCGCCTTCGCTTCCAGGACCCTGAACACTGGACTGACCACGGGCGCGCTGGATGTGATGCGCAAT
>NZ_LMOC01000003.1:0-2372 GCF_001423465.1 Pseudomonas sp. Leaf129 | reverse complement strand
CGTGATTCGTCAGTTGCGCGACGACAGGGTTCTTGATGAAGTGGTTGTACACGGCCTTGCGGTAGTGCACCGGGTTGTCGCTGGCGATGCCGTCCGGATCGATCGGCGCGCGGGTGGAGCGCTCGCGGCTGATTTCGTCCACCAGCGGGCGCACGTTCCAGTAGTCCGGACGGCCGCTGCTGTCGCTGCGACGAGTCGGATCGAAGATGAAACTGAGCCAGTACTCGGCGTCGCTGAACTGCTGCTCGGTGTTGAGGCGATGGCTGATCAGGAACGGCAGGTGGAAGAACAGCTCCCAGAAGTAGAGGCCGTTGGCGCCCTTGAAGTCCATGAACGGCTGAGTGCCGGATTCGGCCAATGCCGGCTCGGGTAGGTGCTGGGTTTCCCAGGACAGCAGGTTTTCCAAGGCAATGTTGGCACGCTCGATCAGGTTACGGGCGAACAGAGTGTTCATGCGGATGGGCTGGCGAAGGCCGTTGTCGCGGTCGTTGCGGGCGATGGTAGAGCGGGTGAAGTCAATGTACTCGGCAGTGCCCAGGGTCGCGTTGGTGTAGTACGAGATTTTCGGGGCGATCAAGTGGGCGTCGTCGCCGATGAATTCAAGCTCGATCTCTGTGGCTTTGATGGCATGGCCTATGCCGGTGCTGCTGGTGCCATTGGTCTCCATGACATACACGCCATGGATGATCGTGAATTTTTTCTCGTGGTCTGGCCAGGTAACGTTCCAATCAGGGCGAAGGGTTTCAGGGCTGATTTTGATAGTGGCCGATTGCGAGTCCTGGTTGGGCAATAAAGTGTCTTGAGCCGAACCCACTTTAAGATTGACCTTGAGCCGGTTGCTCTCAGGCGTGGGATTACTCATTGAGCTTGGCCGGGCGAGGAACTGCAGAAACTTCAGGTCTCCGGAACTGTATACGGGGTAGCTCGTGGGGTTTGGGGCGCCACTCGACTGGTTGTAAGTTTCCATTGAGAGAAGATCACTTGGGCGGGCCTGGACTCGACGCAACAGGTCTCTGTTTACCCTTTTACCAGCCAGGTCTGTATGTTGACCGTTAGGACTAAAAGTTACGTTTTGGGCGTTCTCGTCTGTTATCAGAGTATGCCTTCCTCCTGGCAACTGGAGCCATATAAAACCCCGATAGGGGCTCGAAAACGCCCCGGCCGTGCATGTCAGTCGGGAGTTGGGCTGCAGAGTCACCATACCCTCGCCATCGTCTTCAGGCAGATAAAATTCAAATTCGTACCTTTCGGTGCCAGTAGTCGAGGTGATCTTGATGCCGCTTTCTTTTGCAAAACGCGTGTTGACTCGCGTCGTAAAATTGATTTCGCGCCTGGCTTCATCCCACTGGATGTCGTCGCCATCGACGGTGTGCAGGATCCGTGGCTGCCAGCCTGCATAGTTCCAGCCTTGCAGGCCACTGGTTCCCGAATGGGGAGAGGTGGTTTGGCTAGAAGGCTTGATTCGGATCGAGACTCCCGTCACAGGGAACTGAAAGCGTCCGGCATTGGTATCGGCGGCAGCGAACAGGATGCCGACGCGCATGACCAGATTACGATTCAGTCTTTTGTCCTCTTCCTCGTTTTCTTCCTCAGTGCCATCAACCAGACCGTATTCCGGGAACAGATCGAAGCTGTTGAAATTCTTGTCGATCTTCAGGGTTTTCAGCAGGCGGTACTTGTCCAAGCGGCCATCGGTAGTACTGGAACCCTTGACGTAACCGGCATACATGGCCAGGAACAACGCTTCGGGATTGGTCGAGACATCGACGACGGCAATGGTGTCGAGGTCGATCTTGTGAGTGCCGTACTCGGGGTCATCCTTTTCTTCCGTCTTCCATTGGTAGGTAATGGCGGCAGGATCCACTTCGGTTTCCATGTAGCACTGCGGCGCACTCCAGCTGTCGTCGTACTTTTTGTACGTCAGGTTCAAACGTAGCTTGCACGTTGCTTTAGGCTTGGGCAGATCGCGATGGCTATAAGAGCCGCCGACCGGCTCGACGGCTTCCAAGTCACCGCTGCCTGCCGGATCGACGCTGTCGATCATCTCGACCCAGGTCACGAACAGCCGGTTGTTGAAGTACACCGGACGGATGGTTTTCTCGATCGCCGCTTCCGAGATCGGCAGGTTGGCCCGTTTCCAGTCCGACCAGGCGCCGGGCTGCGGGTTGTCCTGCTTGGGCCCTGCGGTGCCGGACAGGTAGCTGCGCTCGGACATGTTCACCGAGCGCCAGTAATAGGCACCCTCGGCGCGGGACTTGCCGATGAAGTAGTAGTTGGACTCCTTGAAGTCGGTGCCGGCGATGTAGCCGTTGATGATGGTCAGGTTGGCCACTTCCTCGAAGCTGGCCAGGTAGGCCTGGACCGCTTCCTGG
>NZ_LMOC01000002.1:0-4035 GCF_001423465.1 Pseudomonas sp. Leaf129 | reverse complement strand
TCCTTCCGTGAAGAGCAGGTCTCGTCCGGCCGCAGCCTGCCGCTGATCGCGCCGCAAACCGGCGTGCGCGCCTTGGTCAACGTCGGACCCAGCTACCCGAATCTGTTCAAGGAAAACTGGGACCAGTTCTGCAAGGTCGGCGCTATCGAAGCCATGGACGGACCAGTGGCCTACCTGGGCTCGCTGCGCCGCTTCGCCGCCGAAAAGATCGAAGGCGCCTCCACCTCGCCACTGCGCATCCCGCTGGCGGTGCGCCGCCCCGATCTGGACCAGATGCTGATCGACGAGCAAAGCACCTACCAGAGCCGGCCCATGCTGGACCTGGTCAATGACGTGCTGACCCAGGGCATCAACAAGTACCAGTCTGGACCAGATGCTGATCGACGAGCAAAGCACCTACCAGAGCCGGCCCATGCTGGACCTGGTCAATGACGTGCTGACCCAGGGCATCAACAAGTACCAGCAGGAAAAAGACGATGTGCGGCCGGTGCATCAACTGCTGGCCGAGAAGAAACACCCGTTCGTGTTTCCGTATCACTTCGCGCATCAGCAGGTGAGTCTGGCGCTGGGTAGGGAGAAGCCTGCGCTGGGCGCCTTGAGCTATCGGGTCAGCGTGACCGGCCCAGGAACGGGTCAGCCTTTTGGCCATGTGACTACCGACGCAAGTGCCGCGCTGATTGCGCTCAGCGGTCTGAGCCCCAGCTTGCAGAAGATTGTCTTGGCACCTTCACTGTTTAGCCATTTTTACATTGGGTTACGCAGTTTGCTAGGGAGCAAGATTTTTTATGCGCCCAGTGGGGATGCTATCAGATCGATACGCTCGTACAGGGCGACCTATCTCCTGTTGCCTCAACCAGATGTGGTATCCGCAGCCCCTTCAGCATTTGAGCCCATAGAGACCGGAGAAATGGGACCAACATCCGCAGTGTTGTCTTTCACTGCCGACGGAACTCGACAAACGTTGCCGATGAATTTTTACTCATGCGATTTGCTTGGCGGTCCGCGGCGGCCAATCAACCATGCAATCTTGACCGGCGGCGGCTTTGCCAAGTCCTTGTTGATCCAATACACAGGGGATGAGAGCACCCTCACAAATCTCGCACAGCACCGTTGCGATATCACCATCAACGCCCAATCCTGGTCCGCCTTGGAGGACTGGAACCCTGGCCCACTACAACTCGCGAAATGGAAGTTAACCCTCGTACCGGAGGACGACTACGCCCTCACCCCCGAAGAGCAAGCGTTCTTCCGCAATCACTATGGCATCGACCTACGCTTCGCTGCCATGAATCCCCTGACGGCGTTCGATGGATTCCTGCGCGCAACCTCGCTTGACAGTGAACAGGCCGAAGCCTTGTTGGCTGTGAAAGCCCATGCCCCGGTTAAGTCCGCCCATTTCGTCACCGCTAATCGAGCAGCGAACGGGACAAGCGGATCGAAGGCATTCCCGCTGTCCAGTCATTACGGCGCCTGCTATGTAAACGGCGTGGGCGGCAGCGACCCCGGCACTCGTGGCTATCGAAACTACGACAACGCCATGGCGCTGATGGAGGAACCGGCCAGCGGCAAATGGTCCTTGACCAACACCAGCCTGGAACGCTTCGACCGCCTGCAGCGCATGATTCGTCTGCAAAAAGTCACCGGTCTGCCTTTCGCTCAACTGGATACGCTGATCACCGCCGCCATGCGTAGCGAAGGCGATGCCAACGCCAACCTGGAGATCAACGCCAACACCCTGCGCGCCCTGGGTGCCTACCGCCACTTCAACGAGCAGTATCGCGTTGATGCCGAAACCTTTGCGGCGTTCATGTACCACGTGTCGCCTTACGCCAGCAGCGGCAAGGTCCCGCAACTGGATGCGGTGTTCAACACCCCCGTGTTGTTCGACACCCCGCTGATGATCGACAACGTCGAATTCAAACTGGATTCCGCAGAGCCTGCGCATCAAAAAACCATCGCGCAACTGTGCGCCAGCCTGAACGTTCAGCCCGGCATCGAGTTCGAGCGTATCGCCAAGGCGACCTTGACCCATGTGACGCCGCTACGACGTTCCTTCGCCGTGCTTTCCTCGCTGTACCGTCAGGCGCGCATCGCGCAGATGTTCGGTCTGTCGGTCAACGACTGCTGCGAATTGACCGAGCTGCTGGGTGGCAGTGCCTACTGCACGCTGGTCGCCAGCGGTCGTTTGAAAGCGCTCGAGTCTGACGGCAAGGACATCCTTGACGTGCTGATGGAGCTGGATTGGGCGGTGCGTTGGCTCAAGGATAACAAGCTGACTGTATCGTCCTTGCGTGCACTGCTCGATACCGTCGAAAGCCGCACACCCGCCCCTGCCCTGTACGAACGTCTTGAACAACTGGCCAACGAGGCTCGTGATCAACGCGTCACCCCAGAGCAGGTCAATGAGCTGGGTCTGCCTACCTTGCAAGACGGCACGGCCGTCGATTGGTACGTACAGCTGCGTGCGTGGACACTTGTCAGCAGCAGTGGCTTCGTGATCGATCGAGAGCTCACGGCCCAAGACACTGACCTGGCACAGCTGCAAACTCGCCTTCAGCAGATGCTTGACTCGCTTGCCTTGACATCCGAAGCCGCCAAATCGGCCATGGGCTGCCTGGACCAATGGCTGCTCGAGCGCCTGCGCCGTCAGGAACGTGTGAGCGAAGCGCTACTGCAAGAACACACCGGTCTGATGCCTGAGCTAGCCGTGCTGGCAGGGCACTTGGCCAACTTTGCGCCAGGGGCGGTGCTGTATCACGTCACCCAGGGCTGGCCGATCGAGGGCGAGCCTGAGCGCTCATCCCAAGAGTACACGCTCCAGAGGCTGCAGCACGTTGTGGCCGTCAGCAAGGTTGTAACCTGGACAAATCTGGGCCCGCGCGCACTGCGGACCTTCATCGCCTGCCCGGAATGGCTCGGCGCCACGAACCTGCGACCGCTGAAGCTGGACAATCTGCGTCTGCTCAAGGCGTACGAGACCCTTTTCAACACCCTGGGCCAACCCGAAGAACGCCTGCTGGGCTACCTGGAACAGGCCAACGCGCTGGTTTCCAAGCGCCCAGGAAAGCGCCAACTGGCGGTGCAGGCGCAAACCTGCAATGCCGCAGTGTCGGCCCTGCTGGGCTGGCGCGAAACCGAAGTGGCGCTGCTGACCGAGCTGCTGCCGCAGAAGACCGCCAAGACTGTTGCGCACATCGACTGGCTGCGCCGGGCGCAGGCCGTGTCGCTCGAGACGGGCCTGAACGCGGCGACCCTGCTGCAAGCCTGCTCGCTGACGGCCGACAGCCCCGAGGCTGACTGGCAGGCGGTAGGCCAGGCGGCGATGGCGGCTGTTCGCTAACGCCTACGGGGTGACCGCAGTGCCACCTTCGCGGGCAGAGCCCGCTCCCACAGGAATTCGAGGTGTTCGCGAAACTTGTGTGGGAGCGGGGCGGGCGGCGAGCTCTCTGCCCGCGAAGAGGCCCTCACTGTCACCCAAAAAAACCCTTGAACCACCACACAGGAATCCATTCCATGACCATCGCAGCAACCCTCAACGAAAGCTTTCGCGACGCCCTCGTCGCCTATTACCTGGGCGAACTGGTGCCCAACGCACCACACAGGAATCCATTCCATGACCATCGCAGCAACCCTCAACGAAAGCTTTCGCGACGCCCT
The DNA here is from genome assembly GCF_001423465.1 of Pseudomonas sp. Leaf129. Lineage (NCBI taxonomy): Bacteria > Pseudomonadati > Pseudomonadota > Gammaproteobacteria > Pseudomonadales > Pseudomonadaceae > Pseudomonas > Pseudomonas sp. Leaf129. The sequence goes on along the minus strand of NZ_LMOC01000002.1, from coordinate 378 downwards.
CGTCGCCTATTACCTGGGCGAACTGGTGCCCAACGACACCACCCTGCAGGAACTCGGGCTGACCGAAAAACTGCGCACCGAAAACGACCTGTACGAGTACCTGCTGCTCGATACCCAGGTCACCCAGGCGGTAGAAACCAGCCCGGTGGCCAGTGCCATCGCCAGCCTGCAGCAGTACATCAACGGTGCCCTGCTGGGCATGGAGCCCGGCTACGATGACGTGCGCTTCAGCGAAGGGCTACTCACCGAGTGGCGCGACCAGCGCAACCAATACCCGCTGTGGGCCGCCAACCAGCAACTGGCCTGGTACCCGTCGCTGTACATCGACCCGTCGTTGCGCATGAAGAAGACATCGACCCGTCGTTGCGCATGAAGAAG